>NZ_CP069338.1:6351785-6962857 GCF_016859125.1 Archangium violaceum | reverse complement strand
TGGCCGCCACGCTCGCGCTGGCCACGCAGAACAAGCCCTTCAGCATCGCGCTCCCACGCGGCGCCGACTCACCCATCGGCGCGCCGCAATGCACGCAGTCGGTGCTCGCGGGAGGGACGAAACCACGACACTTCTGACAGGAGGACAGAGAGGACATCGGGACACCTCTTTCCACGGGCCACCCTCATGGTGGCCGGGTGGCCGGGCCCTGAGCGAAGTGCATGCCACGCCGAACGTCTCGGAATGACTGGCTTTTCCCGTCTCCTCGCTATGACACGCCTGTCAGGGGGAGGGGGTTGCGCCCGCTTCTTGCTCCATCCGAACGTATGTCCATGCCGCGCCGACTCGACGTCACCCGTCCCGACTACCACCCCGCCTACGTGGTCTGGGAATTGACCCTCCGGTGTGATCAGCCCTGCACCCACTGTGGCTCTCGCGCGGGCACGAACCGCCCCGACGAGCTCACCACCGAAGAGGCACTGGACGTGGTCCGGCAGCTCCGCGAGATGCGCGCCCGCGAGGTGGTGCTCATCGGCGGCGAGGCCTACCTGCACCCGGGCTTCCTCGACATCATCCGCGCCTTGAAGGAGGCGGGCATCCGCCCGGGGATGACCACCGGCGGTCGCGGCATCACCGAGCCACTCGCCCGGCAGATGGCGGAGGCCGGGCTGTACGCGGCCTCCGTCAGCATCGATGGCCTGGAGCCGACGCACGACCTGATGCGCGCCGCCCCGGGCAGCTTCGCCTCCGCCTCGGCGACGCTGCGCTTCCTGGGAGCGGCCGGCATCCGCGTGGCCGCCAACACCAACCTCAACCGGCTCAACCAGGCGGACCTGGAGCCGCTCTACGAGCACCTGAAGGGCTCGGGCATCCGCGCCTGGCAACTGCAGATCACCGCCCCACTCGGGCGCGCGGCCGACCGCCCGGCCATGCTGCTCCAGCCGTGGGATCTGATCGATCTGCTCCCGCGCATCGCGGCCCTGAAGACCCGCGCCTTCGAGGACGGCATCACCCTCATGCCCGGCAACAACCTGGGGTACTTCGGGCCCGAGGAGGGCCTGCTGCGCTCACCCCGCCCCGACGCCGGGGACCACTGGCGCGGCTGCATGGCTGGCCGGTACGTGATGGGGATCGAATCCAACGGAGCCGTAAAGGGCTGCCCCTCGCTGCAGACGGCGCACTACGTGGGCGGCAACCTGCGCCAGCAGCCGCTGCGTGACATCTGGGAGGGCTCGAAGGAGCTCGCCTTCACGCGCGCGCGCACCCAGGAAGACCTCTGGGGCTTCTGCCGCACCTGCCCCTTCGCGGCGACGTGCCTAGCCGGGTGCAGCTTCACCGCGCACTCGCTGTTCGGCCGGCCGGGTAACAATCCCTATTGCCATTACCGCGCACGGACACTGGCGAAGCAGGGCCTGCGCGAACGATTGGCCCCCAAGGCGCCCGCACCCGGTCGGCCCTTCGACAATGGTCTCTTCGATATCATTGTCGAGCCACTCGACGCCCCCGACCCGCGCCCGCCCACGCCCCGGGAGTTGGTGAGGAAACGAAAGTGGGCCGAAGCGGATACGCCTTCGCCCGCATCCCAGGCATGATGGCGGCTCGCACGGTCGGCCCCGGAGGTTCCCATGACGTCCCCCGTGTTTGGTTTCGCCGATCTGCACTGCCACATGATGGCGCACCTGGGCTTCGGCGGACACCTGCTCGCCGGGTTTCCGGATGGTGACATCGAGAGGGCGCTCGCCCGCTGCGACGTCTTCCCCCATGGAGCATGGGGCCTCGGCAATTTCGGGCGGGGCTGGTCCATGGTGCAGCTCTTCATCGAGGGCGGTCTGGGCCACGGCCCCTGTGGCCATGGCACCTATGCCAACTGGCCCACCTTCGCGACGCTCGCCCACCAACAGGTCTTCGTGGATTGGCTGAAGCGGGCGCACGACGGAGGGCTGCGGCTGAGCTGCAGCGTGGCCGTCAACAACGAACTGCTGGCGGAGCAGTTCGGCCACCCCGACAAGGACGAGAGCTCCATCGAGAAGCAGATGCGCGAGCTGCGCCGCTTCACCGAGCGGCACTCGGACTGGATGGGCCTGGCCCTGAGCGCCTCGCAGGCCCGCCAGCTCATCGCGTCCGGCAAGCTCGCCGTGGTGGCCGGCGTGGAGGTGGATTCCCTGGATAGCATCCTGGGGGACCGCTCGGCGCTCAACCGCCAGCCACTCTCCCTGGAGCAGCTGCCCCGCATCCTCCGATGGCTCCGGGACCTGGGCTTCCGGATGATGACGCCGCTGCACCTGGCCAACAACAGCTTCGGTGGCGCCGCCGTCTACGACGACAAGTTCAACCTGCTGAACCACTTCCTGCGCGGGCGCTACTTCGACGTGCGGGGAGACCCCAGCGTGGGATTCCGGCTCGGGCAGGACCTGGACACCCAGAACAAGGCGGCCATCGTCTTCTACGAGCTGATGAAGCGGGCCCACTACCCGAAGGGCTACGCGCTCAATGCCCCGGGCCAGGGCCACGTCAACCAGCTCGGGCTCACGCCCACGGGCGAGGCCTTCCTGCGCGCGGCCATGCACCAGGGCTTCATCCTCGACGTGGAGCACATGTCCGAGCGCTGCACCGACGAGGTCCTCTCCCTGGCGGAGCAGACGAACTACCCCGTGCTCGCCTCGCACTGCGCCTTCCGCGAGCAGGGCCTGTCCGTCCAGGAGACGAGCCGCAAGGCCAAGCGCGCCAGCGAGTACATGAAGACGCGTGCTCAGGCGCGGCGCATCCTCGCGTTGGGCGGGTTGCTGGCCCCCATCACCCACCAGCACGAGCTGAAGGACTTCCCTGGCAGTACGGTGGAGAACGACTGCGCGGGCTCGTCCAAGACGTGGGCCCAGTCCTACCAGTACGCCCTCTCCGTGCTGCGCGAGGTGGGCCGCGGCGGCGTGGCCATGGGCACCGACTTCAATGGCCTCAACCAACAGCCGGGGCCTCGTTATGGGGAAAACGCCGCCTTCGGGTTGCGGGACGACGCACTGCGCATCAAACGGCGGCCCGTCCAGCAGATGCTGCAGCGCAACAAGCCTCCCCTGCCCTACTCGGGCACCATGTACCGCACGGACGTGCCCTTCGTGAAATCACGCGCCAACACGCGCGAGTTCGACTTCAACACCGATGGGTTGGCCCACATCGGCCTGCTACCGGACTTCATCCGCGACCTCGTCCACGTGGGCCTGACCGACGCACAGCTCGACCCGCTCTTCTCCTCGGCCGAGGCCTTCCTCCAGATGTGGGAGGCCTGCGAGTCCCGAGGCGCGGCCCTCACCGCGGGCGAGTTGATGGACGCGGCGATCCCCAGGTTCCCCCTCACCCCCCGCGACGGTTGAACCTCGCGCGGGTGTTCGCCTCTCCCTGGGAACCGGGAGCCGCGCTCGTCCAGGACGTCTGGGGCGCGGCCTCTTCCACGCCATGCTCACGCGCTCCGGTGTTCGCCTGCCCCTGCGCGCCGGGAGCCGCGCTCCGTCTACCCGTTTGGAATCCGGTGTCCTTCTCGGTGTCCTTCAGCGTGCCCATGGCGTCCCTCCCGTGTCTGGTTTGAACATCCCAGGTCCTCTTTGTGAGAACCCCTGGAAGCACGCCTCTGTTTCCATCCACGCTCCCCGCGGAAGACGCCGAGGGCTCGATGCCTCGCAAGCACTCCGGGAATAGAGAAGACCGCCAGGTGTCCTGGAAGGAGACCCATGACGACATCCCGAAGGCAGTTCCTCCAGTACTCCCTGGCCGCGACCGCGTTGGCGGCGTGTGGCCCGAGCCTGCGCGCCATTTCCGGAGAGGGCCGCGCCACCTCCAAGAAGAAGATCCTCGTCCTCGGCGGGACGGGATTCCTCGGCCCGGCCTTCGTCAACGCGGCCCAGGCACGCGGGCACACGCTGACGCTCTTCAACCGAGGCAGGACGCGGCCGGAGCTCTTTCCGGACGTGGAGAAGCTGCACGGAGACCGGGACCCGAACAAGGACGAGGGCCTGAAGGCACTCGAGGGCCGCTCGTTCGACGCCGTCATCGACACCTCGGGCTACTTCCCGCGCATGGTCCGCGCCTCCGCGGAGCTGCTGGCCCCCAACGTCGGGCAGTACATCTTCATCTCCAGCGTCTCGGCCTACGCGAAGAACGACACGCCCCACGCGGACGAGAGCGCCGCGACCGCGACGCTCGCCGATCCCAACGTCGAGACGATGGGCAAGAACTTCGAGAACTACGGCGGGCTGAAGCGCGCGTGTGAGGAGGCCGCGGAGAAGGCCCTGCCGGGCCGCGTCACCGTCGTCCGCCCCGGCTACATCGTCGGCCCCGAGGATCGCTCGGACCGCTTCACGTACTTCCCGCTGCGCTACGAGCAGGGCGGCGAGATGCTCGCCCCGGGCAGCCCCTCCGATCCCCTGCAGATCATCGACGTGCGAGACCTGGCCGAGTGGCTCGTGGTGCTGGTCGAGCGCAACACCACCGGCACCTTCAACGCCGTGGGGCCGGAGAAGCCCTGGACCATGGGCGAGCTGTTCGCGGCCTGCAAGGAGGTGACGGGCAAGGACACGAAGCTCATCTGGGTCCCCGGAGAGTTCCTCCTGAAGAACGGAGAGGACGGCGAGGGAGCCCTCCCCATCTGGGCACCGGCCTTCGGGGCCTATGCCGGCATGCACCTGCGCAGCAACACCAAGGCGGTGCGGGCCGGACTGCGGTTCCGCTCGCCGGTCGTCACCACCCGGGACACGCTCGCCTGGTTCAAGAGCCAGCCCGAGGAGCGCCGAGGCAAGCCACGCGCCGGGCTCCCCCCGGAACGAGAGGCGGAGCTGCTCTCGCTCTGGGCCCAGGCACAGGGCAGGTAGACACCCGCGAAGCCAGCGAGCGGGCAACCCTCGTACCGCCCTCCCGGAGCACGGCGATCCCAAGGAGCCCTCGTTGCCGCTCCGCGAGGGAGCCCCACCTTTGCGCGAGTCACCTCATGCTGGAGGCCAAGCGCATGGCGAACACCGATGTCGAGACGCTCAACTCCTTCCTCCGCGGGGAGATCTCCGCGGTGGAGACCTACCGTCAGGCCATCGATCACGTGTCGAATGACCGGATTCGCAGTCAGTTGGAGGACTGCCTCCACGATCACGAGCACCGGGTGGAGTCCATTCGCGAGCGCATCGAGAAGCTGGGCGGGACGCCCGCCGGGGGGTCCGGTCCATGGGGCGCCTTCGCGAAGCTGGTGCAGGGAGGCGCCGATCTCCTCGGGGAGAAGGCGGCCATCCAGGCGCTCGAGGAGGGCGAGGATCACGGCCTCGCGGACTACCAGCGCGATCTGGACAAGACACACGGCGAGGCCCGCCGCCTGGTCCGGATGGAGTTGCTGCCCGCGCAGAAGCGGACCCATGAGCGGCTGAGCCGTCTCAAGAAGACCCTGCACTGACGGAGGCGCGGTGTGGAAGGGAGTGCCCCCAGGCGCTCCCCGGCCAGGGCCCTGTACACTCCACCCGATGGAGAGTCCTCGGCCCAAGCTCTGCCCACGCTGTGGTGAGCCTCGCATCCTCGCGCCGGAATGCCCGAGGTGTGGCGTCCTCTACGCCAAGGCGGAGGCCCGTGCCGCGCAGCTCGCCACCAGGAGCGCGCCATCAGCCCCCGCCCTGGAGGAGGAGCCCCAGGCGCTCGCGGCCTTCCCCCTGAGCGAGCCCGAGCGCCCTCCCCACCTCCCTCCGGAGAGCTCCGCCTGGGGTGGGGAGCTCGAGGAGGCACGGCTGGAGCTGCGGCTGCGCCAGTTCGCCCTTCCCGTGGCGTTGGTCGTGGCCTGGCTGCTCGTGAAGAGCCCGCTATGGGGCCGCCTGCTCCGCATCTTCCTCTCCATGTGGATTCATGAGCTGGGCCACGCCGTCACCGCCTGGTTCTGCGGCTTCCCTTCCATTCCCGGACCGTGGGTCACCCGCACCGGGGAGGTGCGCTCCACCTTCGTCTTCCTGGTGCTGGCCGTCCTGCTCGGGGGGCTCGCCTTCCGCGGCTACCTCCTCCGAAGCCGGCTCCTGATGATCGCCGGCGCCACGGGGCTCGTCCTCCAGTTCGTGGGCACGGTGGTGCTCGCGCCCTCGAAGGCCCGGATGCTCATCACCTTCGGAGGAGATGGAGGCTGTCTGGTGCTCGGAAGCCTCCTGATGACGACCCTCTACGCGCCCAGGGATTCCGCCCTGCGCCGGGGTTGGCTCCACTGGGGATACCTGACCATCGGCGCCGCGGCCTTCATGGACGCCTTCGAGGAGTGGTGGGCCGCGCGAACCGACTTCGAACGGATCCCCTTCGGGGAGATGGAGGGCGTGGGGCTGAGCGACCCCTCCAAGCTCGTCGACGTGTACCACTGGGGCGAGCTGGAGCTCATCCACCGCTACAACGGGCTGGGGTTGGCCTGCCTGGCGGCGCTCGCCGTCGTCTATGGGGTGGGGCTGTACCGGGCCCGCGCCGAGCTGCGCGCGCTGGAGCAACCGCCCGGCGCCTGAGGGACGCCGGGCCGCGACTCAGGAGCCGCGGGTCTTCCCCAGCGAATGCGCGCCGGGGGACTCCGCCAACGCCTGGATGGACTGGATGCGCCGCTCCGCCTCCTGGGCGTCGAGGAAGATGTGCAGCATGTCGCGGATGCTCGGCAGCGCCCGGGCCAGCAACGCGGGGGTGAGCAGCTGAGGCTCCACCCCGGCCTTGCGGCAGGCGCGCGTCATGGTGGAGGGAGCGATCACGGGCGACAAACCGCAGCGCGCCACCAGCGCGTCGAAGAGGGACCCGTGGCCAGCTCCAATGGCGGGCGCGGGGGCGGCCGTGGCCGGCACCACGGGAGCCACGTGCGTCACCGGAGCGATCGGGGCCACGGAATGATGGGGCAGATGGGGAGTGGCCATCGAACCCGAGGCGGACTGCTCGGACTCCGCCCGGCGCCGCAGCTCGGTGCGCACCTGCGCGCGCAGCACCTCGATGTCCTCCGTCTTGGAGCAGAAGGCATCCACCTTCACCGCCAACGCCTCGGAGATGAGCTTCGCGTCGAAGCCGGCCGTCAGGCCCACCACGGCCACCTGCGCCGTCGCCGGCAGGGCCCTCACGGCGCGCACCCACTCCGGGCCCTCCAGCCCCGGCATCTCCAGGTCCAACAGGATGCAATCCACCGGCTGGGCCTCCAGCAGCCGCATGGCGTCCTCTCCGGACTCGGCGATGATGACGTCGTGGCCATCCTTGCGCAGCGCGTCCGCGGCGCGGTGGCGGAAGTCGATGCGCCCGTCCACCACCATCACCCGGCGGCGCCTGCCGGCCGACACCAGCCGCGGCGTCCCATCCGCCTCGGGCACCTGGGTCAGCTCGTGGGCGCGCCGCACCACGTACGCCGAGTCGTAGGGCTTGCCCACATAGTCGTTGGCGCCATGTGACAGGCCCTTGAGCCGCTGCATCACCGCCGCCTCGGTGGACAGCATCAACACGGGCAGGTGCGCGGTGCGAGGCGCCCGGCGCAGCTCCTCCAGCAACTCCACGCCCTCGCCATCCGGCAGCAGCATGTCCAGGATGACCAGGTCGAACTCACTCTCGCTCAGCGCCTTGCGAGCGACCGCGAGGCTCTCACACAGCGTGGTGCCGAAACCCGCGGCGCTCAGCACCCCGCGCATGTCCGCCCGGACCGTCGCGCTGTCGTCCACGATGAGCACACGTGCCTTCATGCCGTTCCTTCCCTGGCGCCCGCTCGCGCGAGCGCCGTCAGCAGGGGTGGGATGTCCGTCAGCCCCACCACATGCTGTGCCGCCCCCAGCCGGATGGCTTCCCGGGGCATGCCGAATACCACGCAGGTCGATTCATCCTCCACCACTGTCGCCGCGCCCGCGCGTCTCAATGCCGCCAACCCCTCCGCGCCGTCCCGTCCCATGCCCGTCAGCAAACAACCGATGGCGGCCGCCCCCAGCTCCCGAGCCACGGACTCGAAGAGCTCGTCCACCGAGGGCCGGCACGAATGCCGCTCCGGCCCGTCCACCACCCGCAACCGCCCGCCCTTGACCACCAGGTGCCGGTTACCCGGCGCCATCCGCACATTCAACCGGCCCGGCAAGGGTAGCAACTCTCCGTCCACCGCGTTGCGCACCGACAGTCCACTCTGCGCCTCCAGCCACTCGGCCATGGCGGTATCGAAGTGCTCGGTGATGTGCAGGACCAGCAGCACCGGCAGCGGGAAGCCCGCCGGCAGGGCGCGGAGGATGTGGCGCACGGCGGCCGGACCGCCCGTGGACGCTCCCATCACGAGCAGCCGAGGGGGCACCGGAGGTGCCGTCACCCGGGGCGGAGGATGTGGTTCCTCCAGCCGCAACCGGGCCCGGACGTGGGTGATGACCCGCACCCGCGCCGCCACCCGCACCCGCGACAACAACATCCCCATCCACTTCGCGTCCAGGAGTCCCGAGGGCTTGTCCACCGCGTCCACCGCCCCCGCGGCCAGCGCGTCCATCGTCCGCAGGCCTTCCGTGCGATTCTCAGCCGCTGAGAGAACGACGATGGGGGTGGGACAATGGGCCATGATGAGCTCGGTGGCCCGCAGCCCGTCCACCTTCGGCATCACCAGGTCCATCGTCACCACGTCCGGACGCAGGCGCTGGCACTGCTCGAAGGCCTGTTGACCATCGGAGGCCTCGCCCACCACCTCGCACGAGGTGTCGAACGCGAAGGCATCCGCGAGCCGGCGGCGTACTGTCAGCGAGTCGTCGACGATGAGGACCCGCAGACGGTTCACGTGGACCTCCGCGAGGAGGCCGTCAGACGGGCGACCGTGTCGAGGAAGCCGTGCTGCTGGAACTCTCCCTTGACGATGTAGGCCGACACGCCCGCTTCCCGGCCGCGCCGCTTGTCCTCCTCCGTGGCCAGCGAGGACACCATGAGGATGGGCAGGGACTGCAGCGCGGGCATGGAGCGGATGCGGCGGGTGACGTCCAGACCCGTCATCCCCGGCATCTCCACGTCGACGATGAGCAGGGAGTGGCCACCACGCTGGATCTTCTCCAGGCCCTCCTCGCCGGAGGCGGCCAGCTCCACCTGATAGCCGGCGGCCTCGAGGATGCTCTTCTCCAGCATCCGGGTGGTGACGGAGTCATCCACCACGAGGATGAGGTGCCGCTGCACGGCGCGCGCCTTGGGAGGCCCGCCCGAGGAGCCCGCCTGCACCAGACGCACCAGGCCGGCCGCGTCGAGCAGCAACAGGGGAACGCCCTGCTCGTCGAAGCTGGCACCCGCCACCATCGGCAGCGGGGGCACGGTCGCGGGCAGGGGCCGGCTCACCCGGCGGGAAATGCCCAGCAGCTTCTCCACGCCCAGCGCGGCCCGGCCCGCCGCGCCCGCGTCGAGCACCAGGACGGACCAGGCCCGGGGCCGCTGTCCCGTCCCCGCGCGCCCCAGCGCATCCACCAGGGGGAGGAAGGGCAGCACCTCGCCCGCGAAGGAGATGCAGGCGCGAGCCCCCGTCCAGGTGACGGCCTCGGCTGGCAGGTGGATGGCGCCGCTCAGGGCCTCCAGGGGCACCAGCAGACGCTGCCCGCCGGCCTCCACCCCCAGCACCTCCAACGAGGCCAGCGTGAGGGGCACCTCCAGCGTGATGCACGTCCCCAGCCCGGGCCGGGAGGAGATGTGCACCTCGCCCTTGAGCCGGCGGACCGTGTCCCGCACCACGTCCAACCCCACGCCACGGCCGGACACCTCGGTGATGGCTCGCGCCGTGCTGAAACCGGGCTGGAAGAGCAGCTCCAGCAACCCCTGCTCGTCCAGGGCGTCCGCCTCGGACGCGGAGACCACGCCGCGCTCCACCGCCACCTGGCGGATCCGCCCCAGGTCCACGCCGCGCCCGTCGTCCTCGCATTGGAAGGAGACGCGTCCACCGCGCCGCTGGACCTTCACCGAGAAACGGCCCGTGGGCGACTTGCCCACCGCCCGCCGCTCGTCGGGCGTCTCCAGCCCATGGTCCACCGCGTTGCGCACCACGTGCACCAGCGCCTGACGGACCGCCGCCAGCACGTGCCCGTCGATCTGGATGTCCCCGCCCTCCGCGTCCACCTCCACCTGGCGGCCCAGCGAGGCGGCCGCGTCGCGAGCGGCCAGCTCCATCGGTCCGAAGAGCGTCTGCGTCGGAACGAGCCGCAGGGTGTTGGCCCCGTCCCGAAGCCGCGCCAGCTCCGACTCCACCTGCCCCAGCCCACCGCCGAGCTGCCGCCCCGCCTTCACCAGCGAGGAGCGCAGGCTCTCGGCCACGGCCAGGACGCGAGACAGCCACCGGGCCCGCTCGGCGGGCGAGCCACTGGAGGCCACCGGCGCGGTGAGCTGCGCGATGAGGCTGCCGGCACCGTGCTGGGCCTGCGTCAGCGACTCCACCGCCCCGCGCAGACCGCCCAGCTGCACCACCGCCTCGGACAGGCCCTCCAGCAGCGTGTCCAGCCGCTCCAACTCCACGCGCACCACCTCGGAGGACGGTGCCTCGGGGAGCGCCAACGCGGGGGCCCCCTCCTGGGACTGGGCCTGTTCCTCCTGGGCGGGAGCGGGCGCCGGAGCCTCCAGCTCGTCCAGCGCTTCCGCCATCTGACCCACGAGGCGCAGGAACTCGTGCACGCTGTCGACGGGCAGGGAAGCGCCGCTGTTGCGGTAGGGCGACAGCGCGTCCTCCACCGCGTGCGCCATCTCCGCCATGCGCACCTGGCCCACCACCCGCGCGGCCCCCTTGAGGGTGTGCGCATAGCGGAAGAGCTCCGGCACGGCCTGCGCCCCTCCCTCTCCATCCGCGAGGGAGAACAGGCCCTGCGTGAGCTGCTCGATCAGCTCCCGGGCCTCGATGCGAAAGTAGCGGTAGGGATCGCTGTCCAGGCTCATGAGGCGCGCGAATCGATGATGGCGTTGAGCTGCTTGGAGAGTTCGATGAGCCGGGTGGCCGTCTGCAGCGTCTGCCCGGAGGTGGACTCGGCCTGACGCGCCGTCTGGGCCACCTCGAGGATGGCGGTGCTCACCTGCTCCACCGCCGTCGTCTGCTGCTGGGTGCTCAGCTCGATTTCGCGCGCCACGTCCAGGTTGGCGCGAACCAGCTCCGCGATGTGCCGGAAGCTGCCCGCCACATCGGAGAACTGCCGGGCGCTGCTCTGCACCGCCTTGGAGCCATCCTCGGTGGCCATGATGGTGGTGTTGGAGGCGGCGCGGATTTCATCGATGAGCACGCGGATGTCCTTGGTGGCGCCCCCCACGCGGTCCGCCAGCTTGCGGATCTCCTCGGCCACCACGGCGAAGCGCTTGCCGTGCTCACCGGCGCCGGCGCTCTCGATGGTGGCGTTGATGGCGAGGATGTTCGTCTGCTCGGCCAGCTCGTTGATGATGTCGAGGATGCCGCCGATCTCCTGCGAGCGCTTGCCCAGCTCCAGCATGTGGTTGACGATGGCGTCCACCTGGCGGCGCACCGTGTCGATGGCCTCCTGGGCATGATGCACCGTCTCGTTGCCGGTGCGGGCGGCGCCGGCCGTCTCGTCCGCCACACGGGCCACCTGCTGCGCGCTGGAGGCGATCTGCCGCGAGGTGGACAGCAGCTCCTTGACGGTGGTGGAGATCTCCGTGGTGGCCGAGGCCTGCTCGCGCGCGCCCGTGGCCTGCTGCGAGGCCGCCGACTGAAGCTCCGCCGAGGAGCCCTGCACCTGCGCGATGGCCGAGCCGATCTTCTTCTGCAGGCCGGCGCCCACCAGGGAGGCGGCGAACACGACGAGGAGGACCGCCACGACCCCGCCCCACTTGTAGAGCCCCTCGAAGGAATCCGCGTCGCGATCGAGCTGCTCCTGGCGCGCCTCGAGCAGCCGCAACTCCGCCTGACGCAGCTCCTCCACCGCCTTCCGGGTGGCATCCATCAGCGCCTTGCTCTCACCGGTGTTGATGGCGGCCAGGGCGGCGTCGAAGCCCTGGGTGCGGCGCAGCTCGATGTTGGCCTGCAGGCCGTCCAACTTCCGCATGAGGAGGGAGCGCAACGTCTCCAGGCGTCCGGTCTGCTGGGCGTTGTCGGCGACGAGCTCGCGCACGCGCTCGAGCTCCACCTCCAGATCACGCCGCGCCTCGAGGTAGGGCGCGAGGTAGGAGTCATTCCCGGTGAGGATGTAGCCACGGTGCCCCGTCTCCGCGTCCTTGGCGCTGGAGAGGACCCGCTCCAGTCCATTGATGACCTGGTGGGAGTGCCCCACGGCGACGGCGGCGCCCGTGAAGTCCCGGGTGCTCTTGAGGGCCATGTAGACGAAGAGGCCGATCAGCACCACCACCATGGCGACCGCGGCGGCGAACTGCCGGACCAGCGTCCATTTCGAGAACATCTTCATCATCTCCCCTGCTGGAGCGCGGAGGCGTCCTCCAGCAACTTTCTCACGAGAGAGTCGACATCGAGCACCGGCAACGGGGGCACGTCCGGAAGGAGAACACTGGTGCTCAACAAGGGGTGGGTGGAGGAGCTACCACCGGGCCGCATCTGCTCCGAGGTGGCGCGCATCTGCCCCTCGAACCCCGCCGCCGCCAGCCCCACGCGCCGGGCACCACCGGCCAGCAGCAACCAGCGCGGAGGCTCACTGGACTGCAGGCCCAGCAGCGCCGCCAGGTCATGCACGGCGATGAGCTGGCCCCGGAGCCCCGCCAGCCCCAGCAACGCGGCCGGAGCACCCGGCAGGCCCACCAGACGGGGCATGAGGTGGAGGCCGGAAAGGTGTCCCAGCCGCACGGCCAGGGGGGCGCCTCCCACGCGCAGCCGCAGCAGCGCCTCGCCGGGCTCCTGCCGCGGAGGGGGCGGACGAGAGAAGGAGGAGTCGAAGCTGTCACGCAGCTCGTCCAGCCGCAGGGACACCCGGGAGCGAGGCAGACTCATGGGACCTCCGTACAGGCCTGCAGCTCCTGCAGGACCACTTGCATCAGGCCATGACGGCCGAAGCCACCACCGAAGAGCGACAGGTACAGGGGCTTCTCCTGGGGTAACAGGGAGAGCGCCATGCGCAGGGCCACCCGGGCCTCGACCACGTCACCGGCCCGGCGCGCCAGCGTTCCCGCGCGCAGCTGGCCCAGGGCGAAGGTGGGATCCGCGCGCACGGACGCGACGTACCGGCCGCGGGCACCGACCTCGTCTCCGAACTGCTCCAGACACAGCCCCAGGAGGTAGTGGGCCGGGGCCTCGGTGACACTCGTCGCGGCGAGCTGCCGGCCCAGCTGCTCGGCCTGTCCCAGGCGCCCGGCGTGCAGGTGAAGCACCGCGCGCAGCAGCAGGGCCCTGGGTTGCGAGGACGGGGGCAACTGGGGCAGCGACTCCAGGAGCGACCAGGCCTCGGTGTAGCGCTCCGCCGCGAGCAGATGCAGCACCCCGTCCACCCCGTCCGGCGCTGGAGCCGGAGCCGGCGCGGGAGGCACGACCACCGGAAACGTCACCTGTGACGACGTCCGCTGGAGGGCCGCGGGCGGCGCCATGGCCAGGGCCGAGGCGCTGGCCTGCGCCGGTTGCCGCAGCCGGTAGTAGAAGGCGTCTCCGCCGCGCAGCAGCTCGAAATCATCGGAGATGCCGCGCAGCGTCTCGCTGGGCCCGAGGAAGAGGTAGCCGCCGGGGACCAGCGCCTGCGCCATGCGGGCGATGATCCGCCGCATCGCCTCGGGCGGGAAATACAGCATCACATTGCGGCAGAGGATGGCGTGGAAGGAACCCGGGGCCCAGAAGGCGGGGGCCTCCTCCATGAGGTTGCGCTCCTCGAAGATGACCTGGTCGCGCACCTGGGGCCGGAGGGAGAAACCCTCGGGAGTACGCTGGAACCACTGCTCGCGCATGGCGAGCGGCACGGCGCGCAGCGACCAGGGCGAGTAGCAGGCCCGGCGCGCATGGGAGATGGCACGCGGGTTGACGTCGATGCCGAGGATGCGGAGCCGCGAGGCATCCACGCGGCCGCGCTCGCGAGCGAGGAGGGCCACGGAGTAGGGCTCCTCTCCAGAAGAGCAGCCGGCACACAGCACGCGGATGTTGGACGTCTGGCGCAGGAAGGAGGGCAGCACCTGATCCACCAGCGTCTCGAGCTGGGTGGGGTGGCGCAGGAAGTACGTCTCTCCCACGGTGAGCCGCTCGGCGAGCGCCTTCCACTCCTCCTGCTGTGTCGACGAGGAGGCCAGCTGCTCGAGGTAGCGCTCCACGCCACTCCCGGCGGACCGCTCGGCGAGCAGGGGCTCCAGCTCACCCCACTGGGCCTTGTCGTAGAACAGGCCCAGACGCTTTTCCACGAGCGCGACGAAACGCGCCAGCGCGGGGCGTGAAGACTCGGCGATCACGCGCCCCCCTGTCCGGAGGACTTCTCCAGGCGGCCCCAGAGCTCCTCGGGCAACAGGCGGGAGGCCCCGAGCACGGCCAGCAGGCGGCCATCCAGCGAGCTCAGGTGCTGGAGATGGCCGCTGGCGGTGGCCTGCAGCAGGGCCGGCACCGAGTCCAGGGAGCCCTCCTCCAGCCAGCGCAAGCCGCGCACCTCATCCACCTCGAGCGCCAGCCGCCCCTCGGGCACCCGCAGCGAGACGAAGCGCTGGCCCTCACCGGGCCGCGCCGAGCCTCCGCCCAGCAACGTCGTCAGGCTCACCACCGGGGCGGGCGTGCCGCGCATCACGCACACTCCCCGTACGAACGACGGGGCCGCGGACACCGGGGCAACCGGCAGCGGCCTCATCGTCTCCTCCACTTCCTCGAGCGGCAGCGCGCACATCCACTCCTGCGCCCTCACCACGAGGAAGCAGCGCGACCCCTGCCTGGGCATGACTCCCCCTTCGGGTTCGAAATCCACGCAAATCATGCACCCTCAGCATATGTCAAGGCGAGGGAGGACCGCGTCCGATGCCCGCCTGGATGGTGTCGGCCCACCCACGCACACCCCCGAGCACACCCGCGCGGAAACCGCTCATGCCGCCCCCTCTTCCTGATTTCACGGCACATCCACCGACGGCCGCGCTTTAAACCCAGACGGAAATTTGGCACCCGCGCGAAACCTCTTCACTGCCCAGGCTTTCATGAAAGCCTTTCCGTGAAGAATCGATGCCGCCGAGCTACAAAGCCTCGACATTTTCCGAGCTTTCCCCATACTTGGGAATCGCTGGGTAGGCGTGGTCGCACAAGGCCTCACACCCGCCTGCCCTCGAATCAAAAACAGCGTTTGAGTTGTGGTCGAAGCCACCGGGCGTGGGTCTTTCTCGTGGCCGCGAGCAGGCATTACACTCAGAGTCTCGCCATGCAGCAACAGACAGTCATTGCCACAAACCTGCCACGAGCAGGACGCCGAGTCGCAACCACGGAACGGAGTCGATGCGTATGATTCGGATCGGGCGAAGGCAGTTCACGGCAGGGTTGGGCGCCTCGCTGCTGGCCGCGCCCCTGCTGCGATTCCTCAGCGGAGAAGCCCAGGCGGCGACGCCGGTGGCGAAGCGGCTGATCATCTTCTTCACCCCCAATGGCACGGTGCACCGCCACTGGCGCCCGAGCGGAACGGAGACGGCCTTCTCGTTCCCCGCCGGCAGCATGCTGGAGGCGCTCAACCGCCACGTGTCCAAACTGCTCGTCTGCGAGGGCATCGACTTCGCGGAGGTGGACAACCACGAAGCGGGCATGGCCAACATGCTCACCGGCGGAGGCACCGCGCGGAATGCCTCGGGGGGCCTGTCCGTCGATCAATACATCGCGAGCAAGGTGGGCCAGAGCTCGCGCTTCCAATCGCTGGAATTCGGAGTGCAGACGAGCCTCTGGGGCGCCGCGCGTTCGACGCGTATGTCGTATTCGGCCCCGGGTGTCTTCGTCTCGCCCGAGGACAACCCGCGCAACGCCTTCCAGCGGCTCTTCGGAGCGCTCGGGGGTGACACCACCGCCGCCGACAAACAATTGCGGCGGCGCAAGAGCATGCTGGACCTGGTGCGTGGCGAGATGAATGACTTGTCCCAGCGGGTGGGCGCGGAGGAGAAGCGCAAGCTCGAGCAGCACCTCGAGGCGCTCCGGCAGACGGAGAAGGGGCTGACCGAGCCCGTGGCGATCCCCGGGTGCCCCTCCGCCACGGCCCCCATCGCCATGGACGCCATGGCGAACGCCAACTTCCCCACCGTGGGCCGCGCCCAGATGGATCTGCTGGTGAGCGCGCTCACCTGTGGCATGACGCGCGTGGCCTCGCTCCAGTGGTCCCACACCGTCGCGCCCCAGGTCTTCACCTGGTCGGGCGTCAACGAGGCCCACCACGAGCTCTCCCACAAGGACGACTCCAACACCTTCGGGCTCGGGGAGTTCATCAAGTGCGAGCGATGGTTCGCCGAGCAGTTCGCCTACCTGCTCGACTCCCTCGCGGCCCGCCCCGACCTGGAAGGGAGCGGCACGATGCTCGACTCCACCCTGGTGGTCTGGGCCAAGGAGCTTGGCGACAGCCGCCTGCACACCTGCCGCTCCGTTCCCTTCGTGCTCGCCGGGGGCGCGAACAGCTACCTGCGCTTCGGACGCTACCTCCGCTTCAACGGCGTTCCGCACCAGAAGCTGCTCACCTCTGTCTGCCACGCCATGGGCGTCTCCATCGACACCTTTGGCGATTCCACCAAGGCCAGCGGTCCGCTCAGCGAGCTCGTCTGACCCCCTTCATCCCCTGACAGTCCCCCTTCGCGATTAGGAGGCAGACCCGTGCTCACCACCCGGCACCTCGCTGCCCTTGGCGCCCTCTTTTTCTCCGCGACCCTTCTCTCCGCCTGCAAATCCGACACGGGCGGCTGCCCCGATGACCTGGAGTTCTTCCGCGCCCGGCTGTGGGAGCCGGTGATGTCCACGCAGTGCATCGCCTGCCACAAGGCCGATGGGCTCGCGGCCGGGACACGCCTGGTGCTGCTGCCTCCGGGAGAGCCGGGCGCGGTGGAGTCCAACTTCATGACGGTGCGGGGACTCGCGCGCGAGCTGCTCGACGACGAGTCCCTGCTCGTGCTCAAGCCCGCGGGCCTGCACCCCCAGGGACACGGGGGTGGCACGATCGTCGCCCAGGGCGGCACGCGCTACGAGGACTTCCAGCGCTTCGCGGACCGCATCAACGGCGTCGCGGGAGCCTGTGAGGGCTTCACCCAGGTGGCCTGCGAGCCGGACAAGGTCGACCCCAGCGCCCGGCGGCGGATCCGCATGCTGACGCGCTTCGAGTACGACAACACCCTGCGCGACCTCCTCTACCAGGACTCCACCTGGGGGCAGTCACTGCCCTCGGAGGAGGTGGTGAACGGCTTCGACAACAACGCGGACGCACGCGCCGTGGGCCAGTTGCTCACCGACAAGCTCCTCACCGCCGCCGAGCAGGCCGCCGAAGCGGCCGTGACGAACCTGTCCAAGCACGTCTCCTGCTCGGCGGGGGAGGCGTGCGCGAAGCAGTTCATCCAGAGCTTCGGCCTGCGCGCCTTCCGCCGCCCGCTGACGGACGCGGAGCGGACCCGCTATGAGTCGCTCTACGCGAGCGTGGCCCCGACGGACGGGTACACCGAGGGCATCAAGGCCATCATCGCCGCCATGCTCCAGTCCCCGAACTTCCTCTACCGCACGGAGCTGGGTCAGCACCTGGGAGACGGGCGCTACGCGCTCACGGACTACGAGGTGGCCTCGGAGCTGTCCTACCTCTTCTGGGGCTCGATGCCGGATGAGGCGCTCTTCGCCAAGGCGCGCGAGGGAACCCTGCACACGCCCGAGCAGATCGCCACCGAGGCGCGCCGCATGCTGGCGTCCCCCCGGAGCCGCCCCATGTTGGATCACTTCGTGAGCCAGTGGCTGGACATGGAGAAGCTCGCCCAGGCGCAGAAGGACAGCACCTACTTCGAGGACTTCAGCCCCACCATCCGCTCGGCGATGAAGGCCGAGACGACGGAGTTCTTCGACTACGTCGTCCGCAACAGCAGCGGCCAGCTGCCGGAGCTCTTCTCCGCCGACTACACGATCGCCTCGGACGGGCTGGCGGCGTTCTACCGCCTGGAGTCGGGGCCGGTGAGCTCCACGACGAAGCTCGGCAATGGCATGCGGATGTGGGAGCTGAAGGGCACGGGACGCGGCGGAATCCTCACACAGGGTAGCGTCCTGGCGGCCCAGGCCACGCCGCAGACCTCCTCGCCCGTGCGCCGCGGCAAGCTCGTCCGCGAGCGGCTGCTGTGCCAGCCCCTCCCGCCGCCGCCCCCGGGCCTCAACGTGCAGCTGTCCCCCGTGGATGAGCAACTGCCCAACCGGGGGCGCTTCCAGGAGCACTCGAACAACCCGGCCTGCTCGTCCTGCCACCAGATGATGGATCCCATCGGCTTCGGCTTCGAGCAGTTCGACAGTGTCGGCCGCTTCCTGCCCGAGGTGAACGGGCAGCCGGTGGACGCGAGCGGCGAGGTGCTGTCCTCGCCCTCCACCAACGGCGCCTTCACGGGAGTGGACGGGCTCCAGCAGAAGCTGGCGCAGAGCCCGGACGTGCACGCCTGCTTCTCGATGCAGTGGCTGCGCTTCGGCTACGGCGTCTCCGGGGATGACGAGTCGTGCGTGAGCGGCCAGTTGACGGAGCGCTTCCGTCAGCAGGGGCTGAGCATCCCGGAGCTGATCATCTCGCTGACCCAGCTGCCCCGCTTCACCATGCGCCTGGGCGACGAGAGTGGCGTGGTCGATCCGACTCCGGGAACGGGTGATGGCACCGGAGGCGGGACGGGGGGTGGCACCGGTGGCGGGACGGGGGGTGGCACCGGCGGTGGAACGGGAACCCCCACGCCCCCGGCCTCCGGCAACGCGCAGATCTCCGTGTCCGTCCAGGACGACTGGGGAAGCGGCTACTGCCACAACGTCAAGGTGACCAACGCCGGGACGGCCCCGCTCGTCTGGCGTGTGACCCTCACCATCGAGGGCACCTTCACCCACGCCTGGAGCGCCATCGCCAGCCACTCCGGAAACCAGAGCACCTTCACGGGCCTGGACTGGAACGACGAGCTGTCACCCGGCAGCAGCACCAGCTTCGGGTACTGCGCGAAACGGTAACCCGGGCCCACGGCCCCGCTTGAACCTCGCCTCCCCTGTCGATAGGGAGGCGAGCGCCCCATGTCCCCCCCACGCCGTCCCTCCAAGAGAGGGCTCTTCATCCTCCTGTCGTTCGCCCTCCTGCTCGCCGTCAGTGGGGTCGCCGGACGTACCTGGCTCCAGGGAGAGGCGATGCACGCACGGGTTCTCGCCCGCGTGAAGCCCGCCCTGGAGTCGCGGCTGGGCCCGGTGCACATCGGCGATGACTTCCACGTGGGGTGGACCGGGACGGTGTCGCTGGGGCCCGTGGAGCTTCCGGGCACCCGGCCCGAGGGCCCTCCCGTGGTGCGCATCTCGCGCGTCACCGTCCACCTCCGTCGGATGGCGCTGCTCTCGGGACGTGTCGAGGCGAGCCGGGTGGTGCTCTCGAGCGTCCAGGTCGAGGCCGGGCCCCGGGGAGAGGAGGTGCGGGCCCTCGTCGAGCGGGTGCGCGAGGCGCGCGAGAAGCGGCCCTCGGCTCCGTCACCTTCCCCGAACGAGGGCTCCACCCGCGAGCTGCCCGAGCTGGTCCTGAAGGACGTGCACCTGGCCTTCGAGCGACAAGGCCGTGTGGAATGGGGTCCGCTCTCGGCCCGGGTGCGGCTGGAGGGGACGGCGGAGGAGCCCCGGCTCGAGGCGACGGCCGGGCTTCCAGGTGGCGGGAGCGCGGCCCTGTCCGTCCAGCGCGCGGAGTCGGGCTTCTCGGGGACTCTCGAGGGGAAGGGTATCCAGGCGGCCTCCCTGCTGTCACTCGCGGAGCCTCCGTTGCGCCTGGAAGGGGGCACGCTCGAGGGAAAGGCGCGGGTGGACGCCTCGGGGGCCACCTTCTCCCTGGCCATGACGGGCCTCTCCGTGAACAGCGCCCAGTTCGCCCCCGAGCCGGTGGGTCCGTTCGCCTTCTCGGCCGAGGGCCGCGCGCGTTGGGACATGAGGCGCCGGCGCGTGGAGCTCGAGTCCCTGCAGTTGACGGTGGGAGAGCGCCGCGAGGCACGCGTCGAGGTGCATGGCGAGGTCACCTGGAGCAAGGAGCCGCGCTTCTCGCTCCAGGCGGAGCTGCAACCCCTCTCCTTCGAGCAGGCCATGGCGGCGCTGCCCGCGGCCCTGGTGCCCGGCACCGAGCTGGCCCGGCTGGAAGGTCACTTCCAGGGCGCCTTCTCGCTCTCCGGTCCGATACGCCACCGCCGGAAATGGGAGGTGAAGGCGAAGCTCGATCTGTCGGAGCTGAAGCAGTCGGCCAGGGCCGGGCCGCTGGCCTGGCTCCGGGCGCCCTTCGACTACCGGCCCCTGACGCCCGAGGGCCGGGGGCGGGAGCTGCACATCGGCCCGAGCAACGACGCCTACGTGCCGGTGTCCGAGCTCCCTCATCCCCTGGTGCGCGCGGTGCTCCGCAGTGAGGACGCCGCCTTCTGGATTCATCGGGGCTTCGACTTCAACTCGCTCCGCAACATCCTGTTCGCACCCGCGGACGACAAGGTGCGCGGCGGCTCCACCATCACCCAGCAGCTCGCCAAGAACCTCTTCCTGTCCCGGGAGAAGACCTACGCGCGCAAGGTGAAGGAGGCCTTCCTCACGCTGGGATTGGAGGCCTCGGTGCCGAAGGAGCGGCTGCTCGAGGTGTACTTCAACATCATCGAGTGGGGCCCCAACCTCCATGGCATCGGCGAGGCGGCACGGCACTACTTCGGCAAGGATGCGCGCGAGCTGAGCATCCTCGAGTCCGCCTTCCTGGCCACCATCATCCCCAACCCGGTGCGCTACCACGTGTACTGCAGCCGGGGGGCGCTCTCCGACACCTGGAAGAAGAACGTGGATGAGCTGCTGACGGTGCTGTACTCGGGAGGAGACATCACCCAGGTGGAGTACCAGCACGCACTCTCCACCCCACTCACCTTCGCCGGCCACCACGGCGCGCGGACCTCCTCCGAGGAGGAGACGCGGCTGCGCGCCATCCCGTGAGCTCAGGTGTCCGCGCGGAGCGTCAGGATGGACACCTCGGGCGGCACGCCGATCCGGAAGGGCAGCCAGTGGCCCGTACCGCCCGACACGTACAGCTGCCCGTCCCCGCGCCGGTAGCGGCCCAGCATGTAGTCGAAGGCGAACCGGAACAGCGGCATGCCGAGGATCGCCACCTGTCCTCCATGCGTGTGGCCGGCGAGCGTGAGACGAGCGCCCCGCTCCAACGCGAACGGGAAGAAGTCCGGGTGGTGTGACAGGCAGATCACCACCTCATCCGCGGACGCGCCCCGGAAGGCCACTTCCGCCGATTGACGCATGCGCTCCGCCTTCACGCGCATGCCCCGCGTGCGCCCCATGGGGTAGTCCACGCCCACCACGCGCACCCGCTGCCCCGCGTGTTCGAGTACATGCGACTCGTCCACGAGCAGACGGACCGGACTCCCGCGGCGCGCGCTCGCCGCGTACGCCTCACGGATGGCGCGCAGGCCGCGCCAGTGCTCGTGGTTTCCAAGAATGGCGAGCATCCCGTGCGGCGCGCGGCAGGCCTCCAGCGCGGCCATCGTCCCATCGAGCTGCGCCAGATCGTCGATCAGGTCTCCCGTCATCACCTGCAGGTCCACCTGGGCCTTGTTCATCACCTCCACGGTGGCGCGCACGTACTCGGCGTCGATGAACGTCCCGACGTGGATGTCGGTGATCTGCCCGATCCGGAAGCCATCCAGCGCCCGGGGCAGGCCACGCAGCCGCACCTCGAGCTCCCGCACCTCGAAGCCCGAGGAGCCGGCCACCATGCCCACCGAGCTCGTCCCCGCCGCCAGCAACGGCAACGCACGACCCACTCCCGTGAGCAGATTGCGCCGCTCCATGTCGACCTGGACCGGCGGAGCCGTCGCGACCAGGGACGGGCCCTCGTCACCCACCTGTAACGTGGGAACCAGGCTCTCGCGGGTGCGGGCACCGCGACCGAGGAAGAGTGCCAGGGGCCACCCCAGGAGCATCACCAGCCCCACCGCGACGATCCACCCCGAGCTGAAGAGCTTCAGGGGCAGGCCCACCACCGGCAACACGCCGTGCTCTCCGAAACCGAGCGCCAGCGGAAGGGCGAAGGCCAGCACCGAGAGCACCGACAACCCGAGGAACGTCCACCGGCGCCATCCCTCGCGAAGGCCAGGCCACAACCGGCGAAGAACGAGGTACGAGCCAATGTTGACGAGGACGATGAAGAAGAGTCTCCCCATGGGCGGCAGTGCATAACAGAGCGTTCATCCGGACGCCGGGCGAACGCCAGCCTGCCCCCCAGATGAGCCTCCGCACGAAGAGATGCCCGCGGATGACGAGGTTCCTTGGACGAGGTGCCCCCATGTGCGACGTTGAGACACCATGACCGAGCAGGATGAGGACAAGGCCCGGGCCGTGCGCGAGCGCTACCAGGAGCTGGTCGCCAAGGTGGACACCTTCTTCACCCGCGTGCAGTCCCGCCACGGCGGCGCCATGCAATGCAAGGCGGGTTGCACGGCCTGCTGTCACGTCCGGCTGTCCGTCACCGCGCTCGAGGCCAGTGTCATCCGCGAGGGGCTCTCCCGGCTGCCGGAAGAGGAGCGCGCACGCCTGGCGCACCGGGCGAAGCAGGGCGCTCCGGGGAGCTGCCCGGCACTCGAAGCGGATGGGCGCTGTGCCCTCTACGCCTGGCGCCCCCTCGTCTGCCGCTCGCACGGAGTGCCCATCCGTCAGCGGGAGCCGGATGGCGCGGCCTCCGTCTCAGCATGTGAGAAGAACTTCGAGGGCGGAGCCGGGCTGCCAGACGTGTCCCCCGACTGCGTGCTCGATCAGACGACCCTGTCCACGGTGCTGGGTGCCCTGGACGCGGCCTACGCGGACGCGCGAGGGGCCCGGCGGGGCGAACGCATCCGACTCGACACGTTGCTGGGAGAAACGCGCTCGTAATCAGGACGCTCTAGTATCCTGGACCCATGCCCAACAGCCTGCTGGTCGTTCATGTCCACGTCCACGTCAAGCCCGAGTGGGTCGATGCCTTCCGCGACGCCACCCTGGCCAATGCGAGGGAGAGCGTGAAGGAGCCGGGCATCGCCCGCTTCGACGTCATCCAGGACACCGAGGACCCGACGCGGTTCGTCCTCGTGGAGGCCTACAAGAATCCCCAAGCACCCGCCGCCCACAAGGAGACGGCCCACTACCTGAAGTGGCGGGACACCGTGACGGAGATGATGGCCGAGCCACGCACGTCCCGGAAGTACGTCAACTGCTTCCCCGAGGACGCGGGTTGGTGAGATGGGAATGATGGGCTTCGAGTTCGCCACCGCCACACGCATCCTCTTCGGGGCCGGCCGGCTGGCCGAGGCCCCCGAGGCGATGAGGGCCCTGGGTGGCAACAAGGTGCTGCTCGTCACGGGCAGAGATCCCTCCCGCGCCGACGTGCTGCGCGAGGGGCTCGGCCGGCTCGGTCTCTCCTCCGTGAACTTCGCGGTGGACGGAGAGCCCACCGTGGAGCTCGTGCGCGAGGGGACCGCCACCGCGCGCGCCGAGGGATGTGACGCGGTGGTGGCCTTCGGAGGAGGCAGCGCGCTGGACGCGGGCAAGGCCCTCGCCGCGCTGGCCACCAATGGAGGCGAGCCGCTCGACTACCTGGAAGTGGTGGGCAAGGGACAGGCCCTGACGAAACCCTCGCTGCCCCTGGTGGCCATTCCCACCACCGCGGGGACCGGCTCAGAGGTGACGCGCAACGCGGTGCTGGGAGTGAAGGACGCCCAGGTGAAGGCGAGCCTGCGCAGTCCCCTCATGCTGCCCCGGCTCGCCATCGTGGACCCGGACCTGCTGGCGGGCGCGCCCCGCGGTGTCCTCACCTCCAGCGGACTGGACGCGCTCTCCCAACTCATCGAGCCCTTCCTGTCGGCCCGGGCCAACCCGCTCACCGACGCGCTGGCCCGCGAGGGCATTGTCCGCTCGGCACGCTCGCTGCGCCGCGCGGTGTTGGAAGGACCCGACGCGGCGGCAAGGGAGGACCTGGCGCTCGCGAGCCTCTTCGGCGGCCTGTGTCTGGCCAACGCGGGGTTGGGCGCGGTGCACGGCTTCGCGGCCCCGGTGGGAGGCATGTTCGATGCGCCGCACGGCGCGGTCTGCGCGGCGCTGCTCCCCGCCACGCTGGAGGTGAACCTGCGCGCGCTGAGGGCCCGCGCACCGTCGCACCCGTCACTGCCTCGCTTCCAGGAGGTGGCGGTGCTGCTCACCGGGCGCGCGGACGCTCGGGCCGAGGACGGCATCACCTGGGTCCGGGAGCTGTGCCAGGCCCTGGGCGTGCCGGGCCTCGGGCGCTATGGATTGACGGAGGCCGATGTTCCGCGGCTCGTGGCCCGGGCGAAGGCGGCCAGCAGCATGAAAGCCAATCCCCTCCCCCTCACGGACGAGGAGCTCACGGACATCGCCCTCCGCTCACGGTGAACGTCCACGCGGTGCGCTCCCGGTGGACGCTGACGAGAGGTTCTCATGGCCAACAGGATCAGTCGCATCACCTCCTTCGTCGAAAAACGCAAGCTCGGTTTCGGTGTCGCGCGCCTCATCATGATGACCGGTGTGAATGTCCGCGGCTTCGGCCCGAATGATCCGGATCCACCAGACGCACTGAGGCGACTGGAGCGGGCGTTGCCCCAACTGCTGACGGCCCAGGAGTTGATGGAACTCCAGGGGATTCTCTCGGAGCCATGAAGATGACGGTCGCGATCGGAGTCGGAGTCGGAGATGACACGGACGTGGAGAAGGCCGTCCACACCGCGGTGGAGCAGGCCCGGGCACAGCTCGGAGGCGTGCCCGCCCAGGCCGCCTACATCACCGCGACGGTGGACTACGAGGCCGCGCGCGTCCACGCCGCCTTCCAGGAAGAACTGTCCGGGGTGTCCCTGCACGGGGTGACCACGTCCCTGGGCGTGCTCACCCCGGTCGGCGTGCGCAACGAGGGCCACGGCGCCGTGGCGGTGCTGCTCGTGGGCGGTGCGCCCGGAACGGCCTTCGTGGCCTCCTCCAGGGAAACCGACGGACGCCAGGCCGGAGAGAAGGCGGCGCGGGAGCTGGTGCGCAAGGCGGGCGGGAAGATGCCGCGGATGATCCTCTTCAACGCCTCGCCCGGCGACGAGGAGGAGATGCTGGCGGGCATCGCGAGCGTGTGTCCGGACGTGCCGTGCCAGGGTGGCAGCGCCGCGGACCATGCCATCGCCGGGCAGTGGAGCGTCTTCACCCACGAGGGCCCGGTGCCGATGGGCGTGTCGCTGCTGGGCCTCTTCGGAGAGGTGCGGCTGGGAACGGCGCTGTCCACCCCCTACAGCCCCACGGGAGTGCGGGCCCGGGCCACGGGCGCCGAGGGCCGAAGCCTGCTCTCGTTGGATGGCCAGCCGGCCGCGCAGGTGCTGGGGCGTTGGATGGAGGGAGCCATCGATGACCAGCTGCGCTCGGGAGGCAACATCCTGGCGCAGACGGCGCTGCGGCCCCTCGCCGTGCGCCGCGACATGGGCAACCGGGACCATTACGTGACGGTGCACCCCGCCCACATCCACGCGGACCGGGGGGCGGTGGATGTCTTCGCCCGCATCGAGCCCCACGACGAGGTGTGCCTGATGACCGGCACCGCCGAGGGTCTGGTGAACGAGGTGGCCCATCTCATCGACACGGCGCTGGCGCACGGAGGCATGACGACGCGGGACGTGAAGGGCGCGTCGCTCATCTTCTGCGCCGGGTGCGCGGGTGCGCTGGGGCCTCGCATCGACGAGGGCCTGCGAACGTTCGCGCGGCTGCTGCCGGGTGTGCCCCTGCTGGGCCTGTGCACCTTCGGTGAGCAGGGCCACATCCCCGGTCTGGGCAACGTGCACCAGGACCTGTCGCTCAGCCTGACGCTCTTCGCCAACCCCTGACGCGGGCGCCCCCTCCCCTTCCACCGCACGTCAAGCCCCCTTCCTCATGCGGTGGAAGCGGCCGAATTCGAGGACCGCGTAAACCTCCGCCACGGCTGCCGCACGGCCCGTCACAGGGGCGCACTGTTCGTTGCATACCCAACAGGCGAAGAGCCATTCGCGCTATACCTGGGTCGTTCCCCCCGCTTCCAGGCGGACGACAGGAGCGCGTCGCACAATCATGGCTCGTCGGTCTCCCGTGCATTCCTTCCTGGCGCTGGCGGCGCTCGTGACGAGCGCCTGCGCATGGGTTCCCTCCACGGAACCCGAGGCCCCCCTCCCGCGGGAGCAACAGGCGCCCGTCGTGCAGGAGCCCACGGCCAGCGTGACGGCGCCCATCGTGACGAACGGCAGCCGGAACCGGATGCGAATCGCCCTCACCTTCGACGCCTGCTCCACGCACAAGAACGAGTACGACGAGCGCGTCATCCGCACCCTGGTGGAGACGGGGACGCCCGCCACCCTCTTCATCGGCGGCGGTTGGGCCCTGGCCAATCCGGGCCGCGTCCAGGAGCTCGCGCAGTACCCGGGCTTCGAGTTCGGCAACCACACCTTCTCCCATCCCCACATGCCCAGGGTGAAGGATGACCGGAAGGTCCTGGAGGAGCTGCAGCGCACGCAGCGGGTCGTCTATGACTTGAGCGGACGCATCCCCAAGTACTTCCGCCCGCCGTTCGGCGAGGTGGACCTGCGGGTCGCGTGGATCGCGTCCCAGGCGGCACTCACCACCATCAACTACGATCTGCCCTCGGGAGATCCGGATAGGAGCATCACCCCGAAACGGCTGGTGGACTGGGTGCTGCGCCAGGCGAGCCCCGGCGGCATCGTGGTGATGCACATGAATCACAAGCGCTTCCCCACCGCCCAGGCCCTGCCGGACGTCATCAAGGGTCTGCGCAAGCGCGGCTTCGAGCTCGTCACCGTGGGCACGCTGCTCGAGGACGACACCTGGCCCACGTGCATGCCGTCCGAGGAGCCCGAGCGTCCCGTGGTGGCGAACTTCATCCCCTGACGCGGGGCTTCCAGAAGACGAGCTCGGAGACTCCCGGGACGGCGAAGTCCGGGAGCGCGCCGACCTGACGGTACCCGTGGCGTTGGTAGAAGCGCTGTGCCCCCTCGTTGAAGTCGGAGGTGAGCAGGAAGTAGCCCCCGGAGGGCTCTCCACAACCGGCCTCGTAGGCCGCGAGCAGTTGCGCGCCGAGGCCCGAGCCATGGCGATCCTCACGGATCGCGAGCGTGCGCAGGTAGGCGCCGGTACCGAAGGTGCCCCGGGTGAGGAACCAACACACGCCCACCGGACCACTCTCGTCGGAGGCCATGAGCAACCCCTCGCCCCGCTCGAGCGCGCCACGGAAGCGGGCCGCCAGGGCGGTGGCATCCAGGCCGTAGGCCTTGAAGAGCGGGAGTGGCGCCAGCGCGGCGGCCAACGCCGGAAGGTCCTCCGGGGTCGCGGGGCGGATGACTGCGGGCATCGGGTCCTCTCGGTTGCGTGAGACGCCGGGAGATTGGACCGGAGCGCCGTACCAGACAACAGGACTCGCGCTCAGCCGGTGGTGAGCGCCTCCACGAGCCGGGGCAATATCTCGCCGGCACGCGCCTCCACGCGCACATCCACCAACTCACCGCCACGGCACTCGCCGATGTTGAGCAGACCGATGGGCATGTGACGATCGGCGGCGCGCTGGAGGAAGCGGAAGCCCGAGTAGACGGCCAGGGACGAGCCCACCACCAGCAGCGCATCCCCCTCCTCGAGCAGCGCGAACGCGGCCTCCACGGTGGGCGGGGGAACGTTGTCGCCGAAGAACACCACGTCTGGCTTCAGCGTCCCACCGCAGCGGGTACAGCCGGCCACCCGGAACGCCAGCACGGTCTCCACCGGCAGCTCGGCATCTCCATCCGGCCGCGGCTCGGCGGTGTGCTCCGTGAAGCCGGGGTTGAGCGCCAGCAGCCGCTCCTGCAACTCCGTCCGGAGCTCGATGGCCTCACAATCCAGACACCGCACCCGGGCGAGCGCCCCATGCAGCTCGATGACCCGCTGGCTGCCGGCGGCGTGGTGCAGACGGTCCACGTTCTGGGTGATGAGGCCGAGCACGTGGCCGTCGCGCTCCAGGGCCGCCAGCGATTGATGCGCCGCGTTGGGACGGGCCGACGAGAACCGCGGCCAACCGAGCAGGCTCCGGGCCCAGTAGCGCGCCCGGACCTCGGGACGGGTGAGGAACTCGCGATGCTGGATGGGATTGCGAGCGCGAGCGAGCGTACCGGGCCCGCGGTAGTCCGGGATGCCCGACTCGGTGCTGCACCCGGCGCCCGTGAGCACCACGATGCGGCGGCCCCGAAGCAGCGAGGCCAGGGCCTCCACGCCCTCGGTCGCGTCGAAAACGGACGGTCGTTCCAGGAGTGCGGTCATTCGGGGAGAATCTATAACGTGCCCCCCGCGTGTCCGCCGGTCCCCGGCCAGGAGACCGGGCGTCCGGGCCACCTAGGGGTGCTCCGGCCCCTCTTCCACCACCACGTGCCTCGGCCGCCGGAGGACATACAGCAGACCGATGCCCGTGATGATGCCGCCCGCGATGAGGGGCGCGCGTGCATCCGCCCCGGGCCCGAACACGCGGCCGATGATCATCACCAGACAGACCAGCACCCCCGCCATGGGGACGACCACCGGAACCTCGAAGGAACCCCGGGGCTCGTTCGGGCGGAACTTCAGGACGACCAGCGCCCCGTTCACCACCACGAAGGCCATCAGGAGCAACAGTGACGTGGCGTCGGCGAGCTGGCGGATGTCCCCCAACAGTACCAGGGTCAGCACGACGCCCAGCAGGACGAGGATGGCGACGTGCGGCGTACGACGGCCGGAGTGGATCCGGCCCAGGAACACCGGGAGCAACCCCTGACGGGACATGCCGTACAGCAACCGGGAGCCCATGACGTAGTTGAGCAGGGCCGTGTTGGCGACCGCGAAGATGCTGATGGCCGTGAAGAGGATGGGAGGAAAAGCGGGAGCGGCCTTGCGCACCACGTCCACCAGCGCGGCCTTCGACTGCCCCAGCTCGCGGTAGGACAGCACCGACACGGCGGAGATCGCCACCAGCACGTAGAGGAGCGTGGCGATCAGCAGGGCCAGCATCAACCCCAACGGAAGGACGACGCGCGGCCGCTTCACCTCCTCGGCGACGTTGAGGATGTCCTCGAAGCCGATGAACGAGAAGAACGTCAGCACCGCGCCCTGGAGCAACAGGCCCAGGGTGAGGCCCGCCTCCATGCCGCCCGCCTCCGGCGGAGGAACCTCGAAGTAGTCGACGGAGCCCCACGAGCCCACACCCACGCCGATGACGATCAACAACCCGGAGAGCTCGACGCCCGTGCACAGCATGTTCATCCACGTGCTCTCACGCATGCCCCGGAAGACGACGAGCGACAGCAACATCAGGAACCCGACGGCCAGCACCCCGGTCGGCAACCCCACCCCCAGGGACTGCACATAGCCGGCGATGACACGCGAGCCGGTGGCCATGGACGTCAGCCCGGAGGCCGCCACGCCCAGGCCAATGAGGAACGAGATGAAGGGGGCTCGGAAAGCGCGGTGGACGACATAGGGCGCACCCGCCGCGCGTGGGTAGCGCGAGCCGATGTTCGCGTAGCTCAGGCCCGTCAGCAGGGCGACGAGCATGGCCATGACGAAGGCCAGCCAGACGGCATTGCCCATGAGGCCCGCGGCCCTGCCCATCAGCCCGTAGACACCCGCCCCGAGCATGTCCCCCACGCCATAGACCGTCAGGGAGCCCAGGCCCAGGGTCCGGACCAGGGTCGGTTGCGGGGAGGAGGTGGCTTCGTCGACGGCCATGGCGCGCCGTCTTCTCACGGTCCGCATCCCATCGGACACGTCTTCGGCGCCAGCTGTCAGGAAGCCGCCAGCTGCACCCGTGTGGGTGGAGGCGCACCGATGGATTCCCGCGGCGAGATGGCATCATGAACACCATGAGGAAGGTGCTCTGGCTGTCTGGTTATGTCTGGGCGCTCCCGGTGACGGTGCTGGGGTTGATGCTCGCCATGCTCTTCGCTCGCCTGGAGTCCGTGGACGAGGAAGGCATCCTCCACTTCGTCGTCCTGCCCGAAGGACCACTCGCCTGGTATGTGCGCCGCTTCAACATCGCCGCCTTCGCCATTGGCGCGGTGGTGACCTACTCCCGGGATGACGGCCCGAGGCAGATCCGCCTGGTCCGCCATGAGCGCGCCCACGTCATGCAGACGCTCGTGCTCGGGCCACTGTTCCCGCCCCTCTATGGCCTCGCCTCGCTCTGGGAGCTCTCGCGCGGGCGCCATCCCTACCGCGACAACTGGTTCGAGGTGCGGGCACGCGCGGCCGAGGTGCCGGGCTACCGCACGCTGCGCCTCGTGCGCTAAGCCAAGGGCCGCGTGGTCCATGACGTCTCCAGGGAGGAGCGCCCTCACGCAGGAGGAGGCGCGCCGGAGTCCCGCCCGATGGACGAGGAGGATGCGACAGGCACGGTGAAGAAGAAGGTGCTGCCGCGACCGGGCTCGCTCTCCACCCGGAGCCTTCCGCCATGTGCCTCGACGAGCCCCTGGGCGATGGACAGCCCGAGCCCCGCTCCGCGACGGTCCCGCCGGTCGGCCTGCCAGAAGCGATCGAAGATGTGCTCGAGCGCCTCCGGGGCGATTCCCGGCCCGGTGTCCCGCACGTAGAAGCAGACGGCCTCCCCCTCCAACCAGGCGCCCGCCCTCACCTCGCCTCCCGGTGGGGTGAACTTCAGCGCATTGCCCAACAGGTTGGAGAACACCTGCAGGAGCCGGTCCCGATCGGCGAGGACGGGCGGCAGTGCTCCGGGCTCATCGAGCAGCAGGTGGACCCGCCCCGCCTGTGGACGAGCGACATCGACAGCCTCCCGTAGGAGCCCCTCGGTGGACTGCGGGCTCGGGCTGATGGACAACTGACCGGCGTCCAGCCGGGCCACGTCCAACAGGTCTTCAATCAACCGGCCCATGCGCTGGGCGGAGGAGAGGAGCGAGTCCAGCGCCTCCACGCCGGGTGCCTCCAGGGGGCCCCGCCCCCGCCGCCGCAGCGCCTGGATGCCGAGGACGATTGAATTCAAGGGGCTGCGCAAGTCGTGGGCGACGATGCCCAGCACATCGTCGCGGGCCCGGGTGGCACCACGGGCGGCCTGGTACAACCGCGCGTTCTCGACCGCCAGGCTGGCGAGCCGCCCCAACCCCCGCGCGAACTCCAGGTCGCCCTCGGTGTAGATGCGCCCGGACTCGGAGGAGATGAACACGAGCGCTCCGAAGAACCGCTCGTTCGCCACGAGGGGAACCCCCAGGAGCGAGCGCGGCGCCAACCGTTGGAGCAGCTCGAGGTGCGCGGCGTCGCGCGCCGAAGACGCGAGAAGCTCCGGCGTGAAACGAGGAAGGAGCACGGGCTCGCGGCGCATCCACATCTCGCGCAGGAAGAAGGGAAGGTGCTCACCGAGGGGAACGTCCCGGAGCGCGGCCGCCAGCTCCTGCTTCCCTGGCACCCGGTGGGCCACTTCCGCACGGCGCACCTGTCCACCCTCCCACAAATAGACGATGCACCAGTCCGCGAGCGACCGCACCGCGAGCTGGGCGATGCTGGAGGGCGTCCGCTCCGGGTCGAGTGAGGAGGAGAGGATTTCTCCGGCCCTCGCCAGGAAGCGCTGTTCCTCCTCCACGCGCTTCTGGGCGGAGACGTCCCGCAGGATGACGGTCAGGATGCGCTTCCCGTCCACCTCGAGCCTGGAAATGGCCGCCTCGGCGGGGAACTCCTCGCCCGTCTTCCGCAGGCCAAAGATGAGCTGGCGCTCGCCCATCCGCCGGGCCGCCCCCGGGCCCTGGGCGAAGGAACGCATGAACCCGCGGTGGCTGGCTCGAAAGCGCTCCGGAAGGAGCACCTCCAGCGGCTGCCCGAGCACCTCCGGCGCGCTGTAGCCGAAGATGACCTCCGCCCCGGTGTTGAAGAGGGTGATGGCCCCCGGCTCGTCGACGGAGATGATGGCATCCGCGGCGATGGAGACGATGCCCGCGAACCGGGCCTCCGAGGCCGCGCGCTCGGCCGCGTTCCGCTCCGCCTCCTCCTGCGCCGCATGTCTGCGGCGGAGCTCGCGCACCACGAGCACCGACTGCGCCACCAGGACGGCCATGGCCACCGCGATCCCGAGCAGGTACATGCGTACCGAGCGGGACACCACACGGCGGGCCTCGTTCCGGGCCTCATCCATCTCGTCGCGCTGGTGGCGAACCAGCAGCGAGAGCTTCTCGCTCAACTCCTCCCGCGCGGGCTGGAGCTCCCGGGCAACACGCACCAGGAGCCGCTCGAGAGGCACGCCTCGCTGGCGCTGCTCCAGCAACTCCCATGCGATGGAGAACAGGCGAGCCTGGACACGTGCGCTCTCCGACAACAACTCCCTCTCCTGCGAAGCCTGGCTCCCCGCGAACATCCGCCCCAGGGCGCTCTCCAATCGCTCACGCGAGAGCTCGAGCTCCCTCAGCGTTCGCGCATCCGGAGAGAGGAGGTAGCCGCGGACGAGCCGGCCCAGGCGCTCGCCATCCGCGCGCTGGCGCTCGGTGGCCATGGAGCGCTCGGCGGCGGCGGCGTAGCGCCGCACCGAATCCCGCTCCACCCGTATCACCTGGAAGACCCCCAGGAGCGCCCCCAGCGCGATCAACGCGGGAAGGAAGACCATCGCGGTAGCGGTGGAAAGGAATCGGTGCATGTTCCGGCCGAGCGAGGCCCCCCAACCCCCCACCCGGACGACATCGCGTGGACGGTGCCCGTCTTCATGTAACGCAAAGCGTCGCAACCCACCATGGGACTCCGGATGGGCGCGATTGCCGACTGGATGACACTCGGCGCATGCAGACCAGACACCGCCCGTCCTCCCCCCGCGGCCTTCTGCGCGGGGAGTACGAAAGTCTTCATGACGGGATGCGTCAGGAAAGCCTTCAAGCCAGTTGTGTCACTTTAAAGATTTCTTATTGAACGGGCTTTCTGTTATATCGGCGAAGTCGGCGAATCAGCCGACTCCCCCTCTCACATTCAATCCCGACAATCTGGAGACAGCCATGTTCTCTCGTCCCAACGGGCAAGGTGTATCCCTTGCCGTGACGCTGGCGGCTACCCTCGTGGTGGGCGGCGATGCGTTCGCGAGCACCATCAACCAGAACACCTCGTGGACCATCAAACGCTCGGGCGCGACCAGCACGTACCGCGTGGTGGCCTACGGCGATTCGATCTTCGCGGGCTACAATGGCTCGTTCTTCAGCGTGGCGAAGCGCGCGGCGCCGCTGGTCGAGGGCGAGTACCTGGCCAAGGACTTCAATGCCAACATCGAGGTCGTCCGCCGCACCAAGTCGGGCGCGAAGGCCGACGACATCTACAACAACAAGATCGTCGCCGAGCGCTCGTACATGCAGACGAGCAACACCCGCGTGGTGACGTTCGAGATGTGCGGCAACGACTACCTGCAGGCGCGCTCTGCCTTCTCGAGCCAGACGGGCACCTGCAGCTACTCCGGCCTGGACAAGGCGCTGGCCAACTGCACCACGTACACGGAGAAGGCCATGCAGGCCATCAACACGTACGCGACGGCGGCCAAGGCCAAGATCGTCATGAACATCTACTACCCGGGCTTCGACGCGGACAACGTGCTCACCAGCTGCACGGATCCCAGCACGGGCGCGAAGATCAACAAGCGCGCCAGGTTCCTGCCCTACCTGGCCAAGAGCAACTGGCGCACCTGCAACCTGGCGGAGAAGTACGGCTTCAAGTGCGCGGACGCGTTCGCGGAGATGATGGCGGCCGACTACGACTCCAACGGTGACGGGCAGATCGACCGTGATGCCATCCGCTACCGCTCGGGCGAGTCCGAGGCGGCCTACGTGACCCGCATCACCAGCACGTTCGCCGGCACCCTGCGCGATGCCAACACGCACTTCGTCAGCTCGAGCGCCAGCTACGACTACATCCAGTCCGACAACACGCACCCGACCTACTACGGCTCGACGATCGGGACGGGCTCGGGCTCGGGCGCGCCGGACTTCAGTGACTCGGCCATCGTGAACGGCCAGAACGCGCAGTGGAACAAGTGGGGCCACGAGCGCACGGGTTGGATCCTCTCCACGCTGGATCCGGCCACGCCGTAATCGAGGGAAGCACCCGGGCGGGGACCCGTCTCCCCGCCTGGAGACCTCCTCCCTCTTCTCCTGGGAGAGGGTCGGGGTGAGGGTCGTCTGATAGGGTGCGCGGCCGTCGTGGCAGGAGCCGCCCCTTCGATGACCCCGTCCCCTCCCCTGGCCTCGCCCCCGTCCCCCTCCTCCGAGCCCCTCCACCCGGAAGGCTGGCTCGCCCCGCTGGCGCTGGCCGGACATGCGCTGCTGGGCTTCGTGCTGGCACGGACCCGGGGGCACTACAACGGCGGCTTCATCTTCGTGGTCGCCGGCATCCTGCTGCTCTGGTTCGCCGCACTGGTGAGGGCGTCACGGCCCGTCCAGGCCGGGGTGGTGCGAGACAGGACGCGCGCCTGGGCATGGGGCGTGGCCGCCTTCTTCACCGTCTACAACCTCCTCCTCCCCCCGGGCACCAACATGGACCCGAAGGCCGACCCGCGGCCCTTCGCGCTCCTGGGCGGCCTCGCGGTGCTGCTGGTGGGCAGCTGCGCCATGCCCGTGCGCGCGCCCTCACGCTTCGCCCGCCTCCTGGGCTCGGCGCGGACGGTGGGGTTCTTCGTCCTCCCACTCGCGCTCGGGCTCCAGCTCATCGCCGCGTCTCCCACGCCCCACATCGACGTCTGGGAAATCCATCAACAGGGCGCCCGTGCCCTGCTGAGCGGGCAGCCCGTGTACGGAGGGAGCCTCCAGGCCATCGATTCGTACACCTTCGCGAGGATGATCGACTCCTACGCGTACCCGCCGCTCAACCTGCTCCTCACCACGGCCGCGTATGCCCTCACGGGGGAGACGCGGCATGCCCAGCTCGCGTGCATCCTGGTGGGAGCCTTCTTCTTGTGGCGCGCGGCGCGGCGCCGGGTGGAGCCGGGGGATCCGCTCCCCGAGCTGCTCGTGGCCTGCCTCGTCTTCCACCCACGAGGCCTCTTCACGCTGGAGCAGGCCTGGGGCGAGCCGCTCGCGCTGCCCTTCCTCGGCGCCTTCGTGTACTTCCTGGGCGAAGGCCGGAGGACGGCCGCCGCGGTGGCGCTCGGCCTGCTGTGCGCGACGAAGCAGCACTTCGTGCTGTACCTGCCACTGGCCCTGCTGCTGCCCGGGCCGCGCTGGCGCGGGGTCTCCCTCACGGTGGGGACGGCCGCGGCCACCTTCCTCCCCTTCCTCGCGTGGTCGCCCGAGGGGTTGTGGAAGGACCTGGTGGTGCACCACCTCACCAACCCCTTCCGTTCGGACTCGCTCTCGCTGACGGCGTGGTTCTTCCACCGGGGCATGTCCCCGCCGGGTTGGCTCGGGTTCGCCGGTGCGCTGGCCACGTGGGCGCTGACGCTCGCGCGGCGCCGCGGTCCGGAGACGGTGCTGCTGGGCAGCGTGCTCGTCTTCGGGGTCTTCTTCTTCCTGGGCCGCCAGGCGTTCTGCAACTACTACTACCAGGTCGGCGCCACGGTGCTCGCCGCGGCCGTCCTGGGGTTGGGGCGCATCCCGGTGGAGGGCTCCAGGGCCGGCTCGCCCGGCAACCGGGAGGAGGCTGGTGCCGCCGCTCCACCTCCGCTGGCGGCGTGAGCCGGGAAACCGGTAGGGTGCGCGCCATGAATCGAACGCTGGAGCTTCGAGCGCGGTGGACCCTCGTCACCGGCGCTTCTTCCGGATTGGGGCAGGAGATCGCCCGTTCCATCGCGAGGGACCATGGCGGCAACGTGCTGGTGGTGGCGCGGCGGCGCGAGCGGCTGGAGACGCTGTGCGAGGAGCTGCGCTCGCAGTATGGCGTGCAGACGGCCTTCATCACGGCGGACCTGTCGAACCCCGATGACGTGGAGCGCGTCTTCACCGAGGCCACGCGCGAGCGGGACATCCACGGTGTCGTGCTCAACGCGGGCGTGACGTACTGGGGCGAGGCGCTGAAGCTGGACTGGAGCGAGTTCCAGGCCATGCTGGACACCAACGTCACCAGCATGGTGCGGCTGTCCACCCTCTTCGCGAAGCACTTCGTCGAGCGGCGGACGGAGGGCGGGATGATGTTCGTCTCCAGCGTGTCGGCCTTCATCCCGGTGCCGTACCAGGCGGCCTACAGCGGCACCAAGGCCTTCATCCTCAGCTATGGCCAGGCGCTGGGACAGGAGATGCGGCCCCACGGGGTGTCCGTCACCGTCTTCGCGCCGGGTGGCATCACCACCGAGCTGCTGGACAAGGCGGGGCTCTCCAACCGCTTCAAGGCGGGAGACGTGGGAATGATGAGTGCCACGGACTGCGCCACGCACGCGCTGCGCGCCTTCGTCCACCGCAAGGAGCTCTACGTCCCCGGACTGCTCAACCAGACGTTGGCGCTGGCCGCGAGGCTGCTCCCGCGCGGCTTCCTGGCGCAGCGCACGGCCGCCATGTACCGGCCCGAGCGCTGAGCTCACGGCTCCCGCGTCAGCTGCTCCTGGATTGCGCGGAGGAGGGCCTCGTCGGAGAGGCCCTTCTCCCAGTTGCCGGGCAGCTCGACCCGTACCGACTTCGCCCCACCGCCGTCGGTGAATGAAGCTCCGGTCCTCACGCGTGCCGTGGCCTGCGCCAGAAGGGTGGGCGCCGCAGCCCCCGCTTCTCGAGCTGCTCCGCCACATCTCCCTTCAGCGGCAGGTTGAGGCGCTCGCGCCGCAGCAGGAGCAGCTCGCGGATGACGATCTGACAGGCGCCCACGACGGGCACCGCGAGGAAGGCGCCGAGCACCCCGGCCAGCTCCGCGAAGAGGAGGATGCCGAGCAGCGTCACCAACGGGTTGAGCTCCACGGTGCGCTTGTAGATGACGGGCGCCAGCACGTGGTTCTCGAACTGCTGGTAGCAGCAGACGTAGACGAACACCACCACGGCCTCGAGCGGCCCGCCCGAGGCCAGCGCAACCAGACAGAGCACGAAGCCGGCCAGGGTGGCGCCCAGCAGCGGGATGAGGCTTCCCAGACCGGAGAGGATTCCGAGCGGCAGGAAGAAGGGGACGCCGATGATGGCCAGGAAGAGGCTGGCGAAGACGGCATTCACCACGCCGATGATGGCCAGCCCGCTCAGGTAGCCTCCCACCGAGTGGTACACCTTGCCCAACACCCGCTCGTAGCGCTGGCGATGGGCCGGAAGGGATTCGGCGAGCACCCCCCGCACCACCCGGCCGCCGTAGGCCAGCATGAAGACGACGAGGAAGAGCACGGTGAGGAAGGCGCCCGCCCCCGTCACCAATCCCCCCAGCAGGCGCATGGCCGGGTTCACGGCCCACTGCAGGAGCCCGGTATTGCCCGTCCCGAGCGAGCCCAGCCGCTGGTCGATGCGGAACCGCGCGTCGAGCCACTGGAAGAGCTGGGTCTGGTGCATGCGCTCGTTGAGCTCGGGCAGGCGGTCGACCAGGTCCCTCACCTGCGCCACCGTGGGCGGAATGATGAGGAAGCTCGCGCCGACGATGGCCCCCAACACCACGGACATGACCACACCGATGGCCAGGGGCCGCCTCAACCCCCACCGCTCCAGCCGCTCCACACCATGGTTGAACGCCACCGCCAGGAGGACGGCCGTCACGCTGAGGGTGATGGTGACGATGCCGTGAATCAGCAGATAGATGGCGGCCACCACCCCCACCACGGTGCAGCAGATGGTGAGCACGGTCTTCACCGTCACCTGTGAGCGAGGCACCGGCACCGGCTCGCGCTCATTCACGGGCTCGATGGGCGAACGAACGGGCCTCTCGGGATCCACGATGAACCTCCCCCCTCGGGATGAAAGCCTCCAACAAAGCTGGGGCTCCTCTGGACGGAGTGGCAGTGCCTCCCGCGTGAAGAACACCCATCGCTCGGCTGCTCGGCTGGTGGAGGCGGAACCTCGCGAATCGGACAGCCCGACTGGAGTGCCGCCCCCATGAGCGTCAACAAACGGACGGATGAGATCCTCGACGGCTTCCGCCAGCGGAGAGACCCGCTCGCGGACGTGCGCGGGATGCTGAAGGTGCCACCGGCGGACTGGACCCGGCACTCAGGACCAGTAGCGCCGCACAGGGCAAATCGCCACGTCTATTCAAATGCAACTTGATTGCGTTTGAACCTCAGTGGCACAGTACCTCCGCGTTGAACGGAACGCTGGAGGCACGTGGTGGCGCGGATCGTATGGAGCATGGGTGTCGGAGGTCTGGTGCTGGCGCTCCTGTTGGCGCTGTGGCTGGACCGCCCGCTGGAGTCGCCCGACGCCGGGCCCCCGCTGGCCGAGCTGGCCGAGTCCGCTCCGAGGGCTGATCCGCCCGCGCCCGCCGCGCCCCGCGCCCCTCCGCCCACCGCTCCCCTCCCCCGTGAGCCGCTCGCGGTGGTCTCCCCGCCCCCCGCTGGCGAGCCCCTCCCCATGCCGGGCACGGCGGCAGCTCCCTGGCCCCTGTCTCCCCGGGCGCGCCGGAAGCTGCCGGAGCAACGCCTCGAGATCGTCCGTGCGCTGCGCGGCGATTACGCCACCCCTCTCGAGCGCCGTGACGCGGTGCTAGCCCAGTTCCAGGCCTCCGGGGTGAGCCAGGAGGCGTGGACGCACCAGGCGCGCACGGCGCTGGAGACGTGGCGGACCACCCTCGAGGCGGAGGTCCTCCCCGTGCGCGCCGGGCCGACGGATTGCTACGCCGCTGGCTGTGTGACGCACGTCACGTTTCCCGACGCGGCCTCCTACGAAGAGGCCCGGCGACGCGTCCCCGGCCTGAAGCTCGGCGACGTCGGTCCCCACATGCAGCTGCCCCCCGAGCACCTGCCCTCGGGCGAGGTCGTCGTGCCCTGGGCCGTGCTGTCTCCGGAGCGGCCCTGAGGCCCCCCCTTCACCCAAGCAGTCCCCCCCAACAAACAGGAGTCACATCATGATGAAGGATCTGTTCAAGAAGAGCCTGCTCGCCGCTGGCGTGGCGATGATGCTCACCGGCTGCGGCACCACGGAGGCCGAGTCCCAGGAGGCCGCGCTGGAGACCCAGCAGCAGGAGCTGCTCGCCGCCTGCACCGACACCACGGAGCTGGAGGAGGTGGCCGAGCACGCCTGCAGCCACGCGGTGTACGGCCCCTTCCAGAGCGTGACGGCCAGCCCGCTGGGCACCGTGTCCTTCGTGGACGTCAGCCTTCCGCACACCGCCTACGTCGTCACCCTGCCGGCCAAGACCAACGGCTGTGGCTATGGTGGCGCGGTGATGTTCACCGCGGAGGAGTCGGGCGAGTACGCCTTCCTGCTGTCCCGCGTGCGTGGCCTGCGCATCTTCCAGGGCGACGTCGAGATCACGCGTGAGTGCCGCTACAGCATCCCCTCGGAGATCTGCAGCGACCTGCGCACCGCCATCATCGCGGACCTCGAGGCGGGCCAGGACTACCGCCTCGAGTTCGAGTCCATCACGGCGGCGAACGCCCAGTTCACCCTCCTCGTCGAGGAGGCGGGCCACCACCACGAGTAGTCCATCCCCGGGCCTTCCAGCCTGACGCGGGGTCCACGGGCCATGCCGCCCGTGGGCCCCGTCCGTTCATTTGCATCTCTGTTGCATCAACCACCACATAACGAGTAGGAAGCCGCGCATGCGTCCATCCCTCCGAGTCCTCGTCCTGGCCGCCTGTTCGGCGGCGCTCGCCGCCTGCGGAACCGATCCAGAGCCGGAGCCCGGACCTCCCGGCGAGCCGCCGCAGGAGCAGACGGATCCCTGCGCGCCCAACGGCCACATCCACCGCGAGCCCACGGGAGACTGGTGCCACTGTGATCGCGGCTACATGGCGTCCGTGGAAGGCCTGTCGTGCATTCCGGACCCCAACTACGACCCGGACGAGGAATTCAGCTTCGGCGACAACGGCGAGCACGCCTGCTGGCACGTCACCAACGGCCCCTTCGCCACGGTGACCGCGTCGGTGGAGCGCAAACCGCGCGTGGATGCCTTCCACACCTACTACACGGTGAAGCTCCGTCCGGAGGACGGGCAGTACGTGGGCACCTTCAACTTCAAGGGCTACGCCACCGGGAACTTCGTCGCCTACCTGAGCGATGCCAGCGTTCCCATCACCATCCATGAGGGGGAGCTCCTGGTGGAGCCGGTCGCCACCGCCCCCGTGCCCGAGGACATCTGCACCGGCCTGGTGCACATGGTGGGCTACCAGCTCACGGATCAGGTGCAATACACCGTCACCCTGGGCCCCACCCCGCTCCCCGAGCTCGGCCTCGTCATCGAGCATCTGTGAAGCGCCCAGCACGTCACTCGAAGTGACGAGGACGCTATTGCAACTCAGTTGCGCATGAGTCATCACTGCGAGCACCGCGGAGCACGTGGTGCAGGCGCAAGGCGCCGCGCCGCTCCCGGTGCACTGAAAGGGATCGACACCATGAAGATGACGATGAGGACCCTCGGAAGCGCGCTCCTCGGCCTGACGCTGGCGGCCTGCGGCCCCGCCATGGAGGGAGAGGAAGGCGTGCAGGAGCAGGAGCAGACGCTGGAGGCCGGCTGCACGCAGCTCGGCTCCAACATCACCAACCACGCCTGCACGCACGACGACATCAGCGGGGACCACGTCTCCGTGACGGCGACGAGCGGTCTCACCAGCGCCACGCCCTCCATCAGCACCACCCACAAGTACTATGACGTGACGATGCCCTCCGGCGCCGCTGGCACGGTGAAGTTCAGGCCGTCCGCCGCGGGCTCCTGGGCCTTCTATCGGTCGCAGAACGTCAGCATCACCGTGAAGGACTCCGCCGGGACCACGATCAACCCCGCGCTCAGCCACGCCGTGTCCAGCAGCTGCTCGCTGGTGACGGCGACCCTGTACGATCTCACCAGAACCACCACCGACTACCAGGTGACCTTCGGGGCCGCGTCGGGCAACCTGCTGGGCGTGGTCCCCGAGCGTCTGGAGGACAACCGCGTCCGCTACTACCAGGACGCGGACGGTGACGCCTACGGCAACAGCAGCGTCTCCGTCTACACCGCGTGCGTGCCGCCGGCCGGGTACATCCTCCAGCGGTTCGACTGCAACGACGCCAACGCCAGCATCAACCCGAGCGCCACCGAGCTCACCGGCAACAGCGTGGATGAGAACTGCAACGGCTCGCTGACCAACTAGTGCCCTCCTCTCCGTAACAGCGGGCCCCGCCCGCGAGCCGGGGCGGCCTCCGACCGGGGTCGCCCCGGTGCCATTTCCACCCCAGGCCCGTCTCCGGGCCGAACAGCCACCCTCGAGGAACCCTGAACGATGCGCCTCTCCCCTGTCATTGCCCTGTTCGCCGCCTGCGCCCTGGCTCCGATGGCTTGCGATAACGAGGACCCCACGCCCCCCGGAGCGGACGCTGGAACGGATGCCGGCACGGACGCCGGAGAGCCCCGCGCGTCCGTCTCCAGCGCACAGCCCGCGGAGGGCTCGTCGGACCTGTACCCCGTGGAGCTGTATTACGACGGCGCGGCGAGCCGCCCGGGCGTGTACCACCGCAAGGTGCTCACCGTGACGTTCAGCGGTCCCATGGATCCCTCGCACTCACAGGTGATGCTGACCCACCGGAGCGATTCCAGCATCGCGCCGCGCACCCTGTCGGGCCAGTGGTCCTCCGACCATCGCACGCTGACCGTCACCATCCCGGCGCCGGAGGAGGGCGGGCCTCCGCTGGAGGAGAAGGCGCCCTACGCGTTGGACCTCACCCAGCTCCTGGACGCGGCGGGAAGGCCGATCGATGGAGCCCCCGTCGTGGGCGATGGCAAGCTGGACTTCACCACCGCGGAAAGAGACGGCGACCTCGAGCACGCCTGCACCCATACGCTCGTCAACACACCGGAGGAGCGCACTGCCGCCGCCACGAAGTTCGCCTTCCCGCCCGCGACGGACATCGGCCACACGCGCTACCGGCTGACGCTCCCGGGCAGCGACGGCACCCATGAGGGGTACTCGGAGTTCATCTCGGCGCCGGACGTCGACGAGAACGTCACGCTGTACTTCGATCGGGAGGTACCGCTGAGCGTCCATGACGAGATCGGCAATGTGGAGGTCCCGGTGGAAATCCACACCACCGCTCCGGCGTGCGCCGGCATCACCCACCAGGCCCGCTTCAGCGCCATGGCGGGAGACATCATCTACTCGCTCCACTACGGGCCGGCCTCGTTCGCGACGTTCGAGTTCATCCTCGAGCGCCAGGATAGGTAGCGGGCCCGCCGTCAGGGAGCGGTGCCCGGCTCCCACGCGGCGGAGAACGCGGTGTGCCGCCGCACGTTGAGGAGCAGCGCGCGGTGCACCTGGCTCTCCGAGGGCACCGCCACCGCCGCGCCGCTGGTCGGCACCTCCAGCCGCTCGAAGAGCGTCCCCTCGAACCAGCGGTGGGGCTGGAGCTCCACGACGAAGAGACCGTCGTCCTCCAGCTCCACCTCCGTGGGAACGAACTCCACCCGCTGCGTCTCCACGGGTGGAGGGAAGTCCAGGGCGACCCGGAAGGCGAGGCCGTGTCCCTCGCGCGAGGCCATCCCTTCCAGCAGCACCGAGTGGCCCTCGAGCGGCGCCGCCTCCGCGCCCAGCGCCTGTGAGGGCGGCTGGAGCAACAGCGAGAAGGAGCGGACCCTGCCGGCGATTCCCGGCGAGCGCCCGAGCTCCCGCGTCGCGCCGCCCTCCGCCAGCAGATCGAACACCACCTCGCGGTCCCACTCCCCCAGCACCTGCCCACCGGAGAAGAAGGACTCGTGCGCGTACGCGGTGGGGACGAGCACCTCGCCCACGCGGCGCCACCACCGTCCCGTGGGGCGCGACTGGAGGGGCGAGGGGTTCTCGAAGAGGTAGATGGGGCCGAGCACCATGCGCGCGGACGTGAGCTCCACGCGCCAGCCGGTGTCGGTGGTGAAGTGGCCCGGTTGCGACTCACCGGGGGCGAGCCCGGTGCGCAGGCCCATTCGGAAGACGATGGCTCGGCCACCGGTGCCGGACAGCCCACAGGCGGCGCCACCGCCGAGCAGCGCGGCGCCGAGCATCGTGGTGAAGGCCCGGCGCGTGGGGCGAAGAGGGGTCGTCATGGCTGCTGCTCCTCCTGGAAGTCCAGGTAGACGGTGAGGGTTCCGCGGAAGGTGCGAGGGGCGCCCGCGGAGAAGTGGCGCGTGGCCAGCAGGGAGGCCGGCGCGTCCGGACCGCGGAAGTTGGACACGTAGTTGAACTCCGCCTCGCGCCAGCGCGCGTCGAGCAGGTTCTCCACCGTCAGGCCGAGCTCCATCCACTTCCACCGGGCCCGGGCCGCCACGTCGAAGAGGAAGATGGGTTCACTGTAGCGATCGAGCGGCAGCGGCTTGGGCCCGATGGCGCTGTGCCCCAGCGCGAGGTTCCACCCCAGGGGGAGCCCGGCCACGGTGACGTCACCGCGCACGGAGGCGTCGAGCCGGCCAAGGAGCTGGGGGATGTAGGGGATGACGGTGCCCTCCCACACCTTCCAGGGAGAGGCGCCCGGAGTGGGCTGCGTGGCGCGGGCCCAGGCGACGCTGCCCTGCACGTCCAACCGTCGCAGGAGGGTGTAACGCGCGGTGGCGAAGGCCCCCAGCCGCTGCGAGGGCCCCACGGGCTGATTGCGGCCCGCCGTCTCGTCGAAAACGAGATCCTGCGAGACGCGGGTGCCGAAGAAGGCGCCCCGGACTTCCAGCTCATGGGCCCGCCCTTCCCCGCCGAGCCGCCACCCCAGGCCCGTCTCCGCCGCCGTCACGCGGGCATAGGGAGCGAGCTCCGCATCGGACAGCGCCGCCGCGTCACTGGAGCGCGCCCCCAGGCCCGCGCTGGTGAGCCAGGTGAGCTGGGGCGACAGCCGCACCTCGGCGGTGACACGGGGGCTGGCGAAGAAGCCATAGGCCTCGATGGACTCCTCGGGGATGCGCTCGCCCTGCCTGTCGGAGGTGGGCCGGTTCTGGTCCTCCACGCCGAAGAGGAAGGTGTCCAGCCGCAGGCCGCCGCGCAGGGTGAGCCAGGAGAGAGGAGCGAGCCGCAGCGAGGCATAGGCGCCCAGGTTGGTGGTGCGCACCTGGTTGTCGAAGAGGGTGCCGTAGGGTGCGCCTCCGTTGGCCCTCAGGCGGCGAGCGCGGGTGAGCACGTCATCGAAGCGGGCCACGTAGCCCAGTTCCAGCGGCTGCGGCTGACCCAGGAGGGTGTAGCCCGGGGTGTAGCGCCCGCGCAGGCCCACGGTGGTGCCGCGGTAGTACTGCTCGGTGTTGTCGCCGCGCTGGTCCTCGCCGATGGGCGGTACGTCATTGAGGAAACCCGTGAAGTTGTCGCGGATGCGCATCTGCCGCATCACGACGAAGCCCTGCTGCACGAAGCGCCCGCCCTTGCGCAGCCGCGACTGCAACTCGGCGGAGAGGATGTGCCGCTGTCCGGCCCCGCCCTGGTTGGAGTCGTAGAGACAGAAGAACTGGGAGTCCGCGTCGGCGGCGCAGGGCATGCGCCCGTCCACCACGTCCGTCTCCCGGACGACGCCCGCCGAGGAGAAACGAGACGCGTAGCTGGTGCCGAAGAGGCGCAGCCGCGTCTCCTCGCCCAGGTGGAATTCCACCTGGGCCATGACGCCCGCGTTGGCGTAGGCGCGGTTGGGACCGAAGCCGTGCCCCTGGCGCAGCAGCAGACCCACGAAGGTGGCCTCGCTCGACTCTGGAGGCCCCCACACCAATGACAACCGGCGTGAGGCGAAGCTGCCGTAGCTGGCGGACGCGGTGAGGCCCCGGCGCTCGAGGCCGAGCTGATACTCCACCGTGCCGGCCACGCCGAAGTCCCCCTGGGAGGGATCATAGGGCCCCTCGGTGATGCGCAGCGAGTGCACCAATTCCGGGATGATGAAGTAGGTGTCCGCGTAGCCGTGGCCGTGGGCATGCGACACTTCATTGAGGGGGACGCCATTGAGGCGGAACTCGACGTCCTTGCCCTCGCCCGCGTCGAAGCCGCGGATGAAGATGGTATCGGCATGACCCTCGCCGCCGTGGTTGGCGAGCATGACCCCGGGGGCGAGCAGCATCAGGTCCGAGGCGGAGTTGCGAGGCACATCGGCGAGTTGCCCCACGGAGATCTGGAAATCGCCCACGGCGGAGGGAGGAGGCGCATAACCCCGACCCCGAACGGTCGTAGAAAACGAAGGCCCCTCCCTCTCCCCCTGGGAGAGGGTCGGGGTGAGGGTATCCGCCCCCGTGTTCATGCCCGTATCCGCCCCCTCTCCCTCCGGGAGAGGGCCGGGGTGAGGGCCTACCTCCGGTGACGCCGAGGGCTCCGAGGACGCCAATCCCTCCGCGGGAGCCGGAGGAACGAAGGACACGGGAACATCGACCTGGACCTCCAGGGGCACCTCGCCGCGGCGGGCGGGCTGGAAGCGCCAGCGGAGGGCGGCGGCCATGGCGGCACGGTCGAACGAGGGGCCGGCGGACTCACGCACGTCGACGCGAGACACCTCGCCGGCCTCATCGATGGTGAGGCGCAGCAGCACCGTGGCGGGGGCGGTGAGCGGGGGTGCGTCCGTCGGCATCACGGGGGGAGCGGCCTCCAGGGGGACCGGAGGGGACACAGGCACATCGGCCGAGGCGCCCAGGAGGCAGAGCACCAGACAGGAAATCCACATGGGTGACCGCGGAGATACACCACCCCGCTCTTGACTCGCAACTCTGTTGCATCTACTTCCCAGGTACATGAAAAGCGCATGGCGGATGACGTGGTACGTGGCGCTGGTGGGGATGACGCTCGCCGTAGCGGCGTGCGAGCCCGTGGCCGAGGGAGAAGTACGGGTGACGATGAGTGGCGGGGACGGGACCCAGCGAGGCTACGCGAGCCACCTCTTCCAGGATGGCTGGTCCGTACAGTTCACGAAGTACCTGGTCTCACTGGGGGACTTCACCCTCACCTCGGCTTCCGGGGAGAAGCGCACGGCGCCCGAGCACGTGCTGGTGGACGTGCAGAAGGGGGACGTGCCGCTCACGGGGCTGAAGGGGCTGCCGGCCGGGCGTTGGGGGGTGGGCTTCCGGGTGAGCCCGCCGCGGGAGGACACGAGGCTGCCGGACGGGAACGTCTCCGCCGAGGATCTCGCGATGATGCGCGAGCGCGGCTACAGCTACTGGGTGGAGGGGGTGGCGGTGAAGAAGGACGTGGGCGTCTACACCTTCCGCATGGGCTTCCCCGTGGACGCGCACATGGTGGACTGCATCAACGGCGTGGACGGGACGATGGGCATCGTCGTGCCGGAGAACTCCGTGGCGCAGGCCGAGGTCACCATCCACGCCGAGCACATGTTCTACGACCGGCTGGGCACCCACCGGGGGGTGCAGCTGCGCTTCGATGCCATCGCCGCCACGGCGGATGAGAAGGGGGTCATCACTCCCGAGGGACTCGCCACGCAGGACCTCCTGGATCTGCGCGACCGGAACGGGGGCGAGCTGAAGGACGACCAGGGGAATCCGGTCGTCTACGAGCCGGGCGCCTACACGGTGCGGACGCTGCAGGAGTTCGTGACCCAGAGCGTCGTGGACCAGGCGCACCTCAATGGAGGAGGCGTCTGCACCGTCGCCCACTGAGGAGACACCGTGCGACCCTTCCGCCCTGTGCGCGGGTGGGCTATGCCGTGCCCCCTCCGAGGAGCCGGGAGCGGAAGGAATCACGGTGAAGCGTCTATTCGTCACGGGAGGCACGGGGTTCATCGGCGCGAGGTTCATTCCCCTGGCGCTGGAGGCGGGTTACCAGGTGCGGGTGCTCACCCGGAACGCCCGGGCCGCCGAGCGGTGGAAGCACGCCGGAGTCACCGTGGTGCACGGAGATCTCCTCACCCCCGGGCCCTGGCAGGAGGAGGCGGCGGCGAGTGAGCACGTGGTGCACCTGGCGCAGCCGCTCACCTTCGGAGGCCGCGTGACGCACAAGCGGGCCGAGGCCTACCGGGACCAGCGGCTGCGCATGGACTCGCTGCTGCTGGAGTCGCTGAAGCCGGGCACCGTGAAGCGCGTGCTCTATGTCGGCGGGACCAGCTACTACGGCGACCAGGGTCACGAGCTCGTCACGGAGGACAGCACGCCCAGGCCCTCGGGGTGGGGTCCGTACATCGCGCCCGCCATCGAGGCCCTGCCGGGGTACCTGGCACGCGGGCTGCCCCTGGTGGAGGCCTATCCCGGCTCGGTGTACGGGCTGGGCTCCTGGTTCGAGGAGTACGCGCTGGTGCCGCTGAAGGAGGGCCGGCGCCTCTTCGGGCTGAAGGAGACGCTCGTGCGCAAGATGTCCCCCATCCACGTGGAGGACTGCGCCCGAGCCCTGCTGCACCTGCTGGAGCACGGAGAGGTGGGCAGGCGTTACTTCGTGGTGGATGACGAGCCGGTGACCTTCGCGGACCTCAGCCGGGTGGCCGCGGAGACCCTGGGCGTCACCCACCGCAGGCTGCTCCTTCCCCGCTGGCTGTGCACGCTGGCCCTGGGCCCGGTGATCACCGACTCACTGACGGCGGAGGCGAGGCTGTCCAACGCGCGCCTGCACGCCACGGGCTTCCAGTTCCGCTATCCCACCATCCGCGAGGGCGTGCCCGCCCTGGTCCGTCAGTGGCTGGAGAGCCGAAATCAGACGCGCTGATCGCCGTCGTGCACGGCCCGGCCGGACGCCAGCACCTTGGAGAGTTGCAGGAGCCGCTCCGTGCCCACCCGCATGAGCGCCGCGCGGACTCCGGGCTGACTGGCCAGGTACTGCTCGAAGGCCTCGCGCCCCAGCCGGAGCATGTGGCACGACGTCTCCGCGCGCACCGTGGCGCTCGCCGGCTGGCCGAGCAACAGGGAGATCTCCCCGAACACATCCCCCTCCCGCAGGTTGGGGAAGGCGGTCTCCCGCCCGTCGGGGCGGCGGAACAGCGGCGTGCACTGGCCCTGGAGCAGCAGGTACAGGCCATCACCCTTCTGCCCCTGCTCGATGATGACGCGCCCGGCCTCCACGGTCCGTAGCTCGAAGATGTGGGACAGCGCCTCGCGCTGCGCGGGCGCCAGCGCGGAGAAGATGGGGTGGCTGCGCAACACGTTGGCCAGCAGCCGCTCCCGGTAGAAGTGCTGCACCGTGTCGCCCACCGAGTGGTGCTTGAAGGCGATCCGCTCCACCTTCGTCCGGTGGAGCTCGAGCGCCAGCACGGGCTCGGTCGCCACCACGGTGGCCAGCCGGGGGCTCTCGGACACGAGGGCGATCTCCCCGAAGAACTCCCCCTCTCCCAACGAGGACAGCGTGCGCCGCTCGCCGCCCTCCACCTGGCGCACCACGTCCACGCGCCCCTCGACGAGGATGAAGGAGGAGCGGCCCGGCTCACCCTCGACGATGAGGTTCTGCCCGGGATGGAAGACGCGCGGCTCCAGGACGCCCACCAGCGCCATGAAGGGCTCGCGCGGGAGCAGCGAGAAGAGAGGCACGCGCGGCAGCGCTCCGGCTCCCGTGGTCGCTCCCGGGGCATCGGGCCGGGCATAGAGCTCCGCCAGCAGCTGGGGGGTGCGCGTATGGGCAGGCTCGAGCTGCAGGAGCACCTTGCACACCGCGATGGCGCGCAGCGGCTGGCCCTGCCGGGCCAGGTCCGTGGCCAGTGCCTCGGCGGTGGCGAGCGCCTCGGGGGTGCGGCCGAGTGCCTGGAGCCGTTCGAGGCGCGGGAGGAGTGGGTCGGACATGTTCCACCCTGTATGCCACAGGCCCTGGATCCACGCAGCACCGGGGGCAACTGCAATCACCGGACCGAGGAAATCCCATGGGCACCCACAACGACATGAAACAGAACCGTCCCAGGTGGAAGACGTACCTCCTGGAGCTCGCCGCGTTGGGCGTGCTCTTCGTGGGCCGTGCCAGCTTCGCGGACCCCGGGAGAACCTGCTGGGCCGCGTGATGGCGGTGCTCTACAGCCCGCGCGAGGGGCTCTCCGGGAGCAAGCGCTGGTGGATTCCGATGCGCACGGATGAGGGTCGCGGCGTGGACGCGCGCCTCACACGCTGACGCGGGAACGGGCACCCCGCTCGCCCGTCACTCCCCCGTGGACGAGGGCCGCGTCGCACGCGAACGGCTCGGGCGAGCATGGGAAGAGGCCCTCGCCCTCGCTGGAACCGGTGCTTCCCGGACATGGCCCGGAGCCCCACCTTCCCAGGAAGAAGGCCAGCCTGCAGGAGGGCGAGGTGATGAAACATCCCGCGTCGCCGAGAGTCGTCACCCTCGTTGGACCCCAGGGCGTGGGAAAGACGACCCTGTTCGAGTCGCTGTTGCGGTCCATGGGGGCGGAGGAAATCCGCATGGGGGGAACGGGGAGTGCGGCCACCGGACGGAGCATGACGCTCGAGCTGTCCGTGGCCCACGCGACGTTCCTGGGAGAGGAGTGGACCTTCATCGACAGCCCGGGAGCCCCGGAGTTCACCCAGGAGGCGCGCCACGCCCTCATGGTGAGCGACGCGGCCCTGGTGGTGTGCGACGCCTCGCCCGAGCGCGCCGCGGCCCTGGCGCCCCTCTTCACCTTCCTGGATGCGCGCCGCATCCCCCACCTGCTCTTCCTCAACGTGCTCGAGGAGGGAGGCGCGTCGGTGCGGGAGGTGCTCGAGTCGCTCCAGGCAGTCTCCTCGCGGCCTCTGGCGCTGCGGGAGATTCCCCTGCGCCAGGGCGGACACCTGGTGGGCGTGGTGGACCTGGTGAGTGAGCGCGCCTGGGTCCAGGAGAAGGAAGGCCGACCCGCGCTCATCTCCCTGCCGGACGCGGACCGGCCACGTGAGGAGATGGCCCGGCGCGAGCTCCTCGAGCGGCTGGCGGATCTGGACGACACCCTGCTCGAGCAACTCCTCGAGGACGTGGTGCCCGCGCCGGAGGCCCTCTACGGGCAGCTGGAGCGCGCGTTGCGCGAGGATCGGCTGGTGCCCGTCTTCCTCGGCTCGGCGGAGCGGGGCCTGGGGCTGGAGCGGCTGCTCAAGGGCCTGCGTCACGAGGTGCCCACGGTGGACGAGACGCGCGAGCGCCTGGGCCTTCCCGGAGGCGTCACGCCGCTGGTGCAGTCCTTCAAGACGCAGCACCTGCCACACGTGGGCAAGCTATCGATGGTGCGCGTCTGGCGCGGCGAGGTGCATGACGGAGGCACGCTGGCCGACAGCCGGGTCGGCGGCGTGCAGCGGCTGCACGGGACGAAACAGACGCCCGTCGGCGTGGCCCGCCCCGGTGAGGTGGTGTCCATCGGGCGCGTGGAGGCGATGCGCACGGGCAACCTGGCCGAGACCAGCGACGTGCAAACGCCCAGGGAGTGGCCCCTGGCTCCGCCCCCGGTGTACCAGCTCGCCATCGTCGCGGAGAAGCGCACGGATGACGTGAAGCTGACGACGGCCCTGGCCCGGCTGGTGGAGGAGGATCCCTCCCTGTCGGTGGACCAGGATGCGGACACGCAGATGCTCCTGCTCGGTGGACAGGGGGAGATGCACCTGCGCGAGGCCGTCGAGCACCTGCGCACGCGCATGCGCGTCCCGGTGATGACGCGTCCGCTGCCCATTCCCTACCGGGAGACGCTCCGCCGGAGTGGCTCGCACCACGCGCGCTTCAAGCGGCAGTCCGGCGGACACGGGCAGTTCGGCGACGTGGTGGTGGACGTGAAGCCGCTGCCCCGGGGCCAGGGCTTCCGCTTCACCTCGGCCGTCGTGGGCGGAGCCGTCCCCAAGCAGTACATCCCCGCGGTGGAGGAAGGCGTGAAGGACGGCCTGAGGCGCGGGCCGCTCGGCTTCCCCGTGGTGGATGTGGACGTCACCCTCACCGGAGGCACCTACCACTCCGTGGACAGCTCGGATCAGGCCTTCCGCACCACCGGACGCCTGGCCATGGTGGAGATACTGCCCAAGCTGGAGCCGGTGCTGCTCGAGCCCATCCTCCAGGTGGACATCCACGTGCCACACGAGGCCACCCCGCGCGCCCAGCGGCTCGTCACCGGGCACCGGGGACAGATCCTCGGCTTCGACACGCACCCGGAGATACCCGGCTGGGAAGTGCTCACCGCCTACATGCCCCAGGCGGAGATGCAGGGCTTCATCGTGGAGCTGCGCTCGGCCTCCTCGGGCCTGGGCAGCTTCGTGATGAGGCATGACCACTACGCGGAGTTGGTGGGCAAGCAGGCCGAGCGCGTGGTGAGCCATCAACAACAACCCGCGGCCGAGCATTAGAGAGATATCCCCTCTCCCGGAGGGAGAGGGAGCATGCGCAATCACGGTGGGGGCGGTGAGAGCGCGCGCAATCCCTCGGCGATGGCCAGGGCGATGTTGCCCATCAGGTCCTGCCGCGCGTTGACGACGTAGAGGTGCGGCGTCAGCGCCCACACCTCACGCACCACGCGCCGGGGCGGCGGGGGCGGCTGGGTGCTCAGCTCGGCCTGGAGCAGCGGCAGCACCTTGTCGGACAGCCGCAGCGCGGTGTCCATGACGAAGAGGGCCAGGTGGGGGCGCAGCGCGCGCACGCGCCGGAAGAAGGCGCCCACCTCGTCCGGAGCCAGGTGCTTGGGCGGCGAGGACTTCATCTCCAGGTAGAGCAGCCGGCCTTCCGCCGCGGCCACCACGTCCAGGTCTCCGCCCACCTCGGGCGCGTGGAACTTCACGCCCACGGCCACGTCGAAGCCCAGCCGCCCGCGCAGCTCGCGAGCCACGTACCACTCGAGCGTGGGGCCGAAGTTGTGGGCCGGATAGCGCAGGCGGTAGCGCCCACCGTCCTCGCGCTCCGCGAGCCCGAGCGACACCAGGTCCTCGGCCACCTTCGCGGCCTGCGCGGCTCCGAGGTAACGCGTGGCCTCGGTGGGCGAGAAGCTCCCGCGCCGCAGGATGGCGCCCCGGAGGAAGAGCCGGAAGGCGTAGTGGCCGAGATGCTCCGCCAGCCGTTCGGCCGCCTCGCCCTCGAGGTCCGGCGGAAATGGCAGATCCAACGGGGCCACGGTGGGCTGGAAGCCCCGGCGCACCAGCATGGCCAGGGCCTCGCCGCCGGGAGGCAGGAGCATCCTCGGCACGGGCGGAGCCCCCGCGGCATGCAGCTCCAGATCTCGTGCAGTGGGACGCTCTCCGGAGCTCACCGGTCGCAATCGACGTCGTTGAAGGTGTTGAACGGCACGCCCGCGACGTTCATGACCTCGTTATTACCACAGGGGGGCGTGCTCAACTGGGAGTCCTTGGTGGCGATGTGCCAGGTGTCGAGCCCGCCGCCTTCGTTGTCGATGTCACCCACCGCGAACGCATCGATGTTGCAGCCGGGGCAATTCCCCGAGAGGCCCGGGGACTTCGGGTTCCCACCTCCGCCCGTCGTCCAGGAGAAGCTGACCGGCATGGGGTCCGGAATGGCGGTGCGGAGCGTGTGCTTCCCCTCGTCCGCCGTGATGCAGTTGGCGGACTCGGGTGGGGTGACGGCGCCGCCGGCCTTGCGCTCCTCGCACCTCCGGTCGGGAGAGAAATAGTAGGCGTAGCGGTTGCCGCGCTCCGGCAGGAAGCCGACTTCCCTGTGGGCCTCCAGGTACACGCCCTTCTCCAGCAGGTAGGCGCGCTGGGCGGTGAACCAGGTCCGCAGGTTGGACTTGGCCTCCGCCTGCTTGGAGCGGGCCTGGAACCGCATGTAGTTCGGGACGGCCACCGCGGCGAGGATGCCGATGATGCCCACGACGATCATCAGCTCGATGAGGGAGAAGCCACGACGCTGCTGGGTAAACGGACGGCGCATGAGGGACCCTGAGGAGAACGGGCCGCGGCGGGAGCCGCGAGTGGACACCGGGAATCCAGTATCCGCACCAAAATATCATCGGATGAGAAAGATGCGTTGGAGCGGGCGGCGAGCCGCATCGCGTCAATCTCCCATGCCCGCCCGTCCACCGGACAGGGGGAGAACCCAGCCATGGCGGTGGAAAAACCTCAAGCAGGACGCACCCTTACCCGCCACCGCCGGGGGCACATAGAGGCGACAAGCTCCAGCCCCGAGATACCCCGTAGCAAAACCCCCTGCCGGGAGCGGTACACCCGGTGAAAAATCCCCCGCTGGAGCCCAATCCACCGGACCGGCTCCATCCAGATGTGAGTCCGTCCGTCCGCCCCAAACCTGGCGCCAACGGACGGCGGTGACTTTCAGGTGAAGCCTGCGATCGCAGCCTACGGCTCCGCCCCCGTTGTGGATCCCGCGCCCATCTTGGACCGAAGGGCATCCCACAGCTGCGCGTGGTTGAGCAGGATGTCCTTGATGCCATTCCGGACGGCCTCGGAGTTCAACGCCTGCGTGCTCATCAGCGCGCAGGCAGGAAGAGACGGCCAAGAAGCCCAACCCAACGACAGTCGGAAGGGCAACGGCGAGGCGGTGGTGGGCTGGGATGCCGTGCGCTACGGCGGGCTGCAACGGCACTTGCAGCTTTCACTGGGCGCCGAGGCATTCACCTGGGGCCGCTTCGACGTGGACGGGCGCGTGGCGGTGCAGCTCTTCAACCGCAACCTCGAGGTGGCGGTGGAGGGCTTGGCGGTGGGCATGGGGCTGCCCGGAGCGCGCTACATGGACGGGGCCGAGGTGCGCTGGCGCCTCTTCGGGGGGCGCCTGTACGCGCTGGGTACGGGCGGCACGCTGCTGCTTCCGGAAGGCGCGCTGCGCCCGGGGGCCTTCGTTTCCGTGGGCCTGGGGGTAGACAATACGCGCTGACTCGTCACGGGCCCGGTGGGTGGGCCTTGTGCTCGCCCTGGCCCTGCTGTCCACCGGCTGCGCGTCAACGCCACCGCCCGGCAGGGGGACGAGCCTGCGCTACACGCCGCGCGAAGCCCCTGGGCCAGCATCGGCCCAGGGGCCGGGTGTCGAGTCTCCGCGCATCCTCGTATCAACGCCTGAGTCCGAGACACCGCAGCGGTTGCACCGGAGCCGGGCCGCCCGTGAGGAGGTGACGGCGGCAGGCCCGGACAGCGCGGAAAGGGAGGCGCGGCAGAGGGCCCTCGCGGCCCAGTTGGCGTTTCGTGGTGTCATTCGCGAAGTGTCAGGCTCCACCCGCCGCATCTCCGGCGAGCTCGCCCGGCTCAACGCCGGTGGCCGGGGCCTCGCCAGCGGAAACGGGGTCTTCCTCCGCTACGCCGACTACGGCGCCACGCAACTGCGATGGTTGGAGGCCCAGCTCGCCGCCGCCACCCGGCTGGCCAACGCCGCTTCGGAGGTGGAGGACCCGGACATGCAGCTCGCCCTGTTGCGCGTGGCCGGCCCACGGCTGGAAGCCGCCATGGTGGGCTCGCTCCTGCTCGCCGTCTGGCTCGACTTCCTCAACCTCGCCGACGTCGCGCTCGAACAGCACCTCTACCCCGTGGAGACGCTCTTCGCGGACATGTGGCGCAGGCAGGAGATGCTCGAGCCCGCGATGACGGCGCTCTCCTCCCGGGAGCACGGGCAGGTGGAGGCCGCGGCGCGAGGCGTGCCGCCGTTGGTGGGCCACCTCACCAGCGAATTCGCCGCCACCGTGGAGAGAATGCGCGTGGCGGCGGAGCACCTCCAGAAGATGCTGGTGCTCAAGGACGCCATCGAGACTGTCACGATGCTCTCGACGATGAGGTTCTCGCTGCCCTTGCTGCCTCCGTCCGCTCCCGCCCTGGTGGGCATTGGACTCTCAGTGGGTAGCGACGGGGTGATGATGGGCACGCGGATTGTCGTGTCCGCCGAGTGGGTGGAGATGGTGCGCCAGTTGGTGCGCGCGGGTGTCCTCTCGCTGCCCGTCGTCAGCGCCGCCGTGCGGATTCAGGCGGGCCAGGTGATGCTCGCGCAGGCGCACGGCGAGCTGCCGCGAGGCGTGCGCGACGCGCTGGGAGATGGGCCCGAGGTGGGAGCCATGCACGAGACGGGCAAGGCGGGGGCTGGCATGGCCGAGCCACCGCGGCACCACGTCCTGCCGAAGGAGTTCCGCGAGTGGTTCGAGAAGCGCGGCTTCACGGGCGAGATGGACATTGACGAGTTCTGCGTCGGGATGGAGCGGGCGCACCACGAGGCCATCCACGGCGGTGGCGATTGGAAACTGGGCCGCACATGGCCCGGTGAATGGAACCAGATGATCATGGAGGTGTTGGGAAGAGCCGAGTCCAGAGCGGGCCGGATGTTGACGCGGAACGAAATCCTGAAGATCGTCGCGGGGCGTATGGAGGCGTACTACATCCCGATGAGTTTCATCCCGTGGAGAGGGCCATGACAGATGGACATCCTTGGCAGGGCAACTGGGTAGTGCGCCTGTACGAGCGCGTCCGTGAGCAGGGTTACGATTCACTCACGGCCTTCGCCGAAGCGCGCCCCACTGCCTCGCTGGTGGCTCTGGCCAAGGAGCTTGGTCCGGACGACGTCGCAGGAGTGCAGGTGTTCAAAGGACTGGTAGCCGAAGCGGAGCGGAGCAATCAGGTCACACGCCTTGTGCGCGGACAACTCGTGCGCGAACTGTGGGCGTGTCTCCCAAACGGCTGGCCGGCCGTGCTCGACGACGCCAACCGTTTCGACGTCGCCCATGCACTCGGCGCGTGGGTTGCCTTCACCCCAGAAACCCATAAGGACCGAGCCGACAAGGTCGGCGATGCACTCCTCGCCATGCCGCCGCCGCCCGGATGGCTCCCGCTCGGGCCCGACGACGAGTTGCTGCGTACGCTTCTGCCGGACGAGGAAGTTTGAACCTCCCCTACTCCTCCAGGAGAGAGCAGCCTCCGACGAGACATGGGCTCTGGCGAGCCCAGCGTACACGGCAGGCGACCGCTACTGAGGAAACGTTACGTTGCGGACTGCGTGGACATGACGGCCGGCCGCCTCATCGTGAAGCGCAGCGTCTTCCGCCGACATGACGATGCGCTACGCCCATCTCAGCCCGAACGTGAAGAAGGATGCTATGCGGGCCCTGGACGTTGTGCGCCCGATGAGCCCATTGGGGGCACATGACCAGGAGGGCGCCGCGTAGAAATGAAAGAGCCCCCAAGTCTCAAGGATTTGGAGGCTCATTCAGCGTGCCCAGGGCGGGATTCGAAGCCGGCAAATCACATCATGCCCGGTGCCACGTGGTGAATCGTCGCCAGGAAAATCAAGCACTTGTGCGGACGGTAGGCGCAATACGTCGCGTCCCGTCAAACAGCGGTGTAGCTGTGTAGCAGCACCCTTCACGGTTCGAACCGGCCTCCCGTTCGGGGGTGCGGCAGGACCCCGCTGCCAATGCTTACCCGGCGGTCCGATGGCCACTCCCAGCTCCGCGAGGGACACGGCGCGCCCGAGGCCCCGTAAGGGCCAATCCCACCATGTATGCGCGCACGCCCCGCCCCTGTTGATGGTCACCAGGAAGCGCGGATTCCTGGTCATGGGTCGCCGGGAGTTGCCTGACTTCAAGACCACTCCCTGCGGTGGGTTCGGCCGAGAAGTGGAGAGGGGGGGAATGCGCCGGTGGAGTCCACGACCGCGCGCGCCCAGAAAGACGGAAGGCCCACCAGATGCAACTGGAGGGCCGTCCTGGAGGCGCGCCCTGGTGTGCGAGTCGGGCGGGCCGATGAGCAAGAGGTAGCGCACTCCGGGGCGCGGCGCCACAAGCGGGCGCGTGCGAGGAGCCCCTGTTGGAGGCGCTGCGCTTCGTGGTGTGCGGCCGGCCCGAGTGCCGGCAGGTGTTCTTCCTCTGCTCCGCGTGTGACCGTGGCCAGCGCTACTGCGGGCCGCCGTGCAGTCGAAGGGCGCGAGCGGAGTCGATGCGCGCGGCGGGTGCGCGCTACCAGCGCACCCGGGACGGACGGCACGCGCATGCCGCGCGGCAGGCGGCCTGGCGGGAGCGCCAGCGAGAGAAAGTGACGCTGCCGTTCTTCCGCCGCCGAGGCACAGACGGCGAGTGTGCCCGTCGCGCCAGCCCCGGCCGCCACGCAGGTGGTCGAGGAGCCGAGCGCAGCGAGGCCACTTCCGCATGCACCGCCGCCCTCCATCCCCGCCTGCACCTCGTGCGGGCGTCAGAGTCCCTTCCTGCGCCACACCCCCCTTGCGCGCACCCACGTGGGCCGGCGCCTCAGGGCTGCCCGTCCGCCGTGAGGTGGGCCCATGATTTCCCCCGAGCTCGCCGCCCGCATCCGCCGGCTGCACTTCGCCGAGCACTGGAAGGTGGGCACCATCTGCTCCGAGCTGGGCGTGCACCACGACACCGTCCGGCGCGCCCTGACGCTCGAGCGCGTCAGCGGCACGGGGGTGAAGTCCGTCAGGCCCACGCTGCTGGATGCCTACAAGGACTTCATCCAAGCCACCCTGGAGGCCCACCCACGCCTCACCGCCATGCGCCTCTTCCACATGGTGAAGGCGCGCGGCTACGTGGGTGGCCCGCTCCAGGTGCGCCGCTACGTGCGCACGGTGCGCCCCACCTCTCGCGCCGAGGCCTTCCTGCGCCGCGGCACGCTTCCGGGCGAGGAGGCCCAGGTGGATTGGGGGCACTTCGGCACGCTGCCCGTGGGTAACACGCGCCGCCCCCTGTGCTGCTTCGTCATGGTGCTGGGCCACAGCCGCGCCCTCTACGCGCGCTTCTTCCTCGACATGACGCTGGAGAGCTTCCTCAAGGGCCACGTGCTGGCCTTCCAGGCGCTGGGGGGCGTGCCGCGCGCGCTGCTGTACGACAACTTGAAGTCCGTGGTGCTCGAGCGCGCCGGCGACGCCATCCGCTTCCACCCGCGCCTGCTGGAATTGGCCGGCCACTACCACTTCGCCCCCAAGCCCTGTGCCCCCTACCGCGGCAACGAGAAGGGCAAGGTGGAGCGCACCATCCGCTACCTGCGCGACTCCTTCTTCGCCGCGCGCACCTTCAGCGGCGTGGATGACCTCAACGCTCAAGCGGCGCGGTGGACGGCCGAGGTGGCCCACGCGCGCCAATTGCCCGGCGACGTCACCGGGCGCACCGTCGCCACGGCCCTCGAGGAGGAGCGCCCGCGGCTGCTGCCCATGCCCGCCCACCCGTTTCCCACGGACGTGGTGCGCCCCGTCGCCTCCGGCAAGACGCCCTACGTGCGCTTCGACTCCAACGACTACTCCATTCCACACACCCTGGTGAAGAAGCCCCTCACCCACCGCGTCATCCACCACGCGGACGTCCTCGCTATCGAAGGCGAAAGCTACCGCCGCCGCGAGGCCGAGGAGGCCGCGACGACCAGGAAGGCGAAGTCCAAGCGCTGAGCCTCACCTCGACTCGGGAGGCCAGACCCCCGGCACACCTCCTGTCGCCGCCGACGAGCTGGGGCTCCCCTTTGCGCCGAAATCACCGGTACCCGGGTCCGGGGCGGGGGCCTACAGCCCCCGAGCCCCCAGTGGCTCCCGAACGGCCCGCGCGTGATGCTGCGCGGTCCGCTCTGGAGCTTGTAGCGGCTGCTCGTGCGGAAGAGGAAGCGGAACAGGCGCTCCGCTCTCCGAGCTTCTCGCTGCCCGGCCTGGCCACATCGAACGGCCGTGCGGGGTGGTTCCCGGGGACCGGTGATTTCGGTGGAAGTGGTCCCCTTGCTGGGCGGTGGTGACAACCTCCGGCTTCCCGGTCCAAATTCCCGCGCTTCCTCGTGAACGCCAACACCCGTTGGACGACCTATACGCCAGAAACGCATGAGGAGCGTGTCAAGCAGCCCAGGGTAGCGCTCCGCGCCGCGCCACCGCCGCCCGTCTGGCGCCCGCTTGGCCCCGACGACGAGTTGCTGCTCACGCTCCTGCCCGACGAAACAGTTTAGCCCCAAGCCTTGGTCGAGCCGGGCCACTGCGGTGGCAGCACCTACTCGGGTGTTACCGCACACGCTTGTTGATGGAGATTTGGACCGGCTGGTTGATGGGCATCAGTCAGGATGAGCGGATTTCGACCTTGCAACCTTACCGCAGAAGTCGGCATCCTGACCCCACTGGCCACGTAACCGGCCAAGACCAACTCTTCTACTCCGTTGCCATGGCAGATACTTCCGAGACTTCACCTACTCTTCAGCCGCTATGCCCTGCTCACTCAGAGGTGGAAGCAGTGCGGACATGCGAACGCTGCGGGCTGTACGTCTGCGCCCGCTGCGTTCGCGCGAGTGGGAACTGCTGGGAGTGCGTTCGCAAGTACGCAGCCCTGGTCCCCTCCTCGGCAGCTCGCGCCCGGTGGGTTGCTCTGTTCCTCCGCATTTTGGGAGTTTTGGCGACCGGCCACGTACTCCTCTATCTCTGGGGCATTCTTGTGCCCGGTGCACGTGAGTCCACGAAGACCTTGGAGATCCTCGGGGCCACCGGAACCTTTTTGAATTACGTAAGCTTCGTGGTGTGGGGTGTGACGACGGTCACGTACCTCCTGTGGCTGCACTCGGTTGTCCGGCAAGTGAACGCATGGGGTAGGGATGTGGGGGCGACGCCAACTTGGGCCGTGGGTTGCTGGTTCGTACCGTTGGTGAATCTCGTCAAGCCGTACCGTGTGGTACGGAGCATAGTGGAGGAACTGGGGGGCAAGCCACTCGGCGCTTCGCTGCGTCTGGGCACATGGTGGATTGCCTTCATCCTCTCGCGAATGCTGGCGATGCAGGCTGCTCGCATGTCGATGCGGATGCTACATCCATCGCTCGCGCTCAAGGTGTACATGGTTCAACTCGTTTCGATGATCTGCACCATCGTGGCTGCTTTCCTCTGCATACGGATCGTCCGAGAAGTGCAGGAGCGCCTCGAAGTTCGCAGGAGCGGCCTCTGAGTCGCATCTTCCACTGACCTTCACAATAGCCTCGGACCAGAGGTGTCTTTCAGTGCCCGCGAGTCGGGCATCCGGCTGGCCGACCACCGCGAACTACTGGCCTCCCGGTGGCCGCGCCTCTCCTGTACAGGGCGCTAACCTCTCAGGGACATGTCTCGATGCCCCAGCCGGTTCTCAGTTCCGGTGCCGCTCGGCCACGCGGTAGAACTGGGTGAGAGAGTAGTCGAGCAGCGCCTGTCGCGAGTGCATGTAGTGGCGGGCCCTGGCGAAGGGCAACCACACGCGGTTGCCCACAAGCACCTGTGCCTCCTCGAGCTTCTGGCGCGGAATCCATCTGCCGCCCAGATTGCGCACCAGCACCTCGCCTAGGTACGCGCCAATGGCGGGCACCGCGTGCTCGTCGATGGCTTCCCGCAGGCGGCTCTTCGGGAATTCCTCGCGCCAGAAGTAGAAGTCGGCCTCCGTGAGCGACTCGGGCGTTGCATCGAAGACGGAGGGCACCTCCGAGTGCAGCAGCGCCACGAGGTGCTCAGCGAGGTCGCTGTAATACTCGAGAGCGCGCTCCAGGTTGTCCACGTCCGGGGGCTGGGCGGAGTCGGCGGGGCGCCACTCCTCGGGCTCGGGGGGTTGCCACGCGTTGAGTTCGGCAATCCTCCGCTGGCGCTCGTGACTGGCGGCGCGGTCCACCACACGCGAGAGGAGCGGGGCCAGGTCCGGATGGAAGCGGGGCTCCACAGGGGCGAGCATGGCACTGCGCTCATACAAGGTGCGTAGAATGGTGTCGAAGTCGAGGTCGGGCCGAAGGTGGGCGTGAGCGCGGGCCTGTGCGCGCCGTGCCTCCTTGCTGGCGAAGTCCGCCACGGTGGGCCACGTCACCAGGAGGATGGAGCCGTTGGGGAGTTCCTCCACCCGGTGAGCTGGCGTGGACAGCATGCGCTCGCGACCGACCGTTTCCACAAGCTTGGGGCCGAAGACGTTGAGCCAGCACACCTCGTAGATCCTGTCGAACCCATCTCTGTACAAGGCTTCATCATCACGGCCGAAATTGGGAGCGCCCGCCAATGCCCTGTCATCGGTACTGTGGGTCATGGCATAGGTAACCGGGTACCGAGAGGCCCATGCGCGCACCAGTTCCACTAAGTGGTGACAGCGCTCAGCTTCCGCGAAGAAGGAGAGAGGCTTCACCCCAACCATGATGTCCAGCCCATGCGGAAGTGACCGTAGGCTGAGACCAAGAGACATGTCCAGCGCGGGCCACTGCGTCCGATAGAGCCCACAATGCGTGTATCTTTCGCTGCCCCGCTCTTCCAAGGCCTTCCAAACGGCGGCGCGGGCGTACTTGCGTTGCCGCTTGCCTTTGACGACGTCCGGCATCCACCCATCGGCGTACTCCTCGAGCGCCTGAAGAAAGGGCGCCAGCTCGCGCTCCAGTGCCGCTTGTGGACTGAAGGCACCGTCGAAGGTTAGCAGGAGGCTGTCCTCCGGCTTCACGCCGTAAAACTCCAGCACCTTCATTGGAACAACACCTCCACTCCCGGAACGGCTTTCTTGGTTTCGTTCACGGCACTCTTCAAGAAGTCTGGATTCGTGGGCTTGAGATCGCTCCCCTCGTAGACGAGGCGGACCCGCTGGACGGGCACCTTACCGCCCTCGCGGAGAAGGGACTGGAGGGAGTCCCGGCGGATGTCCAGGATCTCGCCGTATTTCCGCAAAGCTTCACTCGTGTCCTCAATCATCCGCGCCGTCAAAGCGTCTCTCCCTAGCCCCGAGAGATCTCGGCTCTTGAAGCTGAACGTCTCCACGCGACGTGGCCGCCCGCCGAGCGCACCCTCTTCGATGACGAGCACGTCCGCGTAGCGCAAGCCGGGGCCCGGCTTCCTCACGCCCACCTGCGTTTCAATGCGGGGCCTGTCGAAGTCCCCGAGGAAGCGGCGCTCGGCCCGAGGCTTCAATGCGTCCTCTCGCAGCAGCTTCACCATGTCGCGCTCGAAGGCCATGCCCCGGGCAAACCACCCGCGCAGCCGCTCGTAGCCCTCCCATTTCAGGGGGCCCTTGGCGGCCGTGCCCTGCTCCACCTCGCGGAGGCGCTTCTCGTAGTAGTCCACATACTCGAGCCAGCGCGGGTTGCCCCGGGCCTCGGGCGGCGGGGCGTCAAGGGCGGGGCGGTGCTGATTCAGCACGCCCACGTCCTTGGGCAGGCGCGGGCCCGTGGCCTCGAGCTCCACCGCCGCGAGCTTCGCCTCCACCACCTCCCGCGTGTGGCCAACCCCCTCATCCACCAGCGAGGCCAGGGTGCCCTGGCCCTCCGCAGCACGGGCCTTTTTTGGGACGGAACGTACGGCTTCGTCCGCCGCACCAGCGACTTCCCCGGCGCCTGCCCCGCTCTTCGTGGGCGGGGAGCCCGTGGATCCGGGCTTGGCCTTGGACATGAGGGGCCGTGCACTGGCCACATTTCCCCGGGCTTCGTACAGCGCCAGCGCGGCGTCTGCCCCTCCCACGGCCACGAAGCGCCCCGCCTCGCGGCTGGCTTGTATGTAGCGGGCCAGCTCTCGCAGGCCCTCCACGCCCGCGCCCAGCCGTGCTTGCAGTTCCCGCGTCCTCTCCGCGAGGAGACTCACTCGCACCCGCACCGTCTCGAGTCCCCGCTGGAGTCCGGCTCCTCCTCCCCGGGCCTCGTAGAGAGTGCGCACGCCCTTGCCCCCCACATACAGGGTTGCCAGCAGCGCGACGGGAGTCAGCTCGCGAATGGCCTGCTCGTACTCGCCCTGCGAGAGCGAGTACAGCCCGTGGCCCGTACCCGCCCCGAGGTAGTAGAAGCCGAGCGGCACGCCAAAGGTGAGGTGGTCCACGCTGCCCAGCACCACGTTGCCCGCCGAGAAGTGCTGCTTCGCCGCCTCTCGTTCCACCTCGTCGAGGTCCTCCTGGTAGGACGGTGGGAGCTGGCCTCGTTGCCGGGTGTAGTGGGTGTACCAGGCATTCTTCTCCTGCTCATGGGTGAGCAGATCGGTGACGGCGCGGCCTGCCCCCCGCATCAGGTCTCCGGGTTGGAAGTCCCTGTCCGGACGGGCCGAGAGCTTCAGGCTCCGCGCGTCCAACTCCGCACGGGCCCTGGGCATCAGCCCCAGCGTGGTGTCCAGCCGCTTGTCCTGGGCCAGCCAGAAGAAGATCTCCCGCAGCTCATCGTCATAGGCCGAGTCGAGGAGGAAGCGGACGAACACCTCGGCATGGGCGACTCCATACTTGTCCGTGGCATGAAGGATGAACGCGAGACGCTTGCGGTTGAGAATGCCGGCCGCGTCCTCTCGCACGGGTCCCAGCGAGCCGAGTCGCACGGCATCCCAGTCCGTCAGCGACTCCACTAGCCGTGGCATGTCCACGCGCTCCTGGAACGCGACGTATTCCGCGGGCGAGGTGCACGTGAGGAAGGGGGCGAGGAGTGCTTCGCTGTCGTCGGCGGAGAAGTCGGGCCAGCCTGGGGGCAAGGCCTGCCCTCCGCACGAGCGCGGCTCCTGGGGGGCAGCCCCCGTGCTGGCCACCTCGTACGCGGGAGCCTCGCCCGAGCTCTCCAGGACCGCGTCCGGGCCCAGCCCGCGTGCGCTGCGGCGGCGGTGCAGCCGCTCCTGCTCGCCCGGCTCGGCGGAGAGGGCGCGCTCGCCCGCCTCCGTGGAAGCAAGGGGGGAAGGCGCCTCAAGCGCGGGTGTACTGCCCCCCGCCTCTCTCAACGTGGACAGAGCACGGGGGCCCTCGGCAGTGCTGCCGCCCTGTCGCGGCGCCAGCGTGACGCAGCCGGTGGAGAGCAGCACGGCCCCCAGCAGCAGCGCCGCCCATATGCGCGCCGGGGCCTCAGCGCGCATTGTCCACTCCCAGGCCCAGCGAGGCGAAAGCACCCGGGCGTAATGCCCCGTCCGGCTTCGGGAACAGCAGGGTGCCGCCCTCAGCCAGCGCGTACAGCTTGTGGCCGAAGCGCCAGCGCACCTGGCCCGAGTACAGGTGGCGTGCCCCTGGCTGGCCCAGCCCCAGCGCCAGCCCGCTCAGGGCGACTTCCAGGTTGCGGTTGGCCAACTGTGCCGCGAGGCGCCCGTCCACGTCCACCCGTCCCCAGCCGAACACCTCCGCGCCCACGGAGAGGGACAGGTGGCGTTGCAGCAGCCCACCTAGCCGCACCCCGTCCCAGGCCACCACCGCCTCGGCGTAGGTGGAAAACCCCTCGGGGAAGAGCGCCTGCGCCAGCGGCAACCCGGGCGTGCCCACCGCGCTCAGGCGCCCCAGCTCGTAGTCCGGGCCGAAGTACCCCTGGCGAAAGCCCCCCTGCTGCCGCCGCACCTCCAGCCGCAGCTTCATGTCCAGGGTGGCAGAGAGGGCATCCGCCCCCACGCCGGCCACCGCCCCCCAGGCGCCCCCCACACCCGGGCGGCCTCCCCAGCCGCCCAGCACGTGCAGCTCGAAGCCTGGGCGCACCACCACCACCGCCGTCCCGTCGAGGTGGGCCAGCGTCACCGGAGGAGAAGCACCTCCAGCCCTACCCCAGTCATGCACCGCCGACAACCCCAGGGTGTAGCGGCCCCGCTGCCGTGGTGGGCCGGTGAAGAGGTGCTCCAAATCCACCTCGGCCTGGGCTCCCATGAGGCGCGCCCCCAGCACGTCCGAGGCGAAGGCCTCCACGAAGAGGGGGCCGACGGAGCCCGTGAAGGAGGCGCCCGCCGGGTGGTAGTCCGGGTTGGCGCGGTTGGAGTAGCGCCGCACCAGATGCCCGGAGAGGAGGCTGTAGCCCTCCAAGGCCCCCACCCACAGCCCTACCGGGGAGGTGTCCGAGCCGAGCTTGAGGGCGTGCACCAACTGGCCCCAGTCCGAGAGGCTGTCCCAGTCCGCCTGGCGCACCAGCCCGGCGCCCACCTCGCCGCCTGCCAGACGCAGCCGCACCGGGGCCCAGGTTGAGGCCGAGCGCTTCACCACCGTCCACCACCAGCATGGGCGTCAGTTGGGCGTAACCCTCCACTCCGCCCCTTCCACCGTTCGACAGCAGCGCCAGCCCCGTGGCCTCCAGGCGCGTCAGGTAGCGCCACCCTCCAACCCTGGAATCCGCGAGCGGCGCAGGCTCGGCTCCAGCGGGGGAGGTGGTAGGCCCTTCCACCTGGGACAGCAGCAGCAGCGCCAGCAGTGTGGACGTCATCAGGGCCTCCAACTGAAGAGCTATCGATAAATTGGCTGGAGCCCACCTGCCAAACCAATAAATCCGGGCACTTGGCGGCTCCGCCGGGTGATTTATCGATAGCTCTTGAGGGCTCCATTCTAGCAGGAGATGGCGAAAATTCAGGACAACCAGGATAAGCCTGAAAATATCTACTTTGAAAGTCGGAATCGGCAACCCGACTTCATAGTGCGCGTCCGCCGGCTTTCTCCATCTTTTCTAGGCTCCATGCCAGTAGCCCTATCGCTCGGGCGCACGTCACACTAGCAGGCTGCTGAAAAAGTCAGGATTGAGCCTCTGAGGAGGGGGGGGTGCCCTCTCAAGGCGAGGACCCTGTCGATGCTCACCGAGAAGCGCGGGAATTTGGACGAGCCGAGCGTCGCGGCCTGAAACTGGCGGGCAGAGGTAGGAGGAGGTAGCGCGGAGAGCCGGGATGAGGGCGCCAAAAAGAAGTTGCGCTCGAGGAGGTTGGGGGCAACGGGCTGGTTGTGACGTGAGTCCGTCGTGCGCACGAAGCGACGTCTCTTGCGAGCGGCGATGTCGTGCTGGCGCATGAGGCGGGCCACGCGCTTGCGACTGACGCGTTGCCCGCGGGCACGCAGCTCCGCGTGGACGCGAGGACTGCCGTACGTGCCTCGGCTCTCCTGATGCACTTGTGTCACCACCTCGGCCAGGGCCCGGTCCGACTGGTCCCGCTCGGACTCCGGGCGCTCCTTCCAGGCGTAGTAACCCGAGCGCGACACGCCCAGTTGCTCGCACATGAAGTCGATGGGGAAATGGGCCTTCTGCGCCTCGGAGCACTCGAACTTCACGTCGAGCCCTCCTTCGCGAAGAAGGCCGCCGCTTTTTTTAGGAAGTCACGCTCCATCTGCAGCTGGCGGTTCTCCTTACGCAGCCGCACCAGTTCCTCCCGCTCGGCCGAGGTGAGCGCGCCCGCCGGGCCCTTGCCCTCGTCGACATCCGCCTGATTCACCCAGTTGCGCAGCGCCGACTCGGTCAAGTCCAGGTCCTTGGCCACCTGGGGCAAGCTCTTGCTGCCCTCGCGCACCAGCCGGACCGCCTCGGCCCTGAACTCCGGGGTGAAACTCCGCCCCTTCCTTCGCTCCATGAACACTACCTCCCGTGTAGCCGACTTATGAGGTGTGTCCACAAAACCGGGGCAGGCTCAAACCCGCCACACTCCGGGTACGGGCCTCTACCCCGCCAGCCGGTGCTCGATGCGAATCAACCGGATGCCCTTCGGTGTGCGCATCAACGTGTCCCACCAGTTCGACCCGTCATACCAGTAGCGGATCTGCACCCCGAGCACCTGCTCCCGCCGAAGTGCCTCCATGGCCTCGGCGAGCGGAACGGGCTTCCCGGAGGCCATCTCCACGGCTCCGCCCTTGAGCAGGACCTCCTGCACCACGGCACAGCGTTGGATGTCCTGGAGCAGTTGCTCCAGGGTCTCCGGGTCCAGGAGCGCGTCCTGGAGTTGGGGGAGCGGAGTGTCCTCGAGGGTGGCTCTCCCGAGACGGAGACCTGCTGTCATGGAGCGGAGACCTGCTGGCTGGAGGGAAGGAGCTCGAAGGCGTTGAGCGGAGCCGGGCACACCTGGATACAGAGACCACACCCGGTGCAGCGCGGCTCCACCACGCGCGGGCGGCCCAGCTCGAGGGCGATGGCCCCCTCGACGGGGCAACGCTCGGAGCAGGTGCTGCAGAACGAGCCCTGCCACGCGAGGCAGAGATGGGGACGCACCCGCACGGTCATCCGGCTGGCCGGCGCCGTCACCGCACCCGGCCGCGCCCGAGCGGCATGGAACGCCTCGAGCGAGAAGCCCTCCGCGGGAGCAGGCTCCGGCGGACGCACGGGCTCCTCCTTCTTCCGGAGGAAACCGAGGAACGCCCGGCGGCTGAGAGTCACCTGTGAGCTCACGGTCGAGCCTCCCGGGCCACCCGCGCGAAACCGCCGGGAGCACTGCTCGCGTCGACGCGTTGGTCGAGCTGCGCCGAGGAGCCATGGCACTGCTGGCAGTTCTGGCGCTCCGGGTGAGAGGTCCGCAGCCCGGCGAGCCCCTGGGGACCGTGGCAGCTCGAGCACTCGTTCCGCATGTGCGTCGGATGCGGCATCGTGGGCGGAGCCCCCGGCCAGGCCCGAGCCCCCTTCCCGGTCGGGTCCAACCCGACGAAGCCATTCGCCGGAACGTCCTTGTACGGAGCCAGCGGGCGGGGCGACTCCCCCACCACGTGGCACTGTGTGCAGCTCTGGTACGGTGGATGGCTGATCCTCGGCGCCACCCGGTTGCCCAGCTTCATCCCGTCCCCATGGCAGGCCAGACAGCCGGGGACCTCGCGCTGATCGATCTCATGCGGAATGGTGGGCGGGGCCCCGTCGTAGGCGCGGTGGGTCTTGCGCCGAGCCACGGCCTCCGCGCGCTGCTCGGAGGTGGCCACCGGCAGCGGCTTCACGGGGAACGCCTCCTCCGACAACGAGGCGATGGCGCCCTCGTACATGTGCGCGTTGGCCCCGCGTCGCGCCTCGCGCAGCTCGCTGTAGCTCGAGACCCGCTCCGCCCGTTGCGCGTGCGGGTCCGACGCGGCCGGACGCTCGGGCATCTCGGGTGCGCGAATGCCCGCGAAGTACCCGGTGGCCGCGAGCGTCACCGCCACGGCGGCGCCCACGTGGAGCCAGCGCGCCGGGAGGCCACTCCCCTGTTCGCCGCCGGTGCTCATCCCTGTTTCTCCGCGACGCGCTCACGCCGCCGCACCCGCGCCGCGCACTTCTTGTAATCCGGCTGCTTGGAGAACGGGTCATGCTCGTCGAGCGTGAGCCCGTTGATGAGCAGCCGCTCATCGAAGAAGGGGACGAAGAGGGAGCCCTCGACGGGCTCGCCCCGGCCGCCGATCCACACCGGCAGGTCGAGCTTCCCTCGCCGCGTCTCCACCGTCACCTGCTCCCCGTTGCTCACACCGAGCCGCCGGGCATCGGCGCTGTTCATCTCCACGTAGGCCTGGGGCATGGCGCGCCGGAGCTGCGGAATCCGCGTCGTCATCGTGCCCGAGTGCCAGTGCTCGATGACGCGACCGGTGCACAACCAGAACGGGAACTCCGTGTCGGGTGACTCGGGAGGGGGCTCGTAGGGGCTGAACCAGATCTGCGCCCGGTCGTCGTGCGTGGTCGAGTGGTAGAACTGGATGTCGCGGCCCTTCTTCACGTACGGGTCGTCGAAGCCAGCGAAGCGGAAGCGGGTCTCGCGCCAGCTGCCGTCGGGTTGCTGCACCACGGGCCAGCGCAGGCCGCGGGCCTTCACGTACTCCTGATAGGGCGCCAGGTCCTTGTGCTTGATGCGGGTCGTCTTCCGGTACTCCTCGAAGAGGTGCTCGTCGACGTTGACGTCGTAGTAGTGGGCGAAGTCCCAGATGGGGACGGGCTTGCCATCCCTGCCCTTCACCTCGAAGAGGAAGCGGCCGTCCTTGTCCTTCATGCCCTCGAAGCCGAGCTCGAAGAGCCGGTGAGCGACGGCGATGAGCTGCCAGGCATCATCACGGGCCTGACCGGGCGGGTTCACCATCTTGAACCACTGCTGGGTGCGGCGCTCGGAGTTGCCCACCATGCCGTTCTTCTCCACCCACATGGCCGAGGGGAGGACCAGATCGGCGATGCGCGTGGTGGCGGACGGGTAGACATCCGAGACGATGAGGAACTTGTCCGCGAGCTTGCGGCTGGGGTCCACCAGCTTGTGCGTGTTGGGCAGCGTCTGCGCGGGGTTGGTGACCTGGACCCAGAGGGTGTGGATGTCGCCGCCCTGCTCGGTGGGCGTGGAGAAGCGCTTCCACATCTCCACCGTGTGGTAGCCGATCTTGTCGGAGACGCGGCCCTTGGGGAGGTTCCAGATCTCCTCCATCTGGGCGCGGTGCTCGGCCTTGGCCACCACGCGGCCACCGGGGAGCGCATGGGCGAGCGTGCCCACCTCGCGAACGGTGCCGCACGCGGAGGGCTGACCGGTGAGGCTGGTGGGCGCATCGCCCGGCTTGCCGAAGTGCCCGCTGAGCAGGTGGAGCCCGTGGACCAGGTTGTTGATGGCCGTGCCCCGCGTGTGCTGGTTCATCCCCATGCACCACAGGCTGGTGATGCGCACGTCGCGGCGGCCGAACAGCCCGGCCAGCATCCGCAGGTCCTTCGCGGAGACGCCGGAGATCTCCTCCACCTTCTCCGGGGTGTAGGGCTTCAGCAGCTCGCGGTACTCCTCGAAGGTGATGGCCTTGCCCTCGAGCGTGGGCGGCGTGCTGGGGGCGCGGAAGGCGCAGTTCGCCTCGATGAACGCCTTGTCATAGGTGCCGTTCTCCACCAGCAGGTGGGCGATGCCGCACGCGATGGCCAGGTCCGTGTTCGGCTTGAAGCGCAGGGAGTGATCGCAGAACCCGCTGGTGCGCGTCTTGCGCGTGCCGATGTCGATGAGGGTGACCTTCTCCCCGCGCGAGCGCCGGTCGATGACGCGCGAGAAGAGGACGGGGTGCATCTCCGCGGGGTTGTTGCCCCACATGATGAGCACGTCACAGGCGTCGAGGTCGTCGTAGCAGCCGGCGGGCTCGTCCACGCCATAGGTGGCGAGGAAGCCCGTCACCGCCGAGGCCATGCACAGACGCGCGTTGGCATCGAGTTGGTGCGTGCCCAGGCCGCCCTTGACGAACTTCGAAGCGGTATAGCCCTCGGGGATGGTCCACTGACCGCTGCCGTAGACACCGAAGCCCTTGGGGTCCTTCAGCACGCGGCGGGCGATGATGTCGAGCGCCTCGTCCCAGCTGATGGGGACCTGATTGTCGCCCTTGCGAAGCAGCGGCGTGGTGAGCCGGTCACCCCCATAGAGCGCGAGCCCCACGTGATAGCCCTTCACACACAGCAGGCCCTTGTTCACCGGGGCCTTCTGGTCGCCAGCGATGACCACCACCTTGCCGCCGCGCACGCCCACCTGGACGTGGCAGCCGGTGCCGCAGAAGCGGCAGGGCGCCTTGTTCCACTGCACGCCATCACCGCTCGCCGGCTCCGCGGCGGCCCTTTCCTGACCATACGCGAGGCGGCTCGCGGCCAGCGTCGCCGCCGTCATGGCCGTACCCTTGAGGAAGTCCCGGCGATCCATGGCTCAGCGCTCCTCCTCTGAGAAGTCCACCCTCACCACATCCACGAAGCTCACTCCTGGAAGCTCCCTCAGGGACGCGGCGAGCGACTCGCCCTCGGAGAGACTGGCGGTCTCGGTCACCACGGGCAGCCAGCGCTCCTCCAAAGGAGGACCCACGGTGATGCGCGGGTCTCGGGCGACTTCGGAAAGCGCGAGCGCCCTCAGTTGGGGAGACGCGTCGAGGGTGAGCACCAGGCTACTGATAGGCATGCAGGCTCCGTCCATTCGGGGCACGGCCCCCTGGAGCAAGAGGCGGACCACCCCGGCACTCCCCTTCCCTCCCTGCATGACGCGGAGACCCGGGCGCGGGCCCGGCGCAAAGCCTGCGCGCAAACCAGTATGCGTGATGCAGGTTTTTCATGGGCGAGCGAGCGTCCCGCCCCGCCTCCTCGAAGGAAGCCCCGGGACGAGACGTGCTGGCACGGGCGCTGCTTTGGGCTGGCCGCCGTGGAGAACCACCTCTACAGAATGATGCGCCCGGCGCTCGCCGCCCTGCTGCTGGCTGTCGTTGGCTGCGGGAAGGACCAACCCGCGCGCTTCCAACCGCCCCCGGGAGCCCCCACCGGAAGGGAGACGCTCCTGCAACCGGCGAAGCTCACCTCCGTGGAGAGCGATCGGAAGGATGCCCTGGGCCGGCCGCTCCGCGTCTCGTGCGAGAGCTGCCACTCACTGCGTGAAACGAAGCCCATGCCCTCGCGGCCCGAGGAGCTGAAGGAGTTCCACCAGGGCCTCCAGTTCCGCCACGGAGAGCTCGCCTGCACCTCGTGCCACCAGGCGGAAGCGCCGCGCACGCTGCACCTGGCCACGGGCGAGCCGCTGCCCATGACGGAGGTGGTGACGCTGTGCGCGCAGTGCCACGGGCCGCAGTACCGCGACTTCAAGGCGGGGGCGCACGGCGGCATGACGGGGTACTGGGATCTCTCCCGGGGGGATCGCACGAGGAACAACTGCGTGAGCTGCCACGACCCGCACACGCCGAAGTACGCGGGTGGGCATCCGGTGATGCCTCCGCGCGACCCGTCCGCCCACGGTGAGCCGGGCACGAAGGAGAGCCGAGACCATGAGTGACACCGTCTCCCGCCGTACCGTGATGAAGGGCGCCGGAGCCACGCTCGGAGCCGCGGCCTTCGCGCACGCGATGGCACCGCTCACCGAGTGGTCCAAGGACCTGAGCGTCGGCGAGTTCCTGCAGAAGCACTACAAGGAGCTGACGCGCGACGAGATGGGGCGGATCCTCGTCCACCTGAAGGAGGAGACGAAGCGGAAGTACGGGCGCGACGTGGACATCCGAGACCTCCCGCCGCAGGAGGGCGTGTCCTTCGGGTATGCGCTCAACCTGAGCGTGTGCATCGGCTGCCGCAAGTGCTCCGAGGCGTGCCACCAGGAGAACAACCACGACCGGCGCACGGGGAACTCGTACATCCGGGTGCTGGAGATGCAGCAGGGCAGCCTGGACCTGGAGCACGGCAACGCGAACTACGATCATCCGGTGCCGGCCGAGGGGAAGTACTACCTGCCGGTGCAGTGCCACCAGTGCGACAACGCGCCGTGCGTGAAGGTGTGCCCCGTCCAGGCCACGTGGAAGGAGGCGGACGGGGTGGTGGTAGTGGACTACAACTGGTGCATCGGCTGCCGGTACTGCGAGGCGGCGTGCCCGTACCACGCGCGGCGCTTCAACTGGGCGAAGCCGGAGATACCCGCCGAGGAGATCAACCCGGACCAGGGCTACCTCTCCAACCGCATCCGTCCGCAGGGCGTGGTGGAGAAGTGCACCTTCTGTCTGCACCGCACGCGGGCGGGACGGCTGCCGGCGTGCCTGGAGGCGTGCCCCACGGGGGCGCGGGTGTTCGGCAACCTGTTGGATCCCAAGAGCCCCATCCGCTGGGTGCTCGAGAACAAACGCGTCTTCGTGCTCAAGGAAGAGCTCGGGACGCGGCCCCGCTTCTTCTACTTCTTCGACAAGTGAGCCATGGCTGCTTCCCGTCACCTGCTCGATTACCCGCGGTTCCTGGGACGGCTCCTGTGGATGAGTACCGACGGGAGCTGGCGCTTCTACACGTGGATGACGGTGCTCACGGCGATCGCCCTGGTGGGGGCCAACGCCTATGCGCACCAGCTCGCCGAGGGCATGGCGCTCACGGGGATGAGCGACCACGTCTCGTGGGGCCTGTACATCGCCAACTTCACCTTCGGCGTGGGACTGGCCGCGGGCGCGGTGATGATGGTCATCCCCGCGTACCTGTACCACGACCATGAGATGCACGACGTCACGCTGATCGGCGAGCTGCTCGCGGTGGCGGCGATCTTCGTGTGTCTCCTGTTCATCGTGGTGGACATGGGGCACCCCGAGCGGGCGTGGCACCTGATGCCAGGAATTGGCCGGTTCAACTGGCCGGTGTCGATGCTCACGTGGGACGTGGTGGTGCTCAATGGCTATCTGGTCATCAACCTGCACATCTGCGGCTATCTCATCTACATGCGCTTCCTGGGGCGCAAGCCGCGCAAGCAGTGGTACCTGCCGTTCGTCTTCCTTTCCATCTTCTGGGCCATCAGCATCCACAGCGTGACGGCGTTCCTCTACAGCGGGCTCGGGGGGAGACCGTTCTGGAACTCGGCGCTGCTGGCGCCGCGGTTCATCGCGTCGGCGTTCATCACGGGCCCGGCGTTCGTCATCGTGCTGCTCCAGGCCATCCGGCGCTTCACCGGGCTGCCCATCGGCGAGGGTCCGCTGCGCACGCTGACCTCGGTGATGCGGGTGACGGTGCTGCTCAACCTGTTCATGCTGGGCTCGGAGTTGTTCACCGCGTTCTATACGGGTGGCTCCCATGCCACGGCGGTGCGCTACCTGTTCTTCGGATCGCACGGGCACCACGCGCTGGTCCCGTGGATCTGGACGGCGGTGGCGCTGAACATCGCCTCGGCGGTGGTGGTGCACCTGCCGGCCACGCGGCGTCACGTGGGGCTGCTCAACCTGGCGTGCGCGCTGGCCTTCGTGGGCGTGTGGATCGAGAAGGGAATGGGCCTCATCATCCCCGGCTTCGTCCCGAGCACCCTGCACGAGGTGGTGGAGTACGTGCCCACGCTCACCGAGTGGAAGATCACCGCGGGCATCTGGGCCTTCGGGCTGATGGTGCTGACGGTGGCGGTGAAGGTGGCGCTCCCGGTGCTCAGCGGACAGCTCGCCGCATCTCACGCCGAACTCGGGCACATTTCCCCTCTCCCTCCGGGAGAGGGACGGGGTGAGGGTATCGGGTGAACCCGGGTTGAACCCCCCTGTCCACACCGTGTGCCACGGATTGAAGAACGGGCTCGGATACCCTCACCCTGACCCTCTCCCGAGGGGAGAGGGAACTTGCGAACGCTCCACGAGTCCCTCCGGTCGCGGAGATGAAACCGTCAGGCTCACCCCTGACAGGACCTACTTCGGAGGACTGAGCGGCTGGATGCGTTCGGCCAGCTTCCCGCTGGCGAGCAGCTCGCGGAACTCGTCTCCCATGCGCTCGCTCTCGGCCAACACCTGACGCCAGGCGCGCAGCCGCTCGGTGTCCGGCATGCGGACGAAGTCATCCCGGTCCGGGATCTTCCCATTCGGCAGGCGCGCGACGAGCTCGGGTGACGGAGAGATGAGCAGCGCCCGGCGGAAGTTGGTGGGCCCCGCGCGCCGCCAGGGCAACGACTTGTCGAACCAGCCGGGCACCACGTACGGGTAGAAGTGCGGGTAGAGCACCAATCCCTCCCCCGGGCCGAATTCCAGATCGAGGTGGTAATCAATCACTCCGCCATCCCGGTAGATGCCAACCCCGGCGCCGGGGATGCGCACCCCACTCAGCACGAGCGGGATGGACCCAGAGGCCAGGAGCGCGGGGCGCAGGTTCTCCCGAGTCAGGGGCAGGTGGACGGAGGGGAGGTCCGCGAGTCCCGTGAACGGGCTGGTGTCCCCCGCGCTGTGGAAGATGACGCGCTCCATATGGAGCCCCAGGGTGCGGCGGCTCACCAGGTTGCCCAGGGCGCCGAGCGTGAGCCCCAACAACTGGGCATGGCGCTGCTCGCTGGCGGTGAGGCCCCTGCAACGGGTGGTGAGCACGTGCAGCCGCGCCCACGGGTGGCCGAGGATCTGCGCCTCCCCCTCGGGGCCCAGGACCGCGTCCAGGATGCGCTGGCTGGTGGTGCTCACCAACGCCGTGGAGGGCTTGGGCGGGTAGCGCTGCTCGACGTACGCCTCCGCGAACCGATCCAGGGCCGCCACGGGATCCTTCAGGGCGAGGCACGCCAGCCGCCAGCTCCCGATGGAGGAGCCAATGAGGTGGAGCGGGCGGGTACGAGCCTGGAGGAACTCACCGAACAGCACCCGATCCAGCCCGGCCAGCACCAGCCACTTCGGACCGCCCGAGGCCCCGGGCAGGATGTCGATGTCGTCCGCGCGCAGGCCGCGCTCGCGAATCAGCCGCAGCGCGTCGGGACCAGCCAGGAGGGTGAGGCTCGATTTCATGGCCGGGGGGATATAGAGATGCCGCTCTTTTTTCCAAGGTTCAATTCTTCCACCTGGGAACAGGCCTTCACCCTGGAATGACGGGGGGTTGCAATGACGCGTAGCGTCGAGCACGAGGGCTGTGAGAAGCTGCGCGCGCCCCCCACCTCGTATGTCGAAAGGAAGCGTCTTGAGTCAGTCGCGCCCCCTGGAGTTTGCCCGTAGCACGGAGAAGGAGCCGCACCTCGAGCGAGCCCGCGCCATCCTGCGCGCGCACCCCGAGATCAAGGATCTGTGCGGTCCCACTCCCATCACCGCCGTGTTCGTCCTGCTGCTGGTCGCGGGGCAGGTGGCAATTGCCTGGGCCCTACGAGATTCGCCCTGGTGGGCGCTGTTGGCCACCGCCTGGTTGGTCGGCGCCTTCATCGATCACGGCCTGTGGGTGCTCATCCACGAGTGCACCCACAACCTCGTCTTCCGCAGCCCGCGCCTCAACGCCGCGCTGCAGCTCTTCACCAACCTGCCCATCCTCTTCCCGGCGGCCGCCTCGTTCCGCAAGTACCACCTCATCCACCACCGCTTCCAAGGCGACGTGGAGCTGGACGCGGACCTGGCCACCCCGTGGGAGGCGAAGCTGATTGGCAACTCGTTCTTCGGCAAGGCCTTCTGGCAGCTCAACTTCTGGGCCTTCCAGGCCATGCGGGTGCCGAGGCTGCGGCGCGTACCGTTCTTCGACCGCTGGTACATCGCCAACATGACGATCCAGCTCGCCTTCATCGGCGCGAGCTATGCGCTGCTCGGGCCCCGGGCGCTCATCTACATGTTCCTGTCGTCCATCTTCGCCATCGGCCTGCACCCGCTGGGCGCCCGGTGGATCCAGGAGCACTTCCTCGTCAAGCCGCCCCAGGAGACGTACTCGTACTACGGGCCCCTCAACTGGGTGGCATTCAACGTCGGCTACCACAACGAGCACCACGACGTGATGCGCGTGCCCTGGACGCGCCTGCCCAAGGTGCGCCAGCTCGCCCCCGAGTTCTATGAGTCGCTGCACTATCACCGCTCGTGGACGGCGCTGTGGCTGAAGTTCCTCTTCGACCCGTCCCTGTCGCTCTACAGCCGCATGACGCGCAGCGGCGGCTCGGGAGACGGCACGGTGCAGGCCGAGGAGGCCTCCAAGGCGGCGTGACGGGGTGGAGCACCGACGGGGCCCTCATGCTGGAGGGCCCCGCTCGCTCCCCCGTCAATTGTCCAGGGCGAGCGGCGATTCGGAATACCGCGTGAGCAGATCCAATGGTGTGCCGAACACGGCGAGCGCGCCCGCGGATCGCAGGTCCTCGTCCGAGAAGCCGCCGCACACCAGCCCGATGCTCCTCATCCCCAGGCGCACGGAGCCCTCGACGTCGTAGGGCAGGCCGGAGATCGTCAGCGTGTCGTCCGTCCCATCGAGGCCCAGGAGGCGGATGGCCTCCGCGGGAATCTCCTCGCTGAGCCGGGTGTGGTCCACCTCCGCGTCCGTGGTGCTCGCGTCGATGAGCCCCTCCGCCCCGAGCAGCTCGATGTAGTGCTCCAGCTCGTCGGGGTCCGCGGTGGAGGCCAGGGCGATCTTCCACCCCTCGTCGCGCAGGTGCTGGAGCAGCTCGGTGGCTCCGGTGAAGGGCCGCACCTGGGAGAGGTACTGCTCGTGGAAGAGGGCGCGGTGGAAACTCGCCAGCTCCTCGGCGTAACGCTCGTATTCGTCCTCGGGGAGGAATACGGACAGGAACTGGTCTCCGTTGCGGGCCATCTGCGCGAGCACTCGAGGCAGCCGCACCTGACGCCCGTAACGCGCCAGCGCTTCCTGCCACGCGCGCGCGCGCAACACGTTGGTGTCCACCAGCGTTCCATCCACCTCGAAGACAATCGCCTTGGGCAACGCAACATCCTCCGCAAGCAAGCTGCGCACTCCAAACGCCTGCCGCCGGACCAGAAAGTCCGAGCCCTGGCCGGGAAACGCTGGCGGAGGTCCCCGCCCACCTCTTGAAGGAGCTCGCGCCCGTCCTCCCCGCCCCCCGGCGAGCAGGCAGGAGTGATTGGGACACCGAGGGTCTGGCGGAACGACGCGGGCAACGGGCCACGACGGCGCGTCCCCACGACCGCACTCATCGTCCTACTGGCGCACTCCGCGTCCTACCGGGGCCGCATTGGGGTGGCCTGACGATTGCTGCTATGGAAAATCGCCTGGCCGCGCCCATCCCCGCGCGGCGCCTCTCTCCGAGGCCTTCATGTTCCTCACACCGCTGTCGGTTTCCCTCCTGGTGCTGCACGCCGTCAGCATCTCGCCCGCGTCCGTCCCGGCGCGCGGCAACCAGGAGACGCTCGTCACTCTCGATCGCGCCTCGCGCGTGGTCATCACCGCGCGGACCCCGGCCGGGACGTCCTGCGAGATCGTCGATCAGGTGCGTGGCCCCTTCGCCAGCAGTGGCGCCGCGGGCAGCGCCAACTGCGAGCTGGACCTGCTGCTGGACGCGGGCACCTACAAGCTGCGCCTGGCCTCGAACACGAAGGGCAAGGGCACCCAGGGCAAGGTGGACCTCAGGGCCGTGGCCTATACGGAGGACAACGCCCAGCCGGTGCGGCTGGAGCCGGGCCGTGACGTGCGCCAGGTGCTCGCCCCGCGCCACCAGGCCTCCTTCTGGCTCCAGCTCGACGAACGCCAGCCCGTCACCCTGCGTGTCTCCGGCCGCACCGCTGGAGACGTACGGCTGTGGCGCAACGGCGCATGGCTGGAGCCCGTCGAGGTGAGGGATGCCTCCACGCAGCCGCGCGCGGGACAACCCCAATATGAGTGGTGGCTCGAGGCCATGCTCGACCCGGGCACCTACCTGCTCACCACCTACGGCACGGCCCCGAAGGAGTGGACCGAGGGCCAGGAGGACAACACCCTCTCCGTGGCCTACGGCTTCCCGGCGGTGCCCGCGGGCCGCTCGCTGAGCGTCACCCTCCCGCCCTGGGGCCTGTCCGCCGTGGAGCTGCCCCCGGGGCCCTCCGCCCTCTTCCTGTCGCGCGAGGGCAACGCCCAGTCCTCCAGCCGCGTGAGCGTGCATCCGCTCTCCCCCGAGGGCGCGAGCAACGTCTCTTCCGCCGAGGCGGGCTGCCAGATTCAGGGCAAGGCGCTCGTCCCGCAGTGCGGCACGACGGTGCGCGGCGAGGGCCGTCACGTGGCCCTCCTGCGCGGCGAGCCCGGGACGAGGCTGATGTTGCAGTGGGCCCCTCTGGAGACGGATGACACCTTCACGGACGGCAGCTACGGCGCGGGCTCGGTGATGCCGCGCTTCAACGCGCCCTCCTCCGGCGAGTACCTGGTGGGCCTGCACGAAGTGCCACTGGACCCGGACAGCACGCCCCTGGGGTGCATGCTGGAGACGTGGGTCCCCGGGGCCTCGAGCTGGAATAGCGGGAACTGGGTCCCCACCTCGTACGCCGACATGCCCGAGGTGGGCCCCGAGCGCCCATTCCGCCGCGCGTTCAACTACGACGGCGCCACCGCCACCGTCTGGTTCCGGGTGACGCGCTCCGGGCGCTACGTCTTCTCCACCAGCGGGGACCGGAAGGGCCGCTGCGAGCTGTACCTGGTGGATGGCGCCCGGCGCACCCGCCTCGTCGAGACGGATCCGAAGGCGCAGACGTGCCGGCTCCCCTATACGGCCTCGCCCGGCGTGTACGAGCTGAAGCTGTACGGCGGCACCGAGGGCATCGAGCGGCTCACGCTGGCCCCCGAGGGCAAGGAGCCCCAGGTGGATACCCCCACCCGCACGTCGTGCCTCATGCGAGACGTGGAGCTGGAAACGGGCGCCGCCTACCGCATCGTCGCCAACCGGAGCACGAGCGGCTCCATGCGCGGCCTCGTCCTGCGCCCGCTCCCCCTCGCCCTCTCCGAGCCCCTGCCGGTGGTGCTCGACGGTCCGGGCCCACTTCAGCTGCCCCTGGCCCAGGGTGGCGCCGCCGAGGTGCGCTCGTCCGGTGGCGAGCCCTTCACCTGCACCCTGGGCGGCAATCGGGTGGAGGCGCGCGAGGGGCGCTGCCAGCTGCCGTCCACGGGCGGCACGCTCACGCTCAGCCATGCGGGCAACGCGTCCATCAACCTGCTGGTGCATCGGCCCGCGCCGCCCGCGCCGCCGCTGCCCCCGCTGAGTGCGTACTCGCCGACCTTCCCGCCCCTTCCCGCACTGAAACCCTCCGAGCCCGCCTGGTTCGACTTCGAGCGCGGGCAGTCGCACTCGCTCACCTTCGACGTCAAGAAGGAGGGCCTCTACCACGTGACGACGCTGGGCCTGCTGTCCACCGCGTGCAGCATCCGCACGCCTGTGGTGCCGCAGGTGGGCAGCGCCAACGGCGGCGGGCGCGGGCGCAACTGCCTCGTGTCCACCTACCTGCGGCCGGGCCGCTACCTGCTCACCGCGAGCACCACGGGACAGAGCAGGGGCCGAGGCGGCGTGCTGCTCGAGCGGCGTGAGGTGAAGACGGCCGAGGGCGTCACCGCCGACGGCGAGGCGTTCTTCCGTGTCGCAGCGGGAGACCTCATCCAGCAGCGGCTCACGGTGCCCCGCGCGAATGACTACACGCTGTCCTCCGCCGCGCCGGGCGCGAGCCTCCAGTGCCGCCTGGACGACGCCAAGGGCTGGCCGGTGGTGACGGTGCCCACGCCCTGCGAGCAGACGCTGAGGCTCGGCAAGGGCACGTACCTGTGGACGCAGCTCCCGCTGACGGTGGAGTCCATGCGCCGCACCGCGCTGGAGCGCGTGGAGCCCCCGGTGGTGCTCTCGGGCAACAAGACGCACGCGGTGCTCTTCAACAAGTGGTACCGGGCGGCTCTCGGCAAGGACGGCAAGGATGAGTTCTCCTTCGAGGTGCCGGCGCGGATGGACGTGGCCTTCACGCTCACCCACGGCATGCAGGGGCGGCTCTACGCCGTCGCCGCGGATGGCGCGCTCAAGCCCGTCGAGGTCATCGCCCCTCAGACGACGTACACGCCCCCTCCCCCGCCGCCTCCGCCCGAGCCGGAGCCCACGCCGGAGGAGTCCTATGAGTCCTCCGACGAGTACTCGGAGGAGTCCTCCGAATCCTACGAGTCACTCGAGGAGGAGAGCGCGCCCACCGCGCTCGTGGAGCCGCTGCCAGCGGCGAACGCACCGGCCCCCGAGGGCCAGTCCCTCACCCTCGAGCCCGGACGCTACAGGCTGGTGGCCGAGCACAGCCGGGGGGACGTGGCCATCTCCTACGCGCTGTACCTGCGCACCGAGGTGCTCGCGCCTCCCATGGCCAAGGACGTGAGCGTCCCCGGCCGCATCCCCCTGGTGCTGTCCGAGGACGGCACGCTGCGCCTCTTCACGCGTGGCAGCACGGACGTGCGCTGCCGCCTCTTCGATGACTCGGGGCGGCTCGTGGTGGAGAGCTCGGACCACGGCGCGGACTGGAACTGCGCCATCGCCGAGCCGCTCCCCAGGGGCGGCTACACGCTGGTGCTGGAGAGCCAGACGCAGCAGCCCGGCCCCACCCGTGTCTCCGTGAAACTGGCCCAGGTGTCCGACGCTGGAGTGCTCGCCGAGGGGGGCACGCTGAACGTGGGCACCGGCGTGGTGCGAGCCACGTTGCCGCCCGTGCCGGCGGAGGCGCTGCAGCAGGTGGCCCTGCGTGCCAGGGCGCCCTTCTCGTGCGCGCTGGAGGACGAGCGTGGCGCGGTGGTGTCGCGACAGATGGACACCCGCGAGTGCCTGATGCTGCTGAAACCGGGCACCTCGCCCTGGCGCGTGCGCGTGTGGACGCTGGGCCAGCCCACCAAGGTGAGCACGGGCGTGGCGGCGCGGCCCCTGCGTCCCTTCGGGGGGAAGATTCCGGCGGGTGAGGCCACCAGCGCCCAGGTGCCGGCGCCCGGCCGCTACGCGACGGGCCGCGGCGTCTACTGCCTGCCCGCGTCCGAGCAGGGCCCCCTGAATCCGTGCGGCCCCGAGGCATCGCTGAATGCCGGGGACTGGGTGTTCGGCGTTCCCGGCGCCACCGCCGAGACGAAGCTCTCCCTCTCCGAGCGAGTGGACACACTGGAGAACGTCGAAGAGGAGCGCGCCGCGTTGACGCGGGAGATCACACTCCAACGTCAGCGCACGAAGCGGGAAGCCCTGCACCTGCTGCGTGTGAGCGTGCCCTTCGGCGACCCGGCCTACCCGGCGTGCCGGCTGGACGGGGGCGTGGCCCAGCAGCGCAGCTCCGTGTGCTTCGCGGCGACCGGCTCCACGAAGGAGTCACTCGCGCGCTGGTGGACGCCCGGAGGCGAGAAGGGCGAGGCCACCGTCACGCGGCGCTCCGTCCCCGTGCCCACCTCGTCCGTGCCGCTGACGCCCGGCCTCCAGGAGCTGTCGTGGAGCAGCGGGCCCGGCCTGCGCCTGGTGATGCCCGACGAGCCGGTGCGCGTGCAGCTCTCCCTCCCCCAGGGCGCCTGGGCCGTGCTGGTGGATGGCAAGGGCGCCGCGGTGGACCTGTGCTCGCCGGGCGAGGCGCTCTCGCGCTGCCTCCTGAGCGGCACGGGTGGCGCGGTGTTCGTCTGGTCCCCAGCCGAGTCCCGCGTCCAGACGGAAGTCATCGCGGTGGAAGCGGCGAAGCCGTCCGTGCCCCTCGCGACCCTCTTCGAGACCATGGCCCGCGTGCCCGGCCAGCACCTGCTGCACTTCGGCACGTCGGACGCCCCGCGCCAGCTGAAGGTGACGGGCGCGGAGCGGTGCGTGGCCGCGCTCGATGACGGGACGCGGCTGGAGGGCTGTGAGCTCCAGGTGCCTCCGAACCACGGCGGCAACCTCCTGCTGGAGACGAACCCGGGTGGCGTGCGCGCGGTGCTCGCGCCAGCGGCCGGGCTGGCCACGGCCCTGCTGCCGCCCGCCTCCAAGGGGAAGGTGCCCGAGCTGCCCGCCGCGAAGGCCCTGCGCCTCTCTGGCGCGACCCTGGAGCGCACCTTCACCGTGCCCGCCGACGCCGTCGTCCACCTGCGCGGCGACTCGGGCGTGTGCGGCCTCACCCGGGACACCACGGTGCTCGCGGTGGCGGGCCTGGAGCGCGGCTGCGCCCTGGATCGGCTGCTCGAGGCCGGCACCTACCGCATGGTGGTGCGTGGCTTCGCTGGCCAGCCCCTCTCCGGCGCCGTCACCTGGACGCACGAGCCGGTGAAGGAGCTGACCGAGGGTGTCTCCCAGGAAGAGAGCTGGGTGGCGCCGGGCCAGACGCGCTACTTCCGCTTCAACACCGAAGCGGCCGGAAACGTCGGCCTGGGGCTGCAGGTGCCCGCCGAGCTGCTCCAGTGCACCGTGCTCGACACCACCCAGCGCGTGTTGGGCGAGGGCTGCCAGCAACTGCTCTCCCTGGAGAAGGGCACGTACCTGCTCGCCATCCACGCGCCCCAGACACTGGCGCGTCCCCTCCCCTTCAAGCCCGTCCTCGTGGGACTCGCCGGCACCCGGACCGACGTCCCCGAGGACTACCTGCGTGACTTCTTCAATCGCATCGGAGCCAACCCGTGATGCGCCTCGTGAACTCCGTTCTCTGCCTGCTCCTGCTGCTCGCGGCCGTCCCCGCGCGAGCCCAGGAGTACCGTCCGGCCGACGAGAGCCAGCGCCCCGAGGGTGGGGGCGTGAAGCTCCTCCCCGACCAGTTCCTGCGCGGGTTCGATCCGGTCACCGTCTACTTCTCCGACAACGTGGGGCCCGGCAAGCAGAGCGCCGATGATGGCGCGAAGCTGCTCAAGGTGGTGCCCTCGTGGCCCGGCCAGTGGTTCTGGGCGGACCGCAAGACGCTCCAGTTCCGCCCCGCCGAGCCCTGGCCCGCGCTGGCGCGCTTCTCCTTCGAGGCGAACGGCGCGCGCAAGGTCCTCACCACGATGATGTCGGCGCCCTCGAGCATGTCGCCGTCGCCCGACAGCACGGACCTGAGGCCCTTCCGCACCTTCACCCTCACCTTCCCGCAGGCGCTGCCGCTCGACTCGCTGCGCAAGATGCTCCGGCTGGAGGTGAGGGAGCTGCCGGGACTGGCGGACTCGCCCACGCGGGTGCTGAAGGACTGGACGCTGTCGCAACTGCCGCGCGGCAGCCAGCGCGAGCAGGCCGTCTACGCCATCACCCTCGAGGAGGACGTGCCCGAGGGCAAGCAGCTGCGCGTCAACGTCAGTCTCGCGCTGGGCGACGAGGACAAGGTGCTGTGGGTGGGCCGGCTGTCCACGCGGCCCGCCTTCCACCTCCAGAAGGTGCAGTGCGGCGCGAGCCTGTTCTCTCTCACGGGAGGCGCCTCCACGCCCCGGGACATGGCGCTCGCGTGCGGCAACCAGGGAGACCTGCCGCAGCTCGTCTTCTCCGCGCCGGTGGAGGGCCTCACGCTCACCGCGCTCAAGAAGCTGGTGCGGCTGGAGCCCGCGGTGCCGGACCTGCACTTCCAGTCCTACGGCTCGCGCGTGGCGCTGCGAGGCAGGTTCGTACCGGACACGCTGTACCGCATGCGCATCGGCGCCGCGCCCATCCGCGACGACAGCGATCGGCCGCTGAGGGATCCAGGGGACCTCCAGGTCTTCTTCCACCTGGACTTCAAGCGCCCCTTCCTGCGCTGGATGCAGGCCACCGCGGTGATGGAGGCCAAGGGCCCGCGCATGCTGCCGTTGCAGGGTTACGGTGACGCGCGAGCGGACGTGCGCATCTACCGGGTGGATCCGCTCCACCCCGGCCTGTGGCCCTTCCCCAACCGCCCCATCGTCATCAACGAGGAGAGCGCGCCGCCCTTCCCGGGCGAGGAGCCCGAGGTGAAGGCCATGCCCGGCTACATCGGCGAGGACGAGCTGAGATCGCACATCCGGCTGCTGGGCTCGCCGCTCGTCTCCACGCTGGTGGACCTGCCCCTGCCCAAGCGCGGAGGCACCACCACCTTCGGCCTGGACCTGGCGCCCCTGCTCAACCCGGTGGTGGGCAAGGTGCGGCCGGGCACGTACCTCGTCGGACTGAGGCGGCTCACCGGCGCGCCCGAGCGCTCCTACGTCCGCGTGCAGATCACCAACCTCTCGCTCAGCACGGTGGAGGAGCGGGACAAGGCCGTCTTCTTCGTGCGCACGCTGGACGAGGCGAAGGTGGTGAAGGGCGCGCGCATCGTGCTCGAGGGTCATCGCCGCGTGACGGACCCGAACAACCGGAACATCACGCGCGAGGAGCCCTTCAAGACCGAGCTCACCACGGACTCGGGAGGCCGGGCGAGCCTCGGTCCCCAACCGGACTGGGTGCGCATCGAGCGCGTCACCGTGCGGAACGGCGAGGACCTGCTCGTGTTGGATCCCCGCGAGCCTCCGGCGTCCTTCGCCAACAACCACTGGTCGCCGTCCTCGGGCTGGCTGGAGTGGTTGACGCAGCAGACACCTCCGCCCCAGAACGACGGGCTGCGCGGCTTCCTCTTCACGGAGCGCCCCATCTACCGGCCGGGCGAGAAGGTCTACATCAAGGGCTTCCTGCGCAACGAGGTGGGCGGAGACTTCGTGGCCCCCGAGGACGCGAAGAAGTACTCGCTGCGGGTGCAGGGGCCGGGGGAGCAGGTCTGGAACCTGCCGCTGACCTTCACGGCGCTGTATGGCTTCTCCGCCGGGTTCCAGGAGAACGACGTGCCCACCGGTGAGTACCAGGTGGTGCTCGACGAGGTGCGTACGGGACGGACGCTCGCGACCCGCGGGTTCAAGGTGGAGGCCTACCGCATCCCCACCTTCGAGGTGCAGCTCTCCAGCCCCGCGACGGCGCGCCTGGACGGGCCCTTCAAGGTGAAGGCGGTGGCGCGCTACTACGCGGGCGGCAACGTGGCCGGGCAGCCCATCTCGTGGACGGTGACGCGCCGCCCCTACTACTACGTGCCCAAGGGGCGGGAGGGCTTCCTCTTCGCCTCCAGCACCCAGTTCGCCCGCGAGGGGCAGAGCCGCGCTCCGGAGACCATGACGCGCAACGCGGTGCTGGACGACAACGGCGCCGACGAGATGAGCGTCAACCCGGCGCTGGACCTGGACGGCTCGGCGCGCATCTACCGCTTCGAGGCCACCGTCATCGGCGCGGACAACCAGCCCGTCTCCTCCGCGCAGGAGGTGAAGGCCCTGCCGCCCTTCGTGCTGGGCATGAAGCTGCCGCGCTACTCGGACAAGCCCTTCACGCTCACGCCGGAGCTCATCGCCGTGGGCGTGGATGACAAGCTGGTGAAGGGCCAGGAGGTGCTGGTGCGCCTCTACAAGCGCATCTGGCACAGCCAGCTGCGCGAGACGCACTTCGCCACCGGCGAGGCCAGATACGTCACCGAGCAGGAGGACGTGAAGCTCGCGGAGAAGATAATCACCACGGAGGAGAAGCCCGTCACGCCCGCGCTGGAGCTGAAGGAGTCCGGCGTGTACGTGGTGGAGCTGGTGGCGCGCGACAAGCTGGGGCGCGTGCAGACGCTGACGGCGGACCTGTACGTGGGAGGCCAGACGCCCATCGCCTGGCAGAAGTCGCGCCAGGGCGTCTTCGGGCTCGTCCCGGACAAGACGTCGTACAAGCCGGGCGAAACGGCGCGTCTCATCATCCAGAGCCCCTTCCAGGAGGGCCGCGCGCTGGTGGTGGTCGAGGAGCCGGGCGGCAATACCTACACCTGGCACGACGTGTCCGGTGGCAAGGCGGTGCACGAGCTGGCCATCCGTTCCCAGCACGTCCCCAACGTGCCGGTGCACGTGCTGTTGATGCGCGGCCGGCTCGGCGAGGGAGACAAGGACGACTCGCGCTACCGGCCGCAGACGCTCGGGGCCTCCGTGGACGTGAAGGTGGAGCCGGTGCGCAACCAGGTGGCGGTGGAGCTCAAACACCCGGAGACGGCGCGTCCCGGGGTCACCGTGCCGGTGGAGCTGACGCTCAAGGACGACCAGGGCAAGCCGCTGGCCGGCGAGGTGACGCTGTGGCTGGTGGACGAGGCCGTGCTGTCGCTCGCGCCGGAAGCGACGCTCCACCCGCTCGACGAGCTCATCAAGGAGAACTCGCGCGGCACCACACTGCGCGACACGCGCAACAGCCTGGTGGGCAAGCTCTTCGAGCAGGAGGAAGACCCGGGCGGTGACGGCAGCGAGGACGAGGAGATGGAGGGCGGAAGCAAGCGCGTGGTGCGCAAGAACTTCCAGACGGTGCCCTACTACCAGGCCACGCTGCAGGTGCCGGCCTCCGGCAAGCTGACGGTGCAGGTGCCGCTGTCGGACGACCTCACCAACTTCCGCGTGCGCACGGTGGCCATCTCCGGGCTGCAGCGTTTCGGCTACAAGCAGACGGTGCTGCGCGTGCGGCTGCCGGTGCTGGTGCAGCCGCAGCTCCCGCGCTTCGTGCGCCAGGGAGATCGCTTCTGGGGCGGCGCGGTGGGCCGCGTGGTGGAAGGCAATGGCGGACCCGGCTCGGTGAAGGTGCGCGTGTCGGGCCCGGCGGAGCTCCAGCCGCTGAACCAGAACGTGGAGTTGCAGACCAATCGGGCCATGAGCTTCGTCACCCCCATCACCGTGAAGAACGCGGATGTGTCCGAGCCGCAGTCCCTCCAGGTGCGTGTGGACATCGAGCGCAAGTCGGACAAGGCGGGAGACGCCTTCGAGGTCCAACTGCCCGTGCTGCCGGACCGCACGGTGGAGCACTTCGCGTACTTCGACACGCTGAACGCGGGCAACGTCACGCTCAAGCCGCTGCCCGAGCCGGCGCGTCCGGGCACCGCCTCGCAGGACGTCTTCATCACCGCCATCCCCGGCGTGCTGGAGCTGGTCTCCGGCCTGGAGTACCTGGCCGGGTACCCGCATGGCTGCCTCGAGCAGAAGCTGTCGCAGCTCTACCCGGACGTGGCGCAGGCCGCGGTGCTTCGCGAGCTGGGCATCCGCACGCCCTTCGGCAAGCAGCTCAACGGCAACGTGCAGCGGCTCCAGGAGGAGATGGAGCTCTACCAGGACGAGCAGGGCCTGATGGCCTTCTGGCCGGGAGGGCCGGGCGACGTGCAGGTGACGGCCCAGGCGGTGGAGTTCCTGGACGCGGCACGGCGCGCGGGGCTGAAGGTGGACGAGAAGCTGCAGACCCGCGCGGTGGAGGGACTCAAGCGCGTGCTGCGCAGCGACTACCCGGGGCTGGTGCAGGAGTGGCGCTACAGCCAGCAGACGGCGGCGCTGCGAGCCCTCACCCGCGTGGGCGCGCTGGACGAGCACTACCTCATCGATCTCTTCCAGCTGCGCGAGCGCCTGGACATCCAGAGCCTGGCGGACCTGGCCACGACCATGTCCACCCAGGCCACGGTGTACCGCGCCAATCTGGAGGTGCTGCGCAAGGAGCTGTGGGACAGCGTCATCATCAAGCTCAAGAACGGCAAGCCCGTCTTCGAGGGCCTCGAGTGGCGGCGCGAGGCGTGGGGAGGCTACGGCTATCTCAGCTCGCGGCCCTCGAGCGTGGCGGCCGTCTTCGAGGCGCTGGTGCTGCTCGACCCGGCCGAGCCGCGGCTGGACCAACTGCGCGACGCACTGCTCTCGTACGCGAGCGCGGAGTCGGGCTTCGGCAGCACCTTCGAGAACAGGCGGGCCATCGGCGCGCTGGGGTTGTACCTGTCCAAGGCGAAGCCCGCGGTGCCGAATACCACCGCGAAGCTCTCCTCGGGAGCCACCCTCGAGGTGGGCAAGGACGCGAAGACGGCCCGCGCGGAGGTGGCCAGCGACGCGACCCTGACGGCCACGGTGAAGGGCGGGCCCGTGGGCATGCGCGTGGAGGCCCGGTACGTGCCATCCACGCCGGGGGACAGGGTGGCTCCGCTCAAGCAGGGTTTCATCGTGTCGCGCGGAGCCACCTGGCTGCACGCGGACGGCTCCGAGGAGACGCGCTTCGAGGACAAGGCCGGAGACGTGCAACAGCTGAAGGTGGGCGACATCCTGGAGCTACACACGCGCATCGTCACCGAGGAGGGGCGCAACCACGTGGCGCTGGTGGTGCCCTTCGCCGCGGGACTCGAGCCCCTCAACCCGGAGCTGGCGAACGCCTCGTCGGACGCGAAGCCCTCGCAGACGGACTCCCTCACCCCGGCCTACGTGCAACGCCTGGACAACGAGGTGCGCTACTACTTCCTGCACATGCCGCGAGGCACGCACACCTTCCACTTCCGGGTGCGCGCCGCCACCGAGGGCTCCTTCGTGCACCCGGCGCCCTACGCCGAGCTGATGTACCGCGAGTCGGTGCGAGGCCGCGGCGAGGGCCTGCGGATCGTGGTGAAGGGAGAGCATGAGAAGTAGGAGGACACGCTGGCGGGTGGCGGCGGCGCTCGCCGTGGTGCTGGCGGCGGGCGCGTGGTTCGCCTCCGGCCTCCAGGATGGGCTGCTCGGCTACGAGCCCTCGCGCCTCGTGCTGGACCGGCGGGGCGCGTACCTGGGCGAGGTGCCCGGAGCGGGCGGGGAGCTCGGCTACTGGCCGGTGCCCTACGTGCTGCCCGAGCGCATCGTCCAGGCCACGCTCATCACCGAGGACCGGCACTTCTACGAGCACCCGGGCGTGTACCTGCCGTCGGTGGCGCGAGCCCTGAAGCAGAACGTGAGCAACCTGCGCGTCATCTCCGGCGCGTCCACGCTGGCCATGCAGGTGGCGCGGATGCAGACGCCCGGGGAGCGCACCGCGGGGCGCAAGGTGCGCGAGGCGGTGGAGGCACTGCTGCTCGTACACGGGCACGGCCACGAGAAGGTGCTGCGCCAGTACCTGGCCATCGCGCCGTACGGCAACCGGGTGCACGGGGTGGTGCGCGCCGCGCGCCTCTACTTCGACAAGCCGGTGGAGGACCTGTCTTGGGCACAGGCGGCCTTCCTCGCGGGCCTGCCGCAATTGCCCGGGCGGATGAACCCATACACCCAGGAGGGACTGCGGCGCGCCCTCAAGCGCAGCCACCGCATCCTCCGGGCCCTGCACGCACAGGGGACCCTCTCGCGCGAGGAATTGGAGCAATCCCTCCAGGCGGACCTGGGACTGGTGCCCCGGCCCCAACGCATGCCCGAGGCGCTGCACGCGGTGCTGGAGTGGAGCGAGCTGGCCCGAGCCCGTCTCCAACCCATCTCCACGGCGACGCTGGACCTGGAGATTCAATCGAAGGTGGCGCACATCCTCCAGCGCAACCTCAACCCACTGGATGGCTCGGGAGCGGGCAATACGGCCGCGCTGGTGGTGGACACGGAGACAGGCGACATCCTCGCGTACGTGGGCTCGCGAGACTTCTTCGACGAGGAGCACCGGGGCGCCATCGACTTCGTGAAGCAGCGGCGCTCGCCGGGCTCCACGCTCAAACCCTTCCTCTATGGACTGGCCCTGGAGAAGGGCATCGTCACCGCCGCCACGGAGCTGGCGGATACGCCCATGGACGTACGGGTGGAGAACGGCCGGAGCTACATGCCGGAGAACATCAACCACGCCTTCCTGGGTCCCATGCTGCTGCGCGAGGCACTCGGCAATTCACGCAACATCCCCGCCCTGCGCGTGCTGGAGCAGGTGGGGGTGGAGCCGGCGCTGCGCTTCCTGGAGAAGGCGGGCGTGGGAGGCATCTCGTACGAGCCGGACCGCTACGGCCTGGGGCTGGCGGTGGGCAACCTGCACGTCACCCTGGAGGAACTGACGGGGCTGTACATGGTGCTCGCACACGAGGGGGAGACGCGCCCGCTGCGGCGCTTCGCCGACGAGCCGATGGCGCCCTCGCGCCGGTTGATGACACGCGAGGCGGCACAGCTGGTGCGCCACATCCTCGCGGACCCGCTGGCGCGGCGGCCGACGTTCCCCGTGGGCAGCACGCTGGACTACCCCTACGCCGTGGCGGTGAAGACGGGCACCAGTCAGGGCTACCGCGATGCGTGGGCGGCGGCCTTCAGCGATCGGCTGCTGGTGGTCGTATGGGTGGGCAACCATGACTGGCGCCGGATGAACGGCGTGGGCGGACTGCTCGGCGCGGCGGGCGCGGTGCATGAAATCCTCGATGCGGTGATGCCCGGGTGGCGCCCGTACCGGCCGGTGCTCGACAGCTTCCCGCCCCCCTCGGGCGCCCTCGCCATTGACGTGTGCCCACTCTCCGGCCGGCTGGCCGGGCCGGAGTGCCCCCACCGAAAGAGCGAGTGGTTCGTCCCGGGCACGGCCCCGACACAGACGTGCCCCTTCCACGCACGCGTCCGGCTGGACCGGCGCAATGGCCTGCTGGCGGGCCCCACCTGCCCGGAGCGCGAGGTGGTGACGCGGGTGATGCTGGCCCTGCCGGAGGAGTACGAGCGGTGGGCATGGAAGCAACACCTGGACATCGCGCCGCTGCGGGAGAGCCCGTTCTGCCCGAGCCGGCCCGAGGAGGTGGAACCCAGGGTGGCCATCCGCGAGCCGAAGGGACTGGTGCGGCTGCTCTACGATCCGGACACGCCGGCCTCGGCCTCGACGCTGCGACTGGCGGCGGACGTGACACCGAGCACGGAACCCATCGTCTGGCTGGTGGATGGGGTGCCGGTGGCCACGGTGACCTATCCGCACGAGTTCCGCTGGAGCCTGCGGCCCGGACAACACGTCATCACCGCGGCGATGGTGCACCGCCCCCAGGTGAGCCAGCCGGTGACGGTCATCGTGGAAGATTGACCCTCCGCGGACGCGGGGCTCCCCGGGGCTCCGGAACGGATTCAACAAAGCATCTTCTTTTCGAGGACAAGACAAGACAGACGAGCGCCGGAGTGGACTCGTAAGCCCCCTTGCGCCGGAGTGGGCTCGTGAGAACCCTTGCGCCGGACCGGGCCGGTCCTGGTCCATCAACGTGCAAAGGAGTTCATCCGTGTCACAGCTTCGTCTCTCGATCGGCGCGCTCGTCATCGCCGGCAGCCTCTTCACCGCGGCTTGTGGTCCGCAGCCCGAGGATGCCGCCGTGGAGTCCGACGCCTCCACCGTGCGGCAGCAGGAGGGCGCCGAGGCCACGCCAGTTGCAGGCGTGGAGGAAACCGAGGAGCGGAAGAAGTGCGACTACAAGGATCCGAACCTGCGCTACGTCTCGCGCGATCCGGCCACGTGTGCCGCCATCCTCTTCGTCTGCGAGGAGGGGGAGACGACGTTCTTCAATGAGTGCGGCTGTGGCTGCGCGACGACCCCGTAGCCCGTAGACCCCTGGCCCTGTCGAAGGAGCGACCCGGCGGGCCGGGGTTCTGGCCGGGGCCCCTCCCGGGCCTACCAGAACCTGAGAGGGACCCCGCGTGCAAAGGGGGGGTATTGACGAGGCCCACCTCCACTCCGCAGCATGGAAGTCACCCTCATGCGCGTACCCCCCGTCTATCGCCGTTGGGTTACCTGCCCCGTGCCACGCCCGCAGGCGAGCTTGCGGTTGTTCTGTTTCCACTTCGCGGGAGGGGATGCCTCCATCTTCCGGCTGTGGACCACCCAGCTCCCCGCCTCGGTCGAGGTCTGCCCCATCGAGCTGCCGGGCCGCGCCACCCGCCGCGCCGAGCCCCCCATCACCCGGTTCCCCGAACTGCTCGAGAAGCTGGCGGGCATGGTGCTCCCCTTCGTCAAGCAGCTCCCCTTCGCCCTCTTCGGGCACAGCTTCGGCGGCATCACCGCCTTCGAACTGGCGCGCTGGCTGCGCCGCAACGGCGGGCCCATGCCGACCCGGCTCTTCCTCTCGGCCTGCCCCGCCCTGCACCTCCGGCAAGCGCCCCCGTCCCCCATCACCCACCTGCCGGATACGGAGTTCCTGGAGGAGGTCGCCACCCGGTTCGGCACCCCCCGGGAGGTGCTCACCAGTGACGATGTTCGGGACACGGTGCTCCCCGCGCTGCGCGCGGACCTGAGTGTCGGAGAGAGCTACCGGTACCAGCCCGAGCCGCCGCTGGACGTGCCCATCTCCTCCTTCGGTGCCCTGCAGGACCCGGAGGTCAGCCAGCAGGAGGCGGAGGCGTGGCGGCATCAGACCACCGCGGACTTCAGCCTGCGCATGTTCCCTGGCAACCACTTCTTCCTCTCGGCCGAGCGGCTCCGGCTGCACAAGGCCATCGTCGAGGATCTCCAGCTCCCGGCGGCAAAGGGCGGCTGAGCTCCATCATTCCTTCGGTGTATCGTCGCGCGAGTGGCTCGAATGACATCCTTCGACGGGTTCTGGCCAATCAACGCATCCCAGCGATCGTGAACCCGCCGTCGACGAGGAGCGACTGACCCGTGACGAAGCGTGCCTCCTGGGTGCAGAGCCAGACGGCCACGTCGCCGACGTCGGCCGGTTCTCCGAGGCGCCTGGCCGGTGTGAACGCAACGAACGGCCTGGCCATCTCGTCGTCGACGGACCGGCGAAGCATCGGAGTGTCGATGATCCCCGGGTTGACATTGTTGACGCGGATGCCCTGGCCGGCGACTTCCAGAGCCACGGCCCGGATCATCGCGTCGAGCGCGCCCTTGCTGGCCGAATAGACGGACGAACCCACCGCTGCGCCCTTGGCCAGCCACGACGACGTGTTCACGATGGCGCCGCCCGAGCCCCGCCGGAGCATGGCGGCGATCTCGTATTTCATGGAGAGCCAGGCGCCCTTCAGGTTGATGGCCATCACCTGGTCGAAGTCGGACTCGGACAGGTCGGCGATGGGAGCGAACGCGCCCTGGATACCCGCGTTGTTGAAGGCGCAGTCGAGCCGGCCGAACCGCTCGAGCGTGCCTTCCACGAGCGCCTCGACGTCCGCCGCGCGCGCCACGTCGGCCGAGATGGCGAGGGCCTTGCCGCCCTCTGCTTCAACACGGTGCGCCACCTCGTCGAGCTCCGTCTGACGGCGACCCGCCAGGACGACGCTCGCGCCCTCCCGGGCGAAGGCGAGCGCTGCGGCGCGACCGATGCCGGTGCCTCCGCCGGTCACGAGCGCGACCTGGCCTTCGAGCCGGCGGGATGGGTGGATGACGTGCGATGTTCGCGGTTCGGTGATGCCGGACATGGATGCCTCCGTTCGATGGATGAGGCGAAGGTATTCGGCGGGACCGCTAGCGATAACGCGCTGACTTCCGTATGTACTGATGGCCAGGAGCCATCAATGCGCGGGTCCGAATTCGCCGAACTAGCCGCCTTCGTCGCCGTCGCGGAGGAGCGCAGCTTCCGGCGCGCGGCGGCGAGGCTGGGCATGAAGCCCTCGACCCTGAGCCATTCCTTGCGCGCTCTCGAAACCCGGCTCGGCGTGCGGCTCCTCAATCGGACGACGCGAAGCGTCTCGCCGACCGAGGCGGGTGAGCGGCTGCTCTCACAGCTCACGCCAGCCTTTGGCGACATCGCGAGAGCCGTCGATACCGTGAACGATTTCCGCGGCAGGCCGACGGGCACGGTGCGGCTCAACGTGCCGCGGATGGCCGCGATGATGGTGCTGGCGCCGATGCTCGGCCGGTTCGCGCGAGAGTACCCAGAGGTCACGCTGGAGGTGGCGGTCGAAGATGGATTCGTCGACATCGTCGACCGGCGGTTCGATGCGGGGATCCGTCTCGGCGAGAACGTCGGGCGGGAGATGATCTCCGTGCGGGTCAGCCCTGACATGCGCACCGCGGTTGTCGGCTCACCCGCGTACTTCAGAGAACATGCACCGCCGCGAACCCCGTCCGACCTGAAGAAGCACCGGTGTATTGGCTATCGCCACATCTCCAGCGGAGTGGTCTACCGCTGGGAGCTCGAGCGTGCGGGTGAAATACACACCCTCGCCGTCAGCGGCCCGCTCGTGCTCGACGATCCGGACCTGATGACGGCGGCTGCCCTGGAGGGGGTGGGACTCGCCTACGCGGTCGAAGCGCATGTCGCCGAACACCTGCGCCAGGGACGGATGCTCCGAGTCCTCGAGGATTGGAGCCCAGCGTTCCCCGGCTTTTTTCTCTATTACCCGAGCCGCCGACACGTTCCGGCGGCGCTGCGCGCGTTGATCGAGATGCTGAAGGTCTGAGTCTGGCCCGGGTGCGGCGAGCACTATCTGGCGGCGTACTACCGGAACATCAATCACCGCGCCTTCTTCCCCTTCTCCATCGTGGAGCGTCGAAGGAGGAGAAGCAAGGACAGCCCGGGAGAATAGAGGCAGCCCCGCTTGTAGGGCCAGGTTCGACCCGCTACCTTGGCCCGAGGAAATGCAACCTGGATACTGACCCAAAGATGATGGCATCCAAGTGGCTGTTCTCCGTTCTGAAGTTCGTTCACGAGTACTACGGCATCCTGTTCGCGGTGGCGGTTCTCACCTTCCTGGTGGCGGGGGTACTCCTCCGAAAAACGGCCCCCCGCGCCAGGGCAGGTGGCGTGGTCCTCGTGGCCCTGCTGGCGGCGTATGTCTACCTGGGGGTGGCGGGCTTCGACACGCTGGCTGTCTGGATCCAGCGCAACGGGGTGGAGGGAGAGGTGGTCCTCTCCCGCCAGGAACCCTCGAGCACGTTCGTCAATAAAAGGCGGCTCTACAACTTCGTCGGTTTCCTCAAGCGACGGGGCAGCGAGGAGCTCCATCCCATCGAGTTCCTCGAGACGAACGTCCTGCAATCGCCCGAGGTCGAGGGTTTCCATCCACGGGTTGGCAAGACGTACCCGGTGCGTTTCGTCGAGACCTATCCGGACTTCTTCGTCTTCGACCACGGAGGCGCGCAAGGGGCGGCGCTCGCGCAGGAGTGCTACGCGCGCTCTCGAAGACAACCAGACCTCGTGGCGCGCAGTCAGCTGAAGCCAGGAGACGCCGCGCTCCAAAAGGAGCTCCTGGAGAACGGTACGTTCATCATCGAGAAATGCGGCCAGGTGTTCTGAGCGCCGTGAGGACGGAGCCGTTTCAAATTCTCTGACATCGACCCGGCTCTATCGCCTATCCGGTTCGGGGGAAGCCTCCACATTCCCAGTACAGGCCCGGACAATGTCCGCCACGGAGGTGTGGGGCTCCAAGTGGAGGTAACCCCGGTCGCAGGAGAGGAGCCAGTCGCCCGAAGGCACCGGGGACCGTCTGCCTCGGGGTGTTCCTCGACCAGTGCTCCAGGCCAACGCAAGCGCAGCAATCGGGCGAAGTCCCCAGGCGGGATGCTCCAACCAGAGCGGTCCAGCTCTTGCGGAATGGACTCGAAGAAAGGCACGGCACGAGCGTCGTTGGTGATGACCTCGAGCCCGACGGCTGGCGTGTCCGGGTCCTTCAGGATGGCGGCATACCTTCGGAATTGAGCGAGTTCTTTACCTCGGATGGCCTGGCGAATGCCCTCACCACAGCTCGAGCCATGGACAAAGGGACTGCTGCCGGGATTTTCGACGAACTTCACCTCTAGCAGGTGTGCATCGCCATGCCTGACCCCATCAGCCCATCTTCCGCGAGGCGGCCATCCGTGAGACGGGCGCGGAGGCAGTTCCACAGAGGCCATCCTCCAAGGCTCTGGCATCTGCGGAGGAGGCCAGCTGGAGGCCAAGGCACTTGAGGAGGAGTTTCATGCTGCCCACCATCCCCCCGCCTCCCTCCGGCCGAACGGCGCTGGCTGCACAAGGCGCTCGTCGAGGAGCTCCAGCTTCCGGCGGGACGGAGCCGGCGGGGTTTCGCAATTTCCGTGACGGCGCCGCTGTTTCCGGTCATCTACCGCCCACGCCGCCATGCCTCGCTGGTCACACCAGGCAGGCGACCCCCGAGGACCCCTCACGTGCTCATCCGCTACACCGATTGGAAGAAGCCCACGGACGCGGCCTACGCGTTCCAGCTCCGCGCGGCCTTCTCCCCGGAAATTCCCGCGGCGGGCCTCCAGCGTGACATCCGGGCGGTCGCCCGCGAGGTCCTCGGAGCCGATGAGGCCGACCGCTTCGAGCAGCGGGTGCACCGCTGGTCCGGCCCGGAGAACGAGGTTGGAGACGCGGGCGAGAAGCCCTACACGGGCCAGCAGCTCACCTTCGAGGAACTCCCCTGGCGCGGTGCGCTCACGATGCGGGACATGGACTCGGTGCTCCGGGGCAACGTCCTGGTGATGCGCGGCCACTCCGGCCAGGCCGACTACCTGCTGCGCGATCACCACATGCTCGACGTGGCCCTGTACCACTACCGGACCACCGGCGAGCTGCCGCGTGCCCTCTTCCACGCGGATCGCCACTCGGACTGGTGCAAGGATAGCTACCTGGAGGCACGCGTCCCGCCGCAGGCGGCCACCTGGTGGAAGCTCTTCGAGGGACTGAAGCGGCCGGAAGACTCGGCTCCCGTCCTCACCGAGCAGGACATCTTCTTCACCACCGCCAAGGCCGAGTCGACGGCCCGGATGACCGGCCGCGACGTGGGCTTCTCCACGCTCGTCCCCTGGTTCGTGGATACCTCGGAGCTTCACTGGAGCCGAGTGCTCGCGCGGCCCGAAGTGGTCCAGGCCGATTGGGTGTCGCTGGACCTGGACTACTTCCAGCCCGCGCCCCAGTTGCGGCTCAGCAGCGGGCTCCTCCGAGACCCGCGCTTCCACGGGATGATGGAGGGCGCCCGGGTGCGCGTCTTCGTGCTCTCGCCCCAGTTCACCAACGGCGGAGACAAGATCGACCCCTGGGAAATCCAGGGCAGCGTCCACTCGTCGCTCCGGCTGTTGAACCTGCTGCGCCAGCTCCCCGGGAAGGTGCGGCTCCAGCACCCCTGAAGCACGACGGGCGGCCCCTCGAGGAGAGCCGCCCGCCGCTCAACCCATCCTGCCCGCCGGAGCTACGGCTGGGTGTAGCTGATGGTCAGGTTGTACGTGCCCGCGGAGGCCCCGCGCACCATGACGTACGCGGTGCTCTGGCCGGACGGTACGGTGAGCGAGCACGTCTCCGAGGCACCGGACGCGTTCGAGCGGCAGTCGAATTTGCTGGTGGTGGGCGCCGAGCCGAAGCGCGCGTACAGGTCGGGGTTGCCCGTGCCCGTCATCGTCACCGAGAAGGTGGTACCCGCCAGCACACTGTAGGGCCCGAAGTGGACGTTCTCGCGACGGGCCACACTGCCGCTGGCCGTCTGGCTCACGGGCGTGCCCGTACCGCCACCACCGCTCCCGCCACCATAGGTGCCTTCGAGCGTCACGCCCGAGTAGGCCGAGTAGGCGTTGAGCATCACGTACCAGGTGCCGGCCTGCGGGTTGGTGAAGGAGCAGCTCTCCGTGTTGCCACCCTTGTACGGACGGCAGTCGTAGGCGCTGGAGCTGGGGACGGCGCCGTAGCGCACGTACAGGTCCGCGTCACCCGTGCCGCCGCTGATGTCGAACGCCAGGCTGGACTGACCGGCGGGGACCTCGAGCGAGTAGTACTTCTTGTTGCCGGAGCTGCCGGAGAGGCCGCTCACCGCCACGCCGTTGGTCAGCGCGGTGACCACCGGGGGAGGCGGAGGCACGCCCACGGCCTTCCACGCCTCGGTCACCGCCGCAGACTCCGCCGAGCCCGCTCCGTAGAGCGCCTCGGCCGCCTGCACCGTGTACGTCTTGGCCTGCTCGAACGTAGTGCTGGCCGTGAAGAGGTCCGTGTTCGCCTTGTAGAAGATGCGCCCGGCCTTCTCCGGTCCGATGGCCGGCACCGCGTTGCTCGTCTTGCCTCTCGGGTGCGTGCCTCCCTTGGACAGCAGCGAGAACACCAGGTTGCTGATGCCCGAGCTGTAGTGCACGTCCTGCCCGCCGTAGTCCGCGTAGAAGTCGAGCGAGACGCCATCCTTGGCCGGATCGTCCATGTAGCGCAGGGCGTCGTTCGCGGTGCCCGGCGTCCAGATGTCCTCGCCAACCATGAAGACCTCCGCGTCCACGGCCCAGTCGCGCGTCCAGCTCTCGCACACACCGGCGAAGATGTCGGACATGGACTCGTTGAGGCCGCCGGACTCTCCCGAGTAGATGAGGTTCGACTCCGTGTCCGTCACGGCGTGGGTGAGCTCGTGCACGGTCACGTCCAGGTCCTTGCCCAGCTCGATGGAGTCCACGCCATCGCCATCGCCGTACACCATCTGGGTGCCGTCCCAGTAGGCGTTGACGTAGTTGCTGCCGTAGTGGACGGTGCTGATGAGCGTGGCGCCCGCGTTGTCATACGAGTCGCGGCCGAACAGTGTCTGGTAGCAATTGTAGGTGGCGCCCAGCATGTCGTAGTTCATGTCGACGTGCGCGTCGCCAATGGGCGCCTGGCCCTCGCTGCGCTTGAGGGTGCCCGGCGTGCTCGAGCCGTTGTTGGCCGAGTACACCTTGCGGTCGAGCGCGGAGTGGATGAGCGGGTTGACCAGCAGGAGGCCGCCGCGCTGCGCGTCCACGTAGACGAGATCATCAGCGGGCATGCCGTCGCGCTCGCCCTTCACGCGCACCTCGTAGGCCAGCCGCGGCTCCGGGCTGCCCTCGGCGCGCAGGTAGACGAGCCTCGTGCCGCTGGCGGAAGCGCCCCGCGCGGTGGAGCCCTCGATAGCCACCTTCAGCGCCGCCTCGGGGGCTACCTTCGCCTCGGCGGATACCTTCGAGCCGTCCCGGGCCGAGCCGTTGGCCGCATAGACATTGTTCGCCGCGTCCACGTGCAGCACCAGCTCGCCCCCCACCACCTGCAGGCCGTTCTTCATCTGCTGGAAGCGCAGGTGCCGGTGGCCCTGGGCGTCCACCGTGGCGCGCTTGAGCACCAGGTCGTTCTCGTTCAGCCGGAACACCGGAGCGACGGTGGCGAGCGCCTCACGCACGTCCACCTCCGCCGAGGAGCGCAGCGCCCCGGAGAGCTGGGAGGCCCGGCCGAGCTGGCCTCGGATGGAGTAGGGAACCTCTCCGTCGGTGCCGAGCACCCGGGCCCCCTGGATGCGGGCCAGCGCGGACTGGATGTCGGCGTCATCACCCGTCTGGACGGGCGCCTCGCCCTCCTGCATCGCCCCGCACGCGGCCAGGCTGGCACCCAGCCACGCCGCGAAGAACGTCCTCGAGAACCGGTTGCTCACGAAGCACTCCCTCTGTGGAAGAAGGAGCTTTCTTGACATACCTGTTACATGAGCATCAAGGCGCTATGATGTTTTACAGGAATTTTTCTGATAATGATGTGTGATCGCGAACGCGGAGCTACGGCTGGGTGTAGCTGATGGTCAGGTTGTACATACCCGCGGAGGCCCCGTGCACCATGACGTACGCGGTGCTCCGGCCGGACGGCACGGTGAGCGAGCACGTCTCCGAGGCATCGGACGCGTTCGGGCGGCAGTCGAACATGCTGGTGGTGGGCGCCGAGCCGAAGCGCGCGTACAGGTCGGGGTTGCCCGTGCCCGTCATGGTCACCGTGAAGGGGGTGCCCGCCAGCACGCTGTAGGGCCCGAAGCTGACGTTCTCGAGCCGGGCCACGCTACCGCTGGCCGTCTCGGTCACGGGCGCGCTCGTGTAGAAGCCCTTGAGGGTGACGCTCGAGTTGGCGTTGAGCATCACATACCAGGTGCCTGCCCGCGGATTGGTGAAGGTGCAGGTCCCCATGTTGCCATCCGAGCTCGGACGGCAGTCGTAGGTGCTGTAGTCGGGGACGGCGCCGTAGCGCACGTACAGGTCCGTGTCATCCATGCCGCCGCTGATCTCGAACGCCAGGCTGGACCGACCCGCGGGCACCTCGAGCGAGTAGTACAGCCTTCGACCGGAGATGCCTTTCACCGCCACGCCGTTGGTCAACGCGGTGACCACCGGCGGCGGTGGTGGCACGCCCACGGCCTTCCACGCCTCGGTCACCGCCGCAGACTCCGCCGAGCCCGCTCCGTAGAGCGCCTCGGCCGCCTGCACCGTGTACGTCTTGGCCTGCTCGAACGTGGTGCTGGCCGTGAAGAAGTCCGTGTTGGCCTTGTAGAAGATGCGGCCCGCCTTCTCCAGTCCGATGGCCGGCACCGCGTTGCTCGTCTTGCCTCTCGGGTGCGTGCCTCCCTTGGACAGCAGCGAGAACACCAGGTTGCTGATGCCCGAGCTGTAGTGCACGTCCACGCCCGGGAAGTAGTCCGGGAAGTAGTCGAGCGAGACACCGTCCCTGGCCGGATCGTGCATGTAGCGTAGCGCATCGTACGGGTTGCCCGGCGTCCAGGTGTCCTCGCCGATCATGAAGACATCCGCGGTCGTGGACCAGCCGCGAAACCAGCTCTTGCACACGCCGGCGAAGATGTCGGACATGGACTCGTTGAGGCCGCCGGACTCTCCCGAGTAGATGAGGTTGGACTCGTACTCGGTCACGGCGTGGGTGAGCTCGTGCACGACCACGTCCAGGTCCTTGCCCAGCTCGATGGAGGTCACACCGTCGCCATCGCCGAACACCATCTGGGTGCCGTCCCAGTAGGCGTTGACGTAGTTGCTGCCGTGATGGACGGAGCTCACGAGCGTGGCGCCCGCGTTGTCATACGAGTCGCGGCCGAACAGCGCCTGGTAGCAATTATAGGCGACACCCAACCTATCGTAGTTCGTGTCGGTGTGCGGATCGCGAATGCGATCCTGGCCTTCGCTGCGCATCAGGATGCCCGGCAAGCACATGCCGACGGTGGTCCGGTACACCTGGCGGTTGAGCGCGGAGTGGATGCGCGGGTTGACCAGCAGGAGGCCGCCTCGCTGCGCATCCACGTAGACGAGATCATCGGCGGGCATGCCGTCGCGCTCGCCCTTCACGCGCACCTCGTAGGCCAGCCGCGGCTCCGGGCTGCCCTCGGCGCGCAGGTAGACGAGCCTCGCGTCGCTGGCGGAAGCATCCCGCGCGGTGGAGCCCTCCACGGCCGCCATCAGTGCCGCCTCGGGAGCCACCTTCGCCTCGGCGGATACCTTCGAGCCGTCCCGGGCCGAGCCGTTGGCCGCATAGACATTGTTCGCCGCGTCCACGTGCAGCACCAGCTCGCCCCCCACCACCTGCAGGCCGTTCTTCATCTGCTGGAAGCGCAGGTGCCGGTGGCCCTGGGCGTCCACCGTGGCGCGCTTGAGCACCAGGTCGTTCTCGTTCAGCCGGAACACCGGGGCGACAGTGGCGAGCGCCTCACGCACGTCCACCTCCACCGAGGAGCTCAGCAGCCCCTGCTTCTGGGAGGCCCTGCCGAGCTGGCCGCGAATGAAGTAGGGAACCTCTCCGTCGGTGCCGAGCACCCGGGCCCCCTGGATACGGGCCAGTGCGGACTGGATGTCGGCGGCGTCAGCACCCGTTCGCACGGGTGTCTCGCTCTCCTGAAACACCCCGCACGCGACCAGGCTGGCACCCAACCACACCGCGAAGAACGTCCTTGAGAACCGGTTGCTCACGAAGCACTCCCCCTTGTGGAAGATGGTGCTTTCTTGACATACCCATTGCATGGTCCTCAAGGCGTTGTAATGGTTTACAACTATTTCACCTGATTTCGGAGTGCCGTCGCGGACGCGAGGCTCTTGGCGGCTCCAGAACGAGCTGACACCGTGCGCGGTTTTTCACCATCCTCGCGAGAGCCCTCCATGAAGCTCACGAAGCTCAACATCCACGGGTACCGGGACGTCGCGCCAGGAACGCAGCTCGTGTTCAGCCCGTCGCTCAACCTGGTGCTCGGCGAGAACGGCACCGGCAGGACGACGCTGCTGGACCTGCTCTCGCGCGTCCTCGCCTCGGACTTCTCCGGGCTCATCCGCGAGGAGTTCTCCCTCGAGTACACCCTCGCCTTTCCCGGGATGGAGCTGCGCGTCCGCGTCCGGAACGCACGCCCCTCCGCCGCGTCGCGGAATGGGGATACCTCGCGCGCCGACCTGGCGCTCCTGCCTCCGCGCTCCCCGGAGAACGGGGCGGAATTCGAGCCCTTCATGGAGCTGAGCATCCAGCTCGAGTCCCCCTCCTCCCTGCTGGTGATGCGCTCGGATGCCGTGGGCGTGTCCTGGGAGGTGGATGGGCAACCGGTCTACTCGCAGACCATGCACTGGTCCCTGCTGGATCGCACCGTGTGGGTGGTGCTCTTCATGACGGCCCAGCGGCTGGAGCCCGAGCTCCGGGAGCGGCTCAAGGAGCTCCTCCGCCACACCTTCCTGATGGCCCCCGCGCGCTTCGACGAGTCGCTCGGAACGTTCCAGCAGATGGGCACCACCCAGTATGGAATGGAGATGCGGGGCGACGAGGTGTTTCCCCTCGGACTGATGTCGCTGCCCAGGTGGTTGCCGGGGCTGCTGAAGGAGCGGGCGGAGCAGGCGCTCTCCGCCGGTTTCATCGACATCCGCCACGATGAGCTCGAGCAGGGCTTCCTCGCGCGGTTCGTCGCCCTGGCCGGGTTCACCTCGGGGAAGTTCCGGGTGGAGCTGCTCAAGCAGCGGAGATACGAGGGCGGCGAGCGCCTGGAGTTCGGCCACTTCAGCTGCGGCTTCACCCGGCGCGACGGCTCGGTGCTGACACAGGAGCAGCTCGGCCACGGACAGAAGCGGCTGCTGTCCTTCCTGTACTACCTGGATCTCAACGAGGACTTCGTCATCGCCGACGAGCTGACCAACGGCCTGCACCCGCGCCTCGTCGAGGCCTGCCTGCGCCACCTGGGCCCCCGGCAGTCCTTCGTCACCAGCCAGAACCCGGCCACGTTCGAGCACGTCCCGCTCGGGTCCGCCGACGAGGTGCGTACCTCACTCATCCACTGTGGGACCGAGCTCCGGGACGGGCGCGAGTGGAAGGCCTGGTCCAACCCCACGCCCGACGCGGCCACGCGGCTCTTCGGCGCACACCAGCGGGGAGACACCCCACTCGGCACGCTGCTGCGCCAACACGGGCTGTGGTGAGTCAGGCCCCCGCCTTCCGCGCCCGCTCGAGCTCCGCCCGGAAGAAGGCGCTGTGCCGGGCGAGCGTCTCCATGTAGGGCAGGACGTCCTCGCGGGCCTCGGGAGACAGCAGCGCGTAGGGCGTCACGTGTGCGTCCGGCACGTAGCGGAAGGTGAGGTTGATGCGCCGCGTCTTGAAGTCCGGCATCTCGGGCGGGAGCGTGTGGCCCGCGCGCGTGTCCACCCGCTGCACCCGGTGGAAGGTCTGCTCCTTCCAGCGCGCGCCCCCGAAGAGCTGCAGCGCGCCATCGTCGAGCCACTGCTCCAACACCACCTCGTCACGCTCGCCCGGACGGGTGGAGGTGACGAACTGGATGAGCGCGCGCTCGCCGAAGGACAGCGAGGCCACCGGTCCCGGCTCGAAGTCCTTGTGCTCGCCCACGCGCGCGGTGTCCACCCAGCGCCCGTCCTCGAGCCGGCTGCCGTAGAAGTTCACCAGGCAGGTGTTGAGGTGCCAGCCGGGGGGCATGTCCGGGCCGCGGAACATGCGGCGCGCGAGCTGCTCCACCTTCTCCACCTGGCGCTGGAGCACCGCCGGGAAGGGCTCGGCCTTCACGCAGCGATCCTTCACCCCCTTCGGCGGGCGGTAGTAGTCGAGACAGGCGAACTGCCAGTTACCCAGCCAGTACACCGGCCGGAGCAACCGCCGCTGCGCCTGCCCCGGAGGAGGAGGGAAGTGTTTGGAATAACGCTCCTCCCACAGCGGGTGCAGGCTCCCGAGCCAGGAGAGGATCTCCGCCCGGTCCGCCGCCGAGAGGAAGCTCGCGTTGTAATGGTGGCCCGGGGTGCGCTGGCGAGCCTTGAGGGCCAGCGAGCGGCCATAGCGGGGAGGAGGAACCATGTCCCTCCACTACCACAGCGCTCATGGCACGGGGCACCGTCGGTCCCAGGACAGTCCCACCCGATTCAACGGGGGGTGAGATCCACCTGGAAGCCGCCGACGCAATGTGCGGAAGGGAGGGTACCCGTGGCAGACAGAGCGAGCCTTGCGTTGGACTTTCGCAACATCGACCGGACCGCGGCTTCCACCGAGGCTGTCCGCTTCCTGGACAACCTGAATGCGACCCAGCAGGTCCAGGAGATACAGCGACTGACGCACCGCCTGCTGGGCGCGTGTGAGGGCGCGCACGTCCTGGACGCCGGCTGCGGGGTGGGTGACGTCACCCGGGAGTTGGGCACCCTGGTGGGCAGGACCGGCCGGGTGACGGGGGTCGACCTGAGCGAGAACATGGTGGCCGAGGCCCGCCGCAGGACGGAGGGCACGGGACTGCCCGTGGAATTCCGGCACGGCGACATCCACCGGCTGGACCTCCCCTCGGAGAGCTTCGACGGGTGCCGTGCCTCCCGCGTCTTCATCTACCTGGAGGATCCCCGCCAGGCGCTCAGCGAGCTGTTGCGGCTCACACGACCCGGGGGCACGGTGGTGCTCTTCGAGCCGGAGATGGACAGCCTGGTGCTGGACGGGCCGGACCGGGCCGTGGTCCGGAAGCTGGTGCACTTCTGGGCCGATCAGCTCCGCAATCCCTGGGTGGGCCGGCGGATTCCGGGCCTGTTCCGCTCCCTGGGAGTGAGCGAGCTGTCCTTCACCCCGGTGGCCGGCACCTGGACGATGAGCACGATGGAGACGTTCGGCCTCCATTCCATCCTGGAGAAGGCCGTCCAGTCGGGAGTGGCGACCGCCGGGGAGGTGGCGGAGTGGCTCCGCTTCATGAAGGAGCGGGACCAGGAGGGGAGCTACTACGGCGCGATGACGGGCATGGTGGTCCGGGGCATCAAACCGGTCGCCTGAGGCGCCCTCCCCGCCCGTCGCCCTCGCCTAGAATGGATTCCATGTCGATGGAGCACACGCAAGATACCGTCGGGAGCGCGGGGGGATTGAAGCTGTACTACCAGGCGTGGAAGCCCCCGGGTCAGCCGCGCACGGTGGTGGCCATCATCCACGGCATCGGCGAGCACAGCGGTCGATTCAAGAACATCGTCGACTACCTCGTGGCGCGAAGCCATGCGGTGTACGCACTCGACCTGCGGGGCCATGGGCGCTCCCCGGGACAGCGGGGACACCTGATGTCGTGGTCGGAGTACCGGGAGGACGTGAAGGCCTTCCTCGGGAGGATCTCCACCCGGGAGCCCGGCCGGCCCCTCTTCATCTACGGCCACAGCATGGGCGGGCTCATCGTCCTGGACTACGTGCTGCGGCACCCGGAGGGCCTGAGCGGGACGATCATCAGCGGCCCCCCGTTCGAGTCCGTGGGCGTGGCGACCCCGCTGCTGGTGACCTCGGCGCGAATCCTCTCACGCCTGTGGCCGACCTTCGCGCTCGACGTGCCCCTCGAGGCCGAGGCCCTGTGCAAGGACCCCACGGTGGTTGCCCACTACCTGGGCGATCCACTCGTCCACCGCAGGTGCTCGGTGCGCTGGGCCGCGGAGGCGCTCGACGCGGGCGAGTGGGTGAAGGCCCATGCCGCGGACCTGCGCCTCCCGCTGCTGATGCTCCATGGGGAGGAGGACCGCATCAACACCGCCGCCGGTACCCGCCGCTTCTTCGAGTCCGTGAGCCTCGCCGACAAGGCGCTGCACCTGGTTCCCGGCGGCTACCACGAGCCCCACAGCGACCCGGGCTACGAGCAGGTGCTGCAACGGGTGGAGGACCATCTGCTCTCGCACATGCCCGAAGCGGCCCGGCCCTGAAGCTCAGTGGTCCGCGACCACGACGAAGTGCTCGTGCACCTGGCGGACATCCGAGGCGTGCGAGACGCGGAACTCGTACCGCCCGGGCTTGTCGATGCGCACCCGCAGTGGCAGGGCGGAGTCCCCGGTGTCGGCGGTGAACTCGTGCACGCAGCGATCCCCTTCACAGCCCACGAGCTGCAGCGAGGGCAGGTGCTGGGCGTGCCGATGGAAGTCCACCTCGGCCGGCGCCTCCAGACGGACCATGGCCGGCTCTCCGGAGTGCACGCCGTGGCTCCAGGGAAGCTCCAGCCAGCCAGCACCCTCCCCAGGTATCTGGAAGGACACCTGCCGGGAGGGAAGAACCTCGGCCTGGAGCTCCGTGCCCCCCATCACGCTGTCCACGCCGTCCACCTTCACCGCGAGCACGAGCAACGTGCAGGCCAGGGCCGCCCCCAGGAGCATCCGGATCTCCGGGTGATGGGCATGCGTGCGCTCGGCCAGTCCCTTGCGGCGGCCCTGAGTGGAAGCCGAGCCCGACGCCCTGGCGGCCTCGGCCTGCTGGAGTGCCGACTGGAGACGGAGCTGGAGACGGCCGGAGGGCCGCTCGTTGCGAAGCGCGGATAGGGCGGAGTGGGCTTCCTCGGGCAGAGGGGGAAGGTTCTTGCCATCGTTCGAGCTCACGGACGTCCTCCTGCGCTGACGACCTGCGCTTGTTGGGCCACCATGGACTTGAAGCGCTCCCCCAACTGGGCGCGGCCCCTGAAGTGACGGCTCTTCACCGTCCCCACTGGAAGGTCCAGGGATTCCGCCACCTCTTCATATCCCAACTCTTCCACGTCACACAGGAGGACCACCAACCGGAACTTCTCGGGCAGGGAACGCAGACACCTCATCAACAGCTCCGCCTCTTCGGACTGGCACACCTGGGTCTCCGGGCTCGGCTGCTCCGTCCCTCCGGTGAAGAGAGAGCCGAGCACCGACGAGGCGCCCTCCAGGACGGAGTCCAGCAACGAGCGGCGCCGGGACACCGCGCGCCGACTCTCCACGAACTGGTTGCGCACGATGCCGCATAGCCACCCGAAGAAGGAGCCCCGCTGCTGATAGCTGTCCCGATGGAGGAAGGCACGTACCAGCGAGTCCTGAAGCAAATCCTCCGCCTCCTGTTTGTCACGGCACAGGGTCATGCAGAGGCGATGGAGCCGTGGCAGCAGAGGCTCCACCTCCAGTTCGAAGCGCGCACGCGCTCCTCCCGCCTCGCCTCCTTCATTTCCAGAGCCCCCGCTCATCGGCGCCCCACCCCGGGCGCGCCACGTTCGCCACAGCCTCGCGAACCCACTTTTCCCATCAGATGGAATGAACCCCACGATGGTTCCCAAATTTCAATTCGTCCCATTTCAAATCCCGATGTGCGCCTGACACGCCCTTCAACCAATCGCCTGGAAGTGCCGTGGTCCGCTGTAGGACAGCCAGGGTTCATACGCATTCCTGCATAACAACCAACCAACCAGGAAAGACACCTCAAGAAGAGATTCCGGGAACCGTCACGCGGCTCGTTCCGTCCCCTTTTCTTCGTAAGGCCTTGGCGGCCCTCGAACGGCCATCAGGCCGCGTGAATCAGGAGGTTCGACCCCCATGCAACCGCAGCACGCCCCCTCTTCTCATCCCTCCGAGTCCGAGGGCCGCTCCGCCTGGAAGAGCGACATCGTCTCCGGCTTCCTCGTCTTCCTCATCGCGCTGCCGCTGTGTCTGGGCATCTCATTGGCGAGCGGCTTCCCGCCCGTGGCCGGCATCTTCACCGCGGTGATCGGCGGCGTCGTCTCCTCCTTCCTGGGAAGCGCCCGTTTGACCATCAAGGGTCCCGCTGCGGGCCTCATCGTCATCGCGCTCGGCGCGGTGACGGACCTGGGCGGCGGAGATGCGCAGCTCGGCTACCGCCGGGCGCTGGCGACCATCGTGGTGGCGGCCGTCCTGCAGATCCTCTTCGCGGCGCTGCGCACCGGCACGCTGGGGGACTTCTTTCCCTCGTCGGTGGTGCACGGAATGCTCGCGGCCATCGGCGTCACCATCTGCTCCAAGCAGCTCCACGTCCTGCTCGGTGTGACGCCGGCCGCCAAGGAGCCGCTCCACCTGCTGGCGGAGATTCCCCACAGCCTCGGGAAGATGAATCCGGAGATCGCCCTCATCGGCGTCATCAGCCTGGTCCTCCTCTTCGGCCACGCGATGCTGTCCAAGCGGGTGGCGGCCCTCAAACGCGTGCCCGCGCCCCTGCTGGTGCTGCTCGTCGCGGTGCCGCTGGGCCTCCTCTTCGACCTGGACCACGAGCACACCTTCACCTTCTCCAGTGAGGTCTTCTCGGTGGGTCCCAGGTTCCTGGTGAACCTGCCGAGCAACCTGCTCACGGCCATCACCTTCCCGGACTTCTCCGCCGTCCTCTCGTCGACGTCCATCAAGTACATCGTCATGTTCGCGCTGGTGGGCAGCATCGAGTCGCTGCTGACGGCCAAGGCGATGGACATGCTGGATCCGGAGAAGCGCCGCTCGAACCTGGACAAGGATCTGTTCGCCACCGGCGTGGGCAACCTGCTCGCGGGCCTGATCGGTGGCCTGCCGATGATCTCCGAGGTGGTCCGCAGCTCGGCCAACATCGGCTATGGGGCGAAGAGCCGGCTGTCCAACTTCTTCCACGGCCTGTTCCTGCTGCTTCTCGTGGCGTTCGCGCCCATGATCATCCACCGGATTCCGCTGGCCGCGCTTGCCGCCATGCTCGTCTTCACGGGCGTGCGGCTGGCCTCGCCCAGCGAGTTCGTGAAGACGTTCCGCATCGGCGCCGAGCAGCTCCTCATCTTCACCTTCACGCTGGGCGTGACGCTGGCCACGGACCTGCTGGTGGGCGTGGCCTCGGGTATCGTCCTGAAGATGGTGGTGCACCTGCTCAATGGCGCGCCGCTGGCCGGCCTCTTCCGCCCGGAGATCGAGGAGCACAATGCGGAGGGCCAGGTGGTGCTGCGCGTGCGGCACGCGGCCGTCTTCACCAACTTCCTCAAGCTCAAGAAGCAGCTGGCGCGGCACGCCCAGGCACAGCACGTCGAGGTGGACCTGACGGACGCGAAGCTGGTGGACCACACGGTGATGGAGCGGCTGCACGAGCTGGAGGGTGAGTTCTCCCGCGAGGGCCGCCACCTGCACATCCGCGGGCTCGACCAGCACCGCAGCCTCTCCGCGCACCCGCTGTCCGCGCGCAAGAAGGGACCCAAGGGCACCCTGGGACTTTCTTCCTGAGCAGAACCCGTTCCCCCCTCCATACCCATGAGCCACTCCCACTCCCCCACTCCGCTCGCGGCGGCTCGCGGCCAGCGACTGAGTGACGTCCTGGCCCACGCGGGCCATCTGTTGCCGGCCCAGGGCCCCATTGGCGTGTTCGTGCACCACAACACGCTGCACGCCTTCCAGCACCTGCCCTTCCACGAGGCGCTGGCCACCGCGAGCGCCACCTTCGAGACCGAGGCCTACCTCCCCGAGTCGCGCTACCGCGAGCTGTACCGGCGCGGCCGCATCACCGACGAGGACTTGAAGGCGGCCCTGGCCGAGCGGGAGACGGGAGAGACGCTGGCGGACATCTCTCCGGCCTCGCTCTCGCGCATGGAACTGGAGCTGCTGGCCCTGCTCCACCCGCTGCCCGAGGAGACGGCCGCGTCCCTGCGCTGGCGCCTGGCGGAGCTGTCCGCCTCGTACCGGCTCCGTCCCGACGTGCCGGAGGCGGCGCGCCAGCGGCTGCTGAAGCGCTCCACCGCGGGGCTGCGCCAGTGGATGGATCGCCTGGGGCGGGATTGGACGATGACCGACCTGGCGGTGGCCCTGGTGGAGCCCTCGATGGAGGCGGCCATCCGCGCCGCCGCCGCCGAGCCGGGCCGCGCCATGGCACCCCAGGCAGCCCTGCGCCGGATGGGCATCCCCGACACGCGGGCCACCGCCTACCTCGAGCGGGTGAAGGCCCGGCTCGACGGGACGACGGTGCTCACGGTGGAGGGTTGGCTGGGGGCCGAGGCGACGCTCGCCGTGGAGGCCCTGGCCGCCGCCTTCGGTGGAGACGGGAGCCATCCTTCGCTGCGCGAGCGCCTGGAGCGGCAGCCCGAGACCTTCGCGGTGAGCGCCCTCTGGTCCGCCTGCCGCACCCCGCTGCTCCCGGCGAGGACCCGGGGCGAGGAGAAGCTGGAGAAGGAAGAGGTGCGCAGCCACCGCGAGGTGCTGCGGGCGGCCACCGGGGAGGACGTGAACGAGCTCGTCAACCCCCAGCTCATCCGGGCCTGCTCCGCCTTTCTGGACGAGGGCGTGTCGCACTGGAACATGCCGGACCGCGAGCACGGCCTGTTCGCCGCCTGGAGCGCTCTCGAGCGCACCGGACTCGGCGTGCTGCCGGACTGGCTCGAGGGGCTCGAAGAGGAGCTGGAGCAGCTCGCGCACGCGGGGAGCTCCCCGCGCGACGTGGTGCTCGCCGCGCTCGACGAGCTCGGTGTGCCCGAGGCGCAGTGGGAGCCCTACCTGACCCGGGTGTTGCTCGCGCTGCCCGGGTGGGCTGGCATGTTCAACCGGCTGGAGACCAACCCCGCGGACCGGCCCGCCGGCTCGCCTCCCGCGCGGCTCATGGACTTCCTCGCCGTCCGTCTCACGCTGGAGCGCTACGCGCTGCGCTCGGTGGCCCGGCGGCGCCTCGACTACCGCGGCCCCCTATCGGGGCTGATGGAGCACGCGCGGCGCGTGGCCACCCATCAACCCGCGGCCCTGGAGCGCCCGGCCGCGGAGGGCAGCTGGCGTCTCTTCCAGCTCCTGCAGCTCGCGGGGCTCTCGGCGATGGAGGTCTCCGACTTCCCGCTGCCCCGGCGTCAGGCCCTGCTCGCGTGGCTGGAGGCCTTCGACGCCCAGGCGCGCCGCCGCGTGTGGCAGGAGGCCTACGAGCACCACTATCGGATGGAGATCCTCCAGGGACTCGCACAGAACCGGCTCCGCCCGGAGTCGGCGCGCACGGTGAGCGCTCCACGCTTCCAGGTCATCTTCTGCATGGATGACCGCGAGGAGGCCATCCGCCGGCACTTCGAGGAGCTCGATCCGCGGCACGACACCTTCGGCATCGCGGGCTTCTTCGGCGTGGCCATCGACTACCGGGGCCTGGACGACGCGAGCCATGCCTCGCTGTGCCCGGTGGTCGTCACCCCCGCGCACGTGGTGGAGGAGCACCCCCACCCGGAGCACGGCCACCTGGCCGAGGCCCGCGCGAGGCTGCGCGCCCTGTGGGCTCGCTTCGACCACTGGCTGCACAACGGCACGCACGCGCTGGAGCTCGGCTGGCTGCTGACGCCGTTGCTGGGCCTGCTCTCCGCGCTGCTGCTGCCCCTGCACATCTTCTTCCCGCGCGGCGTGAGCCAGGCGCGCAAGGCGCTCGCCGCGAGGATGCTGCCCACCCCGCGCACGCGGCTGACGAGCCTGCGCGAGCAGGCGGAGAGCGCCACCGTGGCCGCCGCCACCGAGAAGGCGCGGGGCTTCACCATCGCCGAGAAGGCGACGCGGGTGGCCACCTCGCTGGAGAACCTGGGCCTGGTGGACGGCTTCGCCGGTCTGGTGGTGGTGCTGGGCCACGGAGCCATCAGCGTCAACAACCCGCACCAGTCCGCCTATGACTGCGGCGCCTGCGGTGGCCGCCACGGCGGTCCCAACGCGCGCCTCTTCGCGGAGATGGCCAACCGGCCCGAGGTGCGGGCGAAGCTGCGCGAGCGCGGCATCCACATCCCCGACACCACCTGGTTCATCGGTGGGCTGCACAACACCACCACCGACGAGGTGGTGCTCTACGAGACGGACGCCGTGCCCGAGTCCCTGCGCGGCGAGCTCGCCGAGCTGCGCAAGGCCCTGGACACCGCGCGCACCCTCTCCGCGCACGAGCGCTGCCGGCGCTTCGAGTCCGCTCCGCTCAGCCTCCCCCCCGCCGCGGCGCTGCGGCACGTGGAGGGGCGCGCGGCGGACCTCAGCCAGGCCCGTCCCGAGCTCGGCCACGTCACCAACGCCACCTGCGTCGTGGGCCGCCGCTCCCTCACCCGTGGCCTCTTCCTGGACCGGCGCGCCTTCCTCATCTCGTACGACCCGACGCGCGATGCCACCGGGTCCATCCTGGAGCGCATCCTGGTGGCCGCGGGCCCCGTGGGCGCCGGCATCAACCTGGAGTACTACTTCTCCTGCATCGACAACGACCGGTACGGCAGTGGCACCAAGCTGCCCCACAACCTCACCGGCATGCTCGGGGTGATGGATGGGGTGGAGAGCGATCTGCGCACGGGTCTGCCGCGCCAGATGATCGAAATCCACGAGCCGGTGCGCCTGCTCATCGTCGTGGAGGCGAGCGTGGCGGTGCTCTCGGGCATCTACGAGCGCCAGCCCATCCTCCGCGAGCTCATCGGCAACGAGTGGGTGCAGTTGGTGAGCGTGGATCCGGTGACGGGCGAGCAGCAGCGCTTCACGCCCCGGGGCTTCCAGCCGGTCACTCCGCCCCGGAAGCCGCTGCCGGTGGTGGCCGCCTCGCCCGATTGGTACCGCGGGCACCGGGACTTCCTGCCCCCGGCGCTGATCGACCTTCCCCTGGGACGCCCGGCCGCCACGCACCGCGTCCCCTCCTCTTCTGGAGAGTCCGTCCATGTCGCGCATTGAAGTCATCGAGGTGGGGTGGCTCGCGGCCACCGTACCGCTCTGGCCCCTGCTGGCCTTCCTGCTGCTCGGAGGCGTGATGCTCATGCACCGTGCGCCCCGGGAGCGCACGGTGGTGCGGTGGGTGTTGGGGGCGCTGTGGCTGTCCCTGGGCTGCTCGGTGGTGACGGCGGCCAGCCTGATGCTGCACCACCAGGACGTGTTGGAAGTGGAGGTGGGCCGGTGGTTCTCCGCCGGCGATTACAGCTTCATGGTGTCGTTCTTCGTCGACCGGCTGTCGGCGACGATGATGGTGCTGACCAGCGCCATCACCCTGCTCATCGGCCGGTTCTCGGTGAACTACCTGCACCGCGAGCCCGGCTTCGCGCGCTTCTTCCTGCTGCTCGCGCTGTTCGCCACGGGGATGTTGCTGTTGGTGGAGAGCGGCAGCATCGACCTGCTCTTCGTGGGCTGGGAGCTGGTGGGCCTCACGTCGGCGCTGCTCATCGGCTTCTTCCACGAGCGGGCGACGCCGGTGCGCTCGGGGCTGAGGGCCTTCACCATCTACCGTCTGTGTGACATGGGCCTGCTGGTGGCCGTGGTGCTGCTGCACCACTTCGCGGGCTCGGCCGAGTGGGCGGACGCGCTCGGGGATCGGCCCTGGCCGGGCCCGGCGGTGACGATGGGCGTGGTGCCGACCACGGTGCTGGGGCTGTGCCTGATGGTGGCGGCCATGGGCAAGTCGGCGCAGCTGCCCTTCAGCAGCTGGCTGCCTCGCGCCATGGAGGGCCCCACTCCCTCGAGCGCCCTCTTCTACGGTGCGCTCTCGGTGCACGCGGGCCTGTACCTGCTGCTGCGCGTGGCGCCGTTACTGGAGCACGCGCCGGTGGTTCGCATGGCGCTGGTGGGCGTGGGCCTGGTGACGGCCGTACACGCCACGCTGGTTTGGCGCGTGCAAACGGATGTGAAGAGCTCGCTGGCGTACGGCGTGCTCACGCAGGTGGGCCTGATGTTCGCGGAGGTGGGCCTGGGGCTGTACCTGCTGGCGCTGGTGCACCTGGTGGCGCACGCCTGCCTGCGGTGCCTGCAGCTGCTGCGGGCCCCGTCGGCCCTGCGTGAGGTGCAGGCGCGGCGCGCCGCCCTGCGCGCGGCGAAGCCCCCCACCGTCGCGGTGGCGCACCATGTCCTGCCCGAGGGAGTGCTGCGGCGATTCTATCGCCTGGCCCTCGAGCGCTTCGGCCTGGAGGTGCTGTACGCGCGGTGGGTGACCGGTCCGCTGCTCCGGGTGGGCCAGGGGATGGACAGGGCGGAGCGGCGTTGGGTGGGCGCGCTGAGCGGGTGGAGGCCGAGCAACGGGCCGGCCCTTCCCCCTCAGCAGCCCGGGATGAGGCCCGCGGAGCAGTCGTCGGGCGGTCAGTCGACAGGAGCCTTGTGATGCGGACCCTTCCTCTTCTCTCGATGTCGGTGGTACTGCCGGTGCTGGGCGCGGTGGCGCTGCGGTGGGTGCGTCAGCCCACGCGGGCCCGCCAGGTGGCCACGGGCGTGGCGGCACTCACCCTGGCCCTGACGGCCGCCGCGGTGCTCCTCTTCCGGAGCGGCCAGCAAGGACCCCAGTTGCTGGAGTCGTGGTTCCGGGTGCCACTGCTCGGCATGGTGTTCGAACTGGGCCTGGATGGGGCGAGCGTGCTGGCGCTGCCGCTCGGCGCGTTGATCACCCTGGGGTTGATGGCCGGCCCGCGCCAGTCGCTGGACGGGAGCACGCTCGTCTCGCTGCTGCTCACCGAGAGCGCGACGTTGGGCTTCTTCTGCGCGCAGGACCTGGCGCTGATGCTCGCCTTCTTCGTCGCCATGCTGGTGCCGGTGAGCGTGCTCGTCTCCCGCAGCGCGAAGGCTCAGCCGGAGGCGCGAGCGCTGCGCACCTTCCGGACCTACATGCTCGCGAGCACGCTGCCGCTGCTGGCCGCCACGGTGATGGTGGGTGTGGTGGGCTGGCGCGCGGGGGTGGAGACGCCGTTCGCCCTGACGGAGCTGCTCGCGCGCGGAGTGCCGGCCCCGTGGCAGCAGACGCTCTTCGGGCTGTTGCTCCTGGCGGTGGGCGTGCGCATGGCGGTGGTGCCCTTCCACTCGTGGCTGCCCGTCCTGATGGCGCGGGGCCCGTACGGACTGAGCCTGGTGGTGAACGTGCACGCGGGGCTGTGCCTGCTGGTGCGCGTGGTGATGCCGCTGCTGCCGGCTCAGTGGACCCACGCCGGGCCGCTGCTGGGCGTGCTGGGCCTGGGCGGCGCGCTCTATGGCGCGGTGCTGGCGCTGGCGCAGGTGGACCTGCGGCGCATGGTGGGCTTCCTGCTGGTGAGCCAGTCGGGCCTGATGCTGGCGGGGCTCGCGATGGACAACACCCAGAGCCTCTCCGGAACACTGCTGCAGAGCGTGGCCGTGGGCATCGCGTTCACGGGGCTGATGCTGGTGGTGCGTGCCATCGAGGCGCGCACCGGTACCACGGACATGACGCGGCTGGGCGGGCTCGTGCGCCGTAGCCCGCGCATGGCGGCCTTCTTCTTCCTGCTGGGCTTCGCCAGCCTGGGCTTCCCCGGCACGCTGAGCTTCGTGGGCGAGGACCTCCTGCTCCATGGCATCCTCGAGACCCACCCCCTGGTGGCGCTGCCCCTGCTGCTGACCACCGCCATCAACGGCATCACCCTCTTCCGCGCCTTCCAGCGCACCTTCCTCGGAGCGCCGGCCCATGGCCACGCGACGGCGCTGGAGACGGTGGAGGATCTACTGCCGCGTGAGCGGTGGGCGGCGCTCGGGACGGTCGCGCTGGTGTTCCTGGGCGGGGTGCTGCCCGGGCCGCTGCTGCGCCTGCGCGAGACCCACGTGCAGTCGCTGGTGGAGCGCGTGGCCCCGGGGGAGGGGCACGCGGGAGGAGCCCACGCCGAGCCGTGAAACGCCGGGCCCGGCCACCTCGAGGACTCAGGGCTGAGCCGGGCCCTGATGGAACGTGTAGCCGAGGCCCCCCGCCCCCACGGCGAAGCGGGCCGCGCGCACCGTGTTCTCCATCAGCGCCGCCACGGTGATGGGGCCCACGCCTCCCGGAACAGGGGTGATGGCCGACGCGATCCCGCTCACCGGCTCGAAGTCCGCGTCGCCCACCAGCTTGCCCGACTCCGTCACCCGCGTCGCCACGTCGATGAAGACCACGCCCGGCTTGAGCATGTCGCGCGTGATGCGGTAGTCCGCGCGTCCCACCGCCGTCACGACGATGTCCGCCCGCGCGAGCGCCTCCGCTTGAATCTCCTGGGAGACGTGGCGGTGGAGCCAGGTCACCGAGGCATCACAGATGCGGCCGCCGAGCAGCAGCATGATGGGCTTGGAGGTGATGTCGTTGCGCCCGATGACGACCGCGCGCTTGCCGCGCGTCTCGATGCGGTAGTAGTCCATCAACCGCTTCACGGCCAGGGCGGTGGACGGCAGGAAAGTGAGGCGGCGCGTCCGCGCCCGGTACAGCTCGGCCACCGAACCGGCGGCGATGCCGTCCACGTCCTTCTCGGGCGGGATGGCATCCAGGACGTCGAACTTGTCGATGGGGTCCGCCCCGCCGCTCGCGTCCGGGTCTTCGATCTGCCGCGGGAGCGGGAGCTGCACGAGCACGCCGTGGACGTCCTTCCCCGCGCCGATCCGCGCCACCTCGTTGCGGAGCGCGGCGGGCCCGATGTCCGACCTGAGCAGGACGTGCTGTGCCTTCATCCCGAGCCGCTCGCAGGACTGGATCTTCCGTCCCACGTACCGGGTCGAGGCGGGATCGTCTCCCACCTGGACCACGACCAGGCTCGGAGTCGTACCGTGGCGAGCCTTCAGCTCGTCGATCTCGGGCATCAACCGGCGCTCGATTTCCTCCACCACCGGCTTTCCGTACAGGAGCACAGCCATCGTCTGTTCACCTCGCGTGATGGCCGCTGCCTATACCGGGCTACCGGGTGTCGACGCCAGCGCTGATCGCCGGCCCTTCCCGCAGTCGACTCGGACGACGCGACTGCTGTCCACGGCGGGTCATTTTGGTATGGCATCCGGCCAGGAGGAAGGAAACATGCGATTTGGAAGCAGACTCATTGGCATGCTCGCGCTGCTCCTGGCGAGTGGCTGTGCCCACAAGCAGATCGCGACCGAGAACAAGGGTCGCGAACTGAAGAACGAAGGTCCGGTCATCGTGGACACGAAGAGCGGCCAGGTGCGAGGCGCGCTCTCCGAGGGCATCCGCGTCTTCAAGGGAATTCCGTACGGCGGGCCCACGTCGGGGAAGAACCGCTTCATGCCGCCGGTGCCGCCCGAGCCGTGGAGTGGCGTCCGGGATGCGCTCGAGTACGGCCCTCGCTGTGCCCAGCGCAGTGCCATCGGCACGGCGGTCGCGCGCGAGGTCGTGGCGGCGCTCGTCACGCCCGACAACCCGGCCATCAGCGAGGACTGCTTGTTCGTCAACGTCTGGACCCCCGGCGTGGCGGATGGCGCGAAGCGCCCGGTCATGGTCTGGATTCACGGCGGCGGCTTCGTGGAGGGCTCCGGCTCGGCCTCCCTCTATGACGGAACCGCGCTCTCCCGGCGCGGTGACGTGGTGGTGGTCACGCTCAACCACCGGCTCGGGGCGCTGGGGTACCTGTACACGGGCGGAGCCAACACGACGTCGGGCAATGCCGGCATGCTGGACATCGTCGCGGCGCTCCAGTGGGTGCGCGACAACATCGCCGCGTTCGGCGGGGACCCCGGCAACGTCACGATCTTCGGCGAATCGGGCGGAGGCATGAAGGTGACGCTCATGCTCGCCATGCCGGAGGCGAAGGGGCTGTTCCACAAGGCCATCAGCCAGAGTGGCGCCCTCGTGCGCGCGTTGCAGCCGGAGCAGGCGGCCGCCCAGGCGGGGCTGCTGATGAGCGAGCTCGGGGTCAAGCCCGGAGACCTCGAGGCGCTGCAGAACCTCCCCGTCGAGAAGGTGCTCGACGCCCAGGCCGTGGTCATGAAGAAGAACCAGGGGACGTTCACCTTCAACTCGCCCTTCACCCCGGTGGCGGATGGACGCGTCCTGCCCGGCAATCCGTTCGACCCGGCGGCCCCCACCGTCTCGGCCGAGGTGCCGCTGTTGATCGGCACCACCAGGGACGAGATGACGCTGTTCCTCTTCGGGCTCCCGGGGATCATGACCGACGGCATGGCGCGCTCGGGCATGGGACGGCTGGCGGGTGACGCGAAGGACCGGGTCTTCGAGCACTACCGCGGCCGCATGCCGGACGCGTCGGCCAAGGACGTGCTCATCGCCGCGGGCAGCGACATGTTCCGCGCGCCGTCACTCCTGGTCGCGGATCGCAAGGTGGCCCAGGGCGCGGCCCCCGTCTACATGTACCTGTTCACCTGGGAGACGCCGGTGCTCGAGGGCAAGCTCAAGGCCACGCACGCGCTCGATATCCCCTTCGTCTTCGATAACGCCGACCTGGTCCCGAGCCTCACCGGAAAGGACCCCGAGCGCTTCAAGCTGGCCGAGCAGATGAGCTCCGCGTGGATTGCCTTCGCGCGCACCGGCAACCCGAACCACCCCGGCCTGCCCGAGTGGCCGGCCTATACCACCGAGCAGCGCGCCACCCTGATCTTCGACCTCCCGGCCCGGCTCGAGAATGATCCGAGGCACGAGGAGCGCCAGCTCTGGCAGAGCCTCCTCACGAAGTAGGCAGGGCGGCCGGGTCCGTCTGGGAGACGGAGCGCCCCCGCCATGCCGGGCAGGAGGCGCTCCGCCGCTCTCTCAGGGAGTGACGGAGATACGGCCCAGGCCGGGCGGGGTCAGCGGGCTGTTGGCGCGCAGGTAGACCTCGAGGGCGTCCACGTCGATGGGGCCGGTGCGCAGCTCCTTCCCCTCGGTGAGCGCCGTGAGCCCATCGCCGCCAGCGGCCATGAAGTTGTTCGTCGTGACGCGGTAGCTCGCCGCCATGTCGAGGGGCACGCCGTTGAGGGTGATGGAGGCGGGATCGATCTTGTCTCCCTGGGGACCCGAAGCTTTCCAGGTGAAGGAGAAGCCCTCGGAGACCTGAAGGATCGAGGGACTGCCGGTCGCCGGGAACTGCTGCTCCAGGACCCTTTCGATCTGTGCGCCGGTGAGCGTCATCGTCACCAGGTTGTTGGCGAAGGGCTGCACCGTGAAGACCTCACCGTAGGTGATGTCTCCCGCGGCGATGTCCGCGCGAACGCCACCCGGATTCATGAGGGCGATGACGGCGCCCCCCGTCTCGGGCTTGCTCGTCGCCGCGAGCATCGCATCCGCGATGACGTTGCCGAGCACGGACTCACCCGAGCCGCCCGCCGGCAGCGGACGCACGGGAGCCTTCAGATCCGCCGGGGTATTGCCGATGACCTTGTCCCGCAGGGGCGCGGACTTGGTGACGTAGTCGTTCACCAGCGCCTCCACGGCGGTGTCCGCGGTTTCACGCGTGACGATGACGTTGCGCGCGGTCGTCTCCACCACGTCGCCCGAGGCCGCGTCCAGGACGAGATCGATGTCCGTGACGAGGCGCCCGTTGCTGGCCGCGCTGGTCACGTGTTTGCCATTGATGACGCAGGTATACGCCTGGTGCGTGTGGCCGGAGACGACCAGATCCACCTCCGGGTCGAACCGGTTGACGATGTCCACGATGGGACCGGAGATCCCCGGGCACTCATTGTACCGGCCCGTGGGCGATCCACCCTCGTGCAGCACCACCACGACGGCCTTGACGCCCTGCTCGTGCAACTCCGGAATGAGCGCGTTGACGGTGTCCGCCTCGTCATGGAACGACAGCCCCGCGATGCCGGTGGGAGTCACGATCCCCGGAGTGCCCTCCAGCGTCATCCCGATGAAGGCCACCTTCACTCCGTCGAACTCACGGATGTCATAGGCCGGGAGGAGCGTCCGCCTCGAAACGGTATCCGTGAAGACGTTGGCGGAGAGGAACTTGAACTTCGCGCCGCTGAACGGCGTGCCGTCCTGGCATCCATCCACCGGATGGCAGCCACCAGACTGCATGCGCAGCAGCTCTCCAAAGCCCTCGTCGAACTCGTGATTGCCCACGGAGTTGATGTCCAGGCCGATCTGGTTCATCGCCTCGATCGTGGGCTCGTCATGGAAGAGCGCGGACGTCAGCGGCGAGGCTCCGATCAGATCGCCCGCGGAGACGACGACCGTATGGGGATTCTCCTCCCGGAGCTTCGAGATGTGGTGCGCGAGGTACGCCGCACCGCCCGCGTCCACGAATTTGGACGGCTCCGCCTCGATGCGGCCGTTGCTACCCGTGGGCTTCTCCAGGTTGCCGTGAAAGTCGTTGATGGCCAGGAGCTGGAGGCGAACCTGACGGTTCTCGGGCGGGGGCTTCGGCTTTTCTTCCCCGCAGCCGGAGTCGAGGACGAGCAGCGAGCCAGAGAACAGGGCTCCGAGCAGCAGGAGGGTGCTGGAGCGCTTCGGGTGACGAGTGGACGAGGTTGGCAGGAGGTGCATGGCAGGAGGGGACGTAGCCGAAAACCCATCCCAGTGGAACCACCCATCCCGTGACGATTGGACCAATCCCCCGCCTCTGTGGAGTTGTGGAACGGGAGTCATCGGGCGCCCTGACGCAGGAACGTTGCTTGCCCTCGATGCGTGAGGAGCCTAGGGACGCGTCCGCCATGTCCTCCCATCAGATGCCCCTGATGTTCGTCCGCCACGCGGCGGCCGAGGATCACCACCGCCTGGGTGACGAGTTCCGCCCCCTCTCCCTGGAAGGCCGTGCCAGCTTCCGCACCCATGCGCGCAAGCTGGCGCGCCTCACGCCCATGGCGGGAATCGCCACCAGCCCCCTGGTCCGCGCGATCCAGACCGCGGAGATCCTCGCCGAGGCCTTCGGCCTGAACCAGGTGGAGGTCCACCCGGAGCTCGAGCCCCGCCGCAACGCCCACAAGCGCATCCTCCACCTCGCCCGGGAGCTGGGAGCGGGCTGGATGCTGGTGGGCCACAATCCCTCGCTCGCCCGCGCGAGCGCGCTTGCCCTGGAGCTGGATGAGCTGCCGGGCAAGCTCCGCAAGGGGACCGTGCTCGCGCTCTACCCGGAAGGCAAACGCTTCTCCCTGGCGTGGATGGCGGCGCCGGGCCGCTACATCCTGCGCCCGGAGGAGCTCCAGGCCGGGTAGGACGCGGCCCGCTTGCCGGGCGAGGAGGCACCTGCGTTCACACAACTGGCACATCCCTCCACTCTCCGCGCCCGGAGGGCGAGCTTACCTCTGGCCCGAGCCCACTGGAGGAAAGCCCGTGCGACCCAGCTCCCCGTCATTCATCCAGAACCTCACCCGCCGCCTCCCTCCCCTCCTGGTGATGTTGCCGGCGCTGGGACAGGCCGCCACGTCGGACGGAGGCGGCCAGGGCGCCTCCGGGCCAGAGCCCTTCGAGCTCACCATGGGATTGATCGCGGGGCTCGTGCTCTTCCTGTTCGGCGTCTCGCGGCTGGCGCTGGCGTTGAAGGGGCTCGCGGTGGAACCCGCCAGGCGCTTGTTGGGGAGATTCACCCGCAACCGCTTCGCCGGGGTCCTCACCGGGACGGCGGCCACGACCCTGCTGGACTCGTCCTCGGTGACCATCATCATGGTCATCGCCCTGGTCGACGCGGGCCTCATCAGCTTCGTCCAGTCCCTGGGTGTGGTGCTGGGCTCGAACATCGGAACCACGTTCGGCGCGGAGATCGTCGCCTTTCAAATCGGCAAGTACGCCCCGGTGGGCCTCGCGGTGGGCGCGCTGCTCCTCGCCTTCGGCCGGGGCGCGCGCTGGAAGAACGCGGGGTGGGTGGTGTTCGGAATGGGGCTCTTGTTCTTCGGGCTGGACCTCATCGAGGAGGCCATGTCCCCCTTCAAGAACCATCCGCCCTTCCTGCGGTGGATGCGGGAATTGGGGAAGAACCCGCTCCAGGGCGCGGCGGTGGGTGCGCTGTTCACCATGCTCATCCAGTCCTCATCGGGGACCATGGCCATCGTCGTGACACTGGCCAGCCAGGGCCTCATCTCCCTGCCGGCGGGCGTCGCGATCATGCTCGGAGCGGAGCTCGGGACGGTGTCGGACACGCTCATCGCCACGATCGGACGCAGCCGCCAGGCCATCCGCACGGGGGTGTTCCACTTCCTCTTCAACCTCATCACCGCCACCCTCGGCGTCCTCTGTGCGTCGCGGCTCGTGGACCTGTCCCGGTGGATTTCGGGCGATGCCAGCGTGGGCCGGCAGATCGCCAACGCCCAGGTCATCTTCAATGTCCTGGGCGTCCTCCTGTTCATCGGCTTCTTGCCCCTCATCGCTCGCGCGCTGAAGGTGCTGATTCCGGACCGGCGGACGGAAAACACCTCCTCGCCGGCCCTTCATCAGGGCGTTTCGCCAAACACCTCCACCTCATAGATGGAATAGCCATACCCCGAGCTCCGCTTCGTTCCGTGGATCCTCAAGAACCGGCCATTGGCGGAGAGGCCCGTGAGGTCATCCACGCCTCCATCACCAGACACCACCGAGGCCACGGGCGTCCACGTGGAGGCATCGTTGGAAACCTGGAGCTGGTAATCCTTGCCATGGGCCGCTTCCCAATGGATCTTCACCCGGGAGATCTTCTTCGAGGAGCCGAAGTCGAGCACGAGGTACTGAGGATCAGAGAAGGCACTGCTCCACCGGCTGATCATGTCCCCGTCGATGGCCTTTTCCGGACCCGTGCCACTGTTCTCACTGGACGAGGACATGGCCAGGACAGGCGTCAACCGGCCACCCTGGGAGCCAGACGGCAGGCTGACGTACAACTGCCCCAGCTCCGTCAACTGACCCGAGGCACCGAGCAGGTTGATGTGGGGGATCTCGTTGTTCCGCCCGGAGAACCAGGCGTAACGGAAGACAGCGGGCTCGTTCTCCAGGTAGTTGACCGCGTCGGTCATGTACTTCTTCTGCACGGCCAGGGTGATTTGATCGTGCGGCATGTCCCCGCAGGCGAACTCGGTCAACCAGATGGGCTTGTTGTATTTCTTGAAACGGCCGATGTACCACTGGAGCGCACTGAGATCGCACGCGTACCAATGGACGGCGATGTAATCCACCTTGCAGTTCGTGCAGGCGGCGAAGAACGCATCCAGGTAGGCCACCGGATCGGAATAGGTCACGCCTCCTTCCGACACACACTCTCCGCAGTAATTGACGGCGGGCGACACCAGCTTCAGGTTCCTGCGGCGGGCCACCTCCTCCAGAATGGGCCAGAGCGCCGCGGCCTGACTGGGAGTCTTGTTGGCCTGCCACCTGAAGTTGGGCTCATTGAATCCCAGCAGGTACTCGGCCCCCGCGGGAATGGCGGCGGCCAGCTGGTCCGCGTTCGGCGTTCCACCCCAGACCATGGGCGCGAAGGACACGCCCAGGGAGGCATAGACACCCGCGGCCCCCGCATCGGGCGTGGACGCCCAGTTGTACCACCAGCTCATACCCACGGAGAGGGCCTTCATGTCCTCCGCGGAGTGATACCCATAGGCAACGCCCCTCTTCACGCTCCGTGTCTGGGCTTGCGCGGGTTGGCTGGCCAGGAACATCAACAGCAGAACCGAGACTCCAGATCGAAAGACGCCGGACATCATCTTGACTCACTTTCGCACAAGGACGCGCTTTCCACTCAACACGAGTATATCAAGTAAAATCAACTAGAATTGAAGTACCCGCAAACCTCGTTTCCAGCACACACCGCGTCCGAGTTCCAGCACGGTGAGTCAGTGTCATGAACAAAACCTCGCGCCGCGTGCGCCGGCGGCGAACACAAACGTCCCTGGCCACCTCTGCCCCCATGTTGGAGCAGTCTCGAATTCGCTTAGAATGGAGCAGTCCCTGACCAGAGTTCTTTCGCTCCATCCGAGGGGGGAGAGCGCATGCCCGTCACCTTCGATGATTCACTCTGGCCGCTGCTCATCACCCGTTACGTGGGGACCATGTCGGACATGGAGTACGAGAAGAGCCTCGAGCGACTGTCCAGCTTCCTCCAGCGGCGGGAGCCGTTCTTCATGCTCATCGACACGAGTCGCTCCGGCATACCGAACAACGCGCAGCGCCAGCGGCAGGTGGAGTGGAGCCGGATCCACGACGAGCTGGAACGAACGTGGGGGCGAGGATCGGCATTCATCGTCACCTCGCCCTTCATACGGGCGGCCATGAGCCTCTTCTTCCATGTCCGCCCTCCGGGGACACCCTATGTCATCGTCTCGGACATGGACTCGGCGCTGACATGGATCCTCGCCCGGATGGAGAGCACCGGCTTCACGGCGGAGGCCGCGCGCGTGCGAGACCAGTTCGGCTCGCACACCTGGCACACCGGCTGAGCACCAGGTGTGTGAGCGGACTCAAGCGGGGACCACGTCCACGGGAAGCGTCGTGAGCCCACAGCGCGCCTACTTCCAGAACGAGGAGTGCGCCCGCGCGAACGCCTCGAAGGGGCGTGGTTCGCGGCCGGTCACCCGCAGGACGGTCTGCGTCACGCGGGCTTCGGAGCCCTGGCGTATGGACTCCTCGAGTTGGGCGAGGAGCACGGCGTAGCGTTCCGGAATCCCCGAGTCCGCCATGTGCCTGACGATCTCATCCGACCCCACCTTCACGTGCCGCATCGGGCGGCGCGCCACCTCGGAGAGCACGGCGGCGATGTCGTCGTAGCTCAACGCCTGGGGGCCGGTGATGACATGCGCGGTGTCATGGGACTTCTCATCGGCGAGCGCCCGGACGCCCACCTCCGCGATGTCCCGGGCATCGACGAACCCGACGCGACCGTCGCCCGTCGCCGTCACGAGCAGTCCCTCGCGCTTGAGGCTGGCCCCCTGGTGGTGCCGCTCATTCACGAAGTTCTGCATGAACCAGGACGGCTGGAGCACGGCCCACTCCGGCACCCGCTCGCGGAGGGCCCGGTGCACCGTCCCCAGCCCCGGGCTCCCTTCAGGGATGGCCGAGGAGCTCAACAGGACGACCCGCCGGACTCCAAGCTCCACCGCGCGATCGATGAACGGCAGCATGAGGACTGAGGGGTCATCGACCGCCGGCGGGGCGATCAGATACATCCGGTCCACACCGGCCAGCACGGCTTCGTGGCTGGACGTATCGGCCCAATCGAAGCGCACGTGCTCGGCGGTGCTGTCCGCGGGGCGGCTTTCTCTCGCCGCGCTACGGACGGTGAAGCCGAGCTCCGCCAGACGCGAGGCGATGTGCCGGCCCGTGTTTCCTGTCGCCCCCGTGACGAGGACGCGGAGGGAGTCTGTCTTTCGCGAAGTATTCATGACGCATTCACCGCCTTGCGCAGGTTCTCGTCTCCCCCGAAGGCCTTGAGTCCCGGGACGGGGTTCCAGTACTCCCGGTAGAGCACGATCCGTCCGTTCCGCGTCTTCACCTGCATGACGTAGTCCTGCTCGTACCCGCTGCCCGTGGCGGCGATGGTCGCCGTGCCGTGGGCCTCCGCGAGTGCGACGTCCGGGTCCGTCGTGACGTGGCGCTGGACCTTCGTGAAGGTGAGCCCCACGAAGTGCTTCGGCGTGTCCTTGAAGTAATGGCGGATCGCCTCCTTGCCCTCCAGGCGCTCGGGCAGGCCGAGCCCCTTCGCATAGGGGAACTCGACGACCGCGTCCTCGGCGAAGAGCTCGAACCAGCGCTCGATGTCCGTACCGATGAGCGACAGATGAGCGTCCATCAAACTGGCTGCATCACGAGGGGATGTCTGGTTTGCCATGAGTGGCTCCTGATTGAGATGGACGTAGAGTGCGCCTGGCGCTATGGACTCTCAATGCCAGTTCGTCCAAATGAATTAGTCGAGCGTCCAGACCCGAGGGCGGGTCACGTCGATGTCGTCTCGGACGTGCTCGAGACGATGCGGTTCTCCACCCTCCTCTTCGGCTGTGTCGAGCTGGCCGCGCCCTGGGCGATGCGCGTCCCGAAGAAGGAGACCTCGTCCTTCTACGTGTTGCCGCGAGGCAACATGAGGCTCAGGGTCGACGGACTGGAGACGCCCCTGCTCCTGTCGGCGGGGGACGTGGTGCTGGTGCCCCATGGCGCGGAGCACGTGGTCGATGATGGCTCCCGGCGCACCCTCGCTCCGAGGGACTTCATCCCCACGGAGCAGTTGCGCGGGCCCGTGCTGACGCAGCACCGGCTGGGCGGCGGCGGCCCGGGCAGTACGCTCGTCGTCGGCTGCTTCCATTTCAGCGTGGGCGCGCACAGCCCCCTGCTCAGCGCGTTTCCCCCCGCCATCCACATCCCCGCGCACGAATCGCGAGCCGTGCCCTCGCTGGCCGCGACCGTGCAGCTCATCGCCGCGGAGAGCTCGGCCCCGAGCCAGGGCAGCTCCATCGTCCTCGGGCGGCTCGCCGATATCCTGCTCGTCCAGGTGCTCCGCATGCGAGCGGGCACCGCGGGCCTCGAGGGAGCGGGGTTGCAGGCCCTGGCGGATCCCGCCATCGGAGCCGCGCTCGGGCTGATCCATGGGAGGCTGGCCGAGCCCTGGACGGTGGAGCGCCTCGCGGCCGCGGTGGGGCTGTCACGCTCGGGGTTCGCCGCGCGCTTCCACGCGCTCGTGGGAGAGCCCCCGCTGCAGTACCTCGCCGGATGGCGGATGGCGAAGGCAGCGCAGTGGTTGCGCGAGTCGAACGACAGCATCCCCCAGATCGCGGAGCGCGTGGGCTATGCCAGCGAGGTCGCCTTCCACAAGGCCTTCAAACGATGGCATGGCGTTGGACCCGGTGCGTACAGGAGGGCCCAGGGCGAGGACCGCGGCGGCCCAAGCGACCCTTCTGGCGACAACGAGCGGACCGCCAGTTTGTGAAACAATGGTGGCCATCGTGAAGACCTTCCGCGCTCCCCTGCTCGCCTCGCTCCTGCTCGTGCCCATGACCCCGGCTCACGCTCAGGAGGAACGCCCCACCCCGACCCCGGCAGCGGTCGCGGCACCGGTCCCGGTCCCGGTCCCGGTCCCTCGCGTGACCGAGGCCACCCTGTCGTTGCTCGAGCCCGCCGGGGAGGGTTGTGAGTGGGCCCAGCTCGACGCCCTCTCCTCCGCGCGCCGGGTCATCGCGAAGCTCGCGGTGGACTGTCAGGGCGCGGCGACCGCGTTGAGCCGGGATGGCAGACGCGGCGTCGCACGGTTCTGGCGCGGCGGTGTCAGCGCCCCCGTGGTGGGCAGGCCCACGTTCCCCGAGAAGTTCCCCTCCCCCGCGTTCCGCGACCGCCTGTTCCTCGTGGACGTGGCCACGGGCAATGCCGAGGAGCTCCCGCTGCCCCCCTCGGGCGAGCTCATCGAGTTCGGCTTCGATGCCGGTGGCCGGTTGCTCGGGCTCAGCATCCAGATGCCCACGCCCGACCAGGCGCGGGCGGGTGCGGTGGAGGTCGATGGGACCACGATCCGGCTCGCTCTCGGCGGCAGGGGACGCCCGCTGCTGGCCCATGCCTTCGCCTGGCAGGGTGGGACGTGGACGCGGCTGGACGTGAAGGCGACCAACGAGCGCTCCGGCACCGGCGTCCTCGAGCTCCGCAAGGAACTCGGTGAACGCTCGAGCCGCTCGTTGGATCCGCGCTTCACTCCCGAGGAAATCGAAGACGACGCGTTGCTCGACAGGTTGTACGAGCTCACTCCGGAGCAACCCGACGGCGAGTGGGCCAGGTTCGAGCGCGGCGGCCACACGTTGGCGATCTGGGGCACGCCCTTCGGCGATGAGCTTCTGGCGACCGGTCTGCTCCGGCGGGTGGAGAAGGGAAAGGCGGTGGCACTCCCCAACCTCCCCTACCGCGCGAACGACCTGGTCAGCATCCAGTCCCGGGGACCCTTCCTGCTCGTCTCGCTCGCCGATTCCGGCGGACACGCGCGCATGTACCGGGGCAGGAAGCTCGTCTGGAGCTCGGAGAACGCACGGGCGGTGACGTTCTGGCCCAGGTGAGCAACCTGCTCGAGAGAGGAGCCTCCACCAGCGTATTCCCCAGGGAGTGCCCGGGTCAGGAGGGGGGCCGACCGCTTCTCGGAGGCCCTCCCCATGGATAGATCAATCCAAGAGACAGAGGCGAACATGCGAAAGAGCATCCTGACAGCCGCGATCATGGCGGTGGCCTGGGGCGCGGCGGGGACGGCCAGCGCCCAGCAGAGCAACCATGACCTCCAGCAGCCACTCATTGGCAGCTACCAACTCCAGCAGCCACTCATTGGCAGCTACCAACTCCAGCAGCCACTCATTGGCAGCTACCAGCTTCAGCAGCCACCCCTTGGCAGCTATCAACTCCAGCAGCCACTCACCCGCCACTACGACATCCTGACGGATCCTCCTCGCGGCTATTACTTCGAGCAGACGCCGCTCGGCGGCTACTACCTCCAGCAGCTGCCCTCTCGCGGCTACTACTTCGAGCAGACGCCGCTCGGCGGCTACTACCTCCACCAGACGCCCCTGGGCGGCTATTACCTCCAGCAGCCGCTCGGCGGATACGACTACCTCCGATGAACCCAACAGGGGAGGTTCTCCACTGAGAGCGTATTCCTCGGAGGGGCGAGGCACGATACACCTGGGGTCGCCATGGCAGAGACCCCGATGAACATCCCCACCGTCGACCTCACCGACCTCTCGTCGAACGACCCGGCCCGCGTCGAGCGCGCGGCAGCCGCCCTCCGAGAGGCCTTTGGTGTCTTCGGCCTCGTGTACGTGAAGAATCACGGTGTCGACGCCCAGGCGCTCGCCCGCTTCTACGACGCATTCGGCGAGTTCGTCGCCCGTCCGGCGGAGGCCAAGAAGCCCTACAGCCGAGCGGACATCTGGTACCAGCGTGGCTGGACGCCTCCGAACACCGAGGTCGCCGTCGCGAGCAACGGCCAGCCGGACTTCAAGGAGTGCTACTTCGCCGCGCCCTACCCGACCGACGAGAGCTCGGCGCTCGAGTTCCCGAAGCTCTACCCCGAGAACGTATGGCCCCCCGATGCCCCGCCATACTTCCAGGAGGGGCTCCTCTCGCTCGGCCGATCGCTCCATGAGGCGGGACTCGCGCTCCTGCGAGGCGCCGCGGTGGCGCTCGGACTGCCGGAGGCCACGTTCACGGACGTGTGCCAGCGGGCCCCCCACGTCACGCGCGCGCTGCAATACCTGCCCCTCGGCGCCTCACAGGTGAACACGGGCATCCTCTGGGGCGAGGAGCACACGGACTTCAACCTGCTCACGTTGCTGCCCGGTGGCCGGTTCCTGGATCCGAAGGGACAGCCAGCCCAGGGGCCCGATGACAAGAGCGGGCTCTACCTCCGCACGCGCGCGACACCCGAGGAGCCGAAGGGGCGCCTGGTGCGCGGGACCGCGCCTGCCGGGTGCATCGTCGCGCAGGTGGGCCAGCAGCTGGAGATCCTCACGGGAGGCACGTTCCTCGCGACCCCGCACGTCATCACCGCCCCCGGCGTCCCCGGCTGGCAGCGTCAGTCGGCCGCCCACTTCATGCACGTGCACACGAGCACGGTGCTCTTCCCGCTCTCGAGGTTCCGCACGCCCGAGGCCATCCAGAACTACGCGCCGCCGGTGCTCGCGGGCACCTACGACATCAAGACCCTGGTGGACATCGGCCTGGCCCCCCCGAGCGCGCTCGACCAGCTCGGTTACCGCCACTACGACCGGCTCAACCGCATGCGCGCGGGGGGCTCCGGGGCCCAGGGATAGGCCGGTCACGTCCGGCCTGGCGCGTTACCAAACCGGTAGGGCCGTGCTAGGACAAGGGGTATGCGCCCGAGCCCCCGCTCCCTGCTCCTCGCCCTGTCCCTGCTGTCCGCCTGCAAGAGCCACAAGGAAGAGCCCTCCGCCACTCCCGCGAAGCCCGCGGCCCAGGCGAGGACCGCCGACGCTCCGCCCGACACCCAGGAGACGAAGATCGGGCTCGTCCTGGGACTCGGGGGACGCGGGGACCAGTCCTTCAATGACTCGGCCCTGCGCGGGCTGGAGGTGTGGGCCTCGGGCGTGAAGTACGAGGAGGGCGGGTACAAGGACGTCTCCGCCCGTGAGCGCCAGGCCTCGCTCCAGGAGTCGCTCGGGCAGGACATGGCGCGGAGGAACCTCCAGGTGACGCCGCTCGGCATCACCCCCGTCGTCCTGCAGAGCCGGGTGGCCGAGGACTACGAGCCCAACCTCCAGTTGCTGGCGGATCAGGACGTGTCCCTCTCGCTCGCCGTGGGCTTCATGCTGGAGAACGCGGTGGAGACGGCGGCGAAGCGCAACCCGGACATGCATTACCTCCTGGTCGACAGCCCCCTGCTGTCCGGACAGAACGAGCCGTACACGCTGCCCAATGTGCGCACCGTCGTCTTCCGCGAGGAGGAGGGCTGCTACCTGGTGGGCGCGCTGGCCGGGCTCGTGACGAAGACGGGCAAGGTGGGCTTCGTGGGCGGCATGGAGATTCCGCTCGTGAAGCGCTACGAGGCCGGCTTCCGCGCGGGCGTGGCCGCCACCAACCCCAAGGCCACCGTGGTGGCCAACTACACCGGCGGCTTCACCAACTTCGCCCTCGGCAAGCAGGTGGGACAGGATCTGCTGGTGAAGGACGCGGATGTCCTCTTCGCCGCCGCCGGCGTGGACGGTCTGGGTGCCATCCAGGCGGTGAAGGAGGCGCGCGACGGGGGCAAGCCCGTCTACGTCATCGGCGTGGACTCGGATCCCTCCCATCTGGCGCCCAAGGCGGTGCTGTCCGCCGTGGTGAAGCGCGTGGACCTGGTGGTGTACGAGGCCATTCGCGATCAGGTCCAGGGCCGCTTCCAGGGAGGCAACCTGTCACTGGGCCTGAGCGAGGGCGGCATCACCTACGCCCCGGTGCGGCTGGACTTCCCCGGCAAGGACGAAGCGCTGCGCAAGCTGGAGGAGCTGAAGGCGAAGATCATCTCCGGCGACATCAAGGTGCCCACCCACCCGGATCAGCTCCGGGCGGCGGGCGAAGCCTCCGGCACCCCTTGAGCCCCTACCCTGCTCAAGGAGCCTTCGGAGCGGTCCCGAGCGCCTGACAGGCGGGAGCGAGCCCGAGCCCGCACGCCTTCTGGATGAGCTCCCGGGAACGCTCGGGGTTCTTCGCCACCCCGTTCCCCTGCTTGTGGGCGATGCCGAGGTTGAGACAGCCACCGGCCACGCCCGCGTCGCAGGCCTTCTCGAAGAGAGTGACGGCCCGCTTCATGTCCCGCGTCACGCCGTTGCCCGCCATATAGGACACGCCAGCGCTGTTGCAGGCGGGCATGTTCCCCGCGTCGCAGGCCTGTGAGAGGAGCGTCGCGGCGCGTGCCGGATCCTTGTTCACCCCATTGCCGTTCGCGTAGGCGATGCCGAGGCTGAAGCAGCCATCGGCGTGACCCCGGCCGCAGGCCTTCTCGAAGGCGGTGGCGGCCCGCGCCGGATCCTTCTCCACCCCGAGCCCCGATGCGTAGGCCCGGCCGGTGTTGAAGCAACCCTTCGCATCATCCGCCTTGCAGCTCTTCTCGAACAGGGTGACGGCCTGCTTCGGATCCTTCTTCACCCCCACGCCTTCCGCGTAGGCGATGCCGAGGTTGTTGCAGGCATCCAGGTAACCCTTGTCGCACGCCTTCTTGAAGAAGGTGGCCGCGCGAGCTTCATCCCTGGCCACGCCCACGCCCTGCGCATAGGACAGGCCCAGGTTGAAGCACTCCATCGAGTCGCCCTTCTTGCAGCCCTTCTCGTGGAGCTTGAACTGGCGGACCAGCTCCTCATGGCCGAAGAACGCCTCCGCCTTCTCGGCCTCCTTCGTCGGTGCCGTCTGCTTCGGCGCTTCATGTGCGACACCCAACGTCCCCGACAGGACGATGGACAGGGCGAGCGAACGGAACATGTGGAAGACCTCCCGGGCACGAGGGCCCATCGCGGGAGGTGGATATACCCAGGATCGCCACGCTCGCGAAGAGGCCAGGCTCCTCAGCGCGGCAACCGGACCTTCCGGGCCCGCACGGCCTCCGTGCCCCCCAGGGAGTCGAGCACGTTCGCCAGGAGCTTGCGCGCCTCCTCCACCGCGCGGCGCCCCTGGCTCCGCCGGAGACGCTCCTCGAGCCCGGCCCTCACCGCGCGGCTCTTGTCGACGGCGGCCTGTCCTCGCGCGGAGAGCCGCACCCGCCGCACGCGCGCGTCATCGGACCGCGTCTCCTCGACGTAGCCCAGCTTCTCCAGCTCGGCGACCGTCTTCGACGCGGCCTGCTGCGTCACCTCGAGCAGCGCCGCCAGCTCGCTGATCGACCGGGAGCCACCCAGCAGGTGCTGGAACACGAACCCGTGCGCGTAGCGCAGGCCCGTGAAGCCCGCCGCATGAATCTCCTCGAGCACGACGTCGTTCACCCTCATCCCCACGAAGAGGGCGAGGTGGCCCAGGTCCAGGGACCCGGGCTCCACGGGGGCGGCTTCCTTCCGGCGCGGCATACAAGGGGATCTTGCATCCACAACCCAGGTTGTGCAACCTCGGTTGTGAATCAGATGGGAGCCAACCATGTCCACGACGAATCTCGAGTTCGCGCGCCGTTACCTCCGAGCCATCGAAGAGGGGGCGACCGGAGAAGCGCTGAGCGCCTTCTTCCACCCGGAGGTGACGCAGCGGGAATACCCCAACCGGCTCGTCCCCTCCGGGGCGACGAGGGACCTGAAGGCCCTGCTCGAAGGCGCGGAGCGAGGCCAGAAGGTGATGTCCGCCCAGCGCTACGACATCCGGAACGCGGTGTCCGAGGGCGACCAGGTGGCGCTCGAGATCGACTGGAGCGGCACGCTCGCGGTGGCGGTGGGAACACTCCCCGTAGGAGGCACGATGCGCGCCTCGTTCGGAGTGTTCCTCACCTTCCGCGACGGCCGCATCTTCTCGCAGCACAACTACGACTGCTTCGAGCCGTACTAGGAAGCCAGGCGTTCAGCAGCAGCGCCCGCCGCTTCCCCGGTAGCGGGCCTGCATGCGCTCGTTGAAGAACTCCTCGTAGCTCATCACGGCCCGCTCCGGATGGTGCAGGCGCATGTGCTCGACGTAGGTGTCGTAGTCAGGCACGCCGATGAGCAACCGGGCGGTCTGCACCGCCCGGCTCCAGAACCGCTTCAGCCTGTCGCTCCCGTCGCGCATGTCACTGGCTCACGGTCGCCACGGGGACGTGGGGCGTCTCCTGGGCGGAGGGGGCGGTCGAGCGGCGGGCGGCCAGCGCGGCCCGGAGGCCAAACGCGATGGTCGCCACCACCAGCAGCATGAACAGGACGGTGAGGGTGGCGTCCACGTAGTCGTTGGTGATGACCCGCTGCATGTCCTCCAGGGACGTCGCTGGCGCCAGCACCCTGCCCTGCTCGGCCGCCGCCGAGAACGCGCGCGCGTGGGCGACGAAGCTGACCCGGATGTCTCCGCCGAACACCTTCTGCCAGCCGGCGGTCAACGTGCAGATCACCAGCCACACCGTCGGAATCGCGGGGATCCACAGGTAGCGCTCGCGCTTCATCTTCACGAGCACCACGCAGGACAGCGTCAGCGCGATGGCGGCCAGCATCTGGTTGGCGATGCCGAACAGCGGCCACAGCGTGTTGATGCCGCCCAGCGGATCCACCACGCCCTGGTAGAGGAAGTAGCCCCAGCCCGCCACACAGAGGGCCGTGGCGATCATGTTGGCGCTCCAGGACTCGGTCTTCCTCAGCGGTGCGTACACCAGGCCGGCCAGCTCCTGGATCATGAAGCGGCCCACGCGCGTGCCCGCGTCCACCGTGGTGAGGATGAACAGCGCCTCGAACAGGATGGCGTAGTGGTACCAGAAGGCCATCATCCCCTCGCCGCCCACCAGTCCGTGGAGGATCTGCGCCATGCCCACCGCCAGGGTCGGCGCGCCACCCGCTCGCGACAGGATGGACGTCTCGCCAATCTCCCGGGCCGTCTGGGTGAGCACCTCGGGGGTGATCACGAAACCCCACTCGCTGATCGTCCGGGCCGCCTGCTCCGCGGTGGTGCCAATCAATCCGGGCGGGGAGTTCATGGCGAAGTACACGCCCGGCTCCAGCACCGTGGCGGCGATCAGCGCCATGATGGCGACGAAGGACTCCATCAACATCGCGCCATAGCCCACCATGAGCGCCTCGCGCTCGTTGGCCAGCATCTTCGGTGTGGTGCCCGAGGAGATGAGCGAGTGCCAGCCCGACACCGCTCCGCACGCGATGGTGATGAACAGGAACGGGAACAGGTTGCCGGAGAACACCGGGCCGGTGCCATCCACGAACCGGGTCACCGCCGGCATCTTCAACTCCGGCGCGGCCAGGACGATGCCCACCGCCAGCACCACGATGGTGCCGATCTTCAGGAACGTCGACAGGTAGTCGCGCGGCGCCAGCAGCAGCCACACGGGCAGCACCGAGGCGCAGAAGCCGTAGGCGATCAGCATCCAGGCCAGCGCCTTGCTGTCATAGGTGAACAGCGGCGCCAGGGACGGCATGTCGGCGACCCTGCCTCCCATCCAGATCGACAGCATCAGCAGCACGAAGCCGATGACGGACACCTCGAGCACGCGGCCAGGACGGATGTAGCGGAGGTAGAGGCCCATCAGCAGCGCGATGGGAATGGTCATGGCGACCGTGAAGGTGCCCCAGGGGCTGCCGGTCAGCGCCTTGACCACCACCAGGGCCAGCACCGCGAGGATGATCATCATGATCATCAACACGCCGATCATCGCCACCACACCGGCGGCCGGACCCATCTCCATGCGAACCATGTCGCCCAGCGACTTGCCGTCGCGGCGGACGGACAGGAACAGGATCATGAAGTCCTGCACCGCGCCACCCAGCACCACGCCGAAGAGGATCCACATCGTGCCCGGCAGGTAACCCATCTGCGCCGCGAGCACCGGACCCACCAGCGGACCGGCGCCCGCGATGGCGGCGAAGTGGTGGCCGAACAGCACCCACTTGTCGGTGGGCACGTAGTCCAGACCGTCATTGCGGCGCTGCGCCGGCGAGGCGCGGGTCGGGTCCAACCGCAAGGCCCTCTCGGCGATGAACCGGCCGTAGAAGCGGTACCCGAGCATGTAGACGGCGACGGAGGCCACCACCAACCAGGTGGCGTTGATCGTCTCTCCTCTGTGCAGGGCCACCGTCCCCAGACAGAACGCCCCCACGATGGCGAGCAGTGCCCACCCCAGCTTGCTGACAACACGACCCATGTACCCCTCCACTCGGCTGACGGTGGCAACGTTCGCCCCGGGACCGGGCCGGGTCAATGCTGGAGAGCCCCCGTGTTGGCCTTGCGTCTACTCCGAGGAGCCGGAACCGCCGCGCTCGAGCTGGCGGATGATGTCCAGGAGCTCGTCCTGCTCTTCCTGGATGACGAAGACGCCGTCCTCGGCGGGCGCGGGCCCGGGCGGAGCGTCGTCCCGCGCGACGCGCTTCGGCCTGGGCGGAGGCGGCCGGGGAAGGGGCTCGGGTCCCGCGGGCGGGTTGACTCGGAGTGAGGGAACGGGCGCGGGAGGAAGCTCGGCCGGGGCCTCCTCGGCGGGGGAAGGCAGGTGCCAGTCCGTCTTCCGGTTCAACCACTCCGCGTAGCGGGTGAACGTCCAGGAGCCATCGGCGGCGCCCGTCTCGATGGCGGAGGGGAGCTTGAAGAAGAACCCCTGGCGCACGAGGCTCCTCACCGGGGTGCTCCCCATGAGCACCTCGCATTCCGGCACGCGGATGCCAAGGTCCGGGCGATAGCGCAACCGCTGGCACACCACCCCGACGAGGCAGTCCGCGAGTTGGGCCCACACCGCGCCCTGGACCTCCGGGGGAAAGGCGGACACCAGGCGCTGGAGCGCCTCGGCGGTGCTCGAGGAGTGCACGGTCGCGAAGACGAGGTGCCCCGTCTCCGCGGCGTTCAGCGCAGGCCTTCCACCGTGCGCGAGACATCATACGAACAGCGCTCGATGAACCCGGGCCAGTCGGAGTCGCCGATGATGTCGCGCGCCATCGAGGTGAGCGTCGAGGCCGGTATCGCCTCGCCGACGAGCCGCAGCGCGCCTCTCACCCGGAGCGCCATGGGCATCTCACCCTCGAGGTGGATGTCACTCGCGCCCTGCTCACGGGCGAGTCGGATGAAGGTTTCGATTCCCACGTGTTTCCCCTCCTGCCACGGGCCGCTTCAGCAACCGGCATGCCGTGTCAGCGCGAGGGCTCACGGAAGGCGAGCACCCCACGGGACTGCCGGGATGTCCGGGGCTCGCCCGTACTCCGCGACAGATTGTCCGCTCAGTCCTCTCCCTCACTCAATGAGCGACTCGAGCCCTGACGCCCGGCCGCGAGCGTGTCCTGCTCCCTCTCCTGGGTGAGCCCCCTGGAACTGGAGAGCTTCGTGTCCTCGTGTGGGTTGTCCGCGCGCAGCACGGAGTGCGTATGCGCCCGCTCGGGCCGGGCCTCGGACAAGGGGTGGTGACTTCCCGGCCGGCCCTCGGCGAGCGTGCGACGGCTCGGGTCGAGGTGGACATGCTCGAAGGGCTCGTCGGGCTCGCGCGGCATGAGGAGGGCGCTCATCGGCTCGGGCAGGGCCTCCCGGAGCCGGTGCAACACGCCGGGGGACAGGGTCTCCGCGAGAACCTGGCAGACGACGCCGGTGTGCTCCACGGCGAGCCCGAGCCGGACCTGAGTCCGCTCCGCGACGCGCGCATGGAGCTCCGCGAGGTTGAAGACCTGATGGGGACTCACATCGCGCAAGCTGGCGGCCAACGAGGCGGGAAGGTCATCCACCAACGCCTGGATGACGGGCCAGCTCAACCGCTCGCCCAGGACCTCGAGCACCGCGCGAACCACGCGCTCCGCTGCTTCCACACCGGGCAACCCGCCGCGCTCGGCGACGCGGGACAGGAGCTCTTCACGGGTCATCGTCATCCTCCTCGCAAGTCTTCTCGAAGAGGAAGATGTGTGCCCGGCATGAGGGCGTCCACCGGGCGGGCAGGCCCCGGTACGGGTCTCACGACCAGGAGAAGTCGTATTCGCTGTCGAGCGGCCCCAGCACCCGGCCCTCGACCCGCGGAAGCTGAGCGCCCAGCCGCGTGAGGACCTCCAGCATGGCGCCCTCGTGGTACGGCATCGGCAGGAAGCTGCGCCGCATGATGAGGATGCCGCGCTTGGGACCCAGCCAATCCACCGAGCGCTCGCCGTAATTGGACGTCACCTTGTAGATGGCCTGGATGCTGGAGGAGATGTGCTCGTCGTCGCTGCCCGTCCGCGTGTGCATCGCGGTGCCCACCGTGGAGGACATGAGGCCCACCGCGGCCCTCTGCCCCAGGAGGCGCAGCACCTGCTCCGCGCCTCCATGCCGGGCACTCAGCTCCCGCACCGCGGTGAGGGTCAGCTGGATGAGCAGGGTGACGGGGTAGTTCACGAAGTCCAGGAGCCGTTGCTGGCCGAGCACCGCCTGACAGCTCCTCAGGGCCGCCTCGTCCCCGAGCGAGCGGACCGTCTCCAGGGTCCGGTTGAGGAACATCCCGCGCGCGGTGTCCTGGGAAGTCGCCAACTCCATCAGGTGCTCCATCGCCCGCACCCAATCCATCTGCATTGCGTTGCCCCGGCTCGTCCTCGTGTCCCTACCCGCCCATCCTGCCGTCCTCTCCCATGAGACCCCATGACATGGAACAGGGCCACACCCGGGTCTCATCCGACGGGCCGGGGGAGAGACACCCGAACGGACCGTACGAGATGTTCGTACGAAGTGTCCGGGCGATGCGTTACCTTGCCCTCTGGCGGAGAAGGGATTGCACCCACCCATGAAGACGATTGCCTATCTCGGTCCCCCCGGCACATTCAGCGAGGAAGCCGCGCTCTCCTGGGGCGGCCCCGAGGATCAGCTCCTCCCGCTCGCCAGCATCCCGGCCGTCGTCACGGCCGTGGAGACCGGCGCCGCGACTTTCGGTGTCCTCCCGCTCGAGAACTCGCTGGAGGGCTCCGTCACCACCACGCTCGATCTGCTCATCCGGGAGACCTCCCTTCGGATCAGCAGTGAGCTCGTCCTGCCCGTGCGCCACATGCTCGCGACACGCCCGGGGCTGCAGCTCCACCAGGTGCAGGTGCTCCATGCCCACCCCCAGGCGCTCGGCCAGAGCCGCCGTTTCGTCGAACGCTGCCTGCCCGGCGCCGCCACCGTCGCGGCCCTCAGCAACTCCGCCGCCCTCACGGATGCGCTGAGCGACTCACGCCCCGCCGCCGCCATCACGACCCGCCGCGCCATCGAGCTCCAGTCCGCTACCACCCTCGCCCACGACATCCAGGACCATCCCAACAACCAGACACGGTTCATCCTGCTCGGCTCCGAGGACGCGGCGCCCACCGGCCAGGACCGCACCTCACTGTGCTTCGCCATGCCCGAGAACCGGGCGGGCTCCCTGCTCGACGCCCTGCAGGTACTCGCCCAGGCCCGCATCAACCTGACCCGGCTCGAGTCCCGTCCGGCCAAGGAGATGCTGGGCGACTACATCTTCCTGGCCGACATCGAGGGTCATCGCCTGGAGCCGCACGTGGCCGCCGCCCTCCAGCGGCTGCAGGGGCAGACCTCCTTCTTCAAGGTTTTTGGCTCCTACCCACGCTACCGCCCGTCCACACCGGAAGCGCCGGCTCGACTATCATCCCCCCCATGAGAACGACGACGCGTCGGCGGTTCCTCATCGACTCGATGCTGGCGACGGTGGCCGTGGCGGCGGGATGCCGCTCCGGAACCGAGCCCGCCTCGCAGGCTCCCGCGTACATCCCCACGTCCGACCGGAACGTGGTGCGGACGCTGCCTGGCATTCCGACGACGGACGGCGCGGGTGTGCGGCTGACGCGCGTCATCGGTCAGCCCACGCTGCGCAACCTCGATCCGTTCCTGATGCTCGATCGCTTCCACTCGGACGATCCGAACGCGTACATCGCCGGCTTCCCCTCCCATCCCCACCGCGGCTTCGAGACGGTGACGGTGATGCTCGACGGCTACATGCGGCATCGTGACAGCCGGGGGAACTCGGGGCTCATCCGGGGTGGCGGCTCGCAGTGGATGACGGCGGGACGCGGCATCATCCACTCCGAGATGCCGGAGCAGGAAGCGGGGCTGATGTCTGGCTTCCAGCTGTGGATCAACCTGCCCGCGAAGGAAAAGATGTGCCCCGCGTACTACCAGGACCTCGGGCCGGAGCAGCTCGCCGAGGCGAAGCTCTCATCGGCGGGGAGCAGGATGCGGGTCATCGCTGGCAGGCCGAACGATCTCGCGGGTCCCGTGCGCGAGCGCCCGACGCAACCCACGCTCCTGACCCTGACGCTGGAGGATGACCAGCCCTTCGAGCTCGAGCTACCGGACGCGCACACCGCCTTCGCGTTCGTCTACACGGGAGAGGTCGACTTCGGTCCGGAGGCGAAGAGGAAGACGGTGCGCGCGGGGAACCTTGCCCTCCTCGGCTCCGGCAAGCGGCTCCGCCTTCGCGCGACGAACCAGCGGAGCGCGGTGCTCGTCGCCGCGGCGAAGCCGATCGGGGAGCCCATCGTCCAGCATGGCCCGTTCGTGATGAACACCGAGGCGGAAATCCATCGGGCCATCCAGGACTATCGCAACGGCGTGCTGGACAAGGCGTGAGCCAGGGGTCCTCGGACTAGATCTTGACGCGGCACACCTTCACGAGGAGGGTCGGGCGCGAAATCCTACCGTCGATATGTCCGACCGGCTCTACCTGGCGCACTACCAGGACGGCGTGCGGGTGCTGGACGTGTCCCAGCCCGAGCACTCAAGGGAAGTGGCGTACTACAACACCTGGAGGGAAACGGATCCGTACCGGGGGCTCAGCTTCTTCGACGGCGCCATTGGAATCCGCCGGCCCGGTGACGGTTACCTCTACGCCATCGACCTCTCTCGCGGCCTGCTCATATTCCCCGAGCCGTAGAGCTTGACGACGTATTCCCGCTTTATTCACTGTTCTGTCACCTGCTGGTGCTACGTCCGCCCGGCCTTCCAGGACGTACGCACTCCACAACCCCAGGAGACACACTTGCACCCATCCACCCCGCGTCGCCATCCGCTTCGCTCCTCGCTTCGTCTGTCCGCCGTGCTGCCGTTCGCGGCGGCGTGCGCCCTCGCACTGACCGGCTGCCCGGACGATGGTGGCGGCAATCCCCCGCCCGCCGCCACCAGGGCGCTCGTGGTCGGTCATCGTGGCGCCAGCGCGCTGCGGCCGGAGCACACGCTGGAGGCCTACCGCAAGGCGGTCGAGGACGGTGCGGACATCATCGAGCCGGATCTCGTGTCCACGAAGGACGGTCATCTCGTGGCCCGTCATGAGAACGAGATCTCCGGCACCACGAACGTGGCGTCGGTGGAGGAGTTCGCGGGCCGCAAGACCACGAAGACGATTGACGGCGTGCAGCTCACCGGCTGGTTCACCGAGGACTTCACGCTGGAGGAGCTCAAGAGGCTGCGCGCGCGTGAGCGGATTCCGCAGTTCCGCCCGGCCAATACGCAGTACAACGATCAGTTCGAGGTCCCCACGCTCGCCGAGGTGATCGCCCTGGCCAAGGAGCTGTCGGCCGAGACCGGGCGCACCATCCACCTGTACCCGGAGACCAAGCACCCCACCTACTTCCAGGAGATTGGCCTCGCGATGGAGGACCGGCTGATCGCCGAGCTGAAGAAGGACGAGTTCACCGCGAGCACCGCCACGGTCTACATCCAGTCCTTCGAGGTGGCGAACCTGAAGGAGATGCACGCGAAGATCGGAACCTCGCAGCCGAACTGGAAGCTGGTGCAGTTGATGGATGAAGGGACCGCGAAGCCCTATGACTTCGTCAAGGCGGGCGACCCGCGCACCTACAGCGACCTGATGACCGAGGCGGGCATGAAGGAGATCGCCACCTATGCCAACGGCGTCGGGCCCTACAAGCTGAGCATCATCAACGTGGACGACGCGGGCAACTTCCAGCAGCCGAGCGCTCTGGTGCGCAACGCCCACGCGGCGAAGCTGGTGGTGTTCCCGTACACCTTCCGCCCGGAGAACAACTTCCTGCCCGCCCCGCTCAAGGCAACGGGAGAGGCCAGCACGCGCAGCGAGTCCGGAGCGATCAAGGAGATCCACGCGTACCTCGCGGCCGGCATCGATGGGTTCTTCACCGACGACCCCGCCGTGGGCCGTCAGGCCGTGGATACCTACAAGCCTTGAGCTGAAGGCTGAAAGGCCTCGAGGCTCTCTTTCTCGAAAAGAGAAGAAGCTCGCCCGGGTTCGATTCTCCCGGGCGAGCCTGTTTTTGGAAGTATGGCCCCACACCCTCGCAGCCGCGGGTGCTGGAAGGCTGTAAGTGATTGGAAGGAACGCTGGACTCGGCCAGGAGTGGTTGCTACTCGTTATTACTTGGACGATTGGCGCATCGAGCTTCTGGGCAGTGCTCGGCTCAACAGCGGGCGCAATGGCTCACGGCCGTTGGAGCGGAAGACGGCGGCCCTGCTCGCCTATGTCGCATTGGAAGGCGAGACGGCGCGAGGGAAACTGGCGGGCCTGTTCTGGCCGGAGTCCCGCGAGGCCACCGCGCGCAACAATCTGTCTCAATTGCTGAGACGCCTGCGCGAGCTGCTGGGAGAGTCCGCCGTGGAGGGCCGAGACACCGTGCGGCTCCGCGAGGACCTGCTGGTGGACGTGAGGGAGCTCGTACGTGGCGAGCCCACATGGATGGACAGCCCGGGTGGCGAGCTGCTCGCGCAGCTGAGCTACGACGGGTGCGAAGCGCTGGAGGGCTGGCTGCGCGCCACCCGCATGCGGGTGATGAGCCTGCAACAGAAGTCCCTGGAGGCGCGGGTCCTGCTCGAGGAAGGCGAGGGGCGGCTGCCCGCTGCCCTGGAGGCGGCGCAACGGATGATCCTGCTGGAGCCCACCTCCGAGAAGGCGTTCCAGCACCTCATGCGCCTCCATCACCAGCTCGGGAACCGGCGTGCCGCGTTGCAGGTCTGGTACCAGTGTGAACAAGTCCTGGAGCGGGAGCTGGGGACCCGGCCCTCGGCCGAGACACGCCAGCTCGTCCACGACATCCAGAAGGAGCCCATCCCGCCTCCCCACAGCCCTCTCGCGAGGCGGGCGCTACCGCTCGCCGTGGTGCACCCTCCCCTGCTCGCGGGGCGCGAGCGCGAGTGGGTCCGGATGGAAGAGGCCTGGGCCGCGCGCCGACCGATGTTCGTGATAGGGCCAGCAGGCGTGGGCAAGTCCCGGCTGCTCATGGACTTCGCCCGCTCCCGGGGGAGCTGGCTGCTGCTGACGGCCCGGCCAGGGGACTTCGACGTGCCCTATGCCACGTACGTGCGAGGCGTGCGCGAGGTGTTGCGGCGCAACCCGGGTCTGGTGCTGGAGGATTGGGTACGGCGCGAGCTGTCGCGGCTGCTCCCGGAGCTGAGCGGGGAAGCCCTGCCCCTCCCACTCAGTCCGGAGGAAAGGGCCCGCGTCTTCGCCGCCGTCGTCCAACTGGCGCGCCTGACGCTGCGCGGGTTCGACACCATCGCCTTCGATGATGCCCAGTACATGGACAGAGACAGCAGCGAGCTGAGCCTCTACATCCTCGCGCAGCTCCAAGACGAGATGTCCACCGGGCGTTTCCCGCTGATCACCCTCAGCCAACGCACCGACGAGACCATCTGGAGGGGCGAGCGGCTCCGTCAGGTGGCGGATGCCGGCCTGGGAGAGTGGATCCAACTCGATTCACTCGCACCGCAGGCGGTGCGCACCCTGCTGCGAAGCATGGAGGTCCCCGCTCTGGAGCGGATGGCGGAAGACATCGCCCGCTACACCGGGGGCAATCCGCTCTTCGTCGTGGAGACGGCCAGACACCTCGTCGAGTCCAACACGCTCGAAGGGGATTTCCCCGCGGGACTGCCTCCGCCGGGGAGGGCCCGCTCCATCATCCAGAAGCGACTGGCCCGCTTGTCCCCCGAAGCGCTCCGGCTGGCGCAGGTGCTCGCGGTGGCCGGGGTGGACCTCCCCCTGGGGCAGGCGGCGGCGGTGTTGGAGACTTCCGAGGAGCGATTGGTGACGGCCTGGCGGGAGTTGGAGGAGGCCGCGCTCGTCCGGGGCGCGTGGTTCAGCCATGACCTGGTGGGGGAGGCCCTCCTGGCCGATCTGTCTCCATCCATCCGGGAGTTGCTCTCCGCACGGCTGGCCCGGCGAAACACCCAGGCGTGAGCACCTCGAACCCCTCGCGCGTCACCAGCAGGGTGTGCTCGAACTGGGCGGAGAGGCTCCCGTCCACCGTCACCACCGTCCACCCGTCCGGCAACACCCGCACGTCCGGGCGCCCGAGCGTCACCATGGGCTCGATGGTGAGCACCATCCCCGAGCGCAGCGTGATGCCCGTCCCCCGCTTTCCCACGTGGGGCACATGGGGCGGCAGGTGCATCTGGCGGCCAATGCCATGTCCCCCGAACTCCCGCACCACGCCGCACCCCTCCGCCCGCGCCAGTTCCTCGATGGCCGCGCCAATGTCTCCCAGCTTCGCGCCGTGGCGGACGACGGCCATCCCCGCCTCCTGGCACCGGCGCGCCACGTCCACCACGTGCCGGGCCTCCTCGGACACCTCGCCGATGCGGTGCACACCGTGCGGAGTGTCGGGGCGGCTCGGCAGGAGCCGCTGCTCATACCTCCGTCTGGACCGGGTGGTAGGGGAGCTCCAGGGTGAACGTGGCGCCACACCCGGGCCCATCGCTGTGGACGGTCAAGGAGCCGCCCAGCTCCTGGGCCGCCAGGGCACTGGAATGCAAGCCGAAGCCGTGCCCCTCCTCGCGCGTGGTGAAGCCATACTGGAAGATGCGGGTGAGCATCTCCGGCGCGATGCCCATGCCGTTGTCATGGATGTCGATGCGGACGCGGTCCGAGGAGGCTTGCTCCATCGTCACCGTCAGGAGCCGTTCGCTCGGTGCCACCGAGTCCATGGCATACTTGGCATTGCTGACCAGGTTGACGAGGATCATCATCGTCTTGTGTTTGTCCGTCATCACCGGGGGAAGGGAGGCGATGTGGCGCTGCACCTTCACCTGGTGACGGGCGAGCCCGGCCGAGTTGATGCGGATGGCATCCTCCACCAGCTCCGACAGGGAGACCTGCTCGTGTAGCCGGGGTGTCCGGGCGTAGTTCTGCTGTACCTTGACGATGTCACCGATGTGCTCAGTATAGCGGCCCACGTCATTCAGCAGTGAGACGAGCTCCTCGCGATCCTCCAGCAGGTTCTGCCCCAGCTTGTCCAGGAAGGGCATGAGATGGCGCCCGCGCTCGTCCTGGGTGAGGAAGGCGGTGAGGTCGGTCTCGCGCTCCTGGAGCATGTGGGCCACCCGGCCCACGTGCTCGAGCCTCATCCCGCTCATCCGCTCCTTGGCGATCTGGGCCGAGGTGTAGACGCTGTTGAGCACGTTGCCCACGTTGTGCAGCACGTTGGTGGCGATCTCCGCCATGCCCGCTCGCCGGGCCGTCTGCAGCAGCTGCGCGTGGAGCGCCTTGAGCTCGCGGGTGCGCTCCTCCACCCGCTGCTCCAACCCTTCGTTGGCCTGGCGCAGGGCCTCCTCGCGCCGCTGGACCTCGTCGGCCATGAGCTGGAAGGCGCTGGCCAGTTGTCCCAGCTCGTCGCGGCGTGCGGTGTCCAACGCCACCTTGAAGTCGCCGGCCGCCACCTTGTCGGTGGCCTGGGTCAGCGCCTTCAAGGGGCGGGAGATCTGCTGTTGGAGCACCTGGTTCATGATGATCAGCTCCAGCAGCAACGACAGGATGCCGAGCAGCAGGACGAAGCGCGCCGCGAGAAGGGCGGGCTGGGACACCATGCTCTCGGGCAACACGGTGGCGAAGTACCAACCGGGGCCTCGCAGTTGCGTCACGGCGACGTACTCGCCGTACTCCGGGAGCTCCAGCATGCCCTGCGAGGGCTCACGGTTCTTCACCCGCTCGAAGATGCCGCGCAGGTGGGCCGCGCTCTCCAGGGAACCGAGGCGACTGACAGCGAGGTCGGGCTGCGCGGCGGCGCTCAGGATGTTGTAGGAGGTGGTGAAGCCCTCCAGTTCCAGCTCGGGATGAGCGATGAGCTGGCCATCCTCGCGGAAGAGGACGTTGTAGGCACCGGGCAGGTGGTCGTTGATGGTGCGGGTCATCAACTCGTCGAGCAGGACATCGTGGCCGATCGATGCGACATGGCGGCCATCCAGGTCCAACGGCGTCGACACCGAGGCCATCCAGATCCCGGAGACGGCCTCCAGGTAGATGCCGGTCCAGGCGGTCTGCCTTCGTGGGTTGTTCTCGGGCAGGGTGAGAGGGAAATCCTCGTAGTCGAGGATGGAGAAGCTCGGTTTGAGCTGCTGGGTCCAGGTGGGAGCCCACGGCCAGAAGCCCAGGATCGCCCCCTCCGGCAGGTTGATGTAGGTCGTCCTGAATCGGAGATGGAGGACGGGCCCGTACCAGGTGAGCACGTCGTACGCGGCCATGAACCGGGTGCGGAACCCGGCATCGAGGACCACGTGCGGGGGAATGAAGCCTTGCACCATCCTCGTCCCATCGAGGAGCTCCGGCTTGTTTCGAACCGTTCCATCGGGCAGCCGCACGAACAGGCTGTCGAAGCGGGCGCTGACGTCTTCCCGCGCGAGCGCTCGAATCCTCTCCTCCAGGGCCTTCTTGAGGAAGGCGTGGTTGTCCTCCGCCAACAAGAAGATGGACTGCTCCCGCTGGCTCCGCTCCGAGACATGATGCAGCAACTGCTCGAGGACCTCCGCACGCAGGGTGTAGAGCATGTGGAGGTAGCTGAAGAGCGTGGAGAGGGCGATGACAAGCCCGATGCGTGCCCCCATCTTGAGGAGCGTCGATCGGGCCAGCGGGGCTCGAGGGCTGGAAGATGGAGGCATGGAAAGACGCGCTGTGTCGGGCTGAGACACGAACCATGCCGTGGGTATTCCCTCATGTGCTCCTGCGAGGGATTGTCTGCCGGATTGGCGGGAAGGGAGGCAGGAAGACCCTCACGTCGCCATGTCGAGGGGCGTGGCGCTGGCTTGCTTCCGCTTACGGCGGGCCAGCGTGCTCAGCAGGATGAAGCCTCCCAGATAGAGGTACAGTGGGAAGAGCTCGAGGGCGAAGAACGAAAAGCCCGGCTTGAGAAGGATCATCCCGATCAGCGCGGCGGAGCCCCCCAACCCATTATGGGTGGAGGCCACGTAGGGGATGATCCACATCGTCTCCTTCTTCTTCCAGGCCCCCCGCTGAAGCTGCCAGGCGTAGCGCAACCCCATGAACGCCGTGGTGGCCACGGAGAGGAGGACGACACCCGGTACGCCCACCAGGTAGAGTGGAATCAACGAGAGGTACGCCACGACCATTCCGACGCCGTGGATCTTCACGGCGCGCTCGATTCCGATCCGCACCACCAGGGTCTTCTTCCAGGTCGTCGCGTCGCTCTCCCAGTCCGCCATGTTCATGACCATCATCCGGATGTATTCGATGATGCCGAGCGGGATGAGCACCAGCAGCAGTGGATGGGGTTGCAGTCCACCGCTCTGGAGGCAATAGCCGAGCAGCGGAACGAGGGTGTTGAGCACCAGGGTGACGGTGAACTCGCCCAGGCCCAGGGCCTCCAGCTTGAGCGGCGGTGCACTGTACTGCCAGGAGAAGAAGATGGCACCCAGGCACAGGAGGCGGGCACTGAGGGTCGGCATGAGCAGGGCGAGCACGAAGGACACCCCGGCCAGCACATACGCGATGCGCAGGGAGTGCTTCGGCTCCATGAGCCCCTTCACGAGGACCCGGCTGCCGCCGGTCCATGGAGAGGGAGTAACGTTGGCCCGGTCCGGCTCCAGGTCGTAATACTCATTGCAGTAGTGCGTCATCAGGTGGGTGATCCACGTGAAGAGCACACCGTGAATGAAGTGAGAGGCATTGATGGTGCCTCCCGACACGGTGGGGATGATGGCTCCCACCGTGTAGAGGATGGGGCTGTACAGCAGGAACTTGACGCGGCCGAGTGCCAGCAGGTGCTTGAAGGGGGAATGCGTGTTCATGGTGCGCCCGATGATGCCACGGCGCGTCATGAACTGGGAGTGAATACCGGATTTTCCAGGAATCGAGAAATAGAACTCGATTCTCGATATCAGTCTGGCCCCCACCTGTAGCCCCGAAAGCCACACGGCGGGCCCGTTCTGTGACACGGGACCTGGCCTACTGGGCGGGGGCGTGCTCCGCGTTGTCCACGATGGAGCGGGCTCCCGCGGCGTGGGCACAATGCGCACAACAGTAGAAGGTACCGTTGGCCTCGATGCCGTGGCCCAGCACCTTGCAACCGCAGTGATCGCAGATGGGGGCCAGCTTGTGGATGGCGCACTCGAAGCTGTCGAAGGTGTGGGTGACGCCTGCGGTGATGACCTGGAAGGCCAGGTAGTACTCGTTGCCGCAAACCTCGCACTTGGCCATGGGATCCTCCTGGGAGAACAGTGGATCCTCACAGGCCCCGAGGCGAGCCTTCTGCCCCCAGGTCCCAGCCGCTCGCGACCGCCGCTGGTCCCCTCCCGGCTCTCCAGACGGGCGCCTGGCCGCCCGCCTCGGGTGACGGCTGCATCAGGAAGCGATCCCACTCCTGCTGGGAATTGCTCGAATGCTGCTGGTTGGCGTGTTCTCTATATCCCAGACATCCTTTGATAAACAAAGGAACCAGGGGATCAACCCTTTTCAAGGATTTGAACTGGAGTCAGGGAGTGATGGCTCCCACGGCAGCACGAAGCTCGTGACGAGCAGAGCGCCCGAGACCCCGGCGAAGATGCCCGAGAGCGCGAACCGGGTATTGGCACTGCTCCGGAGCTTCATCGCCTCCGCGTGGGTCCAGGCGGAGACGCCCGGGGCCCGCTCCTCCTGGAGCCGCGAGGCCTGGGCCAGGCCCAGCACCAGGAAGGTGACGGCCGTCACGGCGGAGGCCCCGGCCCCTATCCGGGCGACGGACACGGGCAGCGGCGTGGGCCGGGTGAACGCGGTCATGTCGGAAGACGGGTAGGCCGAGGGAAACAGGTTCGGCGCCCGGGGGGCATCCAACGGCCCGAGCGCCTCCGCGACGGAGGTGTCCTCGCTCTCCGAGAAGGTCTTCGCGAGCTCCTGGCTGGCGCGCTGGAAGGCCGAGTCCAGCTCCGTGGGCCGAAGGGCGGACGCGGTGTAGCTGCGCTTGAAGAGGACCTGGCCCTCGCGCGTTTCAATCACGGTGATGCGCATGGGCAGGTCGTCGAAGACCTTGCTCGAGTCGATGGTCACCACCGCCGCCACCCCGAGGTCGCGGCCCAGCTTCACGAAGCACTCGGGCTTGCCCTGACAGGACTCCGGGGTGCGCCGCTCACCGAGTCGGGAGCGCGCGTCGCCCGGCTCCATGGCCACCGGCAACCTCGCTTCCCACAGGGCCCTCGAGAGCCGATCCGCCACGGCGGCGGACTCGATGGGCGTGAGCCCCTCGCTACGGGACATCATCACCACCAGCCCCTTCGCGTCGGTCCTTTCCGCCGGAGCGGGGGTCTGCGCGACGAGCAACGCCAACACCAGGGAGAACATGAGGACGCATGCTGGCACACGCCGCGCCCTGGGGCGAGGACGTCAATTACCCAGGTACTGGCGCTCCCAGATGTCGAGGTTGAGATTCACTTCCTTGCGCTCGTCGGCGGTCGACGCGCGCTCCGCCCGGACGCGAGCCTTCCTCAACAGGCGGCGCGCGCTCTCCTTCTCGTCCGAGGACAGCGAGCTCGCGCGCAGCTTCCGCTCCAGGCGCTCGATGCGCACGAGCAGGAGCGGCTTGCGCTCGGTGTTCACCCTGGGCGGCTCGCTCGCGCGGGGCGCCACGCCCCGAATGACCTCCGGCGCGGGCGCGGGGCCGGGGTTGGCGGCCCGTTCGAGCGTGGGCTCGGGCTCGGCGACCGGCTCGGCCAGGGGAGGCTTCACCGGAGTCTCGGCCACGGGAGCGGAGATGGGAGCGGGCACCGCCACCGGCTCTGGGGCGGGCTTCCGCAGCCAGAACACCGCCACGCCCGAGGCGAGCAGGAGCGACCCGGCGGCCACGCCCATCGCCACGAGGGCGTGGGACCGCGGCAACGTACCGGGCGGGCCGATGCTCACGGGCGGCGCTTCCCGCGGGGGGGTGGGGGCGGGGGCCGGTTCCGCGACGAGCATCGCGAGGCTCCGCATCTCCCGCGAGGCGCGCGGCCCGGGCGGGAGGGGGAGCGAATCCGCGACCTCCTGGAGCCCGGCACGCACCTCGTCCGCGGTGGGGCGTGCCTCGGGTGACTTCTCCAGCAGCTTCAGCACGAGCTGTGCGAGCGCGGGGGGCAGCTCCGGCCGCAGCTCGAGCGGCGAGGGCGGCGTGTGCTCCAGGTGGTGGACCAGGTACTCCGCGGGGACCCGGGCCGTGAAGGGCAGCTTCCCGGTCAGCAGCTGGAAGAGAATGATTCCGAACGCGTAGAGGTCCGTCCGGGCGCTCACCGGATCTCCACGCACCTGCTCGGGCGCCATGTACTCCGGCGTCCCGATGATGAGCCCGTTCAGCGTCTGCTGCGGGAGCGGCTGGCCGCTCGACATCTGTTTGGCCAGACCGAAGTCCAGCACCTTCACGTAGGAGCCGCCGCCGGGCTGCCGCACCAGGAAGATGTTGCTGGGCTTGAGGTCGCGATGGATGACGCCCGCGCGATGCGCGGCGGAGAGCGCGTCCAGCAACTCGTCCGCGAGCCGGAGGGCCTCCTGCACGGACAGGGCCCCCTTGCGGCTGAGCCAGGTGTCGAGCGGGCTTCCCTCCAGGTACTCCATGACGAAGTACTGCCGGCCATCTGGCATCTGGTCGAAGCTGAAGATGTCGATGATGCCCCGGTGGCGGATGGCGTTGACCGCACGGGCCTCCGCCAGCAGCCGCTCCACGTACAGGGACTGATCGTCCACCTCGGGCCGCAGGACCTTGATGGCCACCTGCTTGCCAATCAGCGGCTGCTCGCCCCGGTAGACGATGCCCATGCCACCGATGCCGATCTGCTCCTGGATGACGTACTCGCCCAGTTGCATCCCGATGAGCGGATCGGTGGGGGGCGTCCCCCGGGACGCCGAGGCCGCCTGGAGGGCCACGATGTTGTTGAGAGATGGACGTGTGGGAGCCTGGCTCTCCACCACGCCCCCGGGCGGAGCGCCCACCGGGCCCGGCTGGGGCCTCAACTGCGGGCGCCTGGAGGCGTCGTCACCGAGCACCGTGCCGTCGTGAGGGCACTTCTCGGTACCCTGGGGAACGAGCAGTCCACAGGTGGGACACTCTGGGGAAGGGGGCGAGGCCATCGAAACAGGCCGGGACCTTACCAGAGAACCCACTCCGTGGCGGCGGAGACATAGGCTCTCCTGCCTGCCTGGCGGCCTGCTTCCCTCAACACCTGGGGCGTGTCGGCGGGCATCCGCCATCCAGGCCCGCGTCCGCCCCCGTGTTGGAGCCCCCATCCCGAGTGTCTCCAGCATCGGATTGCCCGGATACAACGCAAAAGCCTTCACTCCCGCAGACGTACGGCTCGCCTCCGGGGCCACTCAGCCCCGAGCAATCCGCGGCCGTCGAGCAGGAAAAGGACTTGTCGGGAAGGTCGATGCAGTGCAGGGACGACAACGCCCCCACGGTCAAGGCCAGCAAGGGCCTCCAGCGCCACACTCGCGTGTTCGTTGTCACTCCGATTCCCCGTGGACGATCCCGGGCGGACCATAGCCCGAGGAGTCCGAGAGGGACCACCCACCGGGGGTTGAATGACAGGAACTCCCGCGTGTCACCTGCGGGAGTTGTCCTGGATCTTCAGCTTCGTCTGCCGGAGCGCATCGGACGAGGAGCCATAGGCGCCCGTCCAGCCCCACCCGGAAACGATCGCGTCGGGGAACTGGTAGCTCGAGGGGATGCTCACGGACGAGGACAGCGCGATGAGGGCCACGTCGTCCACCGGCGCGCCGCCGATATAGCGGAAGTTGGGGTGCAGGACGAAGCGGCTCACGGTGCGAACCTGCTCCGTCGCAGCCGTGACCGAGACCCGGTGATCGCCCAGGACGACACGTATGGAGGAAGGGGAACCCCCCTCCACACAGTGCCCCGCGATGAGCACCCACTTGCGGTGGATGGGCGCGCCACCACACCCATCACGACCGCGGAGCCGAGAACCACGACACACAAATGTTTCTTCATGCATCCTCCTCATCGACCTCGTGGGCTGATGCCTCATACGCGCTGCATTATCAAAACGAAGCAACAGGACACCTGCACTCCGTGTGGATTTGGTGTATTGGGGCGTCTGCCTTCGTTGTATCCCCCCCCCACGAGGAGTCCCTGATGCGTCGTCTTGGCCAAGCCCTTCTCGCAGTGAGTCTGTTCGCCGGCTGCGGTGGTAGCGAACTCGAGCCGTCCTCCCCTACCCTCGCGCAGCAGCAGGCGCCGCTCACCAGCACGGATGTGGATGTGGCGCCGGAGTGCCAGGGCCTCCTCGGCTTCGTGAACACGGCGTCGTTCCAGACGCTGGACAAGTACCTGCCGAGCGACGTCGCCAACAACCTCGTCACCCGGCGCACGACGTCGCCGTTCGTGTCCCTGGCGGATGTCTCCTCGGTCCGTCTGGTCGGTCCGACCCGGCTCGAGCAGATCGAGGGCGGTGCCCGGACCGAGGGGTTCATCGGTCCCAGCTGCGTCGGCATCATGGACGGGCTCGCGGTGTCCACCGATGACGCCGCCGCGATCGTGTCGCTGGTGAACACCATCAGCGACTCCGAGCTGCATGACGTCCTGCCGGACGCGTGGAATGGCGCCGTGAACCTCCTCAACCTGCGCCCGTTCACGTCGGTCCAGGCCATCTCCAATGTCGCGGGGATCGGCGACAAGAGCCTCCGGAACATCCGGAACTCGGCCACGCTGAGCCGGCCCCTCGAGGCGCTCATCGCCGCGGCGAACGCGGCGCCGGGTAGTGGTACCTACGGCGCGAGCATGGCCCGCCACTTCGACTGGTGGCAGGTCGTGACGACGTCTGGCAGGTACAACTACGGTGGGCTGGAGTGCTTCGGGCTCGAGCCGAGCAGCGTCCCGGATGGCGCGACCCTCCGGCCGTACCTGGCCGACGCCGCCGAGGTGCGTGCCGCGGTCGACTACGCGGTGTCCGTCGCCAACCAGCGCAATCAGATCCCCAGCAGCGTGATCTCCGCCGGCCTGGCGAACCTCGACGCGCTGACCGCCGGGCGCTCGTTCAAGGGTTGCTCCTTCGGCTACGCGGACGACCCCTGGAGCGGGCACACCGTCCACATCTTCGTCGACACCGTGAACGGCTTCAGCCTGCTGGTCGATACCTACTGGGCCGAGTGAGCCCACCGCGCTCCGGCGCGAGCAGGTGACGCCTGGGGGCGACCTCGGGCGTCACCCCCGATGCTCCGACGGAGGCGGCTGCCTCACGGCTCGAGGGATTGGGGCAGGCGTGGCTTCGCGGATACCGGCAGATAGCACTTGCCCTGGTACTCGGCCTGCTCCTCGTGGCACGGCGGACGGCGCTCCAGCGCTACCCAGCATCCGCCGTTGATCACGACCTCGTCCCGCCGGGTGTTGCAGGGGGGTCTGGACTGGCCCTGCAGTGGCTTGTCTGGAAGAGGATAGGCGATTGCCGCCGGGTCCCGCTCACCACCGGCGGTCAGGAACGAGGACCGGACCCCCGCCTCCGCCGGGCTCGCGACGACAGGAGCCGAAGGCACCGGTGCGGAAGAATCCATCGAGCGACTCGCTGAACCCCACCAGAAGCCCCCGCCCAGCACGAGCAGGACGAATCCCGCGGCGGCCAGTCCTCGCAGGATGGACAGCCCCCTCGGCCACGCCATTCGTTCGCGAGTCAGGTGGCCGCGCACCCGAGCGCTGTGCCCCACCGCATCGAGGCCCGCGAGCAACAGCAGCAGCATGTCGGTCAGCTCCGACAACCGGCCCGAGACAGGCGCCCGCTCCATCTCCAGCGCGACGAAGGGAGGCGTGACCTGAACGTGGACACGTAGCTGCCAGTTCCTCTTGGGACGACCCATGGAGCGAGCCCCTGGCATCAACACCAGGGCCGGAGCTCCCGTCCGAACGTTGTGGGCCTCGTGGATGGGACCCAGCTCCGCCGCGTGCTTGCGGCGTCTGCCGAGTTGGAAAGGTCCGAACCGCCTGCTCCCGCCGCGCGTCGTTGTACTCATGGCCGCGACCTGTACCACGGCGCGCGTCATCTCACATCACGCAACGCGAGAGGTCAGGTCCTCGCGGCCCGAGAGCTCGAGCCACGCGGGAACTCTCTCGACGGATGAGTTACCCAGGAGCATTCGGGCGGGCCCATCTACTGAGAGCGGTCGCTCAGCACATCGGAGAGGGAAGTGGCGTTCAGGGAGCGATCGAACCAGAGGTCGAGGACCGCCATGTCCGTGCAGGTGAGGACGCGCTGTCGGGTCTCCTCGTCGACCTGTACGCCCCGCGCGGTGAGGATTCGCAGGATGGCCTCGGCACGTCCGCGAATCAGACCCTGTTGCAGACCCTCCTCCCGGCCTCGCGCCAGGCCCTGTTGAAGTCCCCGCTCGATGAGTTGTTCACCATAGCTGCGCATCAGTTCCTCCGCTCGTTGCCCATCCAGCACCGAATGTAACACCCGCCCGGCCACTTCATGGACGGCCTCGTCCCCAACCCACAGCAGGTAACGGATGAGCACTACCAGATGCTCGGCTCCTTCCGGGCTTGCCTGTACCTGCGCGAAGAGCGCACCCCAATCCGGCAGCTTCCGAGCCAATTCTCCGGTACGCCCGTAGCGCAGAACCAGCCAGGCCAGCCGGGCCAGCGGTGGGCCAGGGCGTGCTCTCAGCGCCTCTTCCCGCCCGGCCGTCAAGTCATCGAGCAGGTACTCGAAGCGCGGCACCAGCGCTCGCCAGCGCTCCCGCATCCCCTCTCCTCGCGGCAGGTCGAAGAGCTCTTCCACCTGGCGCGGCGCCGTCCAGGCTCCATCCGGCCCGTGATACATCACCAACGGGACGATGAGCGGAAGCCGTTCACTCTCCGGGTGCTCCTGGCGCCAGCGCTCCACCTGACGCACGACGTAGCGCAGCATGCGCAGCGCCATCCACCTGTCCACCCGGGACTGATGTTCCAGCAACACGTACAGCAGCAGCGGGTGGCCCGTGTGCAGCCGAGCCGTGAAGAGCAGGTCGCTCTCGGTCTCCCGCAGCTCCGGGTCCACTACGCTGCCGGGCTCTCGTCTCAGGGACGACCAGTCCACCTCGGAGACGACATGCGCGGGCAACACGGCGCGCAACTCGGCGGCGGCCCGCTCGGGGTGGCCGAAGGTGTAGCGGGCGAAGAGGTCATGCGGTCCAGACATGGCGAACCGCGTCCCAAGCATGCGGCGGGCCAGGGACGCGGCACGGCACCGCACGGGTGTCTCCCGCACAGAAGTGGCAGAACGAATCCTTTGACACCTCTCGGGAGACACCTCGCGGGTGGCATCCCCTGGCGTCACCCTCGAGATGGATGAACGCCAGGGGACGCACCCCACCGCTCACGCCATGGAGGGCGAACCGGAGTAGACGCGAGCCTGGCTGCTCGTGGCGCCCACCGGGGCCGCCATCACCACGAGGTCCAGGAAGCTGTCATTGCTCAGGCCATTGCCCGAGTTGTCGTTCATCACCAGGTTGGGCTTGAAGATGATGGTCCACGAGTAGCTGTCGCCCGTGGTGTCCTTCACGCTCGACAGGGACAACGTGGAGTTGCCGGCGTCGACCGAGAGCGTCTGGACGTGGTGGTCCGTCTTCTTGCCGTAGCTGAGCTGGAAGCCCTTGATGAAGACCCAGGCGTTGTCCATGGGCGCGGGCTGCTTGTCGATCGTCACCTTGAGCTCGCTGTCTCCGGGCTTCCAGGTCTGCTGCTTGAACTGGCAGCCGTCCTCCTTCGTCCGGCCCATGCCCATGATGTAGAGCGTCCCACCGCCCGAGTGACCGCTGTCATCCGTGATGGACACATTGGCGGTGACCTCGAGCGTCGACGAGGGAAGGTTGTTGTTCAGCGGGAAGTCCACCGAGGCCTTGATGGTCTTCACCTCGTGGTCGTCACCGCCGAAGCTGGTGTCGAAGCCCGCCAGGACGGCATACCGCTCCAACACGTTCTGCCCGAAGTCGATGGTGGTCTTCTGCCCGTTCTTCGCCTGGGTATTCGTGAAGATCAGTGACATGGTGATGGCTCCAGAAATATGTGCTCGTAAAGGGTTTCGTGTTCTTGGATCCGCCAGACCGCGCGTCAGCGGAACTGGACCGGGAAGGCGGCCGTGAACGCGACGCTCGCCTTGTTGTTGGACGCGTCGAACATGGTCCCGGTGACCAGGGCCGAGCCCGTGGATCCATTCTGCGAGACGCCCTTCGCGTACCCCTGCACGGAGCGCAGGTGGTGATCCTCCCCCTTGCCGAAGCTGGCGAAGAAGGAGCTCATCGCGGCTCCGTAGGACTGGATGACGCCCTCACTGGAAGAAAAAGAAACCCTGGTCGAGACATCCTCGAAGCCGTTGCCGGTGGTGGTGGTGCTCCTGACGTCGTTGCGCATGTGCGGGACCCCCTTGTGAGTTGTTCCCGCGCGAAGAAGTAGCCTCGAACGCTCGCCGCGACGGTATCCGCCCGCGCCAATTCGATTGACCGGGCGCGCCACCCCCGGCCGCCTCATGGCAGTGCTTGCCGGTACTCCCCAGGAGTCGAGCCCGTCCAGCGCTTGAAGGCGCGGTGGAACGCGCTCACCTCGGAGAAGCCGAGGAGGAAGGCGACCTCGGCGATCGACTCCTTCGATTCGCCCAGGTGGCGCAACGCCAGCTCGCGGCGGACCTCGTCGAGGAGCTGTTGCAACGACGTGCCCTCCTGTTTGAGGCGGCGCTGCAGGGTGCGCTTGCTCAGGCGCAGGCGCTCGGACAGGACCTCCAGCGAGGGCTCTCCGCGACGCAGCTCATCCAGCAGCACGCCGCGCACGCGCACCAGGAACGTCTCCTCGGGCGGAAGCTCCTGGAGCAGCCGGCGAAGATGGCGCTCCATGATCTCCGCCATCGAGGGATCCGCGCCACGTTGCGGCAGCGCGAGCACGCGGCGGGGCAGGACCAGCTCGGAGTGGGGCTGGCCGAACGCCAGCGTTTCTCCGAAGGCGCGGCCGTGCGCCGAGAGCTCCGCCGGGGCCGAATGCTGGAACGACACGGAGAGCGGCGAGACACGCTCCCCGGTCAACTTGCGGGTGAAGCGCAGCACGGCGAAGAGCATGCATTCGACCGGGTGCCGCATCACGTCGGGCGGGATGTCCTCCTCGACGAGGAAGCGGAGCCGCGCGGCGTCCCCCTCTTCGAGGAGCGCGAGCGTGGCGCGCTGATTCACGAGCCGGAAGAACGTGACCAGCCGGCGCAGTCCCTCCCCCAACGTGGCGCTGCTGTGCATGGCATAGCCGAGCGCCCCATAGCTGCCAGACTGGATGTGCTCCGCCGCCGTGATTCCGAAGGAGGGATCCGCGCACGACTCGGCCGCGACGTGCCACAGACGGAGCGCGAGCAGGGCCGGCACCCGGCCCTCGGGAGCCAGGAGCGCCTGGGGTTCCAGACCGACCTCGGCCAGGAGCATGCTGGGAGACAGGCCTCGCGCGACCGCGGCGGCCAGAACGAGCCGAACGTTATCGACAGAGGCAGTACCCATCGCGGAGCCGGGAGACTAGCGCATCGCTGGAAGCGGCGGAGAGCCGTCCGCTCCCTCGACAGGTCGCGAAGTCGCGGTGCCCCCGGGTCGGAGGGTGTGGGCACCACCCGGAACGAGGTGACCCGGGCGGGTAGGTCCTCCACGGGATTCCTCCTCTTCTCCTGGGAGCGCTCTCGGGCCTCCACCCGGGCCGGACATGTCAGACCCGAGCGGTAGTGTTGCTTCATGTCCAACACCGGCAAGGAAGGGGCTTCCGTGGCTGATTCCCGTGAGAATCCGTGCGTCTCGGTCAACAAGCTGGGCCAGTACCTCACCGCGCGTCCCGCGCTGCGCAAGCGCATCATCCACGCCCAGAAGCACCCGTGTGATCCCAAGTACCTGCGCTACCCGGAAGCCGCCCAGGCCATCGTCGAGTTCCTCTGTGGCGGCAGGGACGAGGCCATCCTCCGTCACCACCATCACCGGCTGCTCAACGTCATCCCCCAGTCGGACTTCGACGCCCACCGACTGGCGCTGTGCGCCGAGGCCCTCCATCACTTCCGCCGGGCCTCGGGCGAGCTGGCACTGACCCACGCGGTGGCCAGCCCCGCGGACGAGGGACTGCCGCCACTCGCACTGGCCGGGGTGGCCATCAACGTGCGGCCGGAGATCCTCCTGCGCAGCATGGATCGCCACGGGATGATGCGCTCGGGGCTGCTCAAGCTCTACTTCTCCAAGCACACGCCGCTGGACGAGGCCTCCGGCCAGTACATCGCCACGGTGCTCCAACTGTTCGCCGAGCAGAACCTGAAGCAGCAGGGCGAGGTGGACCACCGGCTGGTGCGCGTCTTCGACGTGTTCGCCGGCAAGGTGTTCGTTGCGCCCAGGGCCCAGCAGCGGCGGCTGGGGGACGTGCAGCTGGCGTGTGAGGAGATCGCCGCGCGCTGGGACATGAACTGAGCCCCGGAGCGCTTGTCACGGAGCGGGGCCCCCACCCGGGAGGACCCCGCTCGGACAGGCTCGGCTATCTCAGAGGTCGCAGTACTGCGGGTACCGGCTGCACGGGTAACAGATGCCGCCGGAGCCCAGCTCGGCTCCGTGTCAGTGGGTGTGCCCCCCTCCGCCGTGGCCCCCTCCGCCGTGCGAGCCCGTGCTCCCCGGCAGCACGACCTCCATTGCCTCCATCATCCCAAAATCCCCATGGTCCAGGATGTGGCAGTGGAGCATGAACACCCCGATGTAGCGCTCGTAGCGGGTGCGTAGCTGGAGGGTCTCGCCGGCCTCCACGAAGATCGTATCCTTCCAGACGCGCTTGTCCTTCTCCCCCTTGAGCCCCTTGAGCTTGATGGTGCACTGGAAGGGATTGACGTGGATGTGGAAGGGATGGCCCTCCGTGGCGAAGCGCGGATCGTTGGGATGCGCCGGGGACGAGACCTCCCACAGATCCACCCCGCCCAACAGGAGCCTGCGGGGCGGAGCACCGGGATCGAAAGGCTTGCCATTGATCAGCCCCACGGGAGGCACCGAGTCGATCCGGAGCTCGAAGGCCGCCTTCTGGTGCCCGGTGATCTCGCAGTCCTCGATGTCCTCGAGAGGGGCCAGAGGCGCCAGCTCCTTCTCCGTGGGCAGCATCATCTCGACTCGAGGTCCCTTCACCACGATGCGGGCCAGAGTCCTGCTCACGGCCTTCACGTCCTGGCCCCCGTCCACGAGCCAATAGGTGCCCTCCGGTAGGACATTGCCAGCATTGTCGGTCGCGCGCACCAACACGTCCGCGCGGTACCCGGGGTGCATTTCGACCTCCGCCACCGGATCGATGCTGCCCGTCGTGATTCCATCCAGAGCGATCAGGTATTGGGGCAGGGTCTCCTCGATGCCTGTCTTGGGATCTCGCCTGACCAGCTTGAGCTGGAGCTTCGCGCGGAAGCCCGCGTGGATGAACCGCCAGCGCTGGACCTCTCCCGGCCTCATCTGGAGGGTCGGCTCGACCTCGCCATTGAGGGTGAAGCGCCGCTGCATCTTCTCCCAGACGCCGGGGACGAAGACGGGCACGCCATCCACCACGTCACCGGGCTCCACCTGGCCGAGCTTCGTCTGGTCGTTGATGACGTAGGGAATCTGCTGGATGACGAAGATCTTCTCCGGGGCCGCCTTGATGGCGGGAACCTCGTCGATGTCACCACGGATGATCAAGGCACCCGCCATGCCGTTGGAGACCTGGATGGCGGTCGAGCCGTGCACGTGGGGGTGATACCAATACGTCCCCGCGGGATGATCCTTGGGGAGCTTGATCTCGAACTGGAACTGCTGGCCGGGGACCAACTCGATCATCACGTTGTCCGAGTTTCCAGCGGGCGAGACGTGCAACCCGTGCACGTGGAGGTTGGTCGTGGTGAAAACGGATGGCATGCCGTGCTGGTGGTCCATCCCTGGCATGTGCGGCGCTTCGGGGAGCTGGTTGTCCAGGAGGATGTTCAGCGTGTCACCCGGGCGGGCCTCGATGACGGGCCCCACCAGCTTCCCGTTGTAGGAGCGCAGCCTGACCGTGTCGAACCCCTGGGCCGTCCCATCCATCAAGACCCTGGCGATCTTGTTGGTGGCGTACTTGACCTCCAACTTCACGTCCACCTCTCCCGGAACGGGATGTGGATGCTGATGGGGATGTTGATGTTCCGTATGCCCGTCGTGCCCCGCATGCGGGGGGGCATGCCGTGGCCCATCATGCCGCCTCGGGAAGGCATTTGGAGGCCGCGCACCTGTGCCGCTCTTCATGAATCCCATGATTCTCTCCCACATATCCCTGTCCTCGGAGGCCGAGCCTGTCTCCGCACCCGGCCATCCATTGGAGAGAAGGACCTGGAGCGAAATGTGACAGACGGCCCTGAGCGCCTGGCGTGGCGGCCCTGGGTCTCCTGGTGACTCGAGTCACCGGGGAGAACCGAATCTGGGACATCATCGCCACCGGGAATGACACCGTGTCCGCGTAGGCCCAGGACGAAGAAGGCAGCCCGTTGGCCCCGGCTACGAGCGGACGTCCAGGGGCACTGCCGCCCGCTCATGGCTGGGTAGGCCGCGGAGCCCTGCATAACTCGGCGGAAGTGAGCACCCTGTTCGACTTCCTCTGGGGACCATGGCCGATCATCGCCCTCCAGTCGTGGGTGGGGGCCGCGCCCTTCTGGACGTCCCTGGCCCACCTCGTGTCGCTGGTGGGGGACACCGCGGGAGCGCTCGTCCTCGTCTCGCTGGTGCGCTGGAGGGCGGGACGCATCGCGGCGCTGGAGTTGGCCGGGCTGTTCATGCTCACGGGGCTGGTGGACCTGGCGCTATGGGAACTCGTCGGCCTGCCGCGCCCGGATGACCCACGCATCGTGGTGCGCGCGGACCCCGCCGTGTCCTCGTTCCCGAGCGGGCACACCGTGACGTCCCTGGCCCTCCTCGGTTGGCTCGCGCTGGGAAGGCAGCTTCCCCGTGCCGTGCCGTGGGTGGTGGTACCCCTGGTGATGCTCGCACGCCTCTACCTCGGGGCGCACTACCTGGGCGATGTGCTGGGGGGGGTGCTCATCGGGCTGCTGCTGCTTGGGGGCTACACGCGCCTGTGGCCCACGCTGCGGCGCTGGGGAGAGCGGCGCAGCATCCGGTTCTTCGCGTCATTCGGGCTCGGCATGGTGGCCACCCTGGCCTGCGGAGTGCTCCTCTTCGGAGGAGACAGGCGGGCCTGGCAGGTGCTCGGGTTCGCCGCGGGCCTCGTGGTGGGAGCCCTGCTGGAGCACAAGCCACGGGGGAATGCGCCAGCCCCCGGACCCCACGCCCGGACCCCGCGCGAGATGGCCCTCGGAGGCGCCGTGCTGCTCGCGCTGCTGGCCCCCGCGCACCTCGGCGCGGCGCCGCCCCTCCAGGGCCTGCTCTACTTCCTGGCGATGCTGTGGGGGGCCCTGTTCTACCCCCCTCCTGCATTTCGGGCGTCGAGAGGCCCCTGATGAGTGCGTCGTGCCGTCCGGAAGCGGGCGCTTCATCCGCCAGGCAATACGAAGTGTTCGACACCTTTTCGGGGCCAGGCCCAAGCGTGGGAGCGGAGGATGTGCTCGTGGCGGATGGGCCGCAGGCACTGGCCCGTCCGGGAGCTTCGGTGCGAGAGGCGGAGCGGTTGCTACGGGCTCCGGGACGGACTCCGGATGTGCTGCCCGAGCCGGGACGTCCGTTCTCTCCGGCTCCGTGCGGGGGGGGCCGTAGGCGCGCCGCTCACGGTGGATGCGCACGGGTGGCTGCGAGAGGGGCGCATCCTGGACCTGGCGAGGATGTGGTGAGTGCCGCGCGCCTTCTCCCATGACGATGCCGCCAGGAAGTCGTAGCCCACGACACGACGAAGCTGGTTGAGCGCCACGGAGGAGGACAAGGCCCGCATCAGCAGGTCCCTCCCCCACCGCACCACCGGGTTGCGGAGGTAGCGGATGGACCCACAGCCCACCAATCCCCCCGCCGATGATGACGACTCCGCGTGATTGCATGATGCCCTCCCCCGTTGCCCGGCTCGTGCCCTCAGCGGAAGAACTCCTCGGGCACGGTCTCGAAGCCGCGCGCCTCGGCCTTCGTGTGTGCCCTCGCGAGCTCCGAGGGCCGCTCACCCGCGCGCAGGCGGCCGAGCAGCTCCCGAGGATCGATGTCGACACCGATCGGGTTGATGTCGAAGACCTCCGACTTCATGAAGCGCGCCGCATCTTCCATGTGGGCGAAATTGTCGACCAGCAACTCGATGTGATTGCCATCCGGATCGCGGTAATAGAGCGACGTCGTCGGGCCATGGTTGACGCTCCAGAACGGGGTGATCCCAGCGCGTTCGAGGCGCTCGTACGTGTCGAGCAGCCCACTGAGGTCCGCGAAGGTGAACGCGACGTGCTCCAGGCCACGCGTCTTCGGCCCGGACTGCTCGCTCGCCCCCGTGTTCACGATGCCGACGCGGTGGTGCTCGTCGTCGTAGGCGAGGAAGCACACCTCGCCGTTGTCGTAGGACACGGTCGCTCCGAGGACGTTGAGGTACCAGTCACGCATCTGCTGGAAACGACCGGTCCGCAGGACGATATGGGACAGCTTCGTGGGTGAGGTCATCGCGTCTGTCTCCCGAAGAAAGCAACGCTTCCGTTGCGTTATTCGGGTAATAAGGGGCCGAGACAATCGCAACGGTACCGTTTCAATTGTCCCGGCAGGGCAGCGCCGCCTGGCGCGCGGCACGCCCGCACGCTCAGCCCCGCTTGCCGCCACCCGGAGGGGCCTTGCCTTTCGAGACCCTCTCCTTCTTGCTCGTGCTCTTTGGGGCCTTGTCCTTCACGTCGGCCGGTCCGACGTTCGCCACGATGGTCCGTAGCGCATCGGCCAGGTCCTTGCTCGATGGAGCGTGCTCCGGATCGATCAGCCACTGAATCAGCAGGCCGCTCATGAGCGCCTGGTAGAACGAGCCGACCGCCCACGCCGTCCCGTCGGCGGTGGCATCGAGGTTCTGGAACAACCGGGCCAGCCCGATGCGCCCCTCCTCCAGACCGGAGGCGAGCTGCTGGCGGACCTCCGGCACGTGCTCGGCGGTCGCGTAGGCCTCGACACTCGCGGACAACATCCTCCGGTATTTGGGGAACAACTCGAGCACCCGCCTCCAGTTGGCCTCGAACCGCTCCAGAGTCGTGGCCTCGGGAGGGACCTCGGCGGCCAGCGCGCGATGCATCTCCTCCCCCAACTCCTCAATCGCCTGGAGGATGGCCGCATTCAGCAGCGCCTCGGTGGATTTGAAGTGGTAGCCGATCGCCGCCAGGCTCGTCCCCGCCTCGGCGGCGATGTCGCGTGCAGTCGTCCGCGCGTACCCCTTCTCGTACAGGCAGCGCTTGGCTCCAGCGAGCAGGTCCTCACGATTTCCCATGGCGGGGAGTTCCATCACTTCGTCCAGGGCCGCAGCGGAGAGGTCCTCCCCAGGCTCGCGACCTTCACTGGCTGAGAAGGGGGGCTGTGAGGGGCCGCAAGGCGCTGTTGGCGAGCTGGAAAAGGTGGAGCTCCTGTGCCAGTCGGAGATGAGCAACGATATCGCCAGGGATACGGCTCGAAAGCGCCATAAAACCCGAAAAAATAAAGGAGCCACTCAATAGGCCGCGTAGGGCAGGCCAACCGTCCACCCGCCGTCCCAGACGGCGTCCCAAACCTCAATGACAGAGGAAAATCTGGATATGCGTCAGGGATTTTGTGACATCTCGAAGAAGTTCTTGCTCGCGGCGATGCTGTTCTCTTCCATGACGATGGTACTTGTTCCGCAGGCGGCGGAGGCGGCGTGTCGAGGCGCCTGGGCGGAAGGAACGGCTTACAGCGCGGGAGATGTCGTCACCTACGGTGGCGCGACCTATACGGCCCTCGTCACGCATACCCCTTGCGCGGGTTGCGGCTGGGATCCCGTCGCTGCGCCGTCGCTGTGGTCGACGGGCGGTAACTGCGATGGCGGAGGCAATGGTAACGGAGGCGGCGGTGGCGGTGGCGCCAGCCCGGGGGTGGGCGGGGTCCTCAGCCCGGGCATGTTCTACAACATGTTCCCCGACCGGAACCTGTTCTACTCGTTCGAGTCATTTTTCGCCGCGGCGTCGACCTTCCCCACGTTCGCCACCACGGGCGACATCGACACCCGCAAGCGCGAGGTGGCGGCCTTCCTCGCCAACGTCGCGCACGAGACCGGCCACCTCGTGTACGTCGAGGAGATCAACAAGAGCGTCATGTGCGACACCAGCTGGGGCCCCCCGGGCTGCGGCTGTGCGCCGGGCAAGTGGTACTACGGACGGGGTCCTCTCCAGCTCTCGTGGAACGGCAACTACTGCGCCGCTGGCAACGCGCTCGGGTTGGATCTCATGAACGACCCGGACCTGCTCTCGCGGGATGCGGTCGCTGCCTGGCGAAGCGCCCTCTGGTTCTGGATGACGCAGACGGGCGCGGGCTCCAGGACGGGACACGACGCCATCGTCAGCGGAGCCGGCTTCGGTGAGACCATCCGCACCATCAACGGGGCCCTGGAATGCAACGGCCGCAACCCCGCCCAGGTGCAGAGCCGCGTGAACAACTACCTGAAGTTCACGAGCATGCTCGGCGTGAGCCCCGGCGCCAACACCGGCTGCTGAGGAAGAGAATCGAGGCCCGTGAGCTCCACCCGTGACATCACATGCTCCAGCGCCCTGGTGTGCAGGAGCAGGTGGGTGAAGCGCTCGGCCAGACCCGGCGTGGACCGCAACAACGGCTCCACGCCTTCCGGGGGGAGCCCAGCGGCCTCGGCGAGGAGGGCCCCCAGCTTCTCCACATCCTCTGCATCCGGCTGGAGGCCATCCCTGACGCAGATGGCACGCAGCGCCACCGCCACGCGCAGCCGCAACTCGGCGTCGCGCCGTGTCAGCGGATCCTGGCTCCAGCCCCGCCACGCCTCCTCCATTTCCTCCAGGGTGAAGTTCTTGCTCGCGAGCACGGGCTGCTCCAGCTCCAACCACCGCAGGCGGATCTCCTCGTCCACCAGGCGCTCCGGTATGTCGACCTCCGTCCGCTCGACCAGGGCATCGAGCACGCGTTCCTGGAGCGCGAGCCATGCCTCCTCCTCACGCTCATCGGCGAGCGCCTCGGCGATGTGCCGCATGGCTTCCTCGAGCGTGGCCCCCAACCCGAGCCGGGGCAGCAGCTCGGGTGACTCGAAGTCCAGGGGCTGCAACTCGTACGCGGCCTTCACATCGACGAGGAATCGCGCGGTCGCACCCCGCAGAGCCGCCACGCCATACGTGTCCGGAAGCTGAAGCTCCACGGCCATGGACAGGCCCACCCGAGCGCCCACCAGGCCCTCGAAGAAACCCGGCAGGAGCGGATCCTCCGCGACCAGCACCCGCCAGTCGACGCGCACGGAGAAGGGAATGAGCGCGCCGTGGGCGTAGCCGATGACGTCCAGCAGGACTTCATCCCCCAGCGCGACCCTTTCATCCGGCGCGCGCTCCCGACGAGGGGCGCGCTCGTGAAAGAGGGCCTCCAGGCGCTCCAGGAGATCCTCCCTGGTCACCGGCGCGGGAGGAATCGCCGCCACGCGGAGTCCTTCCAGGGAAGGCGCCGGGACGTCGGGGAGCGTCACGGCGGCGGGTCCCTCGAGGGCCCTCATTCCTGGCGCACGCTTCAGCAACATCCGCCCCTGCAGCTCCCCCAGGGACCGGCCCGTGTCTCCGCGATCGTCTTCCGGCATCGTTGGCATGCTCCACCTTCCTGGTTTCACGTCGTCTGGGAGGGACCCCCTCAATCGAAGGGGTTCAACCAGCCCCCCACCTTCTTCGCACCGGACTTCAGGCCCGAGCCCACCTTCTCGAGGGCCTTCTCACCCATGTCGGAGCCCGCGAGGCTGGAGAGGGTGGAGATGACGGCGCCGCCCTGGCTCAGGCCCGGGATGTTCGTGGCGGCGAGGACCGAGCCCGCGGCGGTGATGGCGGCGGTCGTCTTCTTCAACCCGGAGGCATCGCTGAACAGTGTGGCGCCGGCCGTCGCCACGTCCGCCGCGGCGATCCCGGCGTTCAAGCCCGGAACGAAGCGGCCTCCCGTGCGCATCGCCAGGCCCGCGGGCCCACGGCCCTTGAGGACGGCCTGGGTCGTATTCTGAACGTCCTTGGCCACCGATTTGGCCAGCTTCCGCGAGTCGGGGGCATTGCTCCCGAGATTCCGCTCCGCGAGCCGCTCCATGGTGCGGATGTCCCCCCTGCCCTGCGGCTTGCGCACGCGGGAGAGGAGATCCCGGGTCTTGGAACCCAGATCCGTGCCCGTGGGCCGGTTCCAGGGAGCGATGGCCTGCTTCGTCATGTCATCCGCCAGCCTGGCCGCCTGAGAACGGAGCCGGGCCGCGGCGGGACCAAAACCGGCGCGAGCCGCGCGCTCGTCGATGGCGGCCCTGGCGGCGGTCCGCACGTTGAAGGCCTCGGCGCGCAACGCACGGAGGTCCCCGAAGCCCTTGGCGCCATTCATGGCCACGGAGGCGGCGCTCGTGGTGGACGCGATCGCCGTGGAGACGTCCCCCTTGCCCCGCACGACATCGCGCCAGTCCTTGGCGGCCGAGGCCACCGCGAACGGCAACTGGGCAGCGCCCAGGACGCCCGCGCCACCCGCCATCCCCCGCGTGGCGGGGGTGTTTCGCGCCGTGACGGTTTGCATCTTGGGGTCCGATCCGCCGAACTCCAGCGGGCCGAAGGACTTCCTTGCCCCACGCACGTCCCGGGCGTTGAACATCATGGCGACGTCCGCCGGGAGTTTCACCGTATTGCCCCAGCGGCCGACCTGCTCGTTGATGTCGGCCATCCCGTCCAGGGTGTCATTCTTGGCCTCGGGCTTCCTGGCCTCTGGCTTCCTGGCCTCGGCCTTGGGCGGGTCCCTGCGCGCCAGGTCCGCTGCTGGACGGCTGGGTTTGGGCTCGGGCTTCTTGGGACGAAACGTGGTGCCGCGTTCGACAGGCCGCATGATGGGACTCATGGGTGAGAGCTCCAGGGGGCAGAGCTCGCGACATGCGAAGCTCAATCCGGAGACACGCGCCGAAGCCAGGTGGCGCACACGGTGCCGGAGATTTTCGCGGACACTCCCGTAAGCCCTCGAACTTCCGAGCCTTTCCCTCCTTGATGGGAGCGCTGTCCCTCAGGGGTTCAGCGACTTGTCGGCCCGGAGCCGGTCGACCGCGAAGTCGACGAAGGCGCGCACCCGCGCATTGGCACGCCGTCCCTCGGGGTACACGACGTGGATGGGAATCGGCGGAGGTTCGAAGTCCTCGAGCAGAATCTGGAGCTGCCCCGCGCGCAGCTCCGGGGCGATTTGATAGGAGAGCACCCGCGTCAACCCCCGCCCGGCCACCGCCGCGGCGATGGCGACCTCCGAGGTGTTGACGATCAGCTTCGTGGGAGGACTGACCGTCTGCCCCCTGGCTCCCGACGCGAACGACCAGGCCGGCTCGGCGGTGCTGGACGAGAACATGTAGACCTCGAAGCGCGAGAGCTCGGCCGGGGTCCGGGGAATCCCGTGCTCGGCCAGATACCGGGGCGACGCACAGACGACCCGCCGCACCGAGCCCACCCGCACCGCGCTCAACGACGAGTCCCCCAGGTGGGCGATCCGGATGGCGACATCGAGCCCCTCTTCCACGAGGTCGACGACGCGATCCACGAGCAGCATTCGCGCCATGACGTGCGGATGCCGGGCCAGGAAGTCGAGAAGGATGGGCGCGACGAACATCCGCCCGAACATCATGGAGGCCGTCACCCGGAGCTGCCCTCGCGGCTCGGTATGAGCGCCCGCCGCCGAGGCCTCGGCCTCCTCGAGCTCTCCGAGGATGCGCTTGCAGTCGGCGAGGAACCGCGTGCCCGCCTCCGTCAGGCGCACGATGCGCGTCGTGCGATGAAGGAGCCGGGTGCCAATGCGTTCCTCGAGCGCCGCGATGGCCCGGGTCACCGCGGGCGGAGACATCGCCAGACGCCGGGCCGCGGGCGCGAAGCCCGCTTCTTCCGCCACCGCGACGAACACGCGCAGGGTCTCGAGACGATCCACGTGATCATTCCGCGGCGTGGAATGGTCCATTGTCAAGAACGCTCATTCCGCTTCCGGGAGGTAACGCGCATCTTCTCACCCGAAAGCGAGGCCCAACGTTCATGACCCCTTCCCTCCGACCCATCCGTCTTCATCGCCATGCCCTGTCCGGTCATTCGCACCGCGTCGAGCTGTTCCTGTCCCTGCTGAAGCTCCCGGTCGAGCGCGTCGACGTCGACCTCGCCAGCGGTGAGCAGAAGTCCCCTGAATTCCTGGCCAGGAATCCGTTCGGCCAGGTACCGGTGCTCGAGGACGGCGAGGTGACGCTGGCCGACAGCAACGCCATCCTCGTCTACCTCGCGACGCGGTATGACCCGTCGGGGCGTTGGCTTCCGCGCGAGCCGGTCGCGGCGGCACGGGTGCAGCAGTGGCTCTCGATCGCGGCGGGGCCGCTCGCCTCGGGTCCCGCGGCGGCGCGCCTGGTCGCCGTGTTCGGCACGAAGCTCGACGCCGAGCGCGCGAAGGCCATCGCCACCCAGCTCTACTCGGTGCTCGACCTGTATCTGGCCACCCGGAGCTTCCTCGTCGGGGAGGAGCCAACCCTCGCCGACGTGGCGCTCTACTCGTATACCGCCCACGCTCCAGAGGGCGGCGTGTCGCTCAAGCCCTACGGCAACATCCGGGCGTGGCTCGCGCGCATCGAGGCGTTGCCCGGCTTCGTGCCGATGCAGCGGACACGAACCGCGTTCGCGGCCTGAGCCACCACGGGAGACCATGCCATGCCACCGGATGCTCCGAGATCTCCCGGTGTACCCCCACCGGGATGGCCCCTCGAACGGTCACCCTTCCACGCGGGTGAGCAGGCCGTGCAGGAACGGATCGGGATGCGCGAGCGCCTCGAGCAGACGGGGCGCAGGGTCATCCGCCCGTTCATGCCGGACCAACACCGCGAGCTGTTCCGCGAGCTCCCCTTCCTGCTCGTCGGCAGTCTGGATGACGAGCGACGTCCCTGGGCATCCATCCTCGTGGGACGACCGGGCTTCGTGAGCTCGCCGGATCCCAGGACGCTCGTGGTCTCCGCCCGCCCTGGCTTCGGAGATGCCCTGGGCCGGAATCTCGTCCCGGGAGCGCCCCTCGGCCTTCTCGGCATCCAGCTCGAGACCCGCCGCCGCAACCGGATGAATGGGACGGTGGTGGAGCTCGACGAGGACCGGTTCACCGTCCGGGTCGAGCAGAGCTTCGGCAACTGCCCGAAGTACATCCAGGCCCGGGAGCCTGTCTTCGTGGCCGAGCCCACGCGCGTCACCGAGCCTCGGCCGGTGCGGCAGGAGGGCCCGTTGCTATCGGAAACCAGTACCGGGCTCATCGCGCACGCGGACACGTTCTTCATCGCGACGGCGTCCCCGGCCGCCCGCGGGGGTGAGCCAGTCGAAGGCGTCGACATCTCGCATCGCGGAGGCAAGCCCGGCTTCGTGCGAGTGACGGAGGAGGCGGGCCGCACCGTCCTGACGGCCCCGGACTTCAGCGGCAACCGTCATTTCAACACGCTGGGCAATCTGGTCCTCCACCCGCGCGCGGGCCTGCTGTTCGTCGACTTCACCTCGGGCGGGCTCCTCTCCCTGACGGGGGAGACGGAGATCGTCTGGGAGGGGCCCGAGGTCGAGGCCTTCCTGGGGGCGGAGCGGCTCGTGCGCTTCCGTGTCACGGAAGGCACGTGGATCGACAATGGCGTGCCGCTCCGATGGTCCGCGCCACGGCCCGCGCCACAGCTCGATACGACCGGCTGACGGAAGAAGGCCGCGGCCCTCATTCTCCGGCCTTCGCCGCCCGTTTCCCCGGAGCCACCTCCTCGGTGCGCAGGAGCAGTGCGGCTTCGGCCTTCGGCAGGATGCGCAGCTGGAATTGCCGCTGGTTCCCGTCGTCGCGAGAGAAGACTCCCCGGTCCGTCACCAGCAGGAGCGCCGTGGGAGCCACGTAACGTGCCGGTGAGCGGAAGCAAACCACTTTCATTCCCGCCTGGGTGTCATGGTTGAGTCATGCGGGTTCCCTATTCGAGTCACGGTCCCAACCGCACCGTCCTCCAGGTCCTCAGGCACCGAACCAGCCCTTCTGGCGAGCCTCTTCGAGCCGGACTTCCAGATAGTCCCACAAGGCCGGACAGCCCGCATTGATCGGCGGAGCGATACGGCGAACCACGCGCTCATGACTGACGCCATTCTCGCGCCAGCTTTGACCCTCGTTGGCCAGGTTCAGCAATACCGGCATGGCCCGGTCCACGGCATGGGCGAAACGGGCCTCCGGCGTATCTCCCTGCTCGAACTCGCGCCATAGCGCCAGGAAAGCCGCGCCTTGCGGTTCCGGCAGCATCCCGAAGATCCGCGTGACCGCCGCCAGCTCGGCCGCCTTGCGCTCCTCCCAACCCCCCTCGGCGTACACCAGGGTGTCCCCGGTATCGATCTCGCCAATGTCGTGAACCAACAGCATGCCGACCACCCGGTTGATATCAATGGCGGTCCCCGCATGGTGCGCCAGCGAGGTGGCCATCAGCGCGATCTGCCAACTGTGCTCCGCGGAGTTCTCATAGCGCTCGAGGCCCAGCGGGCGGGTTTTGCGTGTCACTCCCTTGAGCTTGTCCAGCTCCAGAATGAACTCGATGATCCGTCGCATGCCGCCGTCGTGAGAATCGACCCGCTTTTCATCCACCGTCGTGCCTCCAGGAGCCATCTGGGCGGCCCACTCTACTATCCCCACGACGGGCGACATCCCCAGCAACGCCCCACCCCGTGACGGCAGCGTCACGGTGGACATGAACGACCTGGAGTACGCCCCCTGGCCGGCCGCTGGGCGGCCCACCGGCTCCAGCGGCGCGGAGCCACGGGGGTTGTCGGCCTGGAGGGGAGGCGGGCAACCCCCCGTGGTGCGTTCGCACTCCTTCATCCCGCCCGGTCCGTCACATCCCCGCCCCATCCTCTCTACCGCTGAAGCAGGAGGCAGAACCTCGAGGACCGGTCTTCGTCGCCGACACACCGAAGGTTCGGAATGCGCTCCAAGAGCCGGGGAGGACACCCGTTGGACCCGGCCGGGCGGTCAGGATGCCGTGCCCGGAAAATGTCCATCGTGGGAAGTAGCAATACGGAGCGGACTTGATTGTCAAATCAACCGCCCATCCACCCTCGACAAAATCTAGCAATGTCGTGGAAATCACATTTCCATGGTTTTTCCAGTTCTTGACATGTTATGACGCAACGGGCAGTAACCGCATTCGAAGAGACGAGAGAGTCGAAATGGGGCCGCAATCCGAACCACAGCACACGAGATAGACAACTTGCCGGTCCTCGTGGAGGAAGGAACTGTTTCCATCCGGGTGAGCCTCGTGGAGAGGATGTTCTCTCCATGAGAGGCAGAGAACGTCCTCGAACAGCATGAGACACGAGGAAGCGCGTGGGGCCCGTCGTGAGTTGGACGGCCTGACGTCACGTGCGCCTCGTCGGGCATGACTTCGTGGCTCTCCGCGAATGCATTCAGCGACACCTGCGTGAAACTCGAGCGCCACGAATATGTACATTGACGACATACTCTCTTTTTGAGAGTGGATAAGAAACTAATTCAGACGAATTTCGCGGCGAGAAGTAATGGAAATCGCGCCGCCTGATTCTTTGCGCCCGGACATCTGGTGTCCGAGCTTCGCTCCAAGGGTATTGGGCCGCGCAGTGGGCTGTCCGTGCTCGACCCTTGGCCCAGAGGAACCCCGAATGAAGAGTCATTCTCTTGCCTTGAAGGAAGACGTCTTGGCGAACACGCATGCCGTGACTGTCAACAGCGAACCCGATTCGCGAATCAACACCATCTGCTTGATCGCGCCGGAAGAGAAGAACCTGGTCACGAGGAAGTTCAACGAAACGAAACGGGAATTTCCCACGGACAAGTGCCTCCCGGATTTACTCTGGGAACAGGCGCGGGCGCGGCCCGAGAGCGTGGCGGTTGTCCATGAGGACGAAATCCTCACCTACCGCGCACTCGCGGAGCGGAGCTCGGAACTCGCGGTCTATCTGCAACATCTCGGTGTAGCACTTGATGACTGCGTCGGGATGTTCGTCGAGCCATCGATCGACTTGATGGTGGGCGCTTGGGGAATCCTGTCCTCCGGCGGCGCCTATCTGCCGCTGTCTCCAGAGTATCCCGAGGAACGACTGCGCTACATGATCGAGGACAGTCGTACGAAGGTCATCTTCTCCCAGGAGGGACTCGAGACGCGGCTGGCGGAGCTGGCGCCGAGGGGAACCCGGATCGTCACCCTGAACGATGCGGCGGAGTTCGCCCGCGCCCACACGAAGCTCGGCAAACGCGAGCCCGACACCGGCCCGCGCCCGAACAATCTGGCGTACATCATCTACACCTCCGGCAGCACGGGCAAGCCGAAGGGGGTGATGATCGAGCATCGCAGCATCGTCAACCAGATGCACTGGATGAAGACCGTCTACAAGCTGAATGGAGAGAAGGTCGTCCTCCAGAAGACCCCCATGAGCTTCGACGCGGCCCAATGGGAGATCCTGTCTCCCAGCTGCGGCAGCAGGGTCATCATGGGAGGCCCCGGCGTGTACCGGGACCCCGGCAGGCTGATCGAGACCATCTGCCGGAACGAGGTGACCACGCTGCAGTGCGTTCCGACCTTGCTGCAGGCCCTTCTGGACACCGAGGAGCTGCACCGGTGCGAGTCGCTCACGCAGATCTTCAGCGGAGGGGAAGCCCTTTCCAGGAACCTCGCGCTCCAATGCCTCGAGGCGATGCCGAGGTGCGAGCTGGTCAATCTCTACGGCCCGACCGAGTGCACCATCAACTCGTCCGCCTTCACCGTCGACCGGACGACCGTCAAGAACGGTCCGAATACGATCTCGATCGGTATGCCCGTGCACAACACGCAGTACTACATTCTCGACCAGCACCGGGCGCCGGTGGCCGTGGGTGAGATTGGAGAACTGTTCATCGGTGGAGTCCAGCTCGCGCGAGGCTACCTGCACCGGCCGGACCTGACCGCGGACAGGTTCATCGACAACCCGTTCAGCACGGACCCTCGGCATACCCGGCTGTACAAGACCGGCGACCTGGCATTCTGGAACGCCGATGGCTCCGTCCAATTCGCCGGCCGCGCGGACAACCAGGTGAAGCTGCGGGGCTACCGCGTCGAGCTGGATGAGATCCGGGTGGCCATCGAGACCCACGACTGGGTCAAGAACGCGGCGGTCATCGTCAAGAACGATCCCCGCACCGGCTTCCAGAACCTGCTCTCCTTCATCGAGCTGAACCCGAAGGAAGCCGCGCTGATGGATCAGGGCAACCATGGCGCCCACCACCAGTCGAAGCAGAGCAAGCTCCAGGTCAAGGCGCAGTTGGCGAACATGGGGTGCCGGGACAGCGCGGAGCTCATCGGCAAGAAGGTGGTCGACCTCCCCGGGAAGACGCCCACCCAGGAGCAGCGGCGCCTGGTGTTCGCGCGCAAGACGTACCGGTTCTTCGAGGGCGGAGACATCAAGAAGGAGGACATCCTGCGGCTGCTCGGAGAGCAGGTCACGGGCACGTCCTCCCGAGGCCTGGAGGCACTGAGCTTCGCCGACCTCGGAGAGCTCCTGCGCTACTTCGGGCAGTATCTCAGTGAAGAGCGGCTGCTGCCGAAGTACGGCTATGCGTCGCCAGGGGCGCTGTGCGCGACGCAGATGTACTTCGAGCTGAACCAGATCGGGGGTCTGAAGCCGGGGTACTACTATTACCACCCCGTGCACCATCAGTTGATCCTGATCCGGGAGAAGGCCGGACGGGCCACGGCGCAGGTCAAGCTCCACTTCATGGGGAAGAAGCGGGCGATCCAACCCGTCTACAAGAACAACATCCAGGAGGTCCTCGAGATCGAAGCCGGCCACATGGTCGGTCTGTTCGAGAAGGTCCTCCCCCGTTACGGGCTGGGCATCAGGGAGCTCGAGTACACGCCCAGCACGAGGGACAACCTGGAGTGCGCCGATGAGGACTACTACCTCGGTACGTTCGAGCTCGTCCCGTATGCGCATGCGGGGGCGCGGCCGGACGACTCGCTCGAGCTCTACGTCCAGGCCCACCCTGGAAGGATCGCCGACCTGCCGGCGGGCCAGTACCAATACAAGGATGGCGGTCTGGAGAAGATCTCCGACGAGCTCGTCCTGAAGAAGCATGTGATCGCCATCAACCAGCGGGTCTACGAGAACGCGAGCTTTGGAATCACGGTGATCAGCAAGGCCCGCAAGGACTGGATGCGATACGTCGAGCTCGGCAGGAAGCTCCAGCACCTGCAGATGAACGATCTCCAGTTCGGGTTCATGTCCTCGGGGTATAGCTCCAAGTCCGGCAACGATCTGCCGTCGGCCAAGAGGATGGAGAACATCCTGAAGGCCTGCGGCCGGGAAGCAGGGCCTTCCTACTTCTTCGTCGGTGGCCGCGTCAGCCAGGAGCAGATGCTCAGCGAGGGCATGAAGGAAGACTCCGTCCACATGAAGGGGCCCGCGGAGCTGATCAAGGATGACCTGGTCAACTTCCTGCCCGACTACATGGTGCCCAACAGGGTCATCATCCTGGACAAGATGCCCCTCACCGCCAACGGGAAGATCGATTTCAAGGCGCTGGAGAAGACGAATGTGGAGCTCGTTGAGCGGCCGTTCGTCGCGCCGCGGACGGCGGTCGAGGAGCGGATCAGCGTCCTCTGGAAGAAGGAGATGAAGCGGGACAGCGTCTCCGTGCAGGACGACTTCTTCGAGTCCGGGGGCAACTCACTCATCGCGGTCGCACTCATCAACAAGCTCAACAAGGAGTTCCGGACCTCGCTCCCACTGCAGGTCGTCTTCGAGTGCCCGACCATCGAGAAACTCGCGCTCAAAATCGAAGGTGGAAACGCCGACCCCTCCTCGCGTCTGGTGCGGCTGCAGGCCGAGGGCACCAGGAAGCCCATCTATTGCTGGCCCGGCCTCGGCGGCTACACCATGAACCTGCGGTTGCTCGCCAACAAGATGGGAACGGAGCGGCCCTTCTATGGCGTGCAGGCGCACGGCATCAACAAGGACGAGACGCCCTACCCCACCATCAAGGAGATGGCCGCGGAGGACATCAAGCTCATCAAGCGGCTTCAGCCGGTGGGGCCCTACACGCTCTGGGGGTACTCCTTTGGCGCGCGGGTGGCCTTCGAAAGCGCCTATCAACTCGAGCAATCCGGCGAGCGTGTGGAGCACCTGTTCCTAATTGCCCCGGGGATGCCGAAGGTCCGGGCACAGGACGAGTCGCTCCACGGCAGCGCGCCGACCTATGAGAACAAGGCCTATGTGACGATCCTCTACTCGGTGTTCGCGGGGAGCATCACCGGCCCCGCCCTGGACGAGTGCTTGAAGGTCGCCAAGGACGAGGAGAGCTTCGCTTCCTTCATCAGTGGAAGATTCGAGAATCTCGACCCGGACCTGGTGAAGAGGATCATCAAGATCGTGGCGCAGACCTATGCGTTCAAGTATGAGTTCCGCGAGCTGGCGGAGCGGAAGATCAATGCTCCGATCACGATCTTCAAGGCCCACGGGGACGATTACTCGTTCATCGAGAACAGCAGTGGGTACTCGGCGAAAGCTCCGGCTGTCATGGACCTCGAAGCCGATCACTACGGCCTGCTCAAGGAGCCGAGCATCGGAGAGCTCCTGAAGATGATTCGCTACCGTCTTCGGGCCGAGGGGTAGTAAACCAGCAACAACGAAGGAGAGCAGCGTGCCGCACATCAACATCAAGTACTTTCCTGTGCCGCTCAGCGAGCAGAAACAGTCCGAGCTGGTCGCGGCGGTCACCCAGGCAGTGAAGAGCGCGTTCGGATGCGACGAGGGGGTCATTTCGATCGCCCTCGAGCCCGTGGAGAAGGAAGCCTGGAATGAGCGGGTCTACGTTCCGGAGATCGTGAACCGCAAGGACCTGCTGCGCAAAACACCCAACTACTGAACCCTGATTCGAAACGAGAAATGACGATGCGCCGCAATTCCCATGGAAACGTCCCGCTGGTGTTCAGCGAGGAGGTTTCGGACGCCCTCAGCGCCGGTCAGCCCGTGGTTGCGCTGGAGTCGAATGTCATCACCCACGGCTTGTCGTATCCGGAGAACGCGGCCACCGCCCGCAAGGTGGAAGCCGCCGTCAGGGCCGGAGGTGCGGTTCCCGCGACGATCGGTATCGCGGATGGCCGCATCCTGATTGGAATGACGGACGCGGACATCGAGCGTTTCGCGTCGACGCCGGGTATCCCGAAGGTCAGCAGCCGGGACATGCCTGTCGTCCTGGCGGGAGGGGGGATGGGCGCGACGACCGTTGCCTCCTCCCTCGTCGTGGCGGACCTGGCGAACATCCCCTTCTTCGCTTCGGCCGGCATCGGCGGAGTGCATCGCGGTGCGGAGCGGACCATGGATATCTCCTCGGATCTGATCCAGTTCACCCGCTCGAAGGTCGCGGTCGTCTGCGCGGGAGCGAAGAGCATCCTCGATCTGGGCCTGACCATGGAGTTCCTCGAGACGCATTGCGTGCCGTTGATCTCCTACGGCTCCGACGACTTCCCCGCGTTCTACTGTATCTCCAGCGGCATCCGCAGCCCGCACCGGCTGGATGATGAAGCGATGATCGCCCGCGCCATCGAATGGCACTGGGCGCTGGGCAACCACAGCTCGATCCTGATCACCACTCCCATCCGGAAGGAAGACGCCATCGACAGCCGGGAAGTCGATGCGGTGATCTCGAAGGCGATGCTCACCGCGGAGAAGGATGGCGTCAGGGGAAACGCCATCACGAAGTACCTGATGCGCGCCGTGGACAAGGCCACCGAGGGAAGATCCGCCAAGGCCAACATGTCGGTCCTCATCAGCACGGCGGAACTGGCGGGCCGTCTCGCGGTGGCGCACGCGCGGCACCGCCGGGAAACCCCGTCTCAATAGAACCTCACATCCCGAGAGACCGCGATGATAGACGCCGTTATTTTTGATCTGGATGGAACATTGGTGGATACACCCCGAGCGATCGTCGAGACGTTCACGGCGGCTTTCGCGTCCATGGGTATCCAGGGCCAGGACCCCTCGGCCATCCGGGCGACCATCGGGCTTCCGCTCGAGCGGGCGTTCAGCAAGCTCCTGGGCGTTCCGCTGGATGACGGCCTGGTGGCCCAGGGCGTGAAGCAGTATCAGGTCTTCTACAAGGAACTCATCCTGCCCAGGGCGGGACAGTTGATCTTCCCCGGAGTGGCGGACGGATTGGCCACCTTGCACGCGCAGGGGCTTTCCCTGGCCGTGGCAACGAGCAAGTTCTACGCGAGCGCCGACGCCTTGTTGAAGGCGGCGGGGCTTCGTGAGCCGTTCAGCATGGTGGTCGGCGCGGACCAGGTGAAGCAGCCCAAGCCACATCCGGAGATGGGCCAGCTGATCATGCAGAAGCTGGGGGTCCCAGCCGAACGCGCGGTGATGGTCGGAGATACGACCCACGATCTGTCCATGGCCCATGCGGCTGGCATGCGCTCGATCGCGGTGACCTACGGCGTACACAGCCTGCGGGAACTGGAGTCGTCCAGCCCGACCTGGATCGCCCATGGCTTCGATGACGTGCTGAAGTGCGTCCAGGCGGAGAACGGGAGCCGGGGTTCATGAGGGGCCGTTCGACGGACTGGTTGCTGGCGATGGCGGGAGGCGCGCTCCTCGCGTTGATGATCAATTACAACAGCCTCCTGGCGAAGCACACCACACCGGTGTTCGCATCCTGGGTGGCTCACGGCCTGGGAGCGGTAGCGGCTTTCGCCCTCGTCGTCCTGTACTCGAGGCTCTTCCGCTCCCCGGGAAAGGAGATGGAGCCGCAGCGCGCGAAGGTACCTCTCTGGTTCTACCTGGGAGGTATCCCCGGTACGCTCACGGTGATTCTGGCCGCGGTCACGGTGAACAGCGGCTTGTCACTCTCCGGCACCATCGCGCTCATGCTGCTCGGACAGGTGCTCTTCGGGCTCGTGTCTGACTACTTCGGACTGTTTCGCACCCCCAAGCGGCGTATCGTCGCCACGGACTTCCTCGTGGCGCTCTGTATCCTCTCGGGAAGCGCGCTCATCATCTTTGGCAGAGCGTAACCGGTGATCGCCTACATCCTGCTCGCGTTCTTCAATGGTACGGTCATCGGCACGAGCCGCGCGATCAACGGGCGGCTGGGTGCCGAGATCGGCTCCGTCAAGGCCTCTCTCTGGAACCACCTCATCGGCTTCCTGTTCCTCACCCCGGCGCTTCTCCTGCTGGGAGGATGGAAGTTCGAGGTCATCCCCGAGGCACCAGCGTCCGCGTATATCGGCGGATTCTTCGGAGCGCTCTTCGTCGCCGTCAACAGCTACGTGTTTCCCAGACTGGGGGCGATGAACGCCTCCCTTCTGGTGATCAGCGGCCAGATGATTTCCGCTGTCCTGCTCGATTACCGGAACCAGGGCGTGGCCCCCACTGTCACCCGGTGTCTGGGAGTCGTCATCGTGCTGTTCGGCGTCTATCTGACCCGGGCGGCAAAAAACCCTCGCGTCAAGGACAAGTCCCAATGACTGATTCCCAAGTGATCGATGAGCTGCTGAATGACAAGTCCCACCATATCGAGTTCAATGGGCATCTGACCAACCATGTCAAACATGCGGTCGTCGCCCTGGCGGGGCTTGGCGCATCCGCGGAGAAGATCAAGGCGTACTATGACAACTACGCGAAGCTGACGCCCTATGGCTACGGCCTGGAGGCGCCGAGGACCTCGAAGCATACGATTTCGGAGGACAACTGGGAGCGCTTCTTTGGCAAGCGCACCAGCTACTCCTCCTATTGTGAGTTCTTCGACCGGAAGGAAAAGGAGCTGGGCATGGACGAGCTCCTGCGGCGGTATCTCCCAACGCTGCTTCCCGGCTGGGTGGGAGCCTTCACCCATGCCACCATCCACCTGGGATGGGCGCTGGACGTGAACCACCGCTGGATGACGATCGAAGGTTTGGCCTACATGGCCTTCTCGTATGTCTCGTGCCACCCGGAGAGAGCCTCGGTCAAGAGCGACCGCTACCAGGGCGAGCAGGCCGTGGACTCCCTGCTTCGCATCGCGGGCGTCTGGCAGGGTGACCATGAGGCGCTTCATCGCTGGGCCGAGGCGCTGGTCTCCGATACCGCGGCCGGCCTGGCCGGGGGCATCCATCCCGAGCTCGCGCGGTCGGGACTGCAGTACCGGATCGCCCGGATGTCCATGGAAGGGCACCCACTGATCTACGAGCTCCCCGCCTGGCTCGAGGCGCAGGATGTCTCCACCAGCTGGGAGCAGCTGTACTACGTGACGACCCTGATCTACCTGGCCATGCCAGGAAACTTCGTCCTCCTCCACCTGATCACATCGCTGCACGCGATGGAGCAGATCGCCAACCGGCTCCCCGAGGAGCAGCGCAAAGGCGTCGTCAAGAGCTTCTGGATCGGGATGCTTTGCATCATGTTCTCCCGTGCGGACTTCCCGCGGAGGACGAAGCTGGCGGCGCTGCACGCGACGTTCAAGGACGCGGTCGATCCCGTCCAGCACCCGGTGATGCGCCAGGATTGGGAGCAGATCGCGGCTCGGTCGTTCGAGGAGGAAGAGGAGCACAACCCCAAGCTGGTCTATGTACTGAAACGGGTTTGGGAACGAACCGGGGGGCGCTCGATCTACCGCTCCGCGGCCGCGCAATTCACCACCACCCCGGAGCTGCCCAAGTCCTTCGAGGAGCCGCCCACGGAGTAACTCCGAGCATCGAGAGATTCGCCACCATGTCAGACACGACGACAACCCCATCGATTCAAGAGTATCTCGGCAAGAACGTGCACCTGCTGCCTCAAACGAAGCAGCTGCGTGCGCTGCACACGATCATCCGCGACCGGACCGCGCGCCGGGAGGATATCGTCTTCTATTCCCGGCGGATCTTCCGCCAGCTGCTCGAAGCGGGCCTGAACTTCCTGCCTTTCGAGTCGTGGGAAGTCGAAACACCCGTGGGAAGGAAGTACGACGGCTTGCGCTTCGCCCCGCAGATCTGCGGGGTCTCCGTGATCCGTGCTGGTGAGAGCATGGAAGCGGAGCTGCGTGAGATCTGCAGGTCCATCCGGATCGGCAAGATCCTCATCCAGAGGGACAAGATCACCAAGCTGCCGCGTTTGTATTACTCGTCCCTGCCCAACGATATCGCCCGGCGCCACATCCTGCTCATGGACCCCATGCTGGCCACGGGCGGGTCCGCGCTCGCCGCCATCCAGGTGCTCCTCGAGCGGGGTGTTCCCGAAGAAAACATCGTCTTCATCAACCTGCTCACGGTGCCCGAGGGCATCACCGCCCTCTGTCGGCGTCATCCCAAGGTGAAACTCGTGACGTCCTCGATCGAGGAACGTCTGAACGAAAACGCCTACATGCTGCCGGGTATCGGCGATTTCGGTGATCGGTTCTTCGGTACGGACACCTGACCCGCTGTAGCAAGGCACGTCGCCGCGACCCTCCCGCGCCTCGTGCCCCGCAACCGCCGCCACCTCTTCCGGTACTCCCGGGTGGACGGTGCAAGGCTTCAACAGCCTGCTCCTGGGCGTGTTGAGCTGGGGCGAGGGATGGCACAACAACCACCACCCCTTTCCACGCTCGACCCGGCTGGAAATCCGCCGGTGGGAACTGGACCTGGGTGGGCGTTCCTCACGCTGATGCACTTGCTGGGGCTGGCCACCGGCATCCTCCTGCCGGGTGAGCACGCATGCGCCCACCACGCCCGGCTGATTCCCGCGGAGGCACCGGTGCCGGGACGACGCGGAGAGCACGAGGTGTCACAACGAGTTCTGTGACACCTTCCCTGCTCAGGAGTCGAGCAGGACCGAGAACCCGCCGTAGATCATGCGCTTGCCGTCGAAAGGCATGCCCTCGAGCGCCTTCATGCGCGGATCCTCCATCATCTTCTTGTTGCCCTCGTCGCGGGCGGCCTTCGATGGCCACTCGATCCACGAGAAGACCACCGTCTCACTGGTTTCCGCCTTCACCGCCCCCTTGAAATCGGTGACCTTTCCATCGGGCACATCGTCGCCCCAGCACTCGACGACGCGGGTCGCGCCATATTCCTTGAACAGCGGCAAGGCCTTGGCGGCCATCGCCCGGTAGGCGTCCTTGTTCGCGACGGGCACTGGGATAACGAATCCATCAATGTAGCTCATGGCGTCTCTCCTTCTTCGATGGGTCCGCTTCTCGCCTTTTCGGCGCCGCTGCGAGCCCAGCGAGCCGTGCCTCGCCCGCCTGTCCCTCCGACAGCGCCTGGAGCCGACCAACTCAGGGGCATCAGAGCGGAACCTTTCACCCGATACCTTCAGTCTGGCGGCCCACGTCCGCAATGGGTCGGGAGCCGACGAGCGGGGGCAGGCCGGTGAGCGCTACGTCCGAGCCCCGACACGCAGCACGTCTCGCTCGGAGGGGGTTGGCTCCTCTTGGCCCACGCCTGGCGCCGCGCTCCGTTGGGCCCAGCACGGTCACGCGAAGGCTGTACCCCGAGCACGATTCCCGGCAACCTCTGCTCCGCACCACGAATGAACCAGGTGGAGAAGACATGCCAAAGCGCCCGGAGCGAGACATCGAGAAGCGCTATCCGCGGAAGGAGTTCGTCGCCAAACTGAGGAGGTTGGCGGATGCCATCGAGGCCGGTGAGGCCTTCAGCATCCAGGTTGCCGGCGAGCGCTTGCGCATCCCCGCGGATGCGCTCTTCAACATCGAGCACGAACGCGAAGGGGGCGTGGATGAGCTCGAGTTCCAGTTGCGTTGGAAAAGAAACCCCGCCTCCGGTAGGACAACCGGGGGCGGGGCATGACGGGCAGGGAGACCTGCCTCACTCGCCGGCTACTGGCCGTCGAGCTTGCCGTCCAGGTTGCGGTCGATCGCGATGCGCACACCAGAGCCCGGCGGAACCGCGGTGAAGGTCACCTCCTGGCCTGCCTTGGTCGCCAGCGCGCGGAGGGCCGTGGTGGTGATGTTCGCGGTGCCGTCGTCGGGCTTCCACGTCCCCGCGCTGCGATCGTAGAGGAAGCCCTTCTGCTTGCCGCCCACGACCGCCTTCGCCACCAGGTCGGCCTCGTAGGTGGAGCCGCCCAGGACCTTCGACACGAACGGCGCCTTGGCGCGCGCGATGAGCAGGTCGATGCGCGAGCCCACGGCGGCGGCGTTCGTCGACGTGAGCGTCACCTGCTGGCCCACGATGGGCGCCAGGTCGGAGTCCACCGCCAGCATGAAGGCCTCCACGTTGCGGCGGTCGTTGTCGCCCGGGAAACCCACGAGCGGCCCACCGACGCCGGTGTTGGAGAACACGATGGCGCTGAAGAAGCGGAACAGGGTGTCCACCGCGCCGTCATGCGTGAAGCCGAAGCCGCGGATCTGGTCTCCCATCTGCCCCGTCTCCGGATGCTGGAAGAAGCTGCTGTCCGGGAAGCCGAACATGCCGACCTTCGTGTACATGTTCCGCACGTGGGGAATCTTCATGATCTGGCTGATTCCCTCGAAGCTCGAGCGGCCGTCGGTGCCATAGAAGCCCTGCGAGGCGTCAATGGTGTGGCAGCCGTTGCAGTTGAAGCCGGTGTCCGAGCCAATCGCGAGGCCGTCCACGCGACGGCTGCCAAAGTAGAAGTCGCGGCCGGCCTGCTGGGCGGTGGTGAGCGAATTGTCCAACTTGCGGATGGGATTCGGCGGCAGCTGAACCTGGAGCTGGAAGGCGGTGAACTTGTTCATCTCCTCCTCGGTGGGCATCGAGGCGCGGCCGAGCAGCCCCTCGTACGCCACGATGAAGTTCTTGAACGACACGTCCTCCGCGTCCGAATTGATGCCGAAGAAGCCGTTCGAGCGGTCACCCCGCCAGTGCATGGCGCCCGAGTTCGCCATGCCGCGCAGGGTCTGCGTCGTCATGGGCCCCTTCATCGGGTGGAACTGGTGCTGGTCGCCGGTGCCGTTGATGGGCGAGCCCGGGTGACCGGTGAGCAGCTGGAACGCGCCGATCGCCAGATCGCTCGCGAGGCGCTTGTCGATGGGGTTGGAGGACACCTCGTCGTCCGGGTTGCCCAGATCCCAGGCGAGCTCGTCCTTGTCGCCGAAGATATGGCAGCTGGCGCAGGACGCCTCGCCGTTGGCGGAGGAGAAGTTCGCGTCGTACAGGAAGGGACGGCCCTCCACGACAGAGGCGGGCTCCGGATTGTAGAGAGCGGCCGAGGCCAACTGCTTCTTGGTGGCGAGGTCGATGACCTTCACCGCGTTGTCGAAGCGGGTCATCACGTAGAGGCGGTTGCGAGCCTCATCCAGCACCAGACCGCTGGGGCCGCCGCCGCTCACCGGGATGTAGTTGGCGCTCGCGGTCTTCGGGTTGAAGGTGTCGGCCTCCAGCGCCGCGGTATCGAAGACACCGACCTTGTTCGAGCTGAACGCGGCCACGTACAGCTTCGTGCCGTCGCTCGAGATCGCCATCTCCGTCGGGGTGGAGAGGCTGTGATTCTTGGCCGTGGGATCGAACCCGGGGGAGTTGGCCAGCTTCGAGTAGTCGATGTGCTTGTTGAGGTGGCGGGGGTAGACCGTTCCCCCGGAGATGACGGAGATGCGCATCTTCGCGATGTTGCCCTGCACCGTGCTGCCGCCGAAGACGCCGGGACCCTCGAAGCGCGTGAGGTTGTTGGCCTCGCTGTTGGTCGCGTACACCACACCCGTCTTCGGGTTGGTGGCCAGGTTGAAGATGGTCGTGCCCACGCCCGTGTAGAAGGCCTTCTCCTGCAGGTTGTCCGCGTCGATGGCGAAGACATCCTTGTCGGGCAGGTTCAGGCGCACGCCGTTGTTCCAGTTGCGGCCGAGCGTGTCCTCCCACTGGCCGGTGGTGCTGTTCCACTTGACGATCAAGCCGGTCTCGGGCGCCTTCGCGCCCGCGACGTTCGTCCGCGGACCGGGCAGACCGCCCGGAAGGAGGTTGTTCCCCCACGGCCACGTGTCGGGGAAGACGAGACACATGCCCGATTTCTCGAACCCGTCGCACACGCTGTCCATGTTGACGGTCGTCGTCTGGTTGCCGGACTGGGCGATGGCCGCATAGACCGTCTTCTTGTCCGGGCTGACGGCGAGGCCACGCGGCGTGTCGCCAAAGAGCGTCACGATGCGCACGGGCGTGCCGCCCAGCGTCGTTCCCAGGGAGGCCGGGTTGAAGACCCAGACGTCCGCGCGGCCCACGCCGGGTGTGGTGAGCTGCGGGTCGCCCGCGCCGGGGACGGAGGCGATGGACGGGTCGGTGCGGTGCTGGCCACGGTGCGCGGTGGTGATGAACGCATAGCCCTTGCTGCCAGCGAACACGATGTCGCGCGGCTCATCGCCGACGAGCAGCGTACGCACCACGCGCGGAGTCCCCTCCAGGCTCACCACGCTGATGCTGTCCGAGAGGTGGTTGACCACCCACACCTCGGTGTTGCCGCGCACGGCGACCGAGACCGGCTCGAGGCCGACCGGCACCTCGGCGATGAGCGACAGGCCGGAGGCGGTGACCGAGAAGACCTCCAGGCGATTGTCCGGCGTGTTGACTGCGAAGAGCCGCGTCCCGTCTGGCGAGAGGGCCATCGGACGTACGTGCGCGCTATCGAACTCGATGAACGATGGCGTCTGGGCGGCGGCACTGGCCGAAACCAACATCGATACGGCGGCGCACAACGAAGCAACTCGAGCGCGCCATCGGCTCAGGCTCGCGCCCACTTGCTGGGTACCCATAGGTGGACCTCCTCGGCGGGGTAAGCGTTGCAGTTCGGACCGCAACGGACGGGGAGTACCAAGCGACGCCGCGACATCGCCCCCACCAAAGGGAGGGGAAACACCCCCACCGGCTCGCGAAAACCCCTGTTGACGCAATGCGTCTTGGGCAAACCGACCCCTCGGATGACGCATCACATCACAAGGACTGTAAAACTCTATTTCCACGAAATAAGGGCGAAATCCCGGAATCCATGGTCTAATTGACCCAGAAATCAATCGGCCCAGGGGGATGTGTCAATGCCGAGCCTTCGAACCGCAACGAGGAGTCGTCGTGCGTCATCGCCTTTCCTGATGGACGTCGCGGAGCATGCGGCACCGTTCGGCGAACATCTCTCGCACCTGCTGCCGACGAAGCTCTCTCCGCCGCAGACGACCTCCGTGCTGGTGGCGCGTGGCGCGCCGCTGAGGAAGATGGACCGCGGCGTCAGCGGAAAGCTGGTGCTGGTGACCGCGCCGCTCGGCTGGGGCAAGACGACGCTGCTGACGCAGTGGTACCATGAGGCGCGCGCGCAGCGGCTGTTCGCCTGGCTGTCGCTCGATGAGCTGGACAACGCGCCCGAGCGGTTCTTCTCGTATCTGGTGGGGGCGATTCGCCGGGCCGCCCCGGACTTCGACGCGTACATCGCGAGTCAGCTCGACGCGCAGGTGGAGCTCCCGCTCGACCACGCCATGTCCGTCGTGCTGCGGAGCCTGTGGAACCTGGGACGCGAGCTGGTGGTGGTGCTCGATGACTTCCACGTGCTGCGCGAGCGCGCGCTGGTGCGGGCCTTCTCGTACCTGCTCGAGCACTCGCCGCCGCACGTCCACTGGATCGTCTCGTCACGCAACCTGCCCGAGCTGGACCTGGCGAAGCTCAAGCTCACCGAGCAACTGGTGACACTCGACAGCCGCGACCTGAGCCTGGATGGCGAGGCCATCCGCGAGCTGGGACAGCGCCTGTGTGGAGCCGAGCTCGCGCCCGATGACGTCGAGTACCTGCTCTCCCGCACCGAGGGATGGGTCGCTGGCGTGAAGCTGGCGCTGCTCTCGGTGGGCGAGCACGCGAGCGTGGGTGATGCACTGCGCAGGACCATTGGCTCCAACCGCGACGTGGCGAGGTACCTCGCGGACGCGGTGCTGCGCGAGCAGACCGAGGAGGTGCACGAGTTCCTGGTGCTGAGCTCGGTGGTGGACCAGCTCAACGGGGACCTCTGCAACGCGCTCCTGGGCATCACCCATGGCCCGGCGTTGCTGGCGAACCTCGAGCGGGCGCAGCTCTTCATCCAGCCGCTCGATCCCCAGCGTCAGTGGTACCGGTACCACGCCCTGTTCCTCGACTTCCTGAGGACCCAGCTCGCGTGCGACTTCGGCGACCGCATTCCCTGGCTGCATCGGGCGGCGAGCGCGTGGTTCGCCGAGCACCAGCGGCCGGACGAGGCACTGAAGCACGCGTTCGCCTCTGGCGACCGGAGCTGGTGCCTCGAGCTCACGGCGCGCTGCGCGGAGGCGTGGATGCGCGAGGGGGAGATCGCCTCCGTGCTCCACTGGACGGAGAAGCTGACGGAGGAGGAGCTCATCCGCTCGCCGGCGATCTGCGTGGCACACATCGCGTGCCTCATCCTGTCCCGGCGCTACACACAGGCCTCATCGGCGCTGCAGGACGCCCAGCACCGCCTCGCCGCCGCGTACGTCACGACCGACCCGGTGCGCGAGCGGCTGTCGAAGCAGCTCGAGCGCCTCACCCTGCTCCACTCCATCCTGTCCGGCTCGGCCCCGGGCTCCAGCACCGAGCTGGACGCGTGGTCGGGTCATGAGGACCCGGACGTCTTCATGGCGGGCGCGCTGCTGGCGGCGAAGGCCTACCAGGCGCTCCGGATGAACAGGTTCGATGCGATGCGCCGGCTCGCGCTGAGCGCGCGAGAGACCCTGCAGGGACTCAACAGCCCCTTCATCAACGGCTACACGGACGTCATCATCGCGCTGGCGGACCGGGCGCAGGGGAACATGAAGGACGCGGCGGAGCGGTGCGAAGCGGCGTTCGCACGGGAGAGCCGCGGCCGGCGCAACCCGGTGTGGGTGAACGCGGCGACGGCACTGGCAAGCACCCGCTACGAGCAGAACCGGCTCGACGAGGCAGAGGCGCTCTGCACCGAGGTGCTGCCGCTACTGCCGCAGGCGCCCGCGTTCGAGACCTTCGCGATGGCCTACCTCGTGCTGGCCCGAATCAAGTCCATCCGCGGGAAGAACACGGAGGCCTGGCAGCTCCTGGATTATCTCCACAGCGTCCTCGAGTGCGGTCACCAGACGCGCTTCCTCGCCCATGTCTGCGGCGAGAAGATCCGGCTCTGCCTGATGGAGCAGGCACCGGAGCGCATGAGGGCGGTGGCGCAGGAATTTGGCCTGGGCGAGCGCATGCGGCGCGGAGAGTGGAGCGAGCGGCGCTTCTACGACGAGACCTGGGAGCGGCTCGGGCTCGCGCAGGCGTGGGTGCTGATGGCTCGCGGGCGGTACGGCAAGGCGCATGCGCTGCTGGAGACATTGCGTGCCAGCGCTCATGACGTGGGCTACGTGTGCCGGGAGAGCTCGCTGCTCGCGGCGATCGCGGTATGTCACTGGCGTGCCGGAGACCCCACGGCGGCGTTCGCCGCGCTCAACCGGGGCATCGCGCTGGTGCAGCGGTTCGGCTTCAACCGCGGCGTGTTCGACGAGACGCCGGGGCTACAGGAGGTCATCGTCGCGGCCGCCACCCAGCGGAAGCTGAGCCACGTGCTGCCCTCCCGGTACACCGAGCGGTTCCAGGACGTGCTCTCGGCGGGGAGGAGTGAGCCGCATGAGTTCGCGCCCCCCCCCAGCGCGCCGCTCGAGCCGCTCACCGAGCGCGAGCTCCAGATGCTCAAGCTGCTCGCGCAGGGGCTGAGCAACCAGGAGATCAGCGAGCGCTCCAACGTGGCGCTCTCCACCACGAAGTGGCACCTGCGCAACGTGTTCGCCAAGCTCGACGTGACCACCCGCACCGCGGCCATCGTGAAGGCACAGGAGCGGCTCCACCGCAACCTGTGAGGTGCCGCGGGGAGGGGTGGCCCAGGAGAAGCCAAAGCGCATGCTGCCCCGCCGCGAGGAAGAGGAGCAGCAGCAGGCCCGCCACCAGAGTGCGCCGCTGGTGGCTTCGAACGACAAAAAAACCTCGGACAGGACGACGGAACGTCCGCTTCTGACAGGTCGAGCCCACTCCGCGCTGAATGCGCGTTCGAGCCCCCGAGCAGGGTTGTATGGTCCCGGCCATGCCTCAGCTCATCGTCACCGCGGTTGGTCCCGATCGCCCTGGGCTCGTCGCCGATCTCACCCGTCACGTGTATGACGTCGGCGCCAGCCTCGCCGACAGCCGCATGGTCAATCTGCGCGGCCACTTCGCCCTGCTGGCCCTCATCGAGGGCCCCCCCGAGTCGCTCGCCTCGCTCCGGAGCAAGCTCGAGAGCGAAGGCACCGGGATGGGGCTCCGCCTCGAGATGTATGAGGCGGCCGCCGCCACCTCCAGCGCCTCCGGCCGCGTCCCCTACCGGCTCAAGGTCTACAGCAACGATCAGCCCGGCATCGCCTCCCGAGTGACCGCGCTCCTCCGTCAGCACTCCATCAATATCGAGGAACTGGAGACGCGGATCGAGTCGGCGCCCTTCGCGGGGACGCCGCTCTTCGTGCTCGAGGGCGTCATCACCCTTCCGCAGGGCACGAGCGCCCGCAGGATGCGTGAGGAGCTGGCGACGCTCGGCGAGAAGATCGGCTGTGACATCGACCTCGACCCCATCTGAGGCAGGGAGCCCAACGGGGCCGCCACGGTGTCAGGTGCATTGCGCCTGGAGTGAGTTCGAAACAGACCGGGCTGCGGCCTGGAAGCCGGGGGGAGCCATGTCCAATGGTTGAGCCCCCAGCGATCGCGGTCCGGCCTGTGCGGTAGCCTCAGGAGCCGCTCCAGTGTGTGTGCGGGCACGTACGAGTTCGGTCGCCTGGTGAAGCGCTGCTCGAGCTTCTCTCCCAACGTCATCAATGCCACGCCGGCGGCCCCAGCCAGCAATCCCATGCCAAGTGTTCGTCCCAGCATGCGGGTACGGTAGGGCGGCTCCGGCTCCCGGGCATTGGGCGGGTGGGGGGTGAGGCGCTCTCCAGCAGGCTACTTCGGATGCGCGGTCGCCAGGGGCGGCTGCCGGGACTGGTCGCGATGATGGGCGGCGCACTCCTGGCCGAGACGGCCATCACCCGGGTGTGCCCCCTCGACCGGCTGCTGGGCCTCGACACCCGACGGTGATCACCGGGATGGGGATGACCCGAACCATTCCCCAGGACCCGGTCGAGGTGACGCTCGCCTAATGCGCTGCACCGCGTGCTGGGCCTCCAGGACCGTCGCTTCCAGACGCTCTACCATTTCGCCGTAGGCAGGCCGGTGGAGGACCCCCGCCTGCGCACCGCGCCACCGTACGCGCACCGCGGATGAGGGATGGCTCATCGTCCAACTGCTCCATGACCGAGTCCGCCACGAAGAGGCAGGCGGGAACGGCCAGCATGGGGAAACCAAGGCGCATGCCGCTCCCATCCCATCATCTCTCGGGTGTCCACGGAACCGGGCGACTCCCAGCCATTCCTTCATGACCCATGGCCGCGCGGCTGCGACGCCCCTCCTTTGGGAGGGGGCGAAACAGAGCCAACCCCTCTAGGATCGCCATTTATCGGAGCTGCGGTCCGGCGAGTTGCTGGCACCGAAGCGAATAGGGCGAAGTCTGTGAATCGATGACTTTGGATTGACATTCAAATCCGCATCTACCTGTCAGTGTCGTGTCCGACCACTACCCCCTGCAGGAGGAGTGCATGTCCTGGCTGCGTGCAATCGCAGTATCCGCGGTTCTATCGCTGTGCATTATCGCCACTCCCGCGTCCGCGTCCTCGTCCCTGCGTATCGTCGACATCACCACGCGAGATGGAGTGAATCTCAAGAGCATCGTCTATACGCCGGATACGCCGGGGCGGTACCCGGCCATCATCTTCATCACCAGCTGGGCGATGCCCAACCTGGAGTACTTCGTGCAGGCACAGCAGTTCGCCGATGCCGGGTACGTGGTGGTCTCGTACACCCCGCGAGGCTTCTACGCGTCGGGGGGCGCCATCGACACGGCGGGGCCCAAGGACATCGGCGACCTGACCGAAGTCATCAACTGGACGCTCGTCAACACCCCCGCGGATCCGGCTCGCATCGGTGCGGCGGGCGTCTCCTATGGCGCGGGGATGGCGCTGATTGGCTCGGCCTTCGATTCGCGCATCCGCGCCGTGGCCGCGTTGAGCGGCTGGACGGACCTCACGTACTCGCTGTTCTCGAACCAGACGCGCCATCTGCAGAGCGCCGGGCTGCTGGCGCTCTCGGCGCAGCTGACGGGACGGCCGTCGGCGGAGCTGCAGCAAGCCCTCTCGGACTTCTTCGCCAACCAGAACGTACCCGACATCATCGCCTACGCCCAGGTGCGCAGCGCCGCGACGTACCTGGAGCGTATCAACGCGAACCGCCCCGCAATCCTCATGGCCAACGCGTACGGCGACAGCTTCTTCGGGCCGAATCAACTCACCGACTTCTTCACCCGGCTGTCGGGTCCGAAGCGGCTGGAGCTCCGCCCGGGTGACCACGCCATCGCCGAGCTGACCGGCATCCTCGGCCTGCCCAATGACGCCTGGACGAGCACGCGTCGCTGGTTCGACCAGTACCTGCGTGGCGTGAACACGGGCATCGCCTCGGAGAACCCGGTTCAGCTCCAGCTCCGGGGCCAGGGCTCTTATGAGTCGTACCCGTCGTGGAGCACTGTCTCGACGAGCACCGCGCGCTACAACCTGAGCGATGTGCACTGGTGGAGCAAGGAGGGCGAACTCGCGGCGGGCTCGCAGACGGACTGGAGCGCAACGATTGTCGCGGGCGATGACACCGTCGCCAACGGAGGCCTGTTGATGCTGACGAACGGCGTGGAGGCCATCACGGGTGAACCCCCCATGGCGTGGATTCCGGCGGTGGACCGGTCCAACGCGGGCGTCTGGCAATCGGACTGGCTGACGAGTCCGCAACGCGTGCGCGGAGCCGCGCACCTGCGCCTGACCGTCACTCCGGGCAGCTCCGGGCAGACGACAGTCATCGCCTACCTCTATGATACGGACTGGGGAGGAACGGGGAGCCTCGTCACGCACGTCGCGGTCACGCTCCGAGACGCCGTCGCTGGCCAGCCCCATACCGTGGATGTGGACTTCCCGGCGACGGCCTATGACGTTCCAAGCGGCCATCGCCTCTCGCTCGTCATCGATACCGTCGATCCGCTCTACGCGGACAAGGCGCCGAGCTTCTCCACGATGAAGTTCTCCTCATCGACGAGCAGCCCGTCCTATGTGTCTCTGCCGTTGAAGTGAAACGAGGCACGCTGGAAATGAGAACGCCACGCCGGAGAAGTCCTCGGCGTGGCAAGGCCAACGAAACGGCAGCCAGATTCGGGCTGTCGTTGTGTCGGGTGTCGTGCGGAACGCATCCCCTGCATCTTCACAGCTCGACACCGAAGGAGCTGTTCTCCATGATTTCACGGTGATGCCAGGAATTCCCACCGTCGAGCATTGGAGAACAAGTTGAAGCGGACACCGCTATCGAGAATCAAGTCTTCGCGGGTCGCCGGAGCTGCTACGGCGCTCGTGCTCAACACCGCGGTCCCGGCGATCGGCTTCGCCGCTGAAAACCCCATCCGGACGATCATCGCGGAGAGATCCTGGACGATCACCGCGCCCAACGTGGGTGCACCCTCCGCGAGGGTGGAGCTCAATCCCTCGAGCGGAACACTGACCCTGTCCGCGTTCCGGGGCGTCCAGACGGTCCTTGCTCCGGCGGCGGTGGGTCTGCAAACCACCCAGGCCGATCTCACCCGGGGGCTGAGCCCGCTGGGGCGCAGCGATCGCACGGTGCTCGAGCAGTACGCCATGACGACCGGGAAACGGCGCGTACGCTCGTCGTTGATGACCGAGACACGGCTGGCCTTCGCGAACGCCAACGGTGCGCGTCTGGATCTGCTCGTACGGGTCTCCGCGGACGGAGTCGCCTACCGTTACGAGGTTCCCGACCCGACCGGGGTCACGGTGACGGGAGAGGCGTCCGCGTTCTCGGTGCCGGCCACCTCCACCGCGTGGCTCCTGCCCTACAACGCGCAGTACGAGCAGGCCCGGATCGAGACAACGGCGGGCGCCGCGCCGGCCCGTGACTACGGCTACCCCTCCCTGTTCAAGGTCGGCGACAGCTTCGTGCTGCTCACCGAGTCCGATGTGGACGGCCGCTATGCGGGCAGCCGGCTCGTGCACAAGGGTTCCGGCTCCTACCAGGTCGTGCTGGCCGACGCGCAGGTCCACTCCCCGGGAGCGCTGCGGACCCCCTGGCGCACCGCGATCATCGGCGACCTCGCGACGGTGACCGGGTCGACCCTGGTGGATGACCTCGCCTCCCCTGCCCGGTTCACCGACACCTCGTGGATCCACCCCGGCAAGTCCGCCTGGTCCTGGTTGAGCGAGAATTCGAGCCCGGGCAACTTCGAACGGCAGAAGGCCTACGTGGACTTCGCCGCGCGCAACGGCTGGTCCTACGTCCTGGTCGACGAGGGCTGGAGCAGCACCTGGGTACCCGAGCTGACCCGCTACGCACGCGCCAAGGGGGTCGACATCCTGCTGTGGTTCCACTGGACCCGGCTGGACACTCCTCAGGAGCGCGATTCCTGGCTGCCGCTGGTGCGGTCCTGGGGCGTCAAGGGCGTCAAGGTCGACTTCATGGAGTCCGACTCCCAGTCGCGCTACCAGTGGTACGACGCCGTGCTGGAGCGGACCGCGCAGCTGCGGCTGATGATCAACTTCCACGGCTCGACGATCCCACATGGTCTGGCGCGCACCTGGCCGCACGTGATGACCATGGAGGCCGTCCGGGGTGCGGAGAACTGGCCGTCGCCGAACACCAACCCCGTGCAGGTCTTCACCCGCAACGTGGTCGGCTCGATGGACTACACCCCGGTCACCTTCGAGGCCGCCAACCGGGAGGCGTCGATCGCACACGAAGTGGCGCTGTCGGTGGCCTACGAGTCCGGATGGCAGCATCTCGCCGACAAGCCGGAAGTCTACGAGCGCCATCCGCAAGCGCTGCGTTTCCTCAACCAGGTTCCGACGGCGTGGGACGAGACCCGGTTCGTGGCGGGCAACCCCAGCAACGAAGCGGTGATCGCCCGGCGCAGGGGGGACCGGTGGTTCGTAGGGGCGATCGCGGCCGGTGAGCCGCGGACGGTCTCCGCGCCGCTGCGCTTCCTCGGCGCGGGCCAGTGGCTCGTGGAGGTGGTCCGCGACGACGCTGGCGAGCAGCGCACCGACGTGCTCAGGGACCGGTGGATCATGGGCTCGTTCAACACGCTATCGGTGAACGTGCGCCGCCACGGCGGGTTCGCGGCGATCATCTGCCGCTATAGCCCGGGCCGACAGACCTGCGACGAGCCCATCCGGCAGGTTCCTCCGAGCGGGCTGACCGTCACGCCGACCGGGCCGGTGGATGTCGAGAGCGGGTCCATCCTGGAGGTCTCCGGCACCTTCACCGCTCCGGCGAGCACGTCGATCCGCGACGTCACATTCAGCGTTCGTCCTCCCATCGGCTGGTCGTCCCTGGGCGAGGAGCTCACCCGGTCCTCCATGGCTCCCGGGGAGAGCCTCCAGGGGCGCTGGACGGTCCGGCTCGATCCGGGGGGTGGAAACGGCAGGTTCGGCAACATCGACCTTCCGATCGCGGCGGAGTTCCGGTTGCCCGGCGATGCGGCGGGCACGCCACGGGTGCATGTGGAGCAGGCCCTGCGGGCCTTCGTTCTGCCGCCAGCACCCACCGGGAGCCCCTACGTCAGCGCTCTTCCGTTCCTCTCCGAGACCAATGGGTACGGCCCGGTCGAACGAGACCGGTCCAACGGCGAGGCGGCCAGTGACGACGGCAATCCGCTGTCCATGGGAGGAGTCACCTACGCCAAGGGCCTGGGCACGCACGCGCCCTCGGAGGTGTCGATCTACCTCGGCCGGAACTGCCAGAGCTTCACGGCCGACATCGGGCTCGACGACGAAACCACTCAGACGGGCTCGGTGACCTTCAAGGTGCTCGGTGATGGCGGGGTGCTGTATGACAGCGGCGTCATCCGGGGCAAAGGACCGGCCAGGCCGCTCTCCGTCGGCGTCTCCGGCGTGCGCATGCTGAGCCTTCAGGTCACCGATGGCGGCGACGGCAAGAACTTCGACCACGCCGACTGGGCGAACGCCCGGTTGTCGTGCGACGAGTCCTAGCGACTCCGCTCGCTCGAGAGGAGGCCGACAAGGTCGGTGGTGTCAGCGCCGGTCCAGGTGCACGGCGAGCACCGGTGCGGTGGTGACGGTACGCACCTCGGGGAGGCGGGCCACGCGCTCGCGCAGTGCATTCAGGGCCGTCATGTCGGGGACGCGCACGCGGATGAGCATGTCGAGCTCGCCGGCGAGCGACTCGACGCTGAGCACCTCCGGCAGCTCGCGCACCAGGGGAGCCACGCGGGGGCACGCCGGCCCGTCCAACCGAACGAAGAGGTAGGCGTCCACCCCGGCCGGGGGCCCGCCGCTGCCCCGCCGGATGGTGTAGCCCTGGATGATGCCGTCGCGCTCGAGCCGGGCCACGCGCTCCTGGACCGCGGAGCGCGAGAGGCCCACCTTCGCCGCCAGCTTGGTGGCGGACTCCCGCCCGTTGGCCTCCAGCAGGGCCAGGATGCGCCCGTCCAGCTCGTCCAGCGCCATGTCTGTCGTCTCCCTCCTCGGGTGGACCCGTTCCCGGCGCCCACCGGCACTCCGCCGGCGGACCGGCACTTCGCCACCTGTCGACCGGCGGCCTTCCTCCCTAGGGTGCCGCTTCCCCACCCACGGGAGCAAGCACATGGAACTCCACGACCGCGCAGCGCTCATCTCCATCGACGTGCAGCAGGGCTTCGACGACCCGTCCTGGGGCCCACGCAACAACCCCCACATGGAAGCTCACGGACTGCGGTTGCTCGCGGCCTGGCGGCGCTCCGGGCGGCCACTCGTCATCGTGCGCCATGACAGTCCCTCTCCCACTTCGCCACTGCGCCTGGGGCAGCCGGGCAACGCGCTCAAGCCGGGCTTCGAGCCGCTCGCTGGCGAGCCGCTGCTCACCAAGACAGTCAATAGCGCCTTCATCGGCACCGACCTGGAGGAACGCCTGCATGCGGCCGGAGTGCGGCAGGTCGTCCTCTTCGGCATCGCCACGGACATGTGCGTCTCCACCACCGCGCGCATGGCGGCCAATCTGGGCTTCGACCTGGTGGTGGTGGGGGATGCCTGCCACACCTGGGCGCAGCGGGCACCGGATGGCACCCTGTTCGACGCGGACACCATGCACCGCGTGCACCTCGCCACCCTGGCGACCGAGTTCGGCCGCGTGGTGGACACCGCCGACGTGCTGGCGGCCCTCGCGGCGTAGGCGCGGGGTCGAGAAGACGCCGCCGGGGTGGTTCATTCCATAAAACATGGAATTTGGAATGATGGCGCGTTACGATGCCCGCCATGACACTCCCTCGGAACTCCGCCCGGACGGGTCGGCGGGCGCTGGCGGCACTCGCTTCACCCGCGCGACATGAGGTATTGGGGGCGCTTGCTGAAGGCCCCGCGACGGTCCGTGTCCTGGCGGAGCGGCTCGGGAGGAGCCGGCAGGCCCTGTACCACCACCTGGACGTCCTGGAGCGCGCTGGAGTGGTGCGGGTGGCCGGCGAGGTGGGCGAGGGCAGGAGCCGCGAGAAGCTCTATGCCATACACCCCGAGGGTCTCCAGCTGACGGACGCCCCCGCCTCCCCGGGAGAGGTCCGGACGGCGGTGCGCGCGAGCCAGGCGATGCTGCGCCTCACGACTCGCGAGGTCGCCGCGGCCATTCTCGCCAGTGGGCTGCGGCGGGACGGACCCGAGCGCGAGCTCATGGCGGTGCGCGCGAAGGTCCGACTGAGCGCCCAGAAGCTCCGCCAGCTCAATGAACACCTGGACGCGATTCATACGATGCTGACCTCCACGGGCGATGCCGGAAAGGAGGACGCGCTGTACGCGGTGACGCTGATCCTCACTCCCGCGCGTGAAGCGGGACTCGGAGACGCAACCCGGAAGCGCGCCCCGGCGCGACGGAGTGGACGATGATGCTCTCGAGCCTGGACCACCTGATGGCCGTTGGGCTCGTCGTCGCCTTCCCCCTCTATGGCTCGTGGAGTCAACGGGTGCTCGTGCGCGCCACGGCGGAGGGTCGACCCGACGCGAGGATGAGGGACTACCTCCTGACGATGTTGACGCTGTGGTCCCTTGTCCTGCTCACGCTGCTCCTTTGGGGGAGCGCCAACCGGCCGGGGTCCCTGCTGGGGCTCGTGTTCTCGGGCGGCACGGGGGCGCTGGTCGGTGCTGGCGCCACCGTGCTCGCGCTGCTGCTCCTGCTCTCCCAGTGGCACGTCATCAACCGCCTGGACGACGCGGGACGCGCGCAACTCGCCGCACAGATGGGCTCTGTTTCGACCCTCCTTCCCCAGACCTCACGCGAGTACCGGACCTTCCAGGCGCTCTCGGTCACCGCGGGCATTTGCGAGGAGGTGCTCTACCGCGGCTTCCTGCTCTGGTACGCGGCGGTGTTCTTCGGAGTCTGGCCCGCCGTCATCCTCACGGGGCTCGTCTTCGGTCTCGCCCACCTCTACCAGGGGGCCGCCGGGGTGGTGAAATCCACGGCCGTCGGCCTGCTCCTCGGCGCGCTCTACGCGACCACCGAATCCCTGCTCTGGCCCATCCTCATCCATATCGCGATCGACCTGCAGGGTGGCGCCATCGGATGGGCGCTGAGTGGAGCGCGGCGCGAGGCCGTTTGAGGCGGCCAGGGGGGTTCAGGTCGTCTCGCCGAGGCGTTCGGGCTCGGGGTAGACGGCGCGCTGGGGCGTGGCGATGTGAATGACTCCAAGCCGGGCGAGCACACGCATCACCTGCCAGGTGGGGTCCAGTTCCCAGCGGCGAGCGGCGAAGTCGGGGCTCATCCCGTACTTGTGGTGGTTGTTCTGGAAGAGCTCGCCCATGCAGAGGATGTCCACCGGCAGCGTGTTGCGCGAGTCATCGCCGTTGGAGAAGTTGCGGTAGCCATATTTGTGGCCGCACCAGTTGACGATGGCTCCGTGCACCGGGCCCATGACGAAGTGGATGGGCAGCAACAGGAACTGCCAGGGGCTGGTGGCGAAGGCGACGTAGAAGGCGGTGTAGAGCGCGCCCCAGGCGAGACGCATGACCCAGGACTGGCCAAGCGTCCGGTCCACGAGCGGCCATTCCGGGTAGCCCCCGAGGAAGCGCGGCTCGGGCTGCTTCCGGTCATAGGCGTAGTCGTCATAGCGCTTCTTCGTGTGGAGCATCATCCGCAGCGCGTTGGGGTGGAAGGAGGGGGCGTGCGGATCCTTCTCGGTGTCTGAGAAGGCGTGGTGCTCGCGGTGGAGAATGGCGTAGCCGCGCGGCGACAGGAAGCTGGCGCCCTGGACCAGGTAGGTGAGCAGATGCATCGCACGCTCGGTGCGCGGCCCCATGGTGAACATGCGGTGCGCGGCGTAGCGGTGCTGGAAGAGGCTCTGGAAGAAGACGCACAGAACCCAATGGGCGGCGAAGAAGGCGTAGACCATGCACCCATCCATGCATGGTCCTCGTCATGGGTCTGTCACGAGGGGGGATCATTACATCGTTTCGTATGCCGTTGGACAGTTCGTGTTCAGGCGACCGAGGCCATCTTCCCGTTGGCTTCGGCGAGCAACTTCTCGGCGAGCTGGCGCTTGCCATCCGCGTCGAGCTTCTTCAGCTCGTTGTTCAGCACGCGCTCGTTGAGCGACTGGTTCCAGTAGTCGAGTGACTGCGTGCCGAGCAGAGCCATCTTGCCGACGAACTGACGCAGCACCTCGTTGGTCGGGCCCATGACCCAGCCCGCCTTGGCGTCGCGCAGATAACGCTCGATGCCAAGCGCCGGCTTGTAGCCCGTGCCGCCACAGGCATGCAGCATCTTGTCCGAGACATGCGCGACGTTCTTCGCGGCGATGAACTTCACCTGCCACATCCAATGCAGGTACTGGGAGCGGGGCAAGGCGGCCGGATCCTTGTGCAGGGACCAATCGCAGTTGTTCGTGACCGCATCCATCGCCTGGCCCATCTGGTAGTCGAGGGCGCGTGCGGCGTTGGTGTCCATGATGCATTCGCCGATGTAGTCCTGGATGGTCGGGTAGTCGGCGACGCGCATGCCCACGTCGACGTGGGTCTTACGGGTCGTGTGGTCCTTCGCGATGTCGATCATCCCCAGCGCGATGCCGTTCCAGCAGGCGGACGAGCACAGGAGGAAGAAGGGATCGACGCACTCGTCGTTGGACGTCGCGCCGTCACCGATCGGACCGACCAGCCGGTCCTTGGGGATCTCCACATCGTCGATTTCTATCGGGCCGGATTGATTGCCGCGCAGCCCCAGACCATTCCAGTTGGCGGGGTTGGATTTCACCTCGTCGCGCAGGATGAGGAAGCAGGAGAGGTTGGCGTAGTTGCCGCCGAAATCGGGACTGGTGGTCTGCACGATGTACCAGTCAGCGAAACCACCCGAGGTGGTCCAGGAGGCCTTCTTGCGCACGCGCCAGCCATTCGGTGTCTCCTCGGCGCCCGACGAGACCGGATACCAGAAGTGCGAGCCGGTTTCAGGGTCGGAATAGGACAGCGTGCCGATGAGACAGTCCTTGTCGATGCGCTTGAAGATGTCCTGCAGTACCGGGTTGTCGTGATGGCGGAGGAGACCGGCGGCGACCGCGCCCAGGTGCATGGTGTAGCACATGGCGGTGCTCGCACAGCCGTAGCGCGCGAGGGTCTCGACGACCATGGCGGCACAGACGTGGTTCTGCCCCAGGCCCCCCAGCTCTCTTGGCACGATGAGCCCGAGCAGTCCGAGCTTCGCCAACTCCTGGAGGTTCTTGCGCGGATAGACGAGCCGCGCATCGCTTTCCACGGCATTCACGCGCAACGTGGTCCGGCAGAGGTCGATCAGCGCGGCCTGAAGCTTCTTCTGCTCGTCGGTGAGGAGCCATTGTGGATCGAACTCGAATCCCAGGCCCCAGAACTCCTCACGACCCCACATCTTCTTGTTGCTCATCCGTGTCTCCCTACTTGCTGATACGATGGCTCCAGTCACTGTGTGGCGCTAATCAATGTACCATGCACGCGCGAGCCCCGGGTGACAGGATGAGGAGGAGCGACACCATGACCCTGATGCCACCATGATCCTCCTCCTCCTCACCGCCACCAGTGCCCTCTATACGCTCACCATGACCTTGCTGCTGGTCCGGGTCATGCGCGCCCTGCCCCAGCTCCAGCGATTGAACGCGCCACCGTCCGTGCGGTGGCCTCGGGTGTCGCTGGTCATGCCCGCGCGTAACGAGGAGGGCACGCTGGAGTCCGCCATGCGCTCCAAGCTGGGGAACACCTATCCGGAGCTCGAGTTGGTGCTGGTGGAGACCGCTCGACGGATGCGACGGGAGCCCTCGCCGACCAGTTCGCCCGCACCGAGCCCCGGCTCCAGGTGGTGCACGTCGAGCACCTGCCGGAGGGCTGGCTCGGCAAGGTCCACGCCATGCAGCGGGGGATGGAGCGCGCGAGCGGCGAGTGGGTCCTCTTCAGCGACGCGGACGTCCACCTGGCCCCGGGAACCCTGGAGAAGATCGTCGCCTACGCGGAGCACGAGGGGCTCGACCATGTCACCGTATTGCCGGAGATCACCTGCTCCGGATTCGTGCTCCAGATGGCGCTCGTCTCCATGTTCCGGCTCCTGTGCGTGAGCACCCGGATGTGGGCGGTGTCCGATCCGCGCTCGTCCGCCACCATGGGGGCGGGCGCCTTCAACCTCGTACGCCGCTCGGCCCTGGAGCGCACGCCCGGGCTGGAGTGGCTGAAGATGGAGATCGTCGACGACATCGCGCTCGGAATGATGCTCAAGCGCTCCGGCGCGAAGCAGGCCGTGCTCAACGGCCGCAACGGCGTGAGCCTCGAGTTCTACCCGTCCCTGGGCGCCTTCACCCGAGCGCTGGAGAAGAGCGGCGCGTCATTCCCCTTTCCCGCGCTCCTGCTGGGCCACCTGAGCCTGGTGGTGTTCGAGTGCGGGTTCCTCGCGGGAGTGTTCTCGGGACGCCCCGCGCTCGTCCTGCTCGGGGTGGGAACGTGGGCACTGGGAGCCGTGACGACCTGGGCATTCAGTGTCTGGTCGGGCTTTCCCCGAGGACCCGCCCCCCTGGCCTTCCTGGGCGTCCTGCCCGCCGGCTGGGCATCGCTCCGCTCGGCCGTGCTGGCACTCGTGCGAGGGGGCGTCATCTGGCGGGGGACATTCTACCCGACGTCCGTGGTGCGCGCCGGACAGCGCATGGGGCGCTGACGGCCGCCCCGCTCCGTCCATCCTGGGGTAGCATTGCCTGTACTCATCCAGAGGGGGGAATTCATGAAGAGTCATATGCGAGGGTGGCTCGCGCTGGGAGCGCTGGCCGCCCATGTCTCCACGGGCGCGGGCTGTAGCTGCAACGGAACGGAGAAACCACCCGAGAAGGCCGTCCCCGCCGCGGCCCCCACACCTCCCCAACCGCTGCGCGTGGCACTGGCCGGGTCCTATGTTCCTCTGCACTTCCAGCGCGCGGGCCAGATGGAGGGCCTCGAGGCGGACCTCGCGCGGCTGATAGGCCAGCAGCTCGGGCGGCCGGTGGAGTTCATCAACCCGCGCAGCCTGTCCCTGGACAGCGTGAGCGCCATCGCGCAGGGCAAGGTGGACCTGGGTCTCAACTCCATCTCGCCCACCGAGGAGCGACGGCGGCGGGTCGACTTCACGCAACCCTACGTGACGCTCTCCTACCGCTTCGCGGGTGAGGAGTCCTGCGAGGCGATGGTGCCGGATGACGCCACGGCGCTGGCCGAGATGACAGGGCGGGTGGCGGTGCCCAAGGGCCCCGCGCTCGAGGCCGCGCAACGCGTTCTGCCCCAGGCGACGCTCGTCCCCACGTCCTCGTCCAAGCTGGCGGTGGCGGCGGTCCAGCAAGGCGAGGCCGACTGCGCCCTCGATGAGGATGTGGGCCTGCTGCAGTCCCTCGAGGGCACCTCCCTGCGCCTCATTGGGGTCGAGGCGGGTCAATCCCCACTGGCCATCGCCGTCCCCAAGGGCCAGGCCGCCGCCTATGACGCGGTGTTGCGCGGACTCCAGCCCCGGCTCGCCGAGCTGATGACGAAGTGGCAGCCGGGTCAGATGAAGGCGCCCATCGCCGGACTGGAGGACGCGGAGAATCTCGGCGTGCTGTGCAACGTCCTCCAGCAAGAGGTGGAGCTGAGAGAGGCACCCGAGTGGTCCGCCCCGGTCCGGGAGTCCTGGCCCTGTGGGACGGTGGTGGAAATCCTGCGAGAGAGCGAGCACCGCACGCCGGCGCGCCAGGACGACGGGAGCGGATTCCGCGAGTACTTTGACGGCCTGTGGTTCCAGGTGCGGGTCGCCGCCAATGGCAAGCGCGGATGGGCCTATGGCGACAACCTCTTCAAATGGCTCCGAGCGGACGATCCGGACTCCTCGAAGAGCTGGGGCCTCGACCGGGAGCTGATTGGCCGCAAGGTCGCGGGCCGGTATGCCTTCGGGGTCGCGCTCGACCAGCACTCTCCGAGCCCCGAGGAGGATGGTCCCGAGATGGATGAAGATCTGGCCCTGCCCTTCCTCTACATGAAGGGCGCTCCGTTCGTCGCGCCGATGCACCTTCCCTCCCCCCGCCCGGACGCCTTGTGGGCCCACATTCACGATTCCGCCCAGTGGATGTTCCTGGTGCTCAACTCCGCGGGAGGTTCGAGCACTCTCCAATCCATCTCCGCCAGTTCCATGGGAATGGTCAGCTACAAGGTCCGCATGAAGGTCGGTATCGGCTACCAGGACGGGGGAGCCAGGGCGACGTTCACCGGGGAGTTCGCCGAGAACACGCCCCAGGTGAGCCTGACTTCCATTTTCAGGGATGAGTGAGACGCCCCTCCCCTTGGAGCGTTGACCCCTTTCGAGGCCTTTGCGTGCATTCACGTTGGCTGGCGGTCGTGGCGATGTCCGGGCTGTGCATGGGGCGTGGTCGAGGTGGAGACGAAGGCGGAGGTCGTGAACAACGCGGTGTGCGACTCCGAGGCGCTCTCGGGCAGCACCACCATCAGGTCGGGCGGCCACACCGCCCTCATCCAGTACGATGGCGCCACGGATTGCGAAGACGCCAGCACCGTGCGGTGGAGCCTCGATGGGAAGGCCATGGCGGAGATGGAGGGCGTCCGCTGCTCGGTCACCAGTGGCCCCGCCTTCTCGGCGTGGAGCGTGGCCCTGCTCGGCGCGCTGAGGTTGATGCGCCGCCACGCACGGCGCTGAGCGGCTGCGAGCCCACTCCGTAACGCTCGTCCCGGTCCGGGTGCTCCAATGTCGCGAAGCTCTTTTCGCTCCAGGCGCGAGTGATTGGCTACAGCGGGCACTGCGTGTCGGTCGCCGGGCTGATGATGCTGGAGCTGTTGATGGCGCAGGGCCTCACGGACCTCAGCCGGATGTGGCCCGCGGCGCCTCCGCCTCCTCCGCCGCCTCCCTTGGCACTGACGCCCACGTCAGTCCCCGCGGTACCAGCGCCAGGAGTCCCGCTCAGCGCACCTCCGTTGCCGCCCTCTCCACCTGCCTGGGAATCACCACTTCCGCCAGCAACCTGACTCCCCGAATCCACGGAGCCATCCGCCCCCACCTTGCCATTGCGCTGGAGGCTGGAGTGATAACCACTGCCCTCCCCACCCCCTCCTCCATTCGCGGTCAGCCGGCCCGAGCTGCCGAGATTCAGCTGGTAGGCCTCGAGCAACACCTGGCCGCCACTGCCTCCTCCGCCTCCCCCTCCTGCCTGGCCACCGTTGGCGTTGCTGTACTGCCCTCCGCTCCCGCCCCCCGCGCTGGCGGAGACGCGTTGGTTGACCGTGAGCGTGCCCGCCACGGACAGTTGCACGGCTCCTCCTCCCGCCCCTCCCTGCCCTCCCAGGGCCTCCGCGCCTCCGCCCCCTCCTCCGCTCCCTCCCGAACAGCCGCCAACGAGTGGGACGAAGGAATCTCCCCCCGTACTCCCGCCATCGCCACGCTCCGAGCCAGAAGACGTCCCATTGCCTCCAGGAGCACCCGCGGTCCCCCCTCCAGCGCCTCCTCCACCTCCACCCACCAGGTTGCTGTACACGCCCCCCCTGCCACGTCGCTCCGTGCAGGCCGACTCCAAACCGCCGCCCGCGCCGGGCAGCGTGCCCCGAGCATTGGCGAGGATGTTCTGGTTCAGCGTGGCATCTCCGTAGACAGCGAGGATGACGGGGCGGTTGCCCACGAGCCGCAGATTCCCGCCCAGATTCAGGTTCGACAAGGCGAACAGCACCATCCCGTGGCCCTGAGTCAGTTCAATGGGGGCGGGCGGATTGCTGACGCAGCTCTCGGGAGTCCAGCTCAACGCCGTCGAGTCGAAGGTGACTTCACACGTCGTGGTCAGCGGCAGGATGCTCTCCGTGGGGATGGCATCCGGATCGAAGTTGCTCGGCACATAGGGGAAGCGGCTGCACCTGCCGTCGGAGGCCCGGCACACCCCAGATCCGGCTCCACCCGCGAGCGTGCACGCGGCGTTCACCTTGCTGGGGTCCGGCTCCTCGGTGCAATTGCCGAGCGCCGTACAGCCTCCCGTCACGCGGAAACAGATGCTGGAGGCCATGCACGGGGTCTGGGTGCCCAGACACACTCCCGTTCCGCTACACACATCGCCCGTGGTGCAGGCATCACTGTCATCGCAGCTCACGGAAGCGGCCTTGGGGGTGTACTCGCAGAAGCCGGTGGCGTCATTGCACGCCCCCACGCTCTCGAAGCACGTCGACTCCGGCGTGTTGCACTCCTTGCGAGTGACGACGCACTGGCCCGTCTCCTGGGAGCACGTGGCGCCCAGGACGCACGCCCCAGCGGGCTTCTCGCACCGCACTTCCTGCCCCTTGCACTGCGCCGACACCCCCGAGCCCTCACAGAAGTCGTCCGTGGTGCAGGCGTTGCCATCGTCACACGCCTTCTGCTGGCACTGGGAGTCCTGACAACCCTTGAAGCCGTTGCAGTCGTAGTCCACCGCGACGCTGCACCGCTCGGCGGCCCCCGGGTACACCTCGGCGCTCGTGTCGTCGCAGTCCAGCCCATTCACCCCCGCTTCGCGCGCGATGAAGGAGTCCCCGTCATCGTCCTTCGCCCGCAGCGTCGCCTCGAAGGCGGCGAAGTCCCCCAGGGGCACCGGGATGGGCTGCGAGGAGAGTTGCTCCACCAGGGAACCGGAGCACGCCTCGCCCGTGGAGCCATCGAAGGACGACACCTCCAGGGTCAGCTCCCGTCCCCACTCGGGCTCGCGGAACACCGCGACGAGAATTTTCCTCGCGTCCGGATCCTTGAACTGGCGCTGGAGGATTTCCGTCTGGCCCTCATGCCCCTGGGTGTCCCTGGCCACCACGCGCAGGCACGCCGGCCGGTAGGAGCCGTAACCCACCGTGACCCGCACGGCCCCTTCGGGAGGAGCCTTCTCGCGGCAGGCAACGAACGTCAAGAGCAGTCCCAATATCCAGAGTCGACGCATGCCGTGAGTCTACCGAGCCTGGGCGCACGAGATCAGCCGGAGATGGGTCCGATGACGGAAACGCGGCAAGGCGAGCCACCCCGCTCGGAATGGCTCGCCCAATCTTGTCGCCAGTGGGCGAGTACACACAGGGCTCATGGTGTGCCTCGTCGTAGTAGCCAATCGTGTAGACGGTGCCGTTCGCCTGCGTCCCGTCTCAGAAAATCAAATTCACATCGGGTTTCCCCCAAGGAGGCCCGCTTGTCCGTACGTCGCGGTTTCTGTCAACGCTCCGGCCATGACCGCCCTGCCCTCCCCCTCCTCGAGCTTTCCCTGGCCCGGCCGCGTCCTCGAAGGGCCCGCCGCCCTACTCCCCGGTCCCTGGGGCTTCCTCGCGCTCCAGTTGCTCCAGGGCCTCGAGCAGCTCGCCCAGCGTCTCGTGCAACGCGCGCATGCGCTGCGTACCCACCTTGCGTGCCAGCTCGGTCTCGAGCTGATGCAGCACCTCGAGCCCGTGGGCAATGGCTCCCATTCCCCTGGGCGTGAAGCGCACCCGGCGCGCCCGCTTGTCGTCGGGGTCGGGCGCCAGCTCCAGCGTCCCCTGCTGTACCAGTTCCTCCACGAGCTGCCCCACCGCCTGCTTCGTCACGCCCAGCCGCCGCGCCAGCTCGGTGAGCCGCGTGCCCTCCACGTCGATGTGCGCCACCAGCCGCGTGTGCGCCGGCCTCAGCCGTGCCTGCGCCTCTCCCTCCCGGTTCACCCGCGCCACCGCCCGCTCGTCCAACAGCCGCGCGCATTTGAGCAGCAGCTGCCCCACGCTCGCACGCTTCGCCGCCTCGAGCTGCTCCCAACCTTCCTTCACTCGCATTCCCACCCGCACCATTCTCCCCGAGACAATTGGTCAAGTCCACTTGACCAATTAGACAAGCGGGCTTTACTATTCAAGGAGTGGAGGCGCTCCTCATCCTCCGCTTTTCGCTGGGGGTGCACCATGCAGGCCCTGACCGTCTCTTCCCCCACGTCCTCGAAGACGCTCGCTCCGCGGTCCGTCCCCTCGTGGCTGGACACCGGGAGCTATCCGTTCGACCACCGGTACCTGGAGCTCCCACAGGGCCGCATGCACTACGTGGACGAGGGACGCGGCCCCACGGTGCTGTTCGTTCACGGCACCCCCACCTGGTCCTTCGAGTGGCGGCACCTGATCCAGGCGCTCTCCGCGACACACCGGTGCATTGCCCCGGACCTGCTGGGGTTCGGGCTCTCCGAGCGGCCCGAGCACTTCGACTACAGCCCCGAAGCCCACGCCCGGGCGCTGGCGGCCTTCGTGGACAGGCTGGGGCTCGAGGACTTCACACCCTGGTCGTGCATGACCATGGCGGTCCCATCGCGCTGCCGCTCGCCCTCGAGCATCCCGAGCGGGTGCGTCGGCTGGTCATCCTCAACTCGTGGATGTGGAGCTTCGAGCAGGAGCCGGACATGGTGCGCCGGGCACGGCTGGTGAGCGGCGCGCTGGGGCGCTTCCTCTACCGCCAGCTCAACTTCTCACTGAGATTGCTGATGCCTTCGGCCTACGGCGATCGGCGCAAGCTCACCCCGAGCATCCACCGCCAATACCTCGCGCCCTTTCAGGACAAACACGCGCGTGACCAGGTGCTCTGGGCGTTGGCGCGCGCGCTCACGGGCTCGAGCGCCTTTTACGCCGACCAATGGGAGCGCCGGCAGCGACTCCAGGGGAAGCCCGCGCTCATCCTCTGGGGCCTGCGGGACACCGCCTTCCAGCCTCCCATGCTCGAGCGCTGGAAGCAGGCCCTGCCCGAGGCCCGGGTGGTGAAGCTCGTGGACGCCGGCCACTGGCCTCACGAGGAGGAGCCCGAGGCCGTGCTCCAGGAGTTGCGTGCCTTTCTCGGGGCGTAGGCTCGACCTTCGATCAGGGCTGTGCGGGCAGCAGCAGTGCGTCCCGGACCTCCGCTGGCGGGTTCGCGCCGAGAGCCAGATAGATCTCGAACCACGCCAGATAGGAGCGCCAGGAAGGAGCACGCTGGTCGATGAGGGCTCGTCGCGCCTGGCCCAGACGCTTGGGCACGTCGAAAGGCACCTGCGTGTTCCCATCCGAGTGCAACTGCGCCGCGAACCCCTGTAACGCCCAGCCGAGCCAGCCCCTTCTGGGTCTTCTCACGGTAATGTCCGCGGGCGCCGGAGCGCGGATACGTACCGCATTCCGAAAACACCACAGGAGCCCGAAGACCATGGCGACGAAACAGAGAGGGCTGACGCCCATCGACGCATACCTGGCGGGACTGGAGGACCCGGCGGCGAAGAAGACGCTGGGGGCGCTGCACATGCAGCTCCGCAAGCTGCTCCCGGGGGCGGTCGAGACCATCAGCTACCGGATGCCCACCTTCAAGGTCGACGGGAACGCCGTGGCCGGCTTCGCCTTCTTCAAGACCCACTGCGGCTACTATCCCTTCAGCGGCAGCGTGGTGCCGGCGCTGAAGGCGCAGCTGGACGGCTACGCCACGTCGAAGAGCGGCGTGACCTTCCCGCCCGACAAGCCGCTCCCGGCGAAGCTGGTGAAGATGCTGGTGCAGGCACGGCTCGCGGAGATTGCCTCGAGCGGGAAGAAGCCCTCGGCCACGAAGAAGAAGGCGAACGCGAAGAAGGCGCTCGTCACCGACCGCGTGACCGACAGCGCCGTGAAGGAGGCGACCGGGCGGGACTGGAAGGGGTGGACACGCGTGCTGGACGCGGCAGGGGCAGGCGAGCTGAACCACAAGCAGCTCGTCGCCTACCTGGCCCGAGAGGTGGAGTCCACGTGGTGGCGGCAGTCCATTGCCGTGGCGTACGAGCAGGCCCGCGGCAAGCGGGTCGTGGGCGAGACGGCGGCCGCGGGCTTCCAGGTGGGCGTGGTGCGCACGCTGCCAATGAGTGCCCATGAGATGTGGGAGCGGGTTGCAACACAAGCGGAGCGATGGCTCGGTGCCGGCGCGAAGCTGACTCTCGAGCCGGGGGCGGGTTATGAGGTTCCCAAGCGCCGTGGAGCACCCGGCGTACGCGGCGAGGTCCGGGTGGTGAAGCCCGGGCAGCGCATCCGCATGACCTGGCAGCCAGACGGCTGGAAGAAACCCGCGACGCTACAGCTCACGCTGATGCCGAAGGCGCGAGGCGTCTCCTTCCACGTGCACATGGAGAAGCTGCCGGACGCGAAGGCCCGCGAGGCGATGCGCGAGCACTGGTCCAGGGTGCTCGAAGGCCTCGCGAAGGAGTGACGACGGATTCAAAAGAAAACCCCGGGTCGCATGTTGGCGCCCGGAGCCTGGTTCTTCGTTTCCACCGACGGCTGCCGTCACTCAGGATGGGGAGGTGTAGTTGTCGCTCCCCCTCAACGTCTGCTACAGGTGCGAGGCCCCATCGATGATGCGGGGATGATCCGTCTGGTAGCGCCTCATCCGTTCGATGGACTCACCCCGCAGGCTGTTGGCCCGTTCGGCGGACTCCTGCGAGTCATAGATGGCGACCACCATCGAACTGGTTTCCCCCGTGCGCAGAGCGTACATGTCCTTCGCCCCGGCGACCGCGCGGTGCTTCGGCAGCAGGGACTCCTTCAACAAGGACATCGCCTCGTCCGCATCCGCCTTGCTCTCATAGCCACCAAACGTGACCCGAGTGTACATGGCTCTCTCCTATGGGCGAACTCGCGATCTGACTGCTCCTACCTCACCGGGCACAGACTCCTCCCAGAGAATCTTTCGTGATCAAACAGGGTGCGCGACACGCTGGACCGGTCCGCCGCGAAGACATTGCGCCAGACGCTCCCTCGCGATGACCAGGAGCATGGGCAGCTCGCCTTTCAGCGGGTTGAAGCACTCGAGAACCACGTCCTGACGCTTCTTGTCCCAGGTCCAGCAGCCGACCACTTCCCCATCGGCCACGATACTCGCACGCGCTTCGCCAATGGCATTGAAGAGCCTCGAATAGTGACGCACGTCGACATACCGCGCCCTGCTCGCGGCATAACCCTTGAGGCTGGGATCCTCGTAGGCGAGCAGCCTCACCCAGGGTTCCCGCGGGAGCGAGGAATCGAGCATGGCTTCTCGCCCACGTCGACTCATCAGGAACGAACCCTCCAGGCCATCCACACGGACCCGGACCGCGTCCGATCCGAGGTGCGCGATACACCGCCGGATGACCCCCTGACTCAACCCCGACCACCAGCAAAGGTCCTCTTCCAGTGCAGGCCCGTAACCATCGATGTAGAAGCGGACGAGTTGCCGCTGCGCTTCCTCGGGCTCGATCGAGTCCAGGGAAAGTCCCGCGTAGTGTTGTCCGGTGTCCGCGTAGTAGCGCTCCTCCTGGCCCCAGTGCTCACTCTGGTTGAGGTAGCAGAGGCGTCCGCGCTCCCAGAGTTCCTTGATGGACGCACGCACCGCGGCAGTCAGCACGTCCTTTTCCAGACGGCAGCGACCTCGTACGAAAATCTCGATCTCTCGTGAGGAACGCTCCCGCCCCTGCACCGCGAGCATGACCGCGTCTTGCAACCGGCGAATCTGTCCTGGCGATAGCCCAAGCTTTCGATAGAGCCGGTCGCACTCCGCCACGCGGAACCCCAGGGTCGCCTGATGCACGACAGGGGCAAGGGCCAGCGGCACCGTGTGGAGCGTCTTGCGCATGCAGCGCAGCTTGATGAAGCGGCGCGCCACATGGAGCTCATGGCGGAGCCGCGGGACCGAGAAGTCGACGACCCTGTTGTGCAGTGCCACGAACGGAGTCTGGAGGCGCGCGGAGTGGACCCCCACCAATGTCTGTGCAACCTGCCCTATCTCCGGGGCCTGGGCCCCGGGGGTGACGTGCTGTCGCGCGAAGGAATAGTGCCGCAAGAGGGCAAGCGAGATTGTGTGCTCCATCACCGGCATTCTTCTCACACCCGAGCCCTACAGGCCATGGACGGCTTGCGGCTCCGGGAATCCCTTGACGTTGAATGCGCCCAGCGGTCGCAGCCGCATCTGGCATGCCTGCGCGAAGGAATTGGAGACCAGAACCGGCTCGCCCAGTTGTTCGCAGAGCGACTCGATGCGCCCAGCCAGATTGACGGCCAACCCGACCGCGGTGAAATCAAGTCGTGCGGGTGTCCCCAGTGCCCCATAGCACAGCTCACCAACACTCAGCGCGATGTCGAACCGGATGGGCCTCAATCCCCTCTCACGTCTTGTCTCATTGAGCCCGTCGACACACGCCATGGCATCCCGAGCCGCCAGGACGGCGGCCCCACAGGCTCCCGTCAGTCCCTCTTGATGCTGGCTCGCGCGGAAGGTGGCCAGCACCGCGTCTCCCAGGAAACGGATGATTTCTCCTCCATGGGCCTCGATGGCGCCCCCAACGCAGGCCAGATAGTCGTTCAGAAGCGCCACCATGCCTTCCGGAGACAGCACCTGACCATGCTCGGTGTAGGAGCGCAGGTCGCAATACCAGACGACGTCCTCAGCGGAGCTGACACCACCGGGGCGACCCAGCCCCTCCATGACCAGGCTTCCCGCGTAGCGCCCCATCCATATGGAGCACATGCTCCGCATGGCCGCACGAGGGAGGACGAGGCAGTCCGTGACACCGTATCTTCGAAGCCCCAGGGAAGGCCGTGACGCGCCTCCGGCCATCTCTCCCGCCCCGCGGAACCGACAGGGTTGCGCCTGCGCCAGGTCGAGTTTCTCCAAGCAGCGGGACAGCCAGGAAGCGAAACGCTCCGGAACGGGCAAACCCGGCGGCGCGCCCCAGGCATGCAACCTCGGCGCACCCCGTGGGGCTGCGCGAGCACGGAAGCAATCACCCACCGGAGTCGCAGCCCATGACGGAGGGCCTCCTTCCCGAACCCCTCCAACAAGCGGCCCGGGTCCTCGTGAAGAACGCCTTGGGTGAGACACCAGGAGGCCAGCTCGTAACCTTCCGGCGCGTGTGCGGGAGCATTTCCCGACGCCCCGATGTGCGGATCACCGTGGATCACGCCGCGCGCAAGCTGATGGAGACGTCGGACTTCGCCTGGGAGATGGTGGAGACCCTGGCCCGGAGCCCGGACGAGTACGTGGCCGGGAGCATCCTCGACCAGCACCCCGAGTTGCTCCCCGCCCGACTCCGCCCCCGCTATGCCGGAATCGTCCTCCAACTGGCCAGGCACCCGGAGGTGGACGTGCGACGCAACGCCATTCAGGCGCTGACCGCGTGGGCCCCGGGCTTCGAGGAGCAGGTGGCCCGGAGCACGGCGGCGTACCTCCAGGACCGCTCCGTCCGCGCCGGGTGGCGAGATGCCGTCAAGGCCCTGGTGTCGGTGACGCGCGACGGGACTGGCTTCGAGCGTGCTCGCCTCGGACCTGTCGCTGTGGCCCCCGGCCGCCCGGCTCCGAGTCCACCCCCTGGGCTGGGACGACGCGGCCGCGGTCGCGGATGTGGTACTCGGGCTCGCGGCGGAGACGCGCGAGGAGCCGCTCTTCGCCCAGATGCTGGCGTCCACGGTATCCGCCTATCACCGTGGCGGAGTGAGTCCCTCGGGGAGCTCACCAGGGGGAGTGGAGCAAGCGATTGGGCGAGCCCGTCGCGAGTGACTCCCGTTGGGCGAAGCGGGCCCGGTCCTCCCGAGCCCTCACACCGCCGCGCGAGGCCGAGACACGATGAACCACACGACGAGGCCCACCAACAGGAGCCATCCCGCACCGATGGCAAGGGACCGGAAGTGCGCATCGCGGGCCCTCGCGCGAGCGTCCTCCTCGATGAGGTGCCGCGCGGCGGTATTGCCCGGCTCCAGCGCGAGCGCCCGCTCCGCGTAGGCCACCCGAATCGACCGCGGGTGGCCGTCGATGCTGGCCATGTAGATCCGGGCGAGCTCCGGGCGGGTAGCCTCCCCCACTCGCGCCTCGATCCGCGCGAGCTGCATGTCCACATACCGATCCCTCCAGTTGGACAGGAGGAGCCGGGCCAGCTCCGTCAGCTCCGGGTCCAGGTCGGCCTCATGCTCGTGGCCGGAGCGTGGCACTTCGATGCCTTCGAGCGCCCTGTCCACCATGTCCAGGTTCCGCGCCCGGGTGGCCACCTGCGCGAACCGGGCATGGGCCACGGCGAGTTTCGCGCGCTGCTCGCGCCCCCGCGCCTCCTTCGCGGCCTTCCCCAGGAGCGCCAGCGCGGAGTCGAACAGTTCGTCGCGAACCGCGGCGTCGACGGCGTCCAGCGTCGCCTGGAGGGCGCCCATGCGCTCCGAGCGCAGGTGCTCATGGATGGCGCGCGCCAACGCCCCCGTGTCGGCGGCGTCCCCCCTCAGCCCCAGCTTCGAGGCCCGGGCCCGAAGCGGTGCCCGCACCACGCCGCTCCGAGCCACCAGAAGGGAGAGGACGGCATCTTCCAGCGGGCCCAGCTCCTCGCCCAGTGCCCCCACCAGCGCGACGTTCGTCTCCTTCTCCGGCATCGCGGAGAGACACATCCTCAGATCCACGCCCTCCACACGCGTCACGCCCAGCCCCAGGACGAGTGGCAGCGCGTCTGGAGTACGGCTCGCGCAGAGCACCCGGAGGGTCTCCGCCGCGGCGGGCCCACGCAGCACGTCCACGAGTTCCTCGGTCGTCCACTTGCGCAACAAGGCCCGCGCCGCGTTCCGCTGAGGGCCTTCCCGGTACGCCACCGTCACGAGCGCCGGGACGGCCAGCGCCGGCTGGAGGTCCCTCACCGCGTCCTCCACCACATGCTCCAGCGTCGCGCCCGAGGCGAACAGGTTCGTCATCGGGTGGTCGGGAAGCGCCTCGCGCAGCGCTTCGAGTGAGGGCCAGTACCAGGAGTAGTCCGGGCCGGACTCCAGCACGGAGAGCAGCAGGGGGACGTCCTCCCCCGTCCCGACGCGGCCCAGCAGGCGCAGTGCATACAACGGGGTGATGCCCTGGCCGAACGCCTCGGCGATGCCGAGGGGCCCGCCGGCCACCCACTTGCGCACCTCCTCGCGGACGAGCGTCGCGTCCGGCCCCAGCTCGGGGAGGATTTCCGCCGCCACGGCCAGGTCCACCCGTCCCTTGGAGTTGGACAGCATCAACAGGGTCCGGGTGAGGCCCTGCGTCCGCGCCGGGCTCGCCGCCACCCGGTAGCGCACCAGGGCAGCGGTGGGCCTCTCTTCGAGTGCCGGCAAGGGAGGCGCGTAGATGAAGTGCACCGTGGTCGGCCCGCGCGCATTGAAGATCTGCATGTAGTGCTCGCGCCTCACCACGTGTGTCGTCGAGTCCAACGTGAGGTAGCCCAACTCGAGGCTCACATCGAACAGCTCCAGGTCCAGGTGGTTGTCCACCTTGATGGCCTGCTCGTAGATGGGCTTGAACGGGCCGCGCGAGTGGTTCCGACTCAGGGACATCCGGCCCGAGACGTCCACGATGCGGACATACCCCTCGTCGACCTGCGTGTACCGGGAAGGCGCGCCGCTCTCCCCGTCGGCCCGGGTCACCGTTGGCGCGAGGAGGAGCAACACCGCGACGAGGAAGGGCCCACGCATCCCGCCAAGACTACCCGCCCGTCACCTCCCCCTCCAGGCCAGCCGTCCCAGCCCGTGCCCTTCGACCGCGCGCCAACAGTCGCGAGCGCTCCCGGTATGCTCCTGGCGCATGGCCCCGCCCCAAGAGCTCGAGTCCCGTATCCAGCCGTTGAGCGAGGCACTGACGTCGGAGCGTTCCTCCGGTGAAGTGCGCTTCTCCCTCGCGGCCCAGGGCGAGGACGAGACGGACCTGAAGGCGCTGGACGAGCGCGCGAAGGAACAGGAGTTCCGCCCCCTGGGCGACTCGTGGAGGCCCCTCTCGCGCGTGGAAGCGGAGGCCCTGCTGGGCCGGGTGCCGCACCTGGCTCTCGCCTATGACTCGGAGTCCCTGGAGCCAGAGCGGGCCCGGGAGCTCGTGGCGCGCTTCTGTGACCTCTTCGGGCCCGAGGGCCGCTTCTTCAGCAACGCCGATGCGACCACTCCCACTCGGGCGGCTGGTCCTGCAACCCCCTCACCTGGGCCACCTTGGATAATGGACGAGGACTGAGAATGAAGTGTTCCGTACGTCCGGCACCTCCCCTGCTCGTGAGGCCTTCCTCGCGACGGGCATTCTTGTTCTACCCTCTGGCACCGGCCATGGTCCGCGGGCGCTGCCATGGGAGCCATCAACCGGAAGAGGAAGCAAGACGATGAGCGTACGTGGCGAGTGGGTCGAGCTGGGCGATGGACTGCGGGGTTATTACGCACGCCCCGAGGGGGCAGGACAGTTCCCGTCCGTCGTGATCTACATCGAGGCCTATGGCCTCAACGATCATTTCAAGCGGCTGACCGAGCGCTTCGCCGATGCGGGCTTCGCCGCGGTGACGCCGGACCTCTATGACGGAGCCGTCTACGCGTACGACGATCTGCCCAACGCCATCGCTCACCTGAAGCGGATGGACGATGACACCGTCCTGGCGCGGACGGAGAGGGCGCTCGATTTCCTGGCGGCCCGGGAGGAAGCCGACTGGACCTCGGTCGCGGTGATCGGATTCTGCATGGGGGGGCGTTATGCGTTCCTCGCGAACGCCGCGCTGGCGTCGCGGTTCAAGGCGGCCGCCGCGTTCTATGGCGGCGGCATCGGCCCGGTCGAGGACGCCTTCGGCCGCAAGACCCTGCTCGATCGCGTGGGGGACATGCGGGCGCCGATTCAACTGTGGTACGGCGCGGAGGACCCCTTCATCCGGCCGGAAGAGCATGGGCGCATCGCCGAGGCATTGAGCAGGGCGGGCAAGCAATACACCCTGTCGGTGTTCTCCGGGGCCACCCACGGTTTCTTCTGCGAGGACCGGGAGAGCTACGACAAGGACGCCGCGCGGAAATCATGGCGTGCCACCACGGCGTTCTTCCACGAGCACCTGGGAGCCTGACGGCGCCAGCAGCACGGTTCACTCTCTCGCCCATCGTCCGGACATGACAACCCAGAAGCCGCAGATGCGGACGTGGTGGGCCGAGTGCGCCGCCGTCATCCGCCAATATGACGAGATGGAGTCCCGCCTCACGGCCTCCGTTAGCGAGCGGATGCTCGACCTGGCGGGCCGACGCTGGCGCGCGCCTGGTCGCACTCCTCGCAGTGCTCCTCCGGTGAACACAGGAACACGAGAGGATCCGACGCGAGCAGCCCGACCGCCGTGGCGACGATGTCCCGTGAATCGCACAGCCGCGCCCGGGCGTGGCCCACGAGGCCCTCGTGCTGCAACGCGCGCGCGCGCAGCGGCTCGTCGAGCAGGTTGAAGCCCCGGCAGCAATGGTCGGTCTCGGGGATCATCACGGTTCGTACGGCACCGTCCACCTCGACGACGCAGGGATGCTCGACGGAGTAGGGCACGCCCGCGAGGGCCTCCGCCAGGTGCAACGTCGTGTTCTCGCTGTGACCCACGCCGAGGAGCAACACCTGTCCGGCGAGGTCATGTACGCGGCCCACCGGGCTGTCCGGGCCGTGCGGGGGCGACAGGGGCTGGGGTGCGCAGATGCGCTCGGCCATCGGACCCACGGCCGCGAACGAGCCACCCGGATGCGTGCTGCGCCGTACACCCGGCTGTCTCCAGAACAGCTCGGCGGTGATGCCCATGTCGCAGGTTGGCGTCGACGCGGGGTCGAAGACCGTCTCGCCGTCGGTCATCGTCGGCATGACCAGCGTGCCCTCCTCCCCGAGCGCGGACCTCAGTGCGTCAATCAGCCCCAGCGGGCCTCCTTCGATGGGCCGCACCGCCCTGAACGACGTGTGGACGAGCAGCACACCACCCGGGCGTACGCCCAATGCCCGAAGCTGGGCGACCACCTGAGCGACTCTCATTTCCGTCATCGCGTTGCTCCATCCGCTGGCTCCGGGGCCAGTGCGTTGGAACTCTACGATGTCGGCCCGCCCCGGTGTCGGGCCACCGCCGGTGTCGGCGTGCCATGGAGGAATCACTCGAGCAGCGCGCTCACGCTCGGCGCTACGGGTGGACGGGGCGGGGCATCCGGTTGAAAGGCAAGAGCCCGCTCCGGGCCAGGACAGGCGCAGCGGAAGAAGAAGAATGAAGAGGCGCTCGCAGCAGGACTCGGCGTCGCCATTCCGGCGGATGACCGACTGCCTGCCCCCGGCGGTGCCTCTCGGTTAGATTCGGCCCCGATGAATACACGTGAACGAGTCGTGAGAAAGGGACCTTTCCCCATCAAGGTCCGTATCCTCGAAGTGCTCCGGACAACCCGCATCACTCCGAACATGGTGCGGGTGACACTCGGAGGAAAAGACCTGGAGGGCTTCCGGAGCGAGGGCGCGGACGACCATGTCCGGGTATTCTTCCCGGCCGAGGGTGAGCGGATGCCCGTCGTTCCGACTGGAATGGGGCCTCGGGGCCTGGAGTTTCCGCCGGACAAGCCGCGGCCGGCGCTGCGCGATTACACGCCCCGGCGCCATGATCCGGTCGCGGGGGAACTGGACATCGACTTCGTCATCCACGGCGCGGGGCCCGGCTCCACGTGGGCGGCCCAGGCGAAGCCGGGTGACATGCTGGGTATCGCCGGCCCACGTGGCTCGATGGTGGTCACCTATGACTTCGACTGGTACCTCTTCGTCGGAGACGAGACCGCGCTTCCCGCCCTTGCCCGCCGGCTCGAGGAGTTGCCCGCGGGGGCCCGTGTCATCGCCTTCGTCGAGGTCCCCGACGCCTCCGCGCGGGTGCCGCTCCAGACCCGGGCCCAATTGGACCTGACCTGGCTGTACCGGGAAGGAGCCAGACCCGGCTCGACGAACCTCCTGGAGAAGGCCGTTCGTGAGTTGTCCTTTCCGCCGGGCGACTACTTCGCCTGGGGCGCGGGGGAGTCCACCGTCATGCGCACGTTGCGCCTGCACCTGCTCAACGAGCGGGGCATGAACAAGGCGTGGATGAGCGTCACGGGGTACTGGAAGCGGGGCGTGTCGGACCACGACCACGACGAGGAGTGAGCGCCCTTCCGGCTCATCCGAAGAGTCCCTGAACCGAGTGAACCGAGCTGGCGTCGCGGGCTTTCGTGAGCGCGCGGCGTCAGCTTCTTCCGCTTGCTCATGTAGACGCCTCTGGGAAAGCGGGGCTTTCCTCCAGCGCTCCGAGCGGCTATGGCATCGGGACTCCATGAGTACTCCGTCCGTGCCGCTATCCATCGAGGCCCGACAGGCCGAGTTCGAGCATTGGATCCACCAACAGATCGTCTCCGCCTCCCGCTGGGGCTTCGGGTGGATCTTCACCGGGATGGCCTTCATCCTGGTGGGTGGGCAGAGCTTCCTGAAGCAGATCGACATGGGAGAGCGACTCGAGGCCATGGCGTTTCCCGGACACCTTCCGCTCTGGGGACTCATGGCCATCGTGTTCGGGGTGCTCCAGCTCATACGCGCACCGCGGTACTACAGGCGGCTGCGGCGCATCGTGGCCGCGAGACGGCCGGTGACGATGTACATGACGATCCGCATCGAGAAGAGTTCCGACTCGACCCATGAGTACGCGGATCTGCGCCTGGAACGGAACCGGACAGCGCCCACCCCGGACATCGTGGTCTCTCTCGCGACGCCCCCCTGGCCCGGGGGAAGCGCGCGGATCAAGGAGACGCCCAGGGACCAGCGAGTCCAGGTCCACGGAGCGCAAGCACGCGGTCCGGTGGTCATCGAGACCGAGTGGGGCTTCTTCTGGCCATCCAGCGACTTCTCGACGAAGTACCCCTGACCCGGCCGCGCTACAAACGCGGGGAGGTTGCCAGCCCCACGGAGACATTACCGCGAAGGTAGTCGCCACTAGCGAGGGCGCGTGTACCGTCGGCGGCTGTACCACCTCCCGCCGGAACCGCTCCCATTCCTTCTCCACGTGCACCTCCTGGTTCGTGGCCCGGAGGCCTGAGCAATTTTACCAAGCCCCCCTGCTCCCCTGAGGCGCCCCTGCTGGCGGGACGGCCAGGGCCGACGTGTGCCCCAAGGGGGCTGCGCGGTGAGTGCACCTCGTCCATCGCCTCGCGCCGTCTCTAGACGGGCCCGGACGCTTCGTACGTATCAATTTCAACATGACGATGACCGGCGGGTGGGAGGAGCGAGACGTGGCACGGAATACGGGACCTCGGGGCAGGGTATGCCGCCGGTTGGGGATGGGTGCGCACGTCCACGCTCACGCCGCCCCTCGAAGCATGAGAGGCGTGCGGTGCGGAGACTTCCAGCGGAGATGGGAGACAACCCCGCCTCACTGCTGGCGAAGGCGAGCAAGGTGGGGAGCGCATCGGACCACGCTCGCTGCCGCATCCCCGAGGGGAGCACGCCTGGGCAGGCGTCGCCTGCCCGTCCCGTCACGGCGGTTGAAACGCGGTGGGCCGCGGGGGACCCACGCCGTCGAAGTCGGAGCCGAGGCCCACGTGGCCGATGTGCTCGGCCACGTCCTCCACCTTGCCGGGAAGGTGTCAAAGGTCTACCTGGACGGACAGGTGGAGCTGCTCCTCGCCCAGCATCTCCCGGGACAGCAGCCGGAAGTCCTGCTCGGGCAGTTCGAAGTGGCCACGGCGGAAGATGTAACCCCAGCGCCGCACGTCCTCGATGAAGCTCAACCGCCCGAGCAACGGGCGGATGGGCACCTCGCGGCACGGGAGGAAGGCCACCGCCCGACGGAAGGGTTTGAAGCCTCCACCCATCTCCACCTGCTCCACCGGTGCCTCTTCCACGCGGCCGATGGCCGTGAAGGCCTGGCAGGGCTCCTCACCCTCGAAGTGCCTCCGCGGCGAGTAGTAGATGACCCAATCCCCCGGAGCCACGCGGCGCAGCGGCGCGGCCTTCCCGTGGCAGGCCTGCGCGAAGCCCCCCTCCACGCCCGTGCGCACGTGGTCGCACGAGGCCACCGCCACCCAATAGCGCCGCTCCCTCACGGAACACTCCTTGCGTGCACGGAGACCACCTCATAGAGGTGCGGCTCGAACTTCTGGACCAGTGCCGCCGCGGCCCGCATGTGATGCTGCGCCTCCGGGTTGCGCAGCATGGCCTCGAAGTGCTCACGGCTCGCCCACTGCGCGTAGTTGGCCACACGAGTGCCATCCAGGCCCCGGTGGATGTTCGCCGAGACGAAGCCCGGCAGGTGCCGCATCACCTGCTCCGTCGCGTTCTCCAGCAGCTTCACCAGCTCCGCCTGCCGTTCGGGCTCCACGGCGAAAACGTTGATGAGGGTGCACAGCCCACTGCCGGGCTCGATGCTCGTGGTGGTCACTTCCATGTGGTTAGCCTCCTAATCATCTGGTCAAAAAAAAGAGACTCAGGGGTCCCGGACGTGGGGAATTCCGGCGGCGACCTTCGCGAGCAGTCGGGTGAGGTGCTGGCGCTCCTCGGTGGACAGGCCCGCCATCAGCGCGGCCGTGCGGCGATAGTGGTCCAGGAGGATTCCCTCCAGCCGCTGGCGCCCCTTGGCCGACAGCCGCACCAACGACATGCGCCCATCCTCCGCGTGCGCCCTCCGCAGGATGAGGCCCTCCTTCTCCAGCCCGTCCAGCAGGCCCGTTACCGTCGCGCGCGTCACCCCCGTGCGCTCGGCCAGCTCCGCCGGGCGCAGCTCCTCCTCCCGCTGCAACGTCATGAGGACGATGAAGCGCGCCTGCGACAGGCCATGCCGCGCGAAGTGCGTCCCGTAGGCCGCCTCCACGTCTCCCGAGACCCGCAGCAGGGCGAGGCACGTCTCCACGGCCGACACATCCGACCCCGGGTAGCGCTCCGCATCCTTCTGGAGGGCCTCGTGCTCCGGGAGCTGTTTCAGTTCGAGAGCCATCTGATTAGGAGCCTAACCATCTGGACGCCGGCGAGCAACGGAAAACACGGCGCCTGGGAGGGCGGCCTGGGCAGGCGTGTGCAGCCTGCCTACCCGACCCGAGCACCTCGAGCGCGGCCCGCGGCCCGAAGGGAGCGAGGCCGCGTGCCGCCCCGCTCCCTCCCCCTCGCGGTTGCCTAATGAGAGCGCACGTCGCTGGCCGTGGGCTGGGCCTTCTGATGCAGGATGGGAGGTTCCCCCTGCCTTCTAGAATCCACCCACCTCCTGAAACCCAGCGTGGCGAGCGCCATGAGCGTGCAATAGGCAACCAGCGGCCATGCCGTGTCGCCAGGCAAGAGAACCACCAGTGCCGTCCCCACCGCACCGACGATGAGGCTTTCGATGCAGTAATAGAGGGCGGTCGCCGTGCCGGCGACATGGCCAAAGTCCTGGAGTGCGCCATTCGCCGTCACCGAACAGGTGAAGACGATGCCAATCGCGATGAGCCACATCGGTGGGATGAAGACCCAGAAGGACGGAGCGGCGGTCAGCTCCCCAGTCGCCAGGAGTGCCGCCCCCAGGAGCAACAGTCCCATCCCACGAACGAGGCTCCCGGCACTCCCCCACCGCGCCACGAACAGCCTGGCAAACCGTGTCGTCGCGATCATGACGAGCGCCACCGTGGCGAACACAAGGCTGAAGCCGAGCTGCGAAAAGCCGACTCGATCGATGAGGACACGGGGTGCCGTCGAGAAGAAGACGAAGAACGCGCCCATCGCCGCGCTGAACCCGAGCGTGTAGCTCCAGAAAGGAAGGTCGGTGAGAATCGGCCCGAACGCCACATGCGGCCTGATTCCGTTCAGGGGCCTCGTTTCGTTCCACTTCGGCAACGCATTCAGCGCGGCGATACCAACGAGGACACCCAGCAGGATGAAGTTGGCACGCCAGCTGAGATGATCGGAAATCAGGGCGCCGAGGACCGGTCCCAGTGCCGGCACGAACGCCAGCATCGAACCGAACAGGCTGTAGATGACCGCTCCTTCCGGGCGATCCGCATAGACATCGCGCACCGTCGCGAAGGTGGCAACGAGTGCCGCTGCCGCCCCCAGGGCTTGGAGGATACGAAGGCTCACGAAGGCCGCCGCGGACGTGGTGCCAGCAAGCAGGAAGGAGGCAATGCCAAACAGGACCGCACCGCCGAAGAGGACGGGGCGGCGCCCCATCCTGTCGGAGATCGGCCCGAACACGAGTTGCCCCGCGCCCAGGACGACCATGTAGAGGCTCAGCGTCAACTGAACGACCTCGGGCGAGGTGGCGAGAATGGCCGGCATTTCCGGCACCACCGGCAGATAGAGGTCCATGGCCATCGACGCCAGCAGGTCGAATGGGGCCATCAACAGCAGTGCAACAGAAAGCGAATGAGTCCAGACTGGACGGTTTTTTTGAGGCATGACGATATACCCGCGCAAATGAGGGACATTTGGCGGCGATCTGCCTCTCCAGGACGTTACTCGTGGATGTCTAAAGCAGATGGCCGCAACAACGACTTCCGTTGTTGTTGCGGCTCAATGGTCTGCGGACTTAGCGCTATCCATGTCGATACCCCGGTGATGAGCGCATCGTCCCCCATCATGGCGAATGAAGCAACATCCACCTGTGTCGAGGGCGCTCCAGCGCGGGTCTGCTGTCGCAAGGCACGTCGCGGCCCTGGAAGAGGGTTTTTGGGGAGAGAATCAGCGGGGTCCGCCGCTTCATCCAGAGGCGCCGGTGAATACCCGCACGAGGAACCATGATGGGCATGCCGATGGAAGTTGCCGACCCCTACGGGCTGCTGAGCCCCGAGCGGAGACAGAACCCCTATCCCTTCTATGCCCGGCTGCTGCGTGAGGCGCCCGTGCACTTCAGCGAGCCGTGGGAGGCCTGGGTGGTGACGCGCCACGCGGATGTGAACGCGGGCTTCCGCGACATGCGCCTGTCATCGGTCCGGACGGGCATGTTCTCCCAGGGGATGCCCGAGGAGGTCCTCCGGAAGCTGGAGCCGATGGGCCGCAACATGGCCTCGTGGCTGCTCTTCCATGATGCGCCCTCGCATACGCGCCTGCGCTCGCTCATCAACAAGGCCTTCACGCCGCGCATGGTGGAGGCGCTGCGTCCTCGCATCCAGGCGCTGGTGGAGGAGTTGCTGGACGCGGCGAGGGGCAAGGAGCGGATGGAGGTCATCTCCGAGCTGGCCAACCCGCTGCCCGTCATCGTCATTGGCGAGATGTTGGGGCTGCCGCGGGAGGACCGGTACCGGCTCAAGAAGTGGTCGGACAAGCTGGCGAGCCTCATCGGCACCGGCCGTCCGACGCTGGCGGAGGTGGAGGGGGCGCTGGGAGCCATCCTCGAATTCGAGGACTACTTCCGGCCGCTCCTCGCCCGGCGGCGCACCCAGCCGGGCAATGACCTGTTGAGCGCGCTGGTGCAGGCGGAGGAGCAGGGCAACCTGATGAGCGAGCAGGAGGTGCTGTCCACCTGCACCCTGGTGCTCTTCGCGGGTCATGAGACGACCACGAACCTGATTGGCAACGGGCTGCTGGCGCTGCTGCGCCACCCGGACCAGTGGGAGCTGCTGCGAGGCGCGCCGGAGCTGCTACCGGACGCGGTGGAGGAACTGCTGCGCTACGACTCGCCGGTGCAGTTCACGAACCGCGTGGCGGCGGTGGACCTGGAGTTCGGAGGCCACACCTTCCGCAAGGGGGATCGGGTGATACTGATGATAGCGGCGGCGAACCGGGATCCGGCGCACTTCCCGGAGCCGGACCGGCTGGACGTGCGGCGCGAGCAGCTGCGTCACCAGGGCTTCGGCATGGGCCCGCACTACTGCGTGGGCGCGGCGCTGGCACGCGTGGAGGCACAGGAGACCTTCGCCGCGCTGCTGCGCCGCTTCCCCCGAATGCAGGTGGCTCCAGGGGTCTTGCCGGAGTTCGTGGACAACGTGGGCTTCCGCGGGCTCCAGTCGCTGCCGGTGGTCCTCGAGCCCGCGGCCTGAGAGGGGACCGCCGCCGAGCAGGGGCAGCCCGAGAGGGCCGGGGGGATACGGGGGGAGTGGAGGCGGGGACCGCCCCGGGTGGTGCGCGCGCGAGCATAAAGCCAGAGAAGGTGTCAAAGGACGCGAACACCCTCCCCCGCCTGGGATGGTAGCGGCGGAGGAAGCCGGACGAGTGGGAGCGGTTGCTGGAGCAGCTCCCCACCCCGGAGCGGCATCCCACCGCCTGAGCCTCGTCCGGCTCCGGACCGCCGGTCCTCGTTCAGCGCGTGTAGCGCTGCACGGTGGAGACCGCGGTGCTGGAGGTGGAGCCGCCCGTCACCAGCACCTCACCCGTGTGCAGCATCGTCGCGGCATGGCCCTGGAGCGGCGCCGACAGCGCGCCCGCGGACATCCACGCGTCCGTGGACGGATCATACAGGTAGGCCTGTCCGCCCGCGGTCGTCACCAGCACCTCGCCCGAGTAGAGCATCGTCGCGCTGACGGCCGAGGCCCCGCCCGGGAGGATGGCGCCCGGGGTCCAGATGTAGCCGCTGTACGGGTCATGGATGTCGACCACGTCGTGGCCTCCGCCGATGATCAACACCTTGCCCGAGTAGAGCCGGACGGCGAGGTGGCCGGAGCGCGCCCGCGGCATGCTCGTGACGAAGGTCGTCCAGGTGTTCGTGGCCGGGTCGTACTCCATCGCCTCCCGGCGCGCGCTCGAGGCCGAGGTGCCACCCGTCACCAGCACCTTGCCCGAGTAGAGCTCCGTCGCGGTGTGGCCCGCGCGAGCCAGGGGCATGGGGGCGGCCGGGCTCCACTCGTTCTTCTCCGGATCGTACACGTCCACGGAGCTCGTCTCACCGGTGGTGGAGTGGCCACCCACCACCAGCACCTTGCCCGAGCCGAGCACGGTCATCGTGTGGTTGCCGCGAGGCTGGCTCATGGTGCCCGCGGACGTCCACGTGCCCGTGGCCGGGTCGAACACCTCCGCGGTATTGCTCCAGCCCGCGTTGCTCAACCCACCCGTCACCAGCACCTTGCCCGAGGGCAGCGAGGTGGCGGCATGCAGGGTGCGAGGGAAGAGGGGCGCGCTCGTGAGCGCCGACACGTCGAGGTAGGGGTTGTACACCTCCGCCGAGGCGCCGCTCACCACCAGCACGTCTCCCGTGCCGTTGAGGAGGGTCGCGGTGTGGCCGGAGCGCGCGTAGGTCAGGTTGCCGTTGGCGGCCCAGGTGCCCGCCTGCTCCTGCGTCCGGGTCACCGAGACCACGATGTTGGGCGCCGTGGTGCTGGTGAAGAAGTCCGGGTACGTCGCGACGAAGTACTTGCCGCCGAAGGACGTCTCCTCGGGGAAGTTGCCGCCCTTCTCGCCCTGGACCTCGAGGGTGGTGCCATCGCTCTGCAGGGACAGTTCCCCGTCGACATAGCTGGGGCGGGATTCGAAGTGCGACTGGAGGGTCACGGAGCGCACCACCGCCAGGGTGTCCGGCGCCAGGTGACGGATCTCCAGCCACGAGCCAGCGGAGCCGCTCGGCGAGTACCGGTTCGTGTATCCGACGGCGACCCCCAGGTCATTGGCGGCGAGGGAGAGATGGGGTGGGGCGTAGCCGCCCGGGAGCTCCACGCTCGCCGCGCCCCACGGGCACGAGGCCGAGGCCTGCCGGGTGATGACGGGCACGTACGTGGGCGGATAGGGAGGGGCGATCTCCCTGTACGAGAGGGTGAAGGTGCACCCGCGCGAGACACCGGTGGTCAGCGCGGCGGCGCTCGTGACGAGCTTGCTCGGGTTTTCAGCGGTGGGTCCGCCACAGGCCGGCATCAAGAGGGCGACGGCGAGGGAGGAGACGAGTTTCACGGTTCGCATACGGTGTGGATCCTGTCGGGATGCTGCGCCAACGACGGCCGTGCGCAGCGGCCCCTACTTTCCGCTTTTCTAACTATTTCGTCTATTTGTATTTTTCCCGGAACATCGGACTTCAACCCCTCCCTCCTCCGCGAGCACCCGTGGGGAGACCATGAAGCGTTGGTCTGCGCCCTCGAGCGAGTGCGGAGCCGAAGCCGCAAGACAGTTCCTTGAATTCCCAGTGATGATGGCCACTGCCCGATGGGTAGCCAATACCTTGCCACCCTCCTGGAGGGCATGAACTTCGAGGAGCGCCAACACGACGCTGACATGTCATGAGTCTCCAATGACGCGTCAGCCCCCATGTCGGAAAACACCAGGGAGCAAGGCTCCTTCGTACATTCCACTCGTTGTCCCTGGCACACTTCATGCTCAGGGGCTCAGCGACAGGATCCCCTGTTCCACCCACGTTTCCATGCCGTGAGTCTCTCCTTCATCCACGAGGGAGACCGCGAGCACTGTCGCCGTTTATGCGAACGAAAACTCTATTCCTGGTGTCGTCCTCTCATCTGGAAATCTGCGATTTCTCCTTCAAGTACCAATCCCATGCCAGGATTCGCATCGTCCTCCTGGAGTATGCGAATCGGCTCGAGCGGATACCGCCGCATGTCCGCGAGCACATCGACCACTTCCATGTCTGTGAGAAGGAGGAGCCCGACAATCCCCGTTCCGGATTGAGCGTCAGCTCGACTGCCGCAGCCATTCAGGCGGAGCGCTCTCACCGTCCCAGCGACGAGTACCACCTCCACACCTTCTCCGAGCTCGACAACTACCTGGTCAGCAAGCTGCGCGAAGCCCTCAAGATTCCTGGCACCGGGCCGGAGATGCTCCTGCCGTTCCGAGACAAGAAGCTCATGAAGCAACGGGTGCTCCAGGCGGGCCTGCGGACCCCCCGCTTCGAGCCGCTCGACGTCAGGCACCTGGAGTCCGAGGTGGATTCCTACTTCTCGGACCTGCGCCGCGCCTACGGCATTCCCTTCGTCTGCAAGCCCATCCATGCCGCGGACGGCACCGGGGTGCACATCGTCAAGCGCCTCGAGGACTTCCGGCGCGTGCGGCAGCACCTCCAGCGCTTCGACTCCGTCTTCGAGATCGAAGAGTTCATCCAGGGAATACCCTACCATTGCGACTTCCTGCTCCGTGGGGGGCGAGGTCGTGTTCTCCGGATGCGGGGAGTATTTCTTTCCCAACGCCGAGGCCTCCCGGGGGAAGCTCATCGGCAGCATCATCCTACCGCCGCAGCACCCTGAAACGCTGACACTGACCTCATTTGGCAGCCAGTGCCTCGCGGCCCTGGGCCATGGGGACGGCGCGGTCCACATGGAGGTCCTCAAGACGCACTCCGGTGAGCTGCTCCTCCTGGAGGCCGGAGCCCGGCCGCCGGGAGTGGACGCCTGCAGCGCCTACGAGAACGCGACCGGTGTGAATCTGCTCTCCCTGGCGCTGAAACTCGAGCTGGGGCTCGATTTCTCCGTCCCCAAACCTGCCCAGCGCTCGGCCTTCTGGGGGCACATCCCGGTTCGCCAAGGCGAGGTGTCCGAGGTCGCCCGGCCCGTCACCCGGGGGAGGCTGAACCTCGCCCTGAGCGTCAAGCAGGGGGACGTGCTCGAGAGCAGCTCCTCCTACCCGAAATCCATGGGGAAGTTCATCGCCCATGGCAGGGACTTCGAGAGTCTTCAGCGGGACTTCCGGCACCTGAAGCACTTCCCCTTCGTCACGATGAAGGAGGACCGCCTCACCCGGAAGCAGATCGGCGTGATCGGCGCCGGGCTCATGGGCACGTCCATCGTGGTCCAGCTGCTGGACCGCATCCTGGAGAGGCGGCTCGACAACGTCGACATCACCCTCTTCGAGCGAGCCCGGAGGTTCGGCCCCGGGCTCGCCTACTCCACGACATCCGACTCGAGCCTGACCAATACCCCGGCCGGGATGATGTCGATCTACCCCCAGGATGACAGCCATTTCATCGCCTGGACCCGAGCCAACCAGGCGCGGCTGGCTGGTGAGTTTGGCGCCCTCTTCCCCGTCACGGAGAACGCCTTTGTTCCCCGGAGGCTCTTCGGACTCTATCTGGAGGAGCAGCTGGCATCCGCCCGGGAGAGAGCCGAGCGTGCCGGCGTCGTCCTGCGCTTCATTCCCAGCGAGGTCGTCGACATCCACGTCAACAACCCGGAGGAGTGTGTGCTGGAGACGGCGGAGGGGGAGCGGTATCACGCCACGGACGTCGTCTTCGCGATCGGAAACCAACCCACGCAGAACTTCACCCACCTGGAGCGCTACGAGAACTACTTCTCCTCGCCCTACCCGGAGCACCTGCTGCAAGAGCGCATCGACCGGAACGCGCGGGTCCTGGTGCTTGGCTCCCGCCTGAGCGCCATCGACGCCGTGCTGACCCTGGCCAGTTCCGGGCACCGCAACAGAATCACCGTCGCGTCGAGGGAGGGACTCTTCCCCGCCGTCCGCAGCCACATGGACAAGAATCACACCTCCCTGAACCCGGAGGCCCTCCTCAACCGGATCCAGAACCAGGGCCAGCACCCCATCCAGGCCTATCTTCAGGCCCTGCACCTGGCCCTGGAGGAGATCTATGGACGCCCCCTTCCGGACGACTTCCTCGAGCCCTCCGCGAAGGACGGGAGGAGCGAGCTCCAACGCGCCTTCGAGCAGAACGGGGACAACCTGGCTCACTGGCAGAAGCTGGTCATGTCCATGCTCGAGTGCATGGAGACGATCTGGCCGTTCTTGAGCATCGAGGAGAAGGAGTCGTTTCCAGCGAACGAGTACAAGAAGCTGCTCCGGTACATCGCCGCGATCCCAGCCGTGAACGCACGCAAGTTGCTGGAGTTGTTCACCTGCCGCCGTCTGGAGATACACGCCCGGTTCCAGTCGGTGGAGTATGACGAGCGCTCCGGCCGCTTCATCGCTACCTACGCGAACCGCTCCCCGGAGTCCTTCGAAGTGGTCATCAACGCCACGGGAACGGGCCGGAGCCTCCTGAAGTCCAGCTGGCCCCTGGTCCCCACCATCAGCAAGCGCGACGTCTTCGAGTTCAATACCTCCGAGCACTTCTCGGTCCACCGGGAGACGCTGCGGGTGAGGACGAAGTCACCGATGTCCACGCGCTTCTACGCGCCCGCGACGTGCTGCCGGGGGGAGTTCGCCATCACCAACTTCATTGGCATCTGCCTCATGCACTCCAAGCTCGTGGTCGACGACCTCCTCGGGCAGCCGGGCAGAAGCACATGAGCATGCTCCATCAGCGCCTGGGCCTGGTGCTGAACGTCTCGCGCCGACGTCGAATCACTCGATGTCGGCGACGACGGCCGGCTTGTGGCGGGCCCGGTTTCGCCAGACCGCACAGGAGGGTGGCTCCGATGTAGGTCCACAGGTCATGGCCGCGCCTGGGAATCCAGTCGCCCCGACCCAACCCCTCGCCTCGAAACGGCGAAAATCCAGTCAGAGGGACGGCTGCGCCCGCTGCAGCAGGGCCTCCACCTGGCGCTGGAGGACCTGCAGTTGCTGGAGCTTCTCCCTCAGCGCCTCGCGCATCTCGAGCTGGTCGGTGTGGAGGATCTCGTCGTGCAGATCCTCGGTGCTTTCGGCCAGGCAGGAGTGGAGGAGATCGACCTGCTGCGGGGAGAGCTCCAGGACCATGGGACACCTCTCTGTCATCGGAACAGCGAGAGCATTCCTCCCCCACACCCGAGGGAGCGGGTGCGAACGCGCGCGTCAGGCCCACCCAGGGGCCGATGCTGCTGCTCCTGATGCCTGGCGCGCAGGCGGTCGCGGAACACGATGAAGCGTAACACGCGCTCGTCCACCGCGCCGGGGCCCTGTCCGACATCTCCTGGCGAGGTGTTCGGTGTCCTACGTCAGCGGCTCGAGCCGCTGCCGGGGGGCCGCGCGTCCGTCCGGCGCGCACCACCACCGGCCAGGTCCGTCCCGATCCGCCCCGTATCCAGCCGGGACCCCGAGGCACCGCTCGGCCGCTTGGGGAGGAACCATGGTGCGAACTGCCGCTCGCGGTGCGGCGCCTCGGCCTCGAGGCGCCGCACGGAAGCGCTGACTACCTGAGCGCGATGAGGGAGGCCACGAGCAGCGACACGACGCTCATGACCTTGATGAGGATGGCAACGCCAGGACCCGAGGTGTCCTTGAACGGGTCACCCACCATGTCGCCGACGACGGCGGCCTTGTGGACGAGCGAGCCCTTCGCGTGGCCCGGCAGCTTGCCCTTCTCGATGTACTTCTTGGCGTTGTCCCACGCGCCACCCGCGTTGGCCATGTAGAGCGCCATCGTGGCGCCGACGACGAGCGCGCCGGCCAGGAGGCCCGCCAGCGCCCCGGGCCCCAACAGGAAGCCCACCAGCGGCGGGGCGACGACGGCGATGAGGCCCGGGAAGATCATCTCGCGCAGGGCGCTCTTGGTCGAGATGTCGACGATCTTCTTGGGGTCCGGATCGGCCTTGAGCTCCATCAGCCCCGGAATCTCGCGGAACTGGCGGCCGATCTCCTCGACGATGGCGCCCGCCGCGCGGCCCACGGCGAGCATCGTCGAGGCGCCCACCAGGAACGGGAGGATGGAGCCCAGCAGCATGCCCACGATGACGTTCGGGTTGGTCAGCAGCAGGCTCATCTCCGGCATTCCGGCGGCGACGCGCGTGTGGTTGACCTCGAGGTTGAACGCCGAGAAGAGCGCGATGACGGTGAGCGTCGCCGAACCAATGGCGAAGCCCTTGCCGATGGCCGCCGTGGTGTTGCCCACCGCGTCCAGCTCGTCGGTGATGGCGCGCACTTCGGGGCCGAGCCCCGACATCTCGGAGATGCCGCCCGCGTTGTCCGAGATGGGGCCGTAGGCGTCCACCGTCATCACGACGGCCGTGCCACCCAGCATGCCCACGGCCGACAGCGCGATGCCGTACAGGCCGAGCGCCCGGTCCGCGATGTAGGCCACCAAGGCGATGGTGGCCATGGAGATTCCCACGCTCTCCATGCCGACGGCGAGGCCGCGGATGAGGTTGGTGCCCGCGCCCGTGATGGAGGACTCCGCGATGCGCTGCACCGGCGTGGACGAGGTGTAGTAGTCCGTGACGAGGCCGATGATGGCACCACCGAAGGCGCCCGCGGCCAGCGCCACGGTGATCGACTGGGAGAGGCCGAACACCTGCATCATCACGAACGACAGCCCCACCAGGATGACGGGGGGCAGGATGAGGGCGCTGCGCAGGACCTGCGCGGGGTTCATGTGCTTGAGGGCGCGCGCGATGAAGATGCTCAGCACGCTGACCACCAGGCCCACCGCGGACAGCACGAGCGGGAGCACCACGCCCGCCACCTTCGCGCTCCCAATCGCCGAGGGGTCCACCACGAGGCGGGAGAGCTCCGACGCATTGGCCGTCAGCGCGATCGCCATCGCGGCGACGAGGGCGGCCACCATGGACTCGTAGATGTCGGCGCCCATGCCGGCCACGTCACCCACGTTGTCGCCCACGTTGTCGGCGATGACGCCGGGATTGCGCGGGTCGTCCTCGGGGATGTTCTCGATGACCTTGCCGGCGATGTCGGAGCCTACGTCGGCGGCCTTGGTGTAGATGCCGCCGCCCACACGCGCGAAGAGCGCGATGGAGCTCGCCCCCACGGCGAAGGAGTGGAGGATGGAGGAGAGATGCTCACTCCCCTTGAACGCGTAGTAGACGCCGCCCATCCCGATCAGGCCCAGGCCGGCGACGGCGAGCCCCATCACGGCGCCGCCGTCGAGGGCGACCAGGAGCGCGTTCGGCTTCGAGCCGGTGCGCGCGGCCTGCGCGGTGCGCACGTTCGCGTAGGTCGCGGCCTTCATGCCGATATAGCCCGCGAGCAGCGAGAGGAACGCGCCCAGCACGAAGCTCGCGCTCGCCACCCAACCCAGCAGAAAGCCGATGATCACCGCGATGACCGCGCAGTAGACCGCGAGCACCTTGTACTCTCGGACGAGGAACGCCATCGCGCCTTCACGGATGTAGCCCGCGATGCGGTTCATCGTCGCGTCACCGTCCGGGAGCGACTTGACGCGGAAGTAGAAGAACGCAGCGAAGAGCAGCCCCACGGCGCCGATGACGCCCGGTGCGACTGCCCAGAAATTCGACTCGAGACTCGACAACTCCATCGATCCTCCAGAGCAGTACCGGGGGCCTGCCCTCCGGGTCGCTCGTGTGCCGCAAAATTTGTACGGAGGGCCTATACGGGATTTCAGAGCAAGAGCGTAGGAGGAACAGGCGGTCTTTTCGTGCGCCTGCCCGGCCAACTCGTTGCGAATCCGGCCGCACTCGCGGTATGAGCCGGGCGCCGCACGCCCCCTCCCCTCCCCGTCTTCTCGCCTCCGGGGCGGACTCCTCCCTCGCCCCCCTCAGCCCGCGGTGACCCTTGCGCGGGAGTCAGCTTCGGCGCCGTTTCCGGCAGTCCCAGGCGCCGTGCCTCAGGCTGGCTCTCACGCCACTCGGCTCCCCCCGGTGGGGGCAGAGCCGAAGCCACAAGAGGCGTATTGTATTAGGAGAGATTGGGGCACTGTTAAGGACAGCGGGTGCGTGCCGAGGGTCGGAGGAGGGCCGCTGACGGGTGTCACGCGGGCTGGCTCACCACCGCCAGCATGCGCGCTCTCAGGGCCATTTACTCCGACCAGCGCTCGAACCGAAGCTCGACCGACCCGAGCTGGAACCGAAGCTGGAACCGCCGGAGCTGAACGAGGAACTGATGGACGAGCTGCGAGACCCGTCGTGCTTCTCGCGCCCGAGCTCCTTCAGATACTCGACCTCGGCTCGGGCTCGCGAGGCGGCACTCCTCGCTTTCTTCCGTGCCTCGAGCTCCTCCACGAAGCGGAGCGCCCTGTCCCAAGCCGCCTGCATCTCGGTGAGAAGCTCGGGGGCTCATCCGCACCTCGCACGCGCGGCTGCGAGAGTTCACGTCCAGCGCGAGTGCCTTTCGCAGCAAGGCGCCTACGCGTTCCAGTGATGGAACTCCTGTTTCATGTAGACGTTGCGGCAGAAGCGCCCCGTGCGCACCACCGACCTGCCCCACTCCTCGAGGCACGAGGGCAGCATCGCCGTGAGGGACTCCAGCTTGCGCAGGTGCCGACTCGAGCGGGTCACGGCCTCGAGCTCGGCCTCCGCTTCGCTCATGCCCCGCTGCATCAGCAGGGTGAGACCATTGAACTTCCCCTCGCGGTACTCCCGGTCGAAGCTGCGGATGTCATTCGTCCAGCGCACCAGCAGACCCAGCTCGCGCAGGATGGCCTCGATCAGCGGATCCTCCGAGAGGTCGTGCTCGACCTGGGGGTTGAACACCATGAAGACGGCCGTGGCCCACATGGGGAGGGAGATGGTCCACTGACCCACCTCGAGGTACTCATCGAAGCCCGGCAGCGTCCGCTTCGTCTGGTACAGGCGCTTGGTGAGCAGTTCCACCTGGTGGCCGCTGATCATCCGCCGGAAGTGCTCCCGCCAGAGCCAGCCGAAGCGGACCGCTCCCTCGGCGGCCATCAGCTCATGGGTCAGCTCCCGCAGGGCGGCCCCGATGCACTCCGCCTCGCCGCGCGCCACGTCCCAGCTCTCGGTGTCGGGGGCCTCCACCGTCAGCAGGTAGCGGTCCACCATCCGCAGGCTCTCGTCATCCGTGAGCTCGCCAATCTCCCCATCCGCGATGTCGTCGATGGCGAAGGTGATGAGGCCCACCTTGGTGAGCAGCACGTTCTGCGCGAAGGTCGAACCTGGCAGGGCGGCGACGGCCCCCACCAGCGCGGTGGACTGCAACCGCGAGGGCGCGATGGCCGGGTAGCGCTCACACCACTCGGCCAGCGCGGGCACCAGCTTGTCGCACAGCTCGAGCACCCGCGCCCGCGAGCCCCGGGGAAAGAGCTCGAACTCCTCGGCGGAGTACTCATTCTTCAGCGTCCGAGTGACCTCGAAGTGCTTGCCACGGGTTCCCACATCCGACGTGGAAACCGTGGGTTCGCTCAGCCATGCGTCCCCCATCGCATCCAGGGTGGGGCGGGGACGGAGTACGTATGAAGAGGTCATCGCGAAGGTGTCTTTCACACACACCCGCCCTTCTCAAAAGGATTTTTATGGGCTGACGAGAACGAGTGCTCACACCTGAATGGAGCTCCGACGGTTCGTAACACCTGAGTCCTGGTGGCTCCGTTTTCCGAGCAAATGAGAACAATGGGGGCAGCGAGAACGTCGGCTTCTCCGCTGTCCTTGAAGAGTTGACCCTGGGGTGTTGACTCCACACGTCACTCCATGACAGTCCCACTCACTTGGGGGACGAGATAGTCCCGAGGAGCCACGGATTGGCCCGAGTTGGGGCGCATCGAAGGGGGCGCGGTGACTCATCAGATGAACACAGTGGACATGGCGGATGCGCGGCAACAAGGGGCGCTCGTGCGCCGCATCTTGTTGTTGTTGATCGGCTCGAACGTTCCCCTCACACCCTTCTCCACCTACACGGCGAGCCTGTTCGTGGGGCTCGAGCGGCCGCAGGACGTGCGCGTCGTGCTCGCCATGCTGGCCCTGGTGGTGCTGGTCAACGCCAGCCTGGTGCTCTTCCTGGTGCTCCGCTTCCTGGTGCGGCACACGTTCGCGGTCCTGCCCACGGATGGTGACGGTCGCCGCCTCGTGCGCATCCTCAAGCTGCCCTCGCGCATCGCCTTCTTCTGCGTGCAGCTCACCTGGTTCCACGCCGGTGCCACCTTCATGATCGGCGTGTGCGTGATGACGGGACAGAGCCTGGAGGCTGTCATTCCCGTCACCGCCATTGCCTCCGCCTTCGGCGTCCTGCTGTCCATCCCCATGGTGCCCATCATCGAGCACTGGATGATGAAACACGCCCTGGCGGAGCAGGAGCGTCTCGGCGGCTCGCGCGTGGCCGGGGGCGGCTACTTCTGGCCACGCCAGTCCTGGTACCTGCCCTACGCCGTGGCCAGCGCGCTGATGTCCACGCTCTTCCTGGCCGGGGTGGTGGTGGTCATCAAGATCAACCGGGTCCAGGAGCAGTTCGCCAGGACGCTCGAGGCGCAGGGCTCCTCGCTCATGGCCGAGCAGATGCGTCAGACCTCGGGGGAGCTCATGCGGGAGCTGGGCCTGCCGTTCCTGGGTCTGCTCGCGCTCGTCTTCATCTGCCCCACGTTGGTGGCGTGGCTGCAGGTGTGGCGGCAGTCACGGGCGATGCGCACGGTGCGCGAGGCCATCGAGGCTCTGGCCACGGGGGCTCCCGAGACGCCCGCGTGGGTGTCCACCGACGAGGCCGGAGACCTGGCGGACGGCATGAAGTCCGTGCTCGTCAAGCTGCGCGAGATTCCCCGCACGCTGCTGTCCTCGGCCAACCGCCTGTCCGAGGCGGGCTCCAGCCTGAGCAGCGCGACCGAGCAGCAGCGCCAGAGCATCACCCTGCAGGCCTCCGCCCTCCATGAGGCCCATGTGACGTCCGAGGAGATCAAGCAGACCTCGGAGACGGCCGCCCAGAAGGCCGAGGCCGTGCTGCAGGTGGCCACGCGGGTGGAGGAGTTGGGCCGCATTGGCGAGCAGGCCCTGAAACAGAGCCTCGAGGGGCTGGCCACCATCCGCCAGTTCGTGGATGGGATGCGAGACAAGGTGTCCCGGCTGGGGGCCAGCGCGCGGCAGATCGGCATCATCACCACGACGGTGAAGGGCATCGCGGATCGGTCCAACATGCTGGCGCTCAATGCGTCCATCGAGGCGGTCCGCTCGGGAGAGCATGGCAAGGGCTTCGCCGTGGTCGCCCGGGAGATCCGTGGCATGGCCGATCAGTCGATCCACGCGACGGTCCGCATCCGAGACATCCTCGAGGAGATCAGCGTCGCCATCAACGACGCTGTGGACATGGGCGAGAAGGGGGCGCAGCAGCTCGAGGACGGAATGCAGATGGTCAAGCGCTCCAGCGACAACTTCCGCGAGGTGGCCGACATCGTCCAGCAGAGCTCCGCCAGCGTCCGGCAGATCTCCGTCACCGTCCGCCAGCAGAACGACGGCATCTCGCAGATCTTCACCGCCATCCGGCAACTCTCCACCATCATGGAAGAGACGGTCGGCCGCATCGAATCGACCCAGCATGCGTCACTGATGCTGAAGTCGGTGTCGGACGAGGTGACCCAACTCGCGCGCGCCTACGAGCATGGGCAGCGGATGGAGCCTGCTGCCCCAGGCCGCCAGGGACCCAGGCCTCACCGGGTCTGACCGCTCCGGCCCGGATGGGCCATGTCCTCCAACCGTAGCGCCGCCTCGAAGTCGCGCGGCGTGGCGTTGAGCCCGTGGTCCTCTGTGAGCCACGAAAGGGTTTGGGCGGGCGTTGGATACGCCCCCCCTCCGCTGGGCCCCTGTCTGTCCCCTGCTCGGAATACAAAATGCCTGAGACCCCCCAAATCGACCTTGGTGGCGTCTGGTCACTCGAGGCCGAAGGCCAGCGGCCGGACCTCGAGATCTCCATACCGGGCGACGTCCATTCCGCCTTGCAGGAACAGGGCGTCATACCCGATCCCTACTTCGGCAAGAACGAAGCCAAGGTGCAATGGGTGGCGCACAAGGACTGGAGGCTCTCGCGCAGCTTCCGGCTGGACGCTTCCGATTTGGATGGAAGCTGGTATCTCGACCTGGATTTCGTCGATACGGTCGCGACCATCCGCGTCAATGGCGAGAGGGTGCTGGAGGCCAACAACTGCTTCCGCCGCTATCGGCCCGACGTATCGAAAGTCCTCGTCGCGGGAGAGAACACGATCGAGGTGCTCCTGCATTCCCCAGTCGAGGCCGGCAAGGCGATCCATGATCGGCAGCCCTTCGAGGTGCCATGGACCAGGAACTCGCCGATTCCATACGGAAACATGTTGCGCAAGCCGCAATGCCACTTCGGCTGGGACTGGAACATCGCGCTCGCGCCGCTCGGCCTCTACGGCACGGTCAAGCTGCGCAAGCTGGACCCGGCGCGCATCGAACATCTCATGGTCAAGCAGCGCCATCTGGCGAATGGCTCGGTCGAACTCGATGTCGTCCTGACCCTCTTCGCCGTAGACCCTTGCGTGCTGCCGGTCGAATTCGAATTCGACGGCGAGACGGTGCGGCTCGATTGCGGTGTGAATGCCGGCGAGACGGTGCTCCACCAGCGCTTCGTCGTCGAGCGGCCGCGCCTCTGGTGGCCCGCCGGCAGCGGCAAGCAGGAGCTCTACGAGCTCAAGGTCACCATCCCTGGCGAGACCGTAGCCCGCCAGGTTGGCATCCGCACGCTCGAGCTCATCACCGACAAGGACGAGGCAGGCGCCCGCTTTGCCTTCAAGGTCAACGGCCGCGAGATCTTCTGCAAGGGCGCGAACTGGATTCCGGCCGACGCGCTCTTCTCCAAGACGAGCCCCGAGAAGACGGAGGCGCTCCTGCAGTCGGCGGTCGACGCGAACATGAACATGATCCGCATCTGGGGCGGCGGCTTCTACGAGCACGACTGGTTCTACGACCTCTGCGACCGGCTGGGCCTGATGGTCTGGCAGGACTTCATGTTCGCCTGCAATCTCTATCCCTCGACGCCCGAATTCCTCGACAATGTCGCGGCCGAGGTGGACTACCAGGTGCGGCGGCTCTCGCATCACGCCTCGATCGCGCTCTGGTGCGGCGACAACGAGCTCGTGGGCGCGCTCACCTGGTTCGAGGTCTCCCAGAAGGACCGCGATCGCTACCTCGTCTCCTACGACCGGCTGAACCGGACGATCGAGGCCGCCGCGAAGAAGGCCAATCCGGAGCTCATCTGGTGGCCGTCGAGCCCGTCCTGCGGCTATCTCGATTTCCGCGATGCCTGGCATGCCGACGGCTCCGGCGACATGCATTTCTGGTCGGTCTGGCACGAGAACAAGTCGTTCGACCATTATCGCAAGGTCAAGCCACGTTTCTGCTCGGAATTCGGCTTCCAGTCCTATACGTCGAACCTGCAGATCAGCCGGTTCGCCGACAAGAAGGACATCAACATCGCGTCTCCGGTGATGGAGGTGCACCAGAAGAATCCTGGCGGCAACGAGCGCATCGCGGGCACCATGTTCCGCTACTTTCGGTTTCCAAAGGACTTCTCCAATTTCGTCTATCTCTCGCAGATTCAGCAGGGCCTGGCGATCAAGACCGCCGTCGAATTCTGGCGGTCGCTGAAGCCCCATTGCATGGGCACGCTCATCTGGCAGCTCAACGACACCTGGCCGGTGGCCTCCTGGGCGAGCCTGGATTACGGCGGTAACTGGAAGGCCATGCATTATCAGGCGCGGCGCTTCTTCGAGCCCGTCAGCATCTTCGCGATCCCGTCAGCCGACGGCAAGGTGATCGGCATTGCCATGGTCAACGACACCCCCCAACCCACCGAGGTTTCGGCCGAGTTCTTCACCGTCTCGATGGATGGCCAACGCTCGCCGCTGACCACCGCGCGCGGCACCTGCCGGCCGGATGCCGCCTCCACGCTGATTTCGCTGCCAGCCGACAGCGTGCCCGAGGGGAGCCTGCTCGTGTGGTCCTATTCAGCTTCGAACGGTTCGTCGGGCAGGGGGCACCACGTCAGCGGCACCTACAAGCAGCTCGAACTGGAGCCGCCGGGGCTCACTGCCCACTCGGTCCTGAGAGCCGACGGCAACTACGAAATCACGCTTTCGTCCAAGGGGCTGGCACTCTTCGTGATGCTCGAGGCCGATATCGAGGGCCGGTTCTCCGACAATGCCTTCGATCTCACCGCGGGCGAAAGCCAGACCCTCTTCTTCACGCCGGCAGAACAGGGGGCGGAAGCGGAATTCACCATCCGCGACCTCTATTCCTGCCAGGCGGTCGACTGAGATTCGAATTCCGAGCGGTCCCCGCGCCTGACGCATGGAAGGATATAATCGAGGACCTGACCGGCGGTAGTAATGGTGCCCCAGAACTCCGCACCCGCGGCCTGCCCCGGTACGTAGAGCGGGACTTCGCCCGGTACCTGGGACGAGCTGCTCGTCGCCTTCTCGTGCAAGGGACGAGGGGTGTCTGTGCCGCTACGGGGTGCGCGGCGCGCTGGCGCTGGAGCGTTTGAAGCGGGCGGAGGATGGCCGGCACCGGATGAAGCACCCGCTGCCGGACGGCACCACACACCTCTTCTTCACCGGGTTGGAGTTGTCACCCGGTTGCACGGTGTCTTCCCTTGAGCAGGAGACAGGGAAAGCCCGGACTTCCGGTGCCTCGCAGCTTCCTGGTAACATGGCGTCCATGCTGAACATGGACTTGGTGGCGCGGCTGGCCGCGTACGCAGCGGGCCTGGAAGAAGACAGCGCGGAAGACTTCGTGCGTGAGTCCCTGGCGCGTACGGAGCGGGACGGCGAGGAGGAGACCGTCGCGTGGTTGGAAGCGTACATCCGGCACATCGACCAGGACCGGGCGGCGCTCTTCGGCCAGCACATCGACGCGCTGCACGAGGCCCAGCGCCAGGCCGCCATCACCGTGCAGACCGCGGTGCGTGGCTGGCTGGCCCGCCGGGAGTTGGAGGCGAAGCGCCGGGAGGAGGCCGCCGCCACGAAGATCCAGGCGCTCGTCCGCGGTCACCTGGCACGCCAGGAGGCCCAGGAACTCCGGAAGCAACACGACGCCGCCACGAAGATCCAAGCCCTCTTCCGCGGGCAGCAGGCGCGCAAGCAGGTCCAGAAGCTCCGGGAGCAGCACGACGCCGCCACGAAGCTCCAAGCGCTCGTGCGGGGCTATCAGCAGCGCAAGGAGTACCTGGAGCTCAGGACGGCCACCGTGCAGTTGCAGGCCCAGTTCCGGATGTGGCAGGCGCGGCGTGAGCTGGAGGAGCTGAAAGCGGAGAAGCAGCGGCGCGAGGAGGCGGCGACCCTCTTCCAGTCCGCGATCCGCGGGTGGGCCCAGCGCAATAAGTATCAGGCCACGCTCAAGTTCTACGAGGACCAGGAAGACGACACACGCCTCGTCAACAACCCGGCGCTGCGGCTCAACAGCACCGTGACGCTGGCGGGCCACCGCGTGCTGGCGGTCTACATGGCCGTGGTGATGGACAAGCTCAAGATGTTCTACCAGGACGCGCACAAGCCCGTTGTCCCGCGAAACAAGAACCTGGTGCAGGTGGACACCCACCCCACGAAGGACGGCTGGCTGACCGCCTGGGCGAAGCTCGCCTGGAAGGAACTGTACGCCTCGCAGGACACGCGGGACAAGCCCGCGAAGGTCTCGGGCGAGAGATTCCCCTGCATCGGCCTGGTGAAGATCAACGGCGCGAAGCAGCACTTCATCGAGGAGAAGCTCTGGGTCAAGGTCGGACGCACGGACCGGGCCACACGCTACAACGACCTGGGTGACAGCCTCGCCCTGACGAAGAGCGCGAAGGAACGGGCGCGGGGTATCCGCAAGGTGCTCACCGGCGACCTCACCGGCGTGGCTGACATCGAGATGGAAGCGGCGCTGGCCATGCTGGGCGCGGAGACGGCGCGCAATCCCCGCTCCTATGGCGTGGGCCTGATGCTGCTGGACCTGGTGGAAAACGAGGTCAAGTACGGCAACGGAAAGTCCTATAATTGGAAACTCATCCTGGGCTCCAACATCCATGGGGGTGAGAGCGAGGACCAGTACGAGGAGCGGAAGACAGGCTACCGGTGGGACCACGGCAGCAAGCGCTGGGTGGTCGTCGACGCGGACAAAGCCAACCGCTGGAGTCAGTTCAACACGACACTGAGGAACCAGGCGCCGCCCAAGTTCCACAACTCCCCGGTGAAGGCGCTGTGGGCGGGCAAGTGGCCCATGTCCCCGTCCGCCTCCATGTCCCTGGGCGGCTACGACGTGGCCGTTCCCACCAGTGACAGCGACCTCAACGCCGTGCAGTACAAGGAGCTCAAGACGATCCTCAAGTGGTACCGGTTCGTCATGCGCGGCATCGACGTCGCCGCAACCAACACGAGCGACGCCGAGGACCAGCTCACGAAGCTGTTCCGCCTCCGGCTGCTGTCCACCCGGGTGATGGACAACACCTATCTGAAGCAGAACTGGGTGTAGCCCGCCTCAGGGCACGCGGTGCTAACCCATCGTGCGCGCCGGACGGGACGCGGGCGTACGGCCAATGCGTCCAGAAGGGCTATGCGCCGTCGACGTGCGCGGAAGAGAAGTAACCCGGCCCGTCGCACGCGAGGAGCCTCTTGTCCTCCCTGTGGTTTCAGTCCGGGTGAATTTTAGGAGCCTGGGAAATTCAGGCGAAACTCCGCGACGGACGTCACGATAATCGTTCCAGGAGATCGCGACATGTCCACCTACCGCATTCGCCAGGGCGACACCCTTTCGGCTCTTGCATCCCGTTTCAGGACCAGCGTCTCGGAGTTGGCGCGCATCAACAATATCGCCAACCCGGACCTCATCTACGCGGGCAATACCCTGCGCATCCCTGGCCACGCCCGGAACGACAGCTTCGAGCCCGCCAGGGGCGGTACCCGTGGCGGCACGAGGGGCCCCGGTGGATCGGGGCGCAGCGGCGGCGCGGGGGACACCGGACAAGTCGCGGGGAGCCAGGGCGCCGGAGGCGCGATCAGGGCAACTGCCGCGATGCACAAGCTCGCGAGCGCGGGCCGTGCGGCCGCGCTGAGCATGGGCGGGTACAACAGCCAGGGCCTGTGCGCTACCGGGGTGAGCAGGGCCATCCAGAACGCCTTCGGCTTCAAGGTCTGGGGCAACGGCAACCAGATCGACAACAACCTGCCGCGCGACAAGTTCAAGCAGGTCGACATGTCGCTGGAGGAGGCGCTGAAGATTCCGGGCCTCGTCCTCACCTGGGAGAAGACCCCGTCGCGGCTGGGCAGCATCTACGGCCACACCGCCATCACCACTGGCGACGGCCGTTCGTCCGTGAGCGACTTCATCGAGCGCAATACGCTTGGTGCCAGTGGCCGTAGCGGGCTGAAGATCTTCATGCCGACGATGTAACTCCCGCCCCACGGCGGAACACCCTCGCAACCGTCGCCCCGGGGCTGTCGGCCGGAAGTGCTGTCGTGTCCACACCCTGGTGCGGTCGTTACTACCACGCGGCCCCTTGCCGTGGTGCCGGGCGTCCGTAGTGATGGACGCGCCAGACGAGGTTCGCCGGGATGACCTTCTCCGTCGTGCCCTTGTAGTTGCCCGTCACCACGATGGGCTTCTTGAGCCGATCGACGGTGATGACCCCGGGATCCGAGCGCGGCGACACGGCAATCGGTATTACGCAGTTCTAGAAACAGGGAATGGGCGTCTCGATGGGTTCTCAAGATGCCAGTGAGATCGCGCGGATTGGAGATGTATTGAAGAAGAAGCTTGGACTCTCTCTCCAGAAGCCGCGCTGATTTCACGTCCGCCACCTAACGAGGATGCGCGGGTCGCCTGCGGGGACCAACTTGGTTCTTGGCGGACCAGCTCGGTCGCACTACTGCGCGACGATGTCGATCATCTTTGCTTTGAACTCCTTGTCGCGCATCACTTGTCAGCACGAAGCTCATGAAGAAGGTCGAGACAAGTGGCCCGGGCGGAATCACGGGCTGTTGCCCTGGAATGCGAATGACACGCAAGGGCAGGCCCCCAGCGCCCATCGCGTCCAGGGTGAGGAGTTGGGGAGGCGAGTGCTGAGGAGTGCGACGCATGAGGGGACCTCGGCCCGTGCAGAATCGAAATGTAGCCGTCCAGGCCGGCGTCCGTGGCCTGCACGAGCGGCGCGGCCGCCATGAGCGCCGCCAGCAGCGCCGGCCGCAGGCGACCGCCGGGGCGGCGCGCGACGTGCTCATCGGAGTGAGGAAGTAGGGCCCTCCCGGGCCCGGCCGGTCGGCGGCTGTCGAGCGCGGGACGGGAGGGAGGGTTCACGTCACGGGTTGTTGCAGCGAGCGTCAACTTCCAGCGCCCGCCCGCGCTCCCCTGTCACGGCACGGACGAAGGTCGCCGCATAGATGATGCCGGCCTCGTCCACTCCGACGTCGGTCCGGCCCGTCGCCGCCGCCTGGGCCAGCTCTCCCGCCACGGCCAGCTCGCGAAGGGGCGGAACGCCGTTCGAGGAGCTCCGGCGTCAGCCGGAAGCAAAGGCATTCATCGCCGAAAGTGTGGTCGTGTGTGCAGACGTAGTCGTCGCCCGCGCGGCCTACGACCGTGGAACCCGCCACCCTTTCGCAGACCCGCCGGCCGACCCGGTACCCGAAACTGCCCGTGAGCACGTAGGAGATGCTCGTGGTTTCGTGCAGCTCGGTGAAAGGCATCGCCGAGGGGCCGGCCTCGCACTTGTAGGCTCAAGCGCGCGAAGTAGACGCCGGGTGCTTCCTTGGGCAAGGCTATCAGTGAAAGGAGCATTACCAGAATGACCCGTCTCGGTTCGCGATGGATGTTGGCAGGGTTGCTCGCTGGGGGTGTGGCAACCCAGGTCGGCTGCGGTGACACCCCACAGGCTCAGGAAGCACTGTCTACGGAGGCAACGGAGCGAGGAGATGCGACCGGAGAGCGGCGCGCGTCCAGCACGTGCATCTATTCCATCTGGGGCTGGGGCCTCACTGTTCTGAAGGATCAGCGGACCAACATCATCAACTATGAGGGAGATCTTGAGATCCAGCTGCGATACCACGCCAACGGCGTCGCCTCGCCCCGATTGCCGGAAGCCTTCGAGGACGTCCGCTATTATCGGGTCGAGTATCCGCAGGACTACGACCGTCCTGCCTACATCACCGACGTTGTCTCTTCCGTCGAATCTCCCGTCACGATCACGCTCGGCGCTGAGCTCTGGGAGATTGAAAACGGACTTCAGGGGGCTACGGATTACGGCACCGCTTCCGGTTCCATGACGTTGAACTGCATTGATGAGGCCATCGATGGGCAAGTGGACGTGAGCATTCCCGGGGACAGCAACCTGGAGAAGACGGGGCTCGTCCGGGTCACTTTTGGCGCATACAGATAGCCGCACGCGCCTCCTGACTGCGCTGTATCCGCACATGTATTGAGGTACATGAAAGAGCTCGAACTGCTCGAGGCGGCCTTTTTGAAAACCAAGGAGCCACAGGGCGACACGAGCAACTCGAGCCGAGGGCTCCTACCCGGATGACTGGCGCGCCAGCGCGAAGGAGCCAGCCTTCCGAGCGTCTCAGGACCTCGTCGCCGACAGCTCTACTCCTACCCGCAATGGAGCACGCCAGCGGTCTGGGGCTCGCCACCGCGCTGTCGCAGGCAGTGCTCTACGGCACCATCATCCAGCATGGAGAGGAGGGCAAAACCAGCCTGACCGATTTGATCGCAAGAACCCACCGAGCGCTCGGAGTCGGCTCGCCCGTGGAGGTGGGCGAGGAGGGCTGGCTGCGTCAGTTCGTCGCGCAACGTTACGCGGTACTGGATGGCACCGACGTCGAGCATGAATCTCGAGGACAGGTCGAGCAGTTCCGTGAGCTGCTGGACCATGGGAACCTCTACCTACAGGGTCCCATCACGACCGTCCCCACCGTCACCGGGTACACCGTCTACACACTGCCGTGAACTGGAGGCGCTGGTGGACGTCAACGCCACCGGACGCTACGCACTCCAGGGCATTGCGACGCTCCGGAATGGGGAGGCCGTCGGTCTTCTATGGAAACACTACGCTCCACCCCCACACGTTGGGGCGGCTCGTCATCGCCACGCCCTACGACTCCTACAAGCGGCTGGTGAAGGACACGGAGACGCTCTGCCTGCGGCACCGGCGGGGCCATGACCTACGCCGGACCATGCTCGCCTGATGTTTGCTCGGGGCCTTGCTCCGGAAAACAAAAGGCCCCAGGTTCCGGAGAACCTGGGGCCCTGAAGAGTGGAGGCGGCGGGAATCGAACCCGCGTCCGAAAGCCTTCCGTCCTTTGACCCTACGTGCGTAGTCCGCGGTTTGTTACGTCCCACAGACTCCCACGGACGGGATTCTGTGAGCCGGTCCTGGATGATCTCACCGCCGAGAGTCCAGGCACCCTCGACGGCCAGCCCGCATTATGACGGTCCTACCCCACCCCACGGGCCGAGAGCGGGAGGACCGCGCACTAGGAAACTGCTAGTTAGGCAGCCAGCGCGAGCTCAACGTTGTCGTTGGCTTTTGTGTCTTTGTCGGCGGTTTTACGAGCAACCAACAAGCTCGGCACGCGTCTCGAACTTCCATGCCCCCGTCGAAACCAGGTCGCCCCCTTCGGGCACTTCAACTTCGTTCACTTCCTCGTTACTTCATCCACCATAACCGCTGACGGCGCCCGGTCAATCCTTCTGACGTCTCGGAGCGTCGTCCCCCAACATCCCGCCACGACGCCCGCCCGCTCGTGGGAATAGCAGGTAGCTTGCGCGGTTCTCGCGGCCCCCCACCTCGTGGGTGCTTCAGCGACATGAGGACACGCATGCATCGAAGGTTCTTCCCCCTCCTGCTCCTCCTGCTGGGAGCGGCCCTCCCCGCGGCAGCCGCCGAGCAGGCCGCCTCCCCCTTCTTCCCCTACCCCATGAAGGTCGACCGCCTGCCCAACGGGCTCACGGTCGTCCGCGTGCCCTTCAACTCGCCGGGCCTCATCGCCTACCAGACGGTAGTGCGCGTGGGCTCGCGCAACGAGGTGGAGCCGGGCAAGACGGGCTTCGCCCACTTCTTCGAGCACATGATGTTCAAGGGCACGAAGAACTTCCCCGAGGGTGAGCGCGAGAAGGTCATCAGCACCTACGGCTACGACGACAACGCCTTCACCTCCGACGACGTCACCGTCTACCACTCGTACGGCCCCACCGCCGGCCTGGAGAAGCTGGTGGAGATCGAGGCCGACCGCTTCCGCAACCTCGAGTACTCGGAGCCCTCGTTCCAGACCGAGGCGCTCGCCGTGCTCGGCGAGTACCACAAGAACGCCGCCCAGCCCTTCCTGAAGATCGAGGAGGAGCTCGCCCGCACCGTCTTCACCCAGCACACGTACGGGCACACCACGCTCGGCTACTACGACGACATCAAGGCCATGCCCCAGGCCTACCAGTACAGCCGCACCTTCTTCGAGCGCTGGTACACCCCCGACAACGTCCTCCTCGTCATCGTCGGCGACTTCAACGACGACACGCTGATGCAGGCCGTGCGCAAGCACTACGGCCCGTGGAGCAGCAAGAGCGCCACCGTCAACGTGCCCACCGAGCCGCCCCAGAAGCAGGAGCGCTCCGTCCACATCGACTGGCCCCAGAGCACCCAGCCCCGCCACATCTACGCCTGGCGCACGCCGGCCGCGCGGCTCGACACCGCCAACGCCGCCATCCAGACCGTGCTCGCCGACTACCTCGTCGGCCCCACCAGCCCGCTCTACAAGCAGCTCGTGCTGGACAAGCAGTTCGCGCAGGAGCTCTACAGCGACTTCACCATCCACCGCGACCCGCACCTCTTCAGCCTCGTCGCCGTCCTCCAGGAGGAGGGCCACCGCGCCGCCGTCCGATCCGCATTCAACGCCGCCGTGCGGGAGCTCGCCACCGGCAAGGTGGACGCCAGCCACGTGGAAGCCATCAAGAGCAACACCCGCTACGGGCTCCTCATGGGCATGGAGACCGCCAAGTCCGTGGCCACCCAGCTCTCCTGGTACGCCGGCATCTACGGCTCGCCGGACGCGCTCGCCCGCCACTACCAGAAGGTCTCCGAGGTGAAGCCGGCCGATCTGATCGCCTTCACCCGCAAGTACCTCACCGCCGCCAACCGCACCCAGCTCTCCCTCACCCCCAAAAAGGCCGGAGGTCAGAAGTGATGCGCCCCTTCGTGTCCCGCTCCCTCGCCCTCTCCGCCGCGCTGTGCCTCGGCGGCTGCGCCACCACCTCCCAGACCACCCCCACCCCCGCGCCCGAGCAGCCCTCGCCCCAGGCCGAACAGCAGGCGCAGGCCCCCGCTCCCGCGGAGCCCCTGGCGCCGACCACCGTGCCCGCGGTGCCCCTGAAGCAGCCCGCCCCCATGCAGGTCGTCGTCCAGGCCAACCCGGCCAGTCCCATCGTCAGCTTCCGGCTCGTCTTCCACTCGGGCTCGGTGGATGACCCGAAGGGCAAGGAGGGCATCACCGCCCTCACGGCCGACCTCCTGTCCGAGGGAGGCACGCGGAGCCTCACCTCCGCCCAGCTCCTCGAGGCCCTCTTCCCCATGGCCGCCGAGCTGAGCGCCTCCACCGACAAGGAGTTCACCGTCTTCTCCGGCCGCGTCCACAAGGACTTCCTGCCGCGCTTCCTCGACATCTTCACCGACGTGCTCCTCGCGCCCCGCTTCTCGCCGCAGGAGTTCGAGCGGCTGCGCGCCCGCGCCCTCAGCGACGTGCGCAATGGGCTGCGCAGCGAGAACGACGAGTTGCTCGGCAAGGTCGCGCTCGACGCGCTCCTCTACGAGGGCCACCCCTACGCGCACTTCGTGGGCGGCACCGAGAAGGGGCTCGAATCCATCACCCTCGAGGACGTGAAGGCCCATGCCGCTCGTGTCTTCACCCAGGACCGGCTCGTCATCGGACTGGCCGGCCCCGTGGACGACACGCTCCAGAAGACCGTCGTCTCGCGCCTGTCCGCGCTCCCGGCCACGGGCGCCCCGCGCGTGGAGTTGCCGCCCGTGCCCACCACGGGTGGCCGCGCGCTCGTGGTGCAGAAGCCCACGCTCTCCACCGCCGTCTCGATGGGCTACGTCACCCCGCTGCGCCGGGGGGATCCGGACTTCTTCCCCGTGGCCTTCGCCCTCTCGTACCTCGGCGAGCACCGCCAGTCCTCCGGCGTCCTCTTCAACGAGCTGCGCGAGAAGCGTGGCCTCAACTACGGCGATTACGCCTACGCCGAGCACTTCATCGAGCACCCCGGCACCACCTACAACCGCACCAACGTGGCGCGCACCCAGCAGGACCTCACCCTGTGGATCCGCCCCGTGGTGCCCGTCAACGGGATGTTCGCCACCCGCGGTACCGTCTACTTCCTCGACCGGCTGGTGAAGCAGGGCATTCCCCAGGACAGGTTCGACCTCAGCCGCGGCTTCCTCATGGGCTACACCCGCCTGTGGGAGCAGACGGATCAGCGCCGGCTCGGGTACGCCATCGACTCGCTCTTCTACGGCACGCCCGACTTCCTGGAGCAGTACCGCGCCGCGCTCGGGAAGATGACCCCCGAGTCCGTGCACGCCGCCATCCGGCGGCAGCTGCGTCCCGAGGCCCTCAACTTCGCCTTCGTCACCCAGGACGCGCAGGAGCTCGCGAAGCAGCTCGAGGAGCAGCCGCCCTCGCCCATCACCTACGCCTCGCCCAAGTCGGCCGAGCTCCTGGAGGAGGACAAGGCCATCATCTCCCAGCCCCTGCCCGTCCGGCCCGATGCCATCCAGATCGTTCCCGCTCAGTCCTTCATGGAGAAGTAGCGCACGGCTGTAGCGAGCGGACACTTCCGTAGGGGTTTTCTTCCACCCCTCGGAAGTGGATGGTATGGACCCAGCCAAAGGCCCGAATTTCCGGGCCTGTCCCTGGGAGCGGTCCTTGCGAAGCGCAGCAACCCGACTCGCAGTGATGTGCCTGCTGCTGGCCGGCGCCGCTGCGTCAGCACAGCCGGACGCCTTCACGCGCGGCTTCGACGCCGTGCCCCTGAAGGCCACCCCCGCCCAGAAGAGCGGCATCGCCCTCGAGGGCGCCTCGCCGGAGCCCGCTGGGAGTTTCCGGGGCGCCCTGCTCTTCGACTACAACCACGGCATCCTCGCCCTCAAGCTCGGTGACGAGAAGCTGGGTGACCTCATCCCCTACCGGCTCGACGCCCACGCGCTCTTCGCCTGGCAGCTGCACCGCCGGCTGGAGATCGCCGCGGACGTGCCCTTCACCCTCGTGCAGGGGGACCGGTTCCAGTTGCTGCGTGATGCGCTCGCGGCCCCCGACTTCCCCGGCGCCGCCGGCGTGAGCGCCCAGGGCTTCGGCGACGTGCGGCTCCAGCCCCGCGTCTTCCTCCTGCTGCCCGAGGAATTCCCCGTGGGCGTCGCGCTCTCCGCGGAGGTGCGCCTGCCCAGTGGGGACGGTGACAGCTTCCTCGGTGAGCGGGGTGTACTCTTCGCTCCGCGGCTCGCCGTGGAGCGCGCCTTCGGCCCGGTGCGCGTGCTCGGCAACCTGGGCCTGCGCCTGCGCTCCGCGCCCGGCCAGTACCTCAACCTCTACGTGGGCAACGAGGTGACCTTCGGTGGCGGCGCGGTGGTGGACCTGCCCAACATCGGCCGCCTCACCGACGTGCAGGCCATCGCGGAAATGCACCTGGCCACGCCCACCACCGCCCCCTTCAACTTCAGCCAGGCCGACTCCCTCAAGACGCCCTGGGAGGTGCTCGGTGGCGTGCGTGCCCGCATCTTCGGGGGCTGGGGCCTGGAGCTGGACGTGGGCCGGGGCGTGACGCTCGGCAGCGGCTATGGCCGCGAGGCGCTGCGCGTCATGCTCGCCCTGCGCTACGACGAGACGTTCCTCGACTCGGATGGCGATGGTGTCCGCGACTCGCTCGACAAGTGCCCCACCGAGGCCGAGGACTCGGACGGCTTCATGGACTCCGACGGCTGCCCCGAGCCGGACAACGACGGAGATGGTGTCGTCGACGGCGAGGACCAGTGCCCGAACTCCGCTGGCGACAAGTCCCAGGGTGGCTGCGGTGATTCCGACGGCGACGGCGTGCCCGATGGCCAGGACCTGTGCCCCGACCAGCCCGGTCCCGCGGGTTATGACGGCTGCCCGGATAGCGACGGCGACGAGGTGCCCGACAACGTCGACAAGTGCCCCGACCAGTCCGGCGCCGCCGAGGCCGATGGCTGCCCCATCGACAACCCACCGCTCGTGGTCATCGAGTCCGACCGCATCCGCATCAAGGGCAACATCCTCTTCGAGACCGGCTCCGCGACCATCCAGAAGCAGTCCCTCAAGCTGCTCGACGAGGTGGCCATCGTGCTCGAGCGCAACCCCGAGCTCGGGCCCGTCCTCATCGAGGGTCACACCGACAACGTCGGCTCCGAAGCGCTCAACCTCAACCTGTCCCAGCGGCGGGCCCAGTCCGTGTTGGACTACCTCGTCTCCAAGAACATCGAGGCCCACCGTCTGCGCGCCAAGGGCTTCGGTGAGTCCAGGCCCATCGCGACCAACGCCACCTCGCTCGGACGCGCCAAGAACCGCCGCGTCGACTTCCGCCTCATCAAGTCCGAGATCGAGACGCCCGCGCGCACCGTGCCGGCGGAGAAGCCAGCGGAGAAGAAGGGCGCGGGCGACAACAAGGGCACCGGCGTCAACAAGGGCGGCGCCGGAAAGCAGTGAGGGGCTCGTCCGCGGGCAGGTCCGGGGGTAGGTGACGCCCCCCCCCGGAGCGGCTCCCGGGGCCTTTCACCTATAGTGCCGGGAGCAACACCCTTCCCACTCCCGGAGATGAGATGTCGAAGAGCCCCCGCCTGTCTTCCCAGGGTCTGAGCCACCAGGACGTGCTCGCGAGGATGCGCGAGATGCGCACCGAGGATGCTCACTGGAAGGAGGGGCGTACGTGGAGCCTCGTCTACAACGCGGGCGAGGACGTGCGCCGCGTCGCCGCCGAGGCCTACACCGAGTTCATGTCCGAAAACGGCCTCAGCCCGCTGGCCTTCCCCAGCCTGAGGCGCTTCGAGTCCGAGGTGCTCGCCATCGCGGCGGAGCTCTTCCATGGCGACACCGCCACCGGCACGATGACGTCCGGAGGCACCGAGTCCATCCTCATGGCCGTCAAGACGGCCCGCGACTTCGCCCTCGCCGAGCGTGGCATCTCCGAGCCGGAGATGGTGATGCCCGCCTCCGTCCACCCCGCCTTCCAGAAGGCCGCCCACTACTTCGGGGTGAAGCCCATCAACGTCCCCGTGGGGCCGGACTTCCGCGCGGACATGGCGGCCATGCGCGCCGCCATCAATCCACGCACGGCGCTCGTCGTCGGCTCGGCGCCCTCATACCCGCAGGGAGTCATCGACCCCATCTCCGAGCTCGCCGCCCTGGCCCAGGAGAAGGGCGTCTTCTTCCACGTGGATGCCTGCCTCGGTGGGTTCCTCCTGCCCTTCGCGAAGCGGCTCGGTTACGACATCCCCGACTTCGACTTCGCCGTGCCCGGCGTCACCAGCCTCTCGGCGGACCTGCACAAGTACGGCTACGCCGCCAAGGGCGCCTCCATCGTCCTCTACCGCACGCCCGAGCTGCGCCGGTACCAGTTCTTCACCTATACGGGCTGGAGCGGCGGCATCTACGCCTCGCCCTCCATGGCGGGCACCCGTCCCGGTGGGGCCATCGCCGCGGCCTGGGCCGTCCTCAAGTACCTCGGCGAGGAGGGTTATCTGCGGCTGGCCCGCACCGTGCTCGACACCGCGAAGGTGCTGCGCGAAGGCATCGCCGCCATCCCCGGGCTCGAGCTCCTGGGCAAGCCGTCGCTCAGCGTCTTCGCCTTCTCCTCGAAGACCCTGGACATCTACGCGCTCGGCGATGCCATGGAGGCACGCGGCTGGAAGCTGGATCGCCAGATGAGGCCCCCCGCGCTGCACCTGATGGTGACGCCCGCCCACGCCGCGGTGGTGGAGCCCTTCCTCGCGGATCTGCGCGCGTGTGCCGCCCACCTCGCCTCCGGTGAGCCCGCCCCGGACGGAAGCGCCGCCATGTACGGCATGCTCGGCGCCCTCCCCGATCCCAAGGAGGCCGAGGGCTTCATCCTCCAGTTCATGGACTCCCTGTACGGAAACGAGTGAGGGGACGCCTCCCGCGGTACGCGGAGGGAACCTCGCACGGACTGGCCGTGGCCTGAAGCCGCGGCCCCGAAGCACCTGGAGACGTTCATGTATCCGATCCGGACGACGTGGGCAGTGGTGCTGACCGCCGTGCTGACCTGGGCCCCGGCGTGGGCCGAGGAGCCTCCACACGAGGCCATCGAGCCCCCCGTGGCCGGAGTGACGCCACCTCCCACCGAAACGCCTCGGACGGGATGGCGCGTGATGGGCCTTCCGCTGGTCAGCTTCAACAGCGACGAGGGCTTCGGCTATGGCGCGCGGCTCATGTTGGTGGACGCGGGCGATGGCACCCAGCTGCCCTACCGGCATTCCGTGGTGGCTCAGTTCTTCCAGACGACGAACGGGGTGGCCCAGCACCGCCTCATCCTGGATTCGCCCCGCTTCCTCTCATCGGAGTGGCGCCTGGGCATCAACCTGGGCCTGCTCAACGACCGCTTCTCGCCCTACTTCGGGCTGGGAGGCACCGCGGCTTATGAGCCGGCGTTCGCCGGGTGCGAGGATCGCGAGGCGCTGAAGTCGGACCCGAATGCCTGTCCGGGCAACCCGGACTTCCGAGGCCTGCGCTACTACAGCTTCGATCAGCGCACCCTCCCGAGCCTGGTGCTGAACGCGCGCCGGCCGCTGAGCGGACCCTGGCAGGTGGCGCTGGGCTATCGCTTCCGCATCACCTCGGTGCGCACGCGTTACGGAACGGAAGAGCTGGGACAGGCGAGGGACTCGCGGCTGGTGGAGGATGCCCGGGCGGGGTTGATCTCGGGGCTGACTGGGAGCGAGGACGGGGCGACCACCTTCCGCACGGCGGAGGTATCGGCGAGCCTGCTGCTGGACACGCGCGACAACGAGCCTGCCCCAGTGCGCGGCATGTTCCACGAGCTCGCGCTGCGTGGAGCCGCCACCCCGACGGGAAGTGCCTCCAGCTACTGGGGGGTGACGGCCAACCTTCGCTTCTACCAACCGCTGTTCAGCGAGCGGCTCGTGGTGGCCGCCCGGCTCTTCCTCGATGTGATGGGCGGAGACGTGCCTGTCTTCCTGCTCACCTCGTTCGGCGGCGTGGAGTGGCTCGAGGGCTGGAGCGGCATCGGCGGCATGTACACCGCACGCGGCATCCTGAAGAACCGGCTACAGGGGCAGGCGAAGGCGCTGGCCAACGGCGAGGTGCGGTGGAAGTTCCTCTCGGTGTCCCCATGGCGGCAGCACCTGGACTTCACCGTCGTCGCCTTCCTCGACGTGGGACAGGCCTGGACGGACCTCCGCCTCGCGGATGGGGGCGATCCACGCTACGGCGTCGGTGGCGGGCTGCGCATCGCCTGGGAGAACGACTTCATCCTCCGCGTCGACTACGGCCTCAGCCCTCGTGACGGCACCACGGGCTTCTACCTGGACTTCGGCCACCTGTTCTGACCGCACCTCAGAGCTCGAGGGCGCGCTCGATCCGCCGGCGCAGCGCGTCCTCCGTCAGCATGCCCCGCTGCGCGTCCACCACCCGGCCCTCCCGGTCCAGGAAGTAGAGCGTCGGCAGCGCCGTCACCTGGAACACCGCCGCCACCTCGTCCGGGGCGTACACCACGTACTGCCCCAGCTCCGGCATGCGGCTCACCACGAACTCCTGCACGAACAGGGGCGCGTCCGGCATCTCGTCACGGCTCGCCGCCACGAACACCAGGCCCTTCCCCTCGTACTCCTTCGCCAGCTTGATGAGCGAGGGCATCTCCGCCTGGCACGGCGGGCACCACGTCGCCCAGAAGTCCAGCATCACCACCTTGCCCTTGAGGTCCGCCAGCGACAGCGTCCCCCCCTCGTACTTCTCCATCTTCACCGGGGGCGCCGCCATCCCGTCCGAGGCCAGCCGCTGCCGCATCGCCTCCTGCACGCCCAGGTACCCCAGGCCCGCCATACCCAGCAGGCCCGTCACCACCAGCAACACCTTGCTCCACCCATGGCGCGCCGGCGGCTGCCCCGCGCCCTCCTGCCCCGCTCCCGACTGCTGCCCGGCGTCCGTGTTCCGCTGCTCCGTCACGTGCTTCCGCTCCTCGTCGTCTTCAACACCCGGTGCACCTGCTTCAGCACCCGCCGGACTTCCCGCCTCACCCCCGGCCTCTCCACCACCCACCGCGCAACCCCTGGCCCATACCGATAGTAGACCCGGATGAATTCCCGTCCCCACCCGTGGCGGCGCAGCACCTCGTCCCGGAACTCCCGGAACGCCACCAGCTCCGGCGCGCCCTCTCCGAACGCCGCCGTCACCACGAAGCACGAGCTGGCCGGCGAAATCCACATCAGCCGGTTGTTCGTCAGGTTCACCACCGCCTTCAGCTCGCGCGCCTCGGTGTACAGGAAGACCAGCAGATCCCTTCGTGCCACCGGGAACTCCTCGCCACTCGCCTCCTCGAACTCGATGCGCGAGCTGCCCGAGCCCCGCACCTCGTCCACCGTGAAGAAGAAGCGCTTGGAGCTGCTCCTGTGCTCGATCTCCAGCCCGCGCAGCTCGCCGAAGTACGCCAGGAAGGGCGTGTTGCAGGCCGGACAGACGTAGCGGCGCGTCCCCGGCCCCGGCACGTACCCGAAGTCGTTGATGCGCTTGCAGCCCGTGTTGGGGCAGATGAGCTTCACCTGCGCCACTGATTCCTGCCTCGGGTCGTACCGCGAGGCCCCCGACGTCCGATCATACACCGGCGGGGCCACCGTCTCCTTCGTTCCGAGCGCCCGCGTGGGATGCGCCGCGCGCTCCAGCTCCAGCGCCCGCCGCCACGCCTCCTCCGCCCGCACCAGCCGCCCGTCCGCCGTATGGCACAGCGCCTCGCCATGCGCCCGCAGCGCCGCGAGGATGCGCTCCGTGGCCTCCCACCGCCCCGCGTCCCGCTCCACCGCCAGCCCCAGGGCCAGCACCTTCTCCAGCTCCGGCAGCAGCGACTCCGCCGCCTTGCGCGCCGGATCCTCCGCCCGGTGGTACACGGGCGGCTCCGGAATCCGGGCGAACAGCGCCAGCGCCTGGGCGCGCAACTGCTCCTGCGCCTCCTGCGCTCGCGGAAGGGACATCGACTCCGCCCTCTGCCGGGCGGCCTGGAAGAGCTCGTCGGGCTGCAAGGCCGCGCACATTAGAGGGCGCCCCGCCCGCTGTCAGCGACCAACCCACCCCCCCACCAGAAACTGGCCAGCTCCCCTGCCTCGGTGTATGAGGTGGTAGGAGGATGTGAACAATGGACTTCCTGAAGTTCCTGGTGTGGACGGGTTGCGCGGTGGGACTCGGGGTCTTCCTGGCGACCGGCAGCATCGAGGGGCGGACGCCACTGGAGTACGCGCAGCTGCAGTGGAAGCGCCACGTGCAGCCATCCGAGGTGGATCGCCAGGTGGACCGGGTGAAGGACGGCGTGCGCGACGCGCTCGACGACGCCAAGGACGCCGTCAACCGGACGACGAAGAAGGCCTCGAAGCAGATCTCGAAGCCAGCGGCGGCGGCGCCGGCACCGCGCGAGCGCATCACCAACGAGGATCGGGCGGAGATCGACCGCATCATCGCCCAGAAGAAGTAGCCTTCCCCACCCTCGCCGATCGCCCCGCTTCCCCTCCGGACTCCGCCTCCCTAGTTTCTCCCGAGGTGGGCTGGGTGGGAGGCGCGGGACGATGATCGGTGGACGGTGGTGGGGGAGTGTCTCGCTGGCAACGCTGCTGTGCACACTGGGCGCACCGGCGTGGGGCGCCCGGCATGGGGGAGAGCAGCCAGACCGGCTGTGGGTGGAGGCGGCGCAGCGCTCCGTGCGCGAGCAGCGTTCCGCCCTCAGTCAGGTGGCCCAGGCGTCCCTGCCCGCGGTGGTGTCCATCACCACACGTCAGGCGAGCACCGGCGCCGACATGGAGGGCGAGGCCCAGAAGGGCATCGGCTCGGGCCTCATCATCCATCCGGACGGTTACATCCTCACCAGCGCCCACGTCATCGAGGGCGCGGAGGACATCACCATCTCCGTGCTCTCCGAGCGCGGCTACCCGGAGGAGTACCCCGCCGAGGTGGTGGGCGAGGACGAGCGCACGGACTTCGCGCTGCTGAAGATCAAGGCCCCTCGGAAGTTGCCCGTGCTGAAGCTGTCCTCGGCCTCGCGGGTGGAGGTGGGGGACTTCGTGGTGGTGATCGGCAATCCGTTCGGATTGACGCACTCGGTGACGGCGGGCGTGGTGAGCGCCAAGGGCCGCACGGACGTGACGCCCAACGGGCGCGACGGCGACTTCGACTACATGCAGGTGGACGCCTCCATCAACCCGGGCAACTCGGGCGGGCCGGTGCTGGACGTGCACGGGGACGTGGTGGCCATCGCCAACGCCGTCAACGTGGCGGGCCAGGGCATCGGCTTCGCCATCCCGGTGGACATCGCCAAGGCGGTGCTGCCGCACCTGAGGAAGTACGGGCGCGTGCGGCGCGGGTGGATGGGAGTGTCCGTGCAGGACTGCTCCCCCGACGTCATCGAGGCCTATGGGCTGACGAACCCCAGGGGCGTGGTGGTGTCGGAGGTGATGGACGGCGGCCCCGCCTCGCGCGCCGGACTGCAGGTGGGGGACGTCATCGAGGGCCTGGACTCCGCCCGGGTGGATCGTGCCCACAAGCTGCGCTGGCAGGTGGCTTCCCGGGGAGTGGGCCGCAACGTGGTGCTCCGCGTCCGGCGCGGAGATCGGCCCCTGAAGCTGAAGGTCAAGCTCGAGGACATCCCCGGTGATACGGAGCCCGTCGCGCCCACCCTGGCGGGTCCCGCTCCGGCGGCCCACCCGGACGGAGAGCCCGCCACGGGAGGCAGCGGCCTTCCAGGGGAGGCGGACGGACAGGCGCCCGGCAGGAGCGCCCCCTCTCCTTGAGAATGGAAACGGGGGGTGCGCCCGCATCCCCGCCTGCCTCCTTGCGTTCCGGTACGGCCAGCGCTACAGACAGCGCCTTTGCACGCCCCGCGGGTCACACCCATGGTGACGCGAGGCACCGTTACGCAACAGGAGCATTTCCATGGCTGAAGCACAGAAGACGACCCTCAAGCACTGGCCGCGCGTGGCCAAGGGCGGTGGCAAGAAGGCCTGCAGCGTCGAGGGCTGCAAGCGTCCCTACCGCGCCAAGAGCTACTGCTTCTTCCACTTCAAGAAGTGGCGGCAGGGCGAGCTCCCGCACTCCCGTTACCGCACCTGCTCCAAGCCGGACTGCCGCGCCAAGACGTCCAAGGCCGGCCTGTGCGAGAAGCACTACGGCGAGGTCTACAAGAAGGCCGAGGCGGCCTAGCCGTTCGGGTCGGTACCTCGCGAGGGCGCTCCCTTCCCGGGAGTGCCCTTGCTCCCGCCCATCGCTCGTCCCAGGTGCTTGAAGGCCGTGAGCCACAGCTCCGCCTCGCGCTGGGTGAGCTCCGCACGCAACAGACTCCGCTCCAACTCACGCAGGATATGATCCGGTGCCTGCGGGTTGAGGAACTGCGCCTCCAGCATCACCTGGCGCATCCGATCGCCCAGCGCGCGCACCGTCCCCATCCTCGCGCCCTGCTGCTCCGGCGCGAGCGGCGGTGCCACCTCCTCCGCGGGCTTCCGGCCCTCGCGCGAGCACAGGTAGAGCAGCACCGCCGCCGCCTGCGCCAGGTTCATCGACGGCTGCACCTCGCTCGTGGGGATGACGAGCAGATCCGTGCAGAACGCCAGCTCCTCGTTGGACAGGCCCCGCTGTTCACCGCCGAGCACCAGCGCCACCCTCCCCCGCCGGCTCTGCTCGGCCAGCCGCGCCACCGCCTCCTCCGGGGTGAGGGCCGTGCGCCCCTCGATCTGGGTGCGAGAGGTGGTGCCAACCGCGTACACGCAATCCTTGAGGGCCTCGGGAAGGCTCTGGGCCACGGCCATGGCCTCCAGCACGGCGTCCCCTTTGACGGCCAGCCGCTCGGCGCCTCGGAAGGCGTACGTCCTGGGATCTGAGAGGATGAGGCGCGAAAAGCCGAAATTGGCCATCACCCGGGCCACCGAGCCGAGGTTCTCGGGTGATCGTGTCTGGTGGAGGATGACGGTCATGTTTCCGGCCGTGAGCATGCCTCCGAGTTTAGCTTTCCGAGTCAGACCCGCCCCGGTATATTCCCCATGATGCGTCGCTGGGTCGCTGGCCTGCTCCTCTCTCTCGTTACCCTGACCGGTTGTGGCGTCGGGGGTGCCCCCGTGCGCGCGTCTCCCGGCGCGAGACAGGCACTCACCAGTCCACCCGAGCTGCTCGAGTTCGAGAATCCTTCCACACGCCTGGAGCTGTTCCGCGAGGTGGCCCGCATCTCCGAAACGGAGGCGGGTCAGGCCGCGCAGGCGCCGGTTCTGTTCCCCATCACACAGAACGGGGAGCTGGTGGCGGCGCCGGGAGTCGAGGCGCGCACGGATCTGCTCCAGTCCCCGGACGCGGGAGCGCAGCTGCTGCTGAGCTTCGACGGACGGGTGGGTGAGCGCTGGCCGGAGGATCGCCGCGAGAGCCTGCAGGGCCTGTCCGAGCGCGAGGCGGCCGAACTGGTGGCCCGGACGCTGCTCGACCACTGGAAGATCAATCCCTCGGGAGTCGTGCAGGTGGACCGGGCCTCGGGCGCGCCGTACGCGGTGGCATACGTGGACGGCATGCTGCGCATCAATCCCGCGTTCCTGTACATGGCGGCGGCCCAAGGTCCCGCTTCCCTGCCGGGCGCGGTCCAGTAGAGTCGCGCCTCCTTCACGCCCCGTATCGGGGCCCGAGGCGCCTCTCGTGAACACCTCCGCACTCCACGCGCAGCTTCCGCATACGCTCCGGCAGGTGAACCTGCCGACCCTGGGCCAGCACTACCAGGGGAAGGTCCGTGACACCTACCGCCAGGGAGACCGGCTCATCCTGGTCACCTCGGACAGGTTGTCGGCCTTCGATCATGTGCTGACCACCATCCCCTTCAAGGGCGAGGTGCTCAACCGGCTGACGACGTTCTGGTTCGAGCGCACGAAGCACATCGTCCCCAACCACGTGCTGGACGTACCGGACGCGAACGTGACGGTGGCACGAGCCTGCCAGCCCTTCGCGGTGGAGGTGGTGGTACGCGGGTACCTGACGGGCAGCCTGTGGCGCGACTACCAGAAGGGGACGCACACCGCCTACGGGGTGCCCTTCCCGGACGGGATGCGCAAGGACGAGGCCTTCCCCGCGCCCATCATCACCCCGTCCACCAAGGAGCAGTACGGCAAGCACGACGAGCCCATCTCCGAGAAGGAGATCCTGGCGAGGAACCTGGCGAGCGCGCGCGACTGGGCCCGCATCACCGAGGCGGCCCGGGGGCTGTTCCTCGAGGGCCAGAAGTGGGCGCGCACGCGCGGGCTGATCCTCGTGGATACGAAGTACGAGTTCGGCAAGGTGGGCGACGAGCTGTACGTGATCGATGAAATCCACACGCCGGACTCGAGCCGCTACTGGGTGGCGGACGAGTACGAGGCGCGCTTCGCGAAGGGCGAGGATCAGCGGATGCTGGACAAGGAGAACATCCGCCAGTGGCTGATCCGCGAGCGGGGCTTCCAGGGCCACGGCACGCCGCCGGCGATTCCGGACGACGTGCGCGTGTCGCTGGCGGAGAAGTACCTGGCGGCCTACGAGCAGATCACGGGCACGCCGCTGGCGCTGGAAGTGGGAGACGTGCACGCGCGCATCGAGAAGAACCTGAAGGCGCGCGGCTATCTCTAGGAGAAAAGGCTCCTCACCCGCCCCCCTCTCCAAGTTGCACGGAGAGGAACCAGGTTCGACCCTCTCCCGCTGGGAGAGGGCCGGGGTGAGGGTACGAGGTGAACCCGGGTTCCCCCCGGTGCACCCCCAAGCCGGCTACTCGCTGCGGCCGAACACGCGCTGGAAGATGTCGTCCACGTGCTTGATGTGGTAGCCGGCCGAGAAGCAGTCCTCGATCTCCGCGGGCGTCATCACCTCGAGAAGATCCGCGTCCTCGAGCAGCGACTTCCGGAAGGACACGCCCTGCTCGAACATGCGCATGGCGTTGCGCTGGACGATGACGTACGCGGCCTGGCGGTCCATGCCCTTGCGAGCCAGCTCCAGCAGGAGGCGCTGCGAGTTCACCACCCCGCCGAGCAGATCCAGGTTCTTCTGCATCTGCTCGGGGTAGACGCGCAGGTTCTCCATCAGCCCGGAGAAGCGGTGGAGCATGAAGTCGGCGACGATGGTGGCGTCCGGACCGATCACCCGCTCCACCGACGAGTGGGAGATATCCCGCTCGTGCCAGAGCGCCACGTCCTCCAGGGCGCTCAACGCGTAGCCGCGCAGCAGCCGCGCCAGGCCCGTCAGGTTCTCCGAGAGGATGGGGTTGCGCTTGTGCGGCATCGCGCTCGAGCCCTTCTGGCCCGCGGTGAAGGGCTCCTCGGCCTCGCGCACCTCGGTGCGCTGCAGGTGGCGGATCTCCACGGCGAACTTCTCGATGCTCGCGCCCAGCAGCGCCAGCGCGGAGAAGAACTCGGCATGCCGGTCACGCTGGACGATCTGGCTGGAGGCTGGCGCGGGCGTAAGGCCCAGCTTCTTGCAGGCGTACACCTCCACCGTGGGAGGCAGGTGCGCGAACGTGCCCACCGCGCCGGAGATCTTGCCCACGGCGATGACCTCGCGAGCGCGGAGGATGCGGGCCTCGGCGCGGCGCAGCTCGTCGTACCAGATGGCCAGCTTGTGCCCGAAGGTGATGGGCTCGGCGTGGATGCCGTGGCTGCGGCCCATCATCACGGTGCGCTTGTGCTCGAAGGCGCGCTTCTCCACCGCGGCCATGGCACGGCCCACGCCCTGGAGGATGAGGTCCGCCGCGTCGCGCAGCGACATGCCCAGCGAGGTGTCCAGCACGTCCGAGGACGTCATACCCAGGTGAAGCCAGCGCGCGCTCGGCCCGATGCGCTCCTCCATGAAGGTGAGGAACGCGATGACGTCGTGCTTGGTGGTGCGCTCGATCTCCTCGATGCGGGCGGCATCGGCCTCGGTGAAGTCACCGGCGCGGGAGAGGCAGTCCTGAAGCGCCTCGCGCGGCGCGATGCCGTGCTCCACCATGCCCTCCAGCGCGGCCAGTTCCACGTCGCGCCAGCGGCGCAGACGGGCCACGTCGGTCCAGAGGGAAGACATTTCCTTGCGGCTATAACGCGGAATCACTCGAAGACCCTCACGGGGAAGTCCCGCTTCGCCGCGAACCGGAGCAGCTCCAGCACCACGTCCCTGGAGCCTCCCAGCTTGCCGGCGGCGGAGAGATTGACGGCGAGATCCAACCCCTCGGGCTGCGCGACGGCCAGCGCTCCGGGGTCGACCTTCTCGTGGATGATGCGGTTGGCCAGCCGGCCCGCCTGCTGCCCGATGGCGGTGGGGCTGGGAGCGAGGGCCAGGGTAGCGCCCTCCTTCACCTGACTGGGGGTGAGGCCCACCAGCGGCAGGCGTTGGGTGGTGGCGAAGGAGATGAGCTCCTGGACGACGGAGGCATTGCCCACCGTCTTGTCGGCCACCATCAGGAGCGCGTCCACCTTGTCCTTGGAGCCGGCGAGCACCTTGTCCGCCTTGCCCCGCGAATCCGCCGCGAGCGGCACGATGGACAGGCCGAGCGGACCCGCGGCCGACTGAGCCGCCTCCACGAGGCCGGTGGAGAAGCGCGGATCATGCAGGATGCCCACGCGTTTGGCGGAGGGAGCCAGGGACTGGAGGGCGGCCAGCTCGGGACGGAAGTCGCTGGTGAGCGCGATACCGGTGATGTTGGGGCCTTCCAGCCCGTACTTCTCGTAATAGGGCACCATGGCGAAGAGGACGGGGACGTCCTTGCTCAAGGTGCGGCGGGCGGTGTTGGCGGCCAGGGGCCCGATGGCGAGCACCAGGGCCGGCTTCTGAGCGGCGACGCGCTGGAAGGCCCGGGTGGCCGCCTGGGTGTTGTCCTCCAGCAGCACCTCCACCACCTCGGCGCGGACCTCGGCGCTGAAGCCGGCCACCACCGCCGCGTAGGGCGCGAGCCCGGCGGACTTCACCACCACCACGCGCGGGCGAGCCGGCTGCGAGGCGGCCACCAGCGGCACCCACAGCGCCAGCAGGACGAGCCACCCCCACCGCCTCATCGCTTCACTCCCCTGGCCCCTGGGGCCGAACCCGATGTGTCCCCGCTCTGCCGGGCCGCCGAGGAGCCCTGTTGGGAGACCTGACGCATCTTCAGCAACCCATAACCCCCCGCCGCGCCCAGGGCGAGCCCCGCGAGCGCCAGCAACACCAGCCGCACGGAGGAGGAACTCGAGCGGGACGACTTCAGCGCGGGCATGGGCGCGCTCCGGGGAGCAGCCTTGCCAGGAGGGGGAATCGAGGACCGGGACTCGGCACGAGCGACCGGAGCGGGAGCGGGAGTGGAAGCGGCAACAGGAGCCGGAGCCGGCGCGGGACGAGGCTTTGGGGCGGGAGCCGAAGCGGCGGGCCTGGCGCTCCCCATGATGGCGGCGAGCGTCGCCGAGTCGAGCGGCTGGGTCGCATCCGGAGGCTTCTGTTCCTCCTTCGCCTTCGCGGCCAACCGCTGCGCGATGCTCTCAGCGGACAGGGGCTCGGTGGGCCCACCGGAGACGTTGGGAATCTCCAGGGTGGGCGAGCTCCAGGTGGGGACCTCCAGCAGGGTCGCCTTGGAGGACTCGGGGGGAGGACCGCCCGCCACGACGGGCACCTGGATGGTCGGGGCGCCCAGGCTCGGCAGCTCCGACGTCGGCACGGGAGGAGGAAGCATGTCCGAGCGCGGAGGGAACGCCGTCGCCAGCTCGGCGGTGAGACTGAAGGGCACCGGATTGGGACGCGGACGGGAAGGGGCTGGCGTCTGCGCACCCGCCGAGGGCTTCGCCGAGGGAGCGCGCGGACGCGCCAGGGCCGCGGTGAACTCCGCGAGGAACTCGCCCGCCGTCTTGGGCCTCGCGAGCGGATTGGCGTTGGTGGCGCGCCGGTAGAGGGCCTCCAGACCGGGCGGCAGCTCGGGGTCGTAGGCCAGCAGCTCCGGCGCCTGTCCCTCGTCGGGCGTCTGACCGGTGAGCAGCTCGCCCACGATGACGCCCAGCGAGTAGAGGTCCATCCGCGTATCCAGCTCACGGCCCTCGGAGTACTCGGGGGCGACGTAGCAGGCCACGCGCCCGACCTTCTGGGCCTGGACGAAGGGCAGACGCGGAATCCCCAGCGCCAGCCCGTAGTCCGTCACCTTCAGCATGTCCGGCAGGACGATGATGTTCTCCGGCTTGAGGTCCGAGTGCGGCCCGTACTTATGGGAGCTGTCCAGGGCCTCGGCGAGCTGCGCCAGGAGGGGCTCCACCTCCTTGGGGGTGAAGCGCTGCCCCTGCGCCGAGCGCTGCTCGATCATCCGCCGCAGCGTCATGCCCTCCAGCAGCTGCGTGGTGAAGAAGGGCCGGTTGCGGTCCTCCCCCTCCTCGTAGACGCGCACGTGGTGGGGGTGGGTGAGCTTCTTGCCCGCGCGCAGCGACAGGGAGAACTGGGTGCGCTCCTCGGGCATCTGCACCAGGCGGGGGTTGATGATCTTCAGCGCGATCTCGACGTCCATCTCCTGGTCGAGCGCGCGGAAGACATGGCCGACGGGACCCGGTCCGATCACCTCGCGAATGGCGTAGCGTTTGGCGAAGACGTCCCCTGGCTTGTAGGGAGCCTCCACGGTCGCCCCGCGACGACGAGGCCCAGCCCCTGCCGCCGCCCCGGTGAGCTTCAGCCCACAGGTGCCGCAGGATTCATTGGCATCGGGAACATGGCTGCCGCAGCGGTAGCAGAGCAAGGCGGTCGGACTCCCGGAGGTGGGGGGCAGTTGCGGGGCCTCCAGAAGGCACCCGCAGCCGTCTTACCGCGCCGCGCTGACAATCGGCAAGGAACGCCGGGTCACCGTCCCGTCGAGCCGAAACCGCCCTCTCCCCGCTCGGTGGTTTCCAGTAGCTCCAGCTCCAATAGGGACACCCGAGACACGGGTGACACCACGAGTTGGGCGATGCGCTCGCCGCGGCGAAGCGTGAAGGGCTCCTGGGAGAGGTTCACGAGGAGCACCTTGACCTCTCCGCGGTAGTCCGCGTCCACCGTCCCTGGCGAGTTCAGCAGGGTGATGCCGTGACGCAGCGCCAGTCCCGAGCGGGGCCGGAGCTGGGCCTCGTAGTCGGGAGGCAGGGCCAGCGCCAGGCCGGTGGGAACCGCCGCGCGCTCCATGGGCCCGAGGGTGAGCTCCCCATCGATGTCCGCCCGCAGGTCCATCCCCGCGGCGAGGGCGGTCTCATAGCGCGGCAGGGGCAGCGGCTCCGGGTGGGTGCGCACGCGGCGGACCCTCACGGTGACAGGTAAGGACATATCCGACAAGGTAGCACCGTGAGACGGACAGGCCAGCTTTCAGGCGGGAGCAAAGCAGAACGCCCTCCTCCGCCGGAGCGAAGAGAGGGCGTTCCGTGAGCCCTCCCCTCTCCCTCTGGGAGAGGGAAAGGGTGAGGGTATCCGTCACCGTGTTCTCGAATCAGGCCTTGGCGCCCGGCTGGGTGGCCTCGGGGGACGCGGCGGCGGGGGTGGCCTCGGCGGCGGGGGCGGTGCCCTGCTGAGAGGCGGCGCGCTCGGCCATGGCCTCCTTGCGCGACAGGCGGATCTTGCCCGTCTTGTCGATGCTGACGACCTTCACCAGCACCTCATCGCCCTCCTTGAGCACGTCCGACACGCTCTTCACGCGCTTGTCGGACAGCTCGGAGATGTGGATGAGGCCGTCGGTGCCCGGGAACAGTTCCACGAAGGCGCCGAACTCGGCGATCTTCCGCACCGTGCCCGTGTAGATCTTCCCGATCTCCGCCTCGCGCGTGAGCGCCTGGATCATCGCGATGGCCGACTTCACCGAGTCCACGTTGGAGCTGGCGATGTCCACGCGGCCCGAGTCGTCGATGTTGATGACGGCACCCGTGCGGGCGATGATGTCCTTGATCACCTTGCCGCCCGGCCCGATGACGTTCTTGATGAACTCGGGGCGGATCTGGATGGTGGTGATGCGCGGCGCGTAGGCGCTGATCTCCTTGCGCGGCTCGGCCATCGCCTTGAGCATCTCGCCCAGGATGTGCAGACGGCCCTGACGCGCCTGCTCCAGCGCGCGGCTCATGATCTCCGTGGTGAGACCGGTGATCTTGATGTCCATCTGGATGGAGGTGATGCCCTTCGAGGTGCCGCACACCTTGAAGTCCATGTCGCCCAGGTGGTCCTCGTCACCGAGGATGTCCGAGAGGATGGCGACCTGGTCCCCCTCCTTCACCAGACCCATGGCGATGCCGGCCACGGGCGCCTTGATGGGCACGCCCGCGTCCATCAGCGACAGCGTGCCGCCGCACACGGAGGCCATGGACGAGGAGCCGTTGGACTCGAGGATGTCCGAGACGAGCCGCACCGTGTACGGGAACTTCTCGCTCGCGGGCAGCATGTTGCGCAGCGCGCGCTCGGCCAGGGCGCCATGGCCCACCTCACGCCGGCCGGGGCCGCGCAGGGGCTTGGTCTCGTTCACGCTGAACGGGGGGAAGTTGTAGTGCAGCATGAACTTCTTGAAGGACTGGCCGCTGAGCAGCTCCAGCCGCTGCTCGTCCTCGGAGGTACCCAGCGTCGTCACCACCAGGGCCTGCGTCTCGCCACGGGTGAAGATGGCGCTGCCGTGGGTGCGCGGGAGCACGCTCACCTCGCAGGTGATGTTGCGCACCTCGGCGTGACCACGGCCACCGATGCGGCCACCGTTCACCGTCAGCGTGCGCATGTGCTCGTACTTCAGGTCCTCCACCACCTGCTTGGCGTGCTTCTCCACCTGGGAGGTGTAGCCCTCGCCCAGCTGCTCCTTGAGCTTCGCCAGGGCCTCCTTCTTGGCCTTGGAGAGCGCCTCGTAGCGGGCCGCCTTCTCCTTGATGGTGTAGCCGTTGACGATGCCGTCCCAGGCCAGCTCACGAACCTTGGACTTCAGGTCCTCGGCCACCGCAGGGATGCGGTCGTAGTTGCGCACCGTCTTGTTGAGCGCGCGCCGCAGCTCGTCCTGCAGATCCAGGGCCGGCTGTGCCGCCTGCTTGCCGAACTCGAGCGCGGCCATCATCTCCGCCTCGCTCACCTCCTCGGCACCGCCCTCCACCATCACGATGGCCTCGCGGCTCACGGCCATGACGAGGTCGATGTCGGACAGCTCGCGCTGCTTGAGCGTGGGGTTGGCGATGAGCTTGCCGTCCACGCGGCCCACGCGGATGCCCGCGATGGGGCCGTTGAAGGGGATGTCCGACACCCACAGCGCCGCCGAGGCGCCCGTAATGCCGTGGATATCACCCTCGTGCTCCGGGTCCGCGGAGATGACGCTCGCGATGACCTGGGTCTCGTAGGCGTAGCCGTCCGGGAAGAGCGGGCGGCAGGAGCGGTCCACGATACGGCTGGCCAGCGTCTCCTTCTCCGTCAGGCGCCCCTCGCGCTTGAAATAGCTGCCGGGGATGCGGCCGGCCGAGTACAACTTCTCCTGGTACTCCACCGTGAGCGGGAGGAAGTCCACGTCCTTCTTCTCGCGCGCGCTCACCGCGGTGACGAGCAGCATGGTGTCGCCGTAACGAACCACCACCGAGCCGTCCGCCTGCTTGGCCATGTGGCCGGTCTCGATGGTCAGCTCGGTGTCGCCAATCTTGACGCTCTTCTTCAAGTGCATATCCGTCTTGCCTCGTACTTCCTGGGTGGCCCCGTGGACGCGTGCCCTGCCTTTTCCAAAAGGTGAGGGCCCACGCGCCTCGATGCGAGGCCTGTGGGGTTGATGCGGTCACCGGGCCTGGAACAGGCGGATACGGGCAACCGCGACTTGACTGCGGTGGGGGCGCTTCGGAAGCGCCGGCAGGGATGCGTCGGAGCTTTGATCCCTGATCGCGCGGGCCGACCCGGCTGCACCACCGGTCGGCCCGTCCGAACGGAAACCAAAACCTCCGTCCACATCACGCCCTTGCCTCCTCCCTCGCCCCTCCTCTTCGCTGGACTGAGTGCTGCGTGCTGCAACTGCCTGGAACGACTCGGGGCGCTGCCCTGAGAGCCAGCGCCCCGGTTGACTGCGGGCCTACTTGCGGATGCCGAGGCCCTCGATGAGCTTCTTGTAGCGGTTGGTGTCCTTGCTCTTCAGGTAGTCGAGCAGGCGGCGACGCTGACCCACCAGCTTGAGCAGACCGCGGCGGGAGTGGTGGTCCTTCTTGTGCGTCTTGAAGTGCTCCGTGAGCATGGTGATGCGCTCGGAGAGCAGCGCCACCTGGACCTCGGGGGAACCGGTGTCCGACTCGTGGGTGCGGAACTTCGCGACGACCTCTGCCTTACGGTCCTGATGCAATGCCGACATGTTCTTCCTTGGCTTCTGTCCCGCTCCGGGGTGGGGTACTGCGGTTGCCACGGTCCGCGGAGGGGTACAGACCGGGCTTCCTCCTACTAACGAATCGGTGGCTTATAAGCATCGCCTGTGCGGGCGGTCAACCTTAAGCGCCCGGCCGTACGCCTGGAGACGGACGGGAGAGACTGAAGAGGATGAGGCGCCCTCCAGTCGACAGTCCCGTCCCCCCGGAGGACAGATCCACCAGAGAGGGCTCGTCCAGCGCCACCTGCACGAAGAGGCCTCCGGTGACGGGCTGATCTCCCGCGAAGTGCTGGCGCAGCAGGGGGTAGAGGCGCAGGAGCGTTTCCAGGATCTCCCCCACCGTGGTGTTGGCGGGCACGCCGAGGGTGACCTCGCGCCGCCCCTCGAAGAGAGCCCTCAGGGAGGGTGGCACCACCACGGTGACGTCGAGGGCCGGGGCCACGATGGGCTGTCAGACGAGCACTCGCAGGTAACGCAGCCGGCCGCGCACCACCTCGGCCACGGCGAGCAGCGCGCCCGAAGGGTCCACCACGCGCACGCGGCCCGGATGGGCGGGGGCCTCCACGGGGACACCATGGGACACCCGCGCCGCGTCCTCCGCGCTCACCCTCACCGCGGGCAGGTCGGTCAGGGCCTCGGACACCGGCAGCAACCGCTTCGCCAGGGCCTCGGGCTCCCGAGCCAGCGCGGCCAGGTCCGCCAGCGGCAGGGAATGGGCCAGGGTGAAGGGGCCGCTCGTGGTGCGCCGCAGCGCCTCCAGATGGGCCCCACAACCGAGCGCCCGGCCGATATCGTAGGCGAGCGTCCGGACGAAGAAGCCCTTGGAGCAGCGCACGGACAGACGGAGCTGGTTGGCGTTGAAGTCGCGCAGCACCAGCTCGTACACCGTCACCTGACGGCTGGCGCGCTCCACCTCCTCGCCGGCACGGGCGAGCTCGTACAACCGCTTCCCGCCCACCTTCACCGCCGAGTACATGGGCGGCACCTGCTCGAAGGAGCCGCGGAAGCGCCCCAACACCTCCTCGAGCACCGCCGTGGTGAGGGAAGGAACCGGCGCCTCGGCCACCACCTTGCCCTCGGCGTCCTGGGTGTCCGTCTCCGCGCCCAGACGCACGACGGCGTCATAGGCCTTGTCGCCCTCGGTGATGAAGCCGGCCACCTTCGTCGCCTCGCCCAGGCACAGGGGCAGCACCCCCGTGGCCATCGGGTCCAGTGTGCCGGTATGGCCCACCTTCTTCACCTTGAGCAGACCCCGGACCTGCCGCACCACGTCGAACGAGGTGGGCCCCTTGGGCTTATCGATGACCAGGACGCCGTCCATGCTCGCTACCAGCCCTCCTTCTCCTTCACCTCGCGCAACAGCCGCTCGATGCGGTCACCCCGCTCCAGCGACTCGTCGAAGGTGAAGAAGACTTCTGGCGACACGCGCAGGTTCACCGCCTCGGTGATCTCCCGACGGATGTAGCCCTTGGCGGCCTCGAGCCCCTTCTGGGTCTCCTTGCGCTCCTGCTCGGTGCCCATCATCGAGTAGTAGACGCGTGCCGTCTTCAGGTCCGGCGACACCTTCACGCCGGTGATGGTGATGAAGCCGATCCGCGGATCCTTCAGCTCGCCCCGGGTGAGCATCCTCCCGAGGGCCACCTGGATCTCCTGGCCCACGCGCTCCGGCCGATTGCTGGTACTCATTTCTTCTCCCAATCCCTCGGGTTGCGCAGGCTGCGAGCACGAGCCCGGGCCTCCTCCAGCGACACCGACCCCTTGGAGTCCGAGCCCCTTGCTGGCCGACGGCTCTCCCGCCCGTCGTGCCGACGCTCCCAGTCTGCCATCCCCTCGGCTTCGGCCATGGAGCGATCTCCACGACCCATCCCGGCGATGAGCTCCTCCAGGTCCGCCTCCGGCCCCGCCTCCTCGCCGTCCTCCCCACCTTCCTCGTCGAACTCCTCCGACTCCTCTTCCCGCGCGGTCCGCTCGGCCGACAGGGGACGTCCGGGCGTATAGAGCCTATCCCCAAAGGCCATGATCTCGGTCTGTCGGGAGATGAGCGGCGCCACGTACATCTCCTCCACGAAGTGGATGATCTTCTCCATCTGCTCGTCGACATGACGGCGGTCGTTGCCCACCACCGCCAGCGCGAGCGTGGCCTTCTGCCACAGATCTTGATCATCGACCTCGGCCACCGCCACGTTGAACCGGGCCTTCACCCGGTCCGTTATCCGGCGGAGAACCTGCCGTTTGGCCTTGAGGGAACCACTCTCCGGAATCTGCAGGGTCAGACGCGCGACACAGACGAACATGACACAAAACCCTCGTCCCGGTGACCGCGCCTGGAACGGCGGGCCACCGGGAACATCCCGGTGGTGGAAGACAGCGGCCGGAGAGGGACTAGCTCAGGCTCGGCCGCGTCTCCTCGATCTCGTAGGCCTCGATGATGTCGCCCGGCTTGAGATCGCTGTAGTTCTCGATGCCGATACCGCACTCGAAGCCCTGGGCGACTTCCTTCACGTCGTCCTTGAAGCGACGGAGCGAGGCCATGCGGCCGGAGAACAGCTGCTTGCTGTCGCGCAGCAGACGGACGAAGGCACCACGCTTCATCACACCGTCGAGCACCGCCGCACCGGCGATGGTGCCCAGCTTCGGCACGTTGAAGGTGTTGCGCACCTCGGCGCGACCCAGCTTGCGCTCGGTGCGGATGGGCTCCAGGAGGTCCTCCATGGACTTCCGCACGCCGTCGATGAGCTCGTAGATGATGCTGTACGTCTGCAGCGTCACCTCCTGAGCCTTGGCGGCGGCCTCGGTGCCGGACTCCGGCTTGACGTTGAAGCCCACGACCATGCCCTTGGAGGCGGCCGCACGCATCACGTCGCCCTCGGTCATGGCGCCCACGCCCGAGTGGATGACCTCCACGCGGACCTTGTGGGTGGAGAGCTTCTGGACGGCCTCCTTGACGGCCTCGGCCGAGCCCTGCACGTCCGCCTTGATGACGAGCCGCAGCTCCTTGGGGCCACCCCCCGCCTTGGTCTTGGCGAAGAGCTGCTCGAGCGTCTCGCGGTTGCTGGCCTTGCCCAGCTCCGCCTCGCGGTCCTTCATGGCGCGGTGAGCGGCGATCTCCTTGGCGGCCTTCTCATCGGCCACCGCGTTGAGGGTGTCACCCGCGGTGGGCACGCCGGACAGACCGATGAGCTCGGCGGAGTAGCCCGGGAGCACTTCCTTCACGGACTCGCCACGGCTGTTGTTCATGGCGCGCACGCGACCGAAGTGGGTACCGGTGACGACGGCATCGCCCACCTTGAGCGTGCCCTCCTGCACCAGCACCGTGGCCACGGGACCGCGGCCCTTCTCCAGCTTGGCCTCGATGATGGCGCCCACCGCCGGACGGCTCGGATTGGACGTGAGCTCGAGCACCTCGGCCTGCAGCGCGATGTTCTCCAGCAGCAGGTCGATGCCCATCTTCTGCTTGGCGGACACGGGGACCATGATGGTCTCGCCGCCCCACTCCTCGGGCACGAGCTCGTGGTTGGCCAGGTCCTTCTTCACGCGGTCCGGGTTGGCGCCGGGCACGTCCATCTTGTTGATGGCGACGACGATGGGCACCTCGGCGGCCTTGGCCTGCTTGATGGACTCCACCGTCTGCGGCATCACGCCGTCGTCGGCGGCCACCACCAGCACCACGATGTCCGTCACGTTGGCGCCGCGGGCGCGCATGGACGTGAAGGCCTCGTGGCCCGGGGTATCCAGGAAGGTGATGTCACCGCGCGACGTCTTCACCGAGTAGGCGCCGATGTGCTGGGTGATGCCACCCGCCTCTCCGGCCGCCACGTTGGCGGCGCGGATGGCGTCGAGCAGGCTCGTCTTGCCGTGGTCGACGTGACCCATGACCGTGACCACCGGCGGACGGGCGCGCTCGTCCTCGGGACGCGCCTCCACCTCGGGCAGGAAGTCCTCGACCTCGAAGCCGGCCTTCTCCACGCGCCAGCCATAATCGGTGGCGAGCAGCTCGGTGGTCTCCGAGTCGATGATCTGGTTGGCCGTGGCCATCTTGCCCAGGCCCATCAGCTTCTTGATGAGCTCGGCGGTGCGCACACCCATGCGCTGCCCCAGGTCGGACACGGAGATGCCCTCCTGGATCTTGATGACCTTCTTCTCCTCGGCCATCTGGGTGATCTGCGTCTTGGCGCCCTTCTTGGTGGGCTTCTTCTTCTTGCCGCGCACCGGGATGGTGACGCGACCCCACACCAGATCGGAGATCTCCTGCTTGGACGGACCGCCCTCGGCGGCCGAGGTCCCGCGCTTGCCGCGCCCGGCCTTCTCCTTCTCCTTGTTCTTGGAGACGTCGACGAGCTCACGGCCGCGACCCAGGTGATCCGGGACGACCTTGTACTCGCGCTTCTCGCCGATGGCGCTCTTGCCCGGCGCCATGGGGTACTGCTTGCCCTGGCCACCGGTGGGCGTCACCCGGCGGACCTGGATGAGCGGACGCGAGATGACGACGGCCTGGGTGGCCGTGGGACGCAGCGAGCGCGGATCCTGCGCGACCTGCTGGTGGGGCACGCCGCCCACCATGACCTGCTGACCCGTCGCACCCGGAGTGGCGCTGGCCTGAGCACCCGCCGACGAGGCACCCGGAGAGGAAGGACGCACCGGACCCGAGGACGGGCCGCTGCGCTGGTACTGGCTGGGGCCACCACGCTGGTACTGGCTGGGACCACCGCGACCCTGCTGACCGGGACCACCCGGACGACCCTGCTGGCCGGGGCCACCGCGACCCTGCTGACCGGAACCACCCGGACGACCCTGCTGGCCCGGACCACCGGGACGGCCGGAACCCATACCGGGCCCACCCGAGGAGGGACCCCGGTGGGGACCAGAAGAGGGATGCGAAGGCGTCCGGACAGAAGGTGGGACCGCCGAAGGCGGGCGGGTAGACAAGCTGGGTGACTCCTTGACAGAGGAAGGCGGCTGAACAGGGGCCGCCGGAGGCGGGGTGACGGCCCGCGGGGGTTCCGCGGCCCGAGGCACCTCGGGGGAAACAGGGGAAGGCGGCGCCGCGGGGCGCGAAGGCTCCGCGGCGGCAACGGGCTGGGCCTCGGCACGAGGTGCCTCGGCGACAGGGGCCGCAGGAGGCTGCGTCGTGGCGGGGCGCGGAGGCTCCGCGACGGCCGCAGGCTGTGCCTCGGCACGAGGAGCCTCGACCGGGGCGGCCGGCGCAGCGGCCACGGCGGCCGGAGCCTCCGGGGCAGCGGCGGGCGCCGTCGGCGCGGCGGCACGCGACTCCTCGACGGGAGCAGCGGGAGGTGGCGCCACGGCGGCCGGAGCCTCCGGGGCGGCGGGTGCCGCCGACGCGGTGGCACGCGGCTCCTCGGCGGCCACCGACTGCGCGGAGGCGGACGAGGTCTCCTCGGCCGTATCGCCGGCCGAAGGCGTGCTCGAGGGGGCCTTGCGGCGCACCACGAAGCCCTTCGCCGCAACCGGCGGCGTGGCCTGCTTGGGCTTGCGCTTGTCCAGGATCTTCTGGACCGCGGCAGTGGCCTGGTCGTCCTCAAGCGAAGACGAGTGGCTCTTGACGTCGTAGCCGAGCCCGACGAGCTCGGTCACGACCTCTTTGTTATCGAGCTCGACCCCATGGTCCTTGAGCTCCTTGGCAATTTCGTGAACGCGCTTCTTCGACATACCTTGCTTGGCCTTTTGCTCCGCCGGCTACCGGGCGCAGCACCCTAATCCAAAAATGTGTGCGAGTGGTGCTAACACCCACTCCCCCCGGCCGCTCCACCCTGTGCCGGGCCCGACTCCAACGCCTGTCCCAAGGCCGACGGGTCGACCGCCCCCGCCCTCCCCCGGAAGGCTCTGGCAAAGGCCTTCCGCTTCACTGCGGCCGCCAGGCAACCGGCCCCACAGAGGTAGGCACCCCGACCGGGGAGCTGCCTCTTCCTATCCACCACCACCACGCCCCCTGGGCCCACCGCCAACCGGGTGAGCTCCTCCTGGACCCGCCTCCCGCCGCAGCCGATGCAGCTTCGCACCGGTCCGGCGTTGGCCGGGAGTTCTTCTTTTCTTCTAGTACCGGAACGAGCCTTCAGGCGCATCCCCCCTGCCGTCCAAGCAAGCTTACGACCTCACCCCGACCCGATTAAGCACCCGCCGGCTCGGCGGCCTGGGCGGACGAAGCCCCGCGCTCGGCGTTGAGCTCCGCCCGGAGCCGGGCCTCCTCCACCAGATAGTTCTCCGCCGCGCTCTTGAGCTGGCGGGCCTTCTTGATACCCACACCCGGCACGTCACCCAGCTTCGCCAGGTCCTTCTCGTTGGCGAGGTCCTCCACCGTCTTGTACCCGGCCAGGGTCAGCTGCTCGATGGTCTTCTCGCCCATGCCCCTGACGCGGGCCAGGCGCTCGGTCTGACTGAGCTCGTCCGGATGACGGCGGGCCTCGGCCTGCCGGGCCTGCTCGCGCTCGCGCTCCATGCGCGACAGCTCCGCCGCGTCCAGCGACATCTGCTTGCGGGCTTCTTCCTGCATCGCGGGGATGCGCGCCGGATCCATGCCCGGAATCTGGCCCAGCATCTCCGGATTCGCCTCGGCGATGTCCTTGGCCTGACGGAAGCCATGGGCGTACAGGGTCTCCACCAACATCTCGTTGACACCCGGAAGGGCGCCCAGCGAACGGTTGGCGAACTCACGCATCTCGCGAACCCGGCTCTCGCTGTTGATGTCCAGCTTCCAACCGGTCAGCTGCGCCGCCAGCCGCACGTTCTGCCCGCGACGGCCGATGGCCAGCGACAGCTGGTCATCCGGCACGATGAGCTCCATGGCGTGGTTGGCCTCGTCGATGATGACGCGGCTCACCTCGGCCGGAGCCAGCGCGGCGCACACGAAGCGCGCCGGATCCTCGTCGTAGGGGACGATGTCGATCTTCTCGCCGCGCAGCTCCTGCACCACCGCCTGCACGCGGCTGCCCTTCATACCGACGCAGGCGCCCACCGGGTCCACGTCCGCGTCCCGGCTGGAGACGGCGATCTTCGCGCGTCCGCCCGGCTCGCGCGCCGCGGCCTCGATGACCACGATGCCCTCGGCGATCTCCGGAACCTCCATCTCGAACAGCTTCGTCAGCAGGTTGACGGAGGCGCGGCTGAGGACGATCTGTGGGCCCTTCGACTCGCGCAGCACGTCCAGCACGTAGGCCTGGACGCGGTCGCCGGCGCGGTACGTCTCGCGCGGCACCTGCTCGCGCACCGGCAGCACCGCCTCGGCGCGACCCAGGTCCACGATGATGTTGCCGCGCTCGAAGCGCCGGGCGATGCCCGTGACGATCTCGTTCTTGCGGTCCCGGTACTCGTTGAAGACGTTCTCGCGCTCGGCGTCGCGGGTACGCTGGAGGATGACCTGCTTGGCCGTCTGGGCCGCGATGCGTCCGAAGCCGCGCCGGAACGTCTTCAGCCGGAGGATGTCCCCGTACTGATCGTCCTGCGCCTTGGCCTCCGCCGCGTCCTCGTCACGGTAGAAGATCTGGAACACGAGCTCGTCGCCCGGCTCCACCTCCATGCCCTTCTTGTGCGCCTCGTCGAGGGAGATCTGATTCACCGCCTGAACGGGATCGGTGATGGCCTCCACCACGGTGATGGCCTGGAAGAGCTCCACCACGCCCTTCTCCGGGTCGTACTTGGCCTCGAGGTTGCGCTCCTGGCCGAAGTGCTTCTTGGCCGCGGTCGTCATCGCGTCCTCGAGCGTGGTGATGAGCACGCTCCGGTCGATGCCCTTGTCCTTGGCCACCTGGTCCAGGACGAGGTTGAGGTTGATGTTGGGGTTGGCTGGCGTGGGCATCATCTTCTCCGAAAGGATCCACGGGTGCGCCCGCGCGAGGACGCACCCTGTATGTGGACTGCTAGAACTCGAACTCCAGGTTGGCCTTGGCGATGTCCTTGAAGGGAATGCGGAAGCTGCCCGCACCTTCCACGTCCACGGAGATGGCGTCGGCCCCCACCTCGGTGAGCGTCCCGGAGAAATTCTTGCGCGGCGGCTCCCCGATGGGGCCGAAGGTCTTCACCTTCACCTTCTGGCCCTTCACCCGCTCGTAGTGCGCGGGCTTCTTCAGGGGACGGTTCACCCCGGGGCTGGAGACCTCCAGGTTGTACTCGTGGGGAATGATGTCCTCCACGTCCAGCACCGTGTCCACCGCACGCGAGACCTGCGAGCACTCGTCCAGACCTACCCGCCCACCCGGCTTGTCGATGAACAGGCGGAGGACCCAGCCCTCGCGCTCGCGGACGAACTCCACCTCGAGGAGCTCCAGCCCCTCGCCCGCAACGAGGGGCTCGAGCAGCTCCTGCGCCCTTGCCTCCACCGATTGCTTGATGTTCTCCGCCATAGGCCGCTTGAAGACTCCGGACTCCAAAAACGCGAAAAGCGGGCGCGACGGCCCACTTTTCGAGGAACTGCATCGAAAAATGTTCGGCGGCGTCCGTAACACACGCCCCCTTGGGGTGTAAAGGATGACGCACCCCTTGTCCTGCCATCCAACAGTCCTCCCGGGGGTAGGGATTCCCAGGGTTTCCGTGGACGGAGACCGGTTATAACGCCCCCATGCACCTCATTGCCGCAGCCCAGATGGTGTCCACCGCGGACAAGGCTCACAACCTGGAATCGGCCACCCGGCTCGTCCGGCGTGCGGCCGACCTCGGAGCGCGCCTGGTAGGCCTGCCCGAGAACTTCAGCTGGATGGGTCCCGAGGCCGAGCGCTCGGGGGCCGCCGAAACCCTCGAGGGACCCACCCTCTCGCGCATGGCGGAGCTGGCGCGCGAGCGTCGCATCACCCTGCTGGCGGGCTCCATCCTGGAGAAGGGCGCGCCCGGCGGTCGCCTCTACAACACCACCGTCCTCTTCGGGCCGGACGGCTCGCGTCTGGCCGTGTACCGGAAGATGCACCTCTTCGACGTGGACGTGGGCGATGGCACGCCCTACCGCGAGTCCGAGGCCGTGGCCCCGGGCACCGACGTGGTGGTGGCGGACACGGAGGTGGGCCGGCTGGGCCTCTCCATCTGCTACGACCTGCGCTTCCCCGAGCTGTACCGGCGCCTGGCGAAGGACGGGGCCACCCTGCTCGCCGTGCCCGCCGCCTTCACCCTCATGACGGGCAAGGACCACTGGGAGGTGCTGCTGCGCGCGCGCGCCATCGAGAACCAGTGCTATCTCTTCGCCCCCGCCCAGGGAGGGCGGCACTCGCCCCAGCGCGTCACCTGGGGCCACGCCATGGTGGTGGACCCCTGGGGACTGGTGACGGCCCGGGCCTCCGAGGGAGAGGGACTCGCCGTGGCGCCGGTGGACCCCGACCTGCTCGCCCGCATCCGCAAGAATCTGCCCTGCCTGCAACATCGACGACTGGACTGAACCGGCCGAGCACATGTGACCGGGCCGTTGGGTCCCGGGTCCAAACCCCGGTACACTGCGGACCGGAACTCATCTCGTGAACAGTCGCTGGTCCTCAATGGTGTTCGTCCTCTCGCTCGGGGTGCTCTCCGTGGGCTGCCCCGCCGACGAGAAGCCCACGGCCCCGGTGCATGCGCCGGCCGTGCCTCCGCCGGTGCGCCGCGCCCAACTCAAGGGGCTGCAGGGGGACGTGAAGGTGAAACGCGCGGCGGGGGATGAATGGCTCCCCGCCCAGGAGGGCATGCCCCTCTTCGAGAACGACAAGGTGCGGACCGTGGCGGGCGCAGGAGCACAGGTCGTCTTCGCCAACGGCAGTATGGTGAACCTGGGCGAGGACGCGTTGATTGGAATCGCGGAGACGCGGCGCAGGCCCGGCCAGGAGCGCACGGACCTGACCGTTCTGCGCGGGCGCGTGGACGCCGAGTTGGAAGATCCCGCGCGCCAGTCACTGTCCGTCACCACGCCAGCGGCCACTGTCCGGGCCGGAAGGGAGATCGTGTTCCAATGAAGAGTTCCCTCCTGCTCGCCCTGCTCACGCTGGCGCCCACCGAGGTGGTGGTACGCGATGGAGAATCACTCGCCCAGGTGGCCCAGCGCGCGCTGGGAGACCGCGGCGGGGCCAGCGAGTTGAAGGCCCTCAATGGTTTGAAGGACGACGCGGTCGCGCCGGGCACGAAGCTGAAGCTGCCGGGCGCGGACCGGGCCCGAGCGCAGAGCGTGCTGGAGACGGCACGCAACGCGGTGAAGCACGCGGACGCCCGGATGGCCCGGCGCGAGGAGGCCGCGGCCAAGCTGAAGGAGGCCGAGACCCACTTCCAGAGCGCCCGCTATCAGGATGCCGCGAAGGCGGCCGACGGGGCCTGGAAGCTGCTGTCGGAGAGCGCCTCGCAGCCCACCGCCTTCACGGTGGCCGTGGACGACACGGGCGCCACCACGGTGAAGTCCGTCTCCGGGCAGCCGGTGCGAGTGGAGGCCGAGGGCGTCACGCGTCCGGTGCTCGTGGGAGAGAGCGTGCGCGTGGAGAAGGGCCAGCCGCCTCCCGTGCCCCGTGCTCCGCTGGGCGTGCCCCACCCGACGCAGCCCGCGGACAAGCTGAAGCTGAGCGTCCAGTTCGCCAAGGGCGGCCAGGGCCCCATCACGCTGGCGTGGCAGGCCGTGGAGGGCGCCGAGGGCTATGAGGTGGAGCTGATGCCCCAGCGGGGTGAGAAGCGCGTGCTGTCGGCCTCCGCGACGCAGCTCAAGGTGTCGCTGCCCGCGGGGAGCTACCGCTGGAGCGTGCGCGCGCTCGCCCGGGAGCAGCGCTCCGAGGCCTCGGCCGAGCGGGGCTTCGAGGTGGCGGAGGCCCCGGCCAAACCCATCAACCTCCAGGTGCAACCCTCGAAGTGGAAGTAGCGCGGGAGGAGCGTTCCCATGCGGCTCTTCAAGACCATCCTCCTGTTGATGCTGTTGGCCAGCCTCGTGCCCACGGTGATGGTGGGCCTGCTGTCCGTGTCCGACACGCGGGAGCTGCTGGTGCGCGATGCCCAGGAGCTGGCACAGGAGCGGGCCAAGCAGCTCAAGCTGAAGGCGGAGGGCTTCCTGGCCGAACCCACGCGCGCGGTGCTGAGCATGGCGCGCGTGCCCCACTTCTTCACCCTCCCGCTGGAGCAGCAGCAGACGTACCTCAGCGCGTTGCTCAACCAGCGCCGGGAAATCCAGGCCCTCACCCTCTTCGGTCCGGATGGCAAGCGGCTGCCGAAGCTGCAGGCCTTCGCCGTCAATGACGTGCCGCCCACGGCCCTGGCCGAGCACGAGGCCCGCGCCACGGCGCTGCTGGAGGGAATCGGCGGCCTGCGCTTCGCGGACGTCGCCTGGCGCCCCAGCGGCGAGGCGGTGGTGACGTTCGCCGTCCCCGTGGGCGAGCCCATCAAGGGCTACATCGCCGCGGACGTGTCGCTGGCGGAGCTGCAGACCATGCTCGCCCAGGAGCGCGTGGGCAGCACCGGCTTCGTCTACCTCGCCGACGCCAAGGGCCACGTACTCGCCGGCGGTGGCGGACTGGAGGCCAACCAGGACGTCTCCCAGCGGCCCGTGGTGGTGCACCTGCTCCAGGGCCTGGCGCGCACCCCGGACACCGACATCCTCCACGTGGGCAACTTCGGCGAGGGCGACGAGGCCGTGGTCGCCGCCTATGCCACGCTGGCCGATCCGCACTGGGCCATCGTCTCCGAGCAGCCGGTGGCGCTCGCCTACAAACAGGTGGAGACGATGGAGCGGCGGCTGCTGCTCACCGTCCTGGCCGCCACGCTGGTGGCCCTGGTGCTCGCCGCCTTCTTCTCGCGCAGCGTCACCCGCCCCCTCAAGGGCTTCATCCAGGGCGCCCTGGAGCTGGCCCAGGGCAGGTTCGGCCTCGAGGTCAACGTCCCCCAGAAGAACGAGCTGGGCGAGCTGGCCCGGACGTTCAACTACATGAGCAAGCAGCTGCTCGCGTACGACCACGAGAACCGCGGCCTCTACGAGAGCCTCGAGCAGGGCTACCTGGAGACGATCGTCGCGCTGGCCAACTCCATCGACTCCAAGGACTCCTATACGCGCGGCCACAGCCAGCGCGTGGGCGACGTGGCGGTGGAGATCGGCCGTGAGATGGCCCTCTCCGAGCGCGAGCTCAAGCAGCTGCAGTTCGGCGGCATCCTCCACGACATCGGGAAGATCGGCATCGTGGAGTCCATCCTCTGCAAGCAGTCGCGGCTCACCGACGAGGAGATGGCCATCATGCGCGAGCATCCGGCCATCGGCGACACCATCATCAAGCCCATCAGCTTCCTGCAGGCCATGCGCGCCTGCGTGCGCAGCCACCACGAGCGCTGGGACGGCACCGGCTACCCGGATGGGCTCAAGGGAGAGGACATCCCCCTGCTGGCCCGCATCGTGGCGTGCGCGGACACCTTCGACGCCTGCACCTCCACCCGCCCCTACCAGAAGGCCATGCCCCTGGAGAAGGCCGTGGAGATCCTCGAGAACCTCAGCGGCAAGCAGCTCGATCCCGCCGTGGTGGCGGCGCTGCGCCGGGTGCTGGAGAAGAAGGGCGTGCGCGTCGAGGGCCACCGTCTCCCCGTCAAGCTGGCCTCGTGAATCCCCCGCCTTCCCCTCCCCTTGCAGGCGCACCGGATGGTAAGCAGCCCCCAGACTGTTCTGGCCCTGAAAGGGGAACCTTTTGAGCTTCTGGGATCGCATCAAACCCACCACGCGCCCCGTGTCCGCCACGGAGGCCGCGCTGTCTCCGGATGGCACCCGGTTGGATCTCACCTGGGAGGACGGGGTGAAGACGAGCGCCAGCGCGCAGCTGCTGCGCCAGCAGTGCCCCTGCGCCGGGTGCGTGGACGAGTGGACCAACAAGCGCACGCTGGACCCGGCCCGGGTGCCCGCGGATCTGCGCATCACCCAGGTGCAGCCGGTGGGCAACTACGCCCTCTCCTTCGTCTTCAGCGACGGACATGGCACCGGCATCTACCCGTGGAAGCTGCTGCGCGAGCTCACCCCGCCCCAGGGTTGAGGTCCCGGAGGAACCCGTGAACGAGTCCCGCTACCGGCTGGTGCGCCCCCTGGCCACGGGAGGAATGGCGGAACTGTTCCTGGGCGTGGCTCGCGGCGCGGAGGGCTTCGAGAAGACCGTGGCCATCAAGCGCGTGCTGCCGCACCTGGCGCGCGAGCCCACCATCGCGCAGATGTTCCTCGCCGAGGCGCGGCTGGCCACCCACCTGCAGCACCAGAACATCGCCACCGTCTACGACGTGGGCAACAGCCCCGAGGGCCTCTTCCTGGTGATGGAGCTGGTGGACGGCTGGGACCTGGGGGTGCTGCTCAGGCACACCGCCCGCGGAGACCAACGCTTCCCCCCACATCTGGTGGCCTTCATCGGGGCGCAGGTGCTCGCGGGCCTCGTGCACGCCTACCGCCGCGTGCACAACGGCCGCCCCGTGCTCACCGCCCACCGGGACGTCTCGCCCTCCAACATCCTCGTCTCGCGCGAGGGCGAGGTGAAGGTGACGGACTTCGGCATCGCCCGCATCGAGGGCCTGTCCATCGGCACGCAACCCGGCACCTTCAAGGGCAAGCTCCCCTACTCCGCTCCGGAGGCACTGCAGGGCAAGCCGGCCAACGACCTGAGTGATCAGTTCTCGCTCGGCATCGTCCTCTACGAGCTGCTCGCCGGACGGCACCCCTTCGGCGACACCACGGAGGAGCCGATGGCCTTCGCCATGGCCATCACGCAGCGCGAGCCCCCGCCCCTCACGGACATCCCCGCGCCCCTGGCCGCGGTGGTGAAACGCGCCCTGGCCAAGGTGCCCGAGGCCCGCTTTCCCCGGCCCGAGGACATGGCCGAGGCGCTGGCCCGCTATCTCGCCCAGGCCGGCGAGCCCGCCACCTCGCCGTCCCTGGCCACGTTCATCGCCAGCCTCAACCCGCCCCTCACCCGCGTCCAGCAGACGGAGTCCTCCGAGCAGCAGCGCAGCCTGGATCCGACCGTCCGGCGGCCCTCGCTTCCCACCACCCTGGCCGTGAATCCCTCCTTCGCGCTGGAGTTGACGGAGGAGTGGAGCGAGAGGCCCGGAGGGCCCGCGCTCAGCGCGAGCGGCCGGCTCATCGTGCCCACGGTCCCCGCCCCAGAGCCTGTCCCGGCTCCCGTCACGGCCCAGGCGCCGGTCCCCACCCCAGTCCCCGCCGCCGAGCCTCTCCGGACTCGAGAGCCCCACTGTCCCCAGTGCAACGCGCGCCTGCCCTCGGCCCAGGCCTCGTGCAGCCGCTGCGCCCGGCAACTGGCCCCGGGGCTCTCCCCTCTCGCCGAGGAGCTCCCGCTGGCCAGGCCACGAACCCGCCCTGGAGCCGCGGCCCCGCGCTCGGTGCTGGACATGCGGGAAGAGGAGTTGGAGCTGGCCGAGCGGGGCCCGAAACGGGGGACCGAATACCAACCGCCCAAGCACCGCCGCCGGTGGGGCTCCGCGGTGGCCACCGTGGCCGCGTTGCTGCTGCTATCAGGCGCGGCCGTGCTGGGAATGCCCTACCTCCGGCCCCTGCTGGCCAGACTCCGCGAATCGACGGGCACGAAGGAAATGCCCCTGCTCTCCATCCAGAGCGAGCCCTCGGGCGCCCTCGTGATCGTCGACGGCGTGGAGTTGGGCACCACGCCCCTGGTCATCGACAACACCTACCCCGAGGGGGAGATCTCCGTGAAGCTGACGCTCAAGGGCTACAAGCCCTGGAAGTCCCGGTTCACCGGCGGTCAGCCCGTGTCCCTGGAAGCGAAGCTCAGGCGCTGAGCGCGCGAGGCTCCGCCCTCACTTCACCAGGCGCAGGTGCCCACGCCTCGGAGCGGGCGGCTCGTCCTCGGGAGGACCCTCGGACTCGATCGGGGTCGCGACGGGCGGCTCCTCCGGTGGCTCCTGCCGCGCCACCTCGCGCAACACGGCCCGGGGGCGCTGCTCCACCGGCGGGGCCGACTGCTCCGTCACTGACTCCGGCATCGGCGCCTTCGTCGTCACCATCGTCTGCTGGATGAGCTCGGGCGGCATGTCGTCCGGGTACATCCAGAATTCCTTCGTCACGTGACTGGTGATGGCGAAGAGCGCCGACCAGGGCACCGCCACCGTGAAGCGGCTCCCCGAGAAGCTCAGGGTGCAGCGCACGCCCCACTCGCCCACCGTCAAATCCGGTGGATCGAACCGGTAGGACAGGTTGAGGCGCAGGTGCGACTCGTTGCGCAGCGAGGGCGGCACGAGGACCCCCGGACGACGCGCGTCCAGGTGGATCATCACCATGCCCTTATCCAGTGCGGCCAACAGCCGCGCCTTTTTCTCAGGACCTTTCTTGTCCATCGACGTGCGCTGAGCGGGTGAGGGGGGCGTTTCAGCGACGGCGCATCGCCCGGTCCATCTCCCGCTTCGTCTCCCGTTCCTTGATGTCCTGCCGTCGGTCCTCGTGCGTCTTGCCCCGGCACAACCCCAACTCCACCTTCGCCCGGCCGTTCTTGAAGTACAACAGGAGCGGGATGATGGAATAACCCCGCTCCCGAACCTTCGTGGTCCACCTGTCGATTTCCTCGCGGTGCATCAGCAGCTTGCGACCGCGGAGGGGCTCGTGGGTGAAGAAGCTGGAGGGATTGTAGACGCCGATGTGGGCATTGAGCAGATACAACTCACTCCCCTTCGGCAGGGCATAGGCGTCCGAGAGGTTGGCCGTCCCGGCGCGCAACGCCTTCACCTCGCTCCCGGAGAGTTGAAGGCCGGCCTCGACCTTCTCGTCCACGGTGTAGGCGGCACGCGCCTTGCGGTTCTCCGTGATGATCTTGATGCCGGGTTCCGTCCCGCCCTTGCCCTTTCCTCCCGCCATACGCTCGCGTCCTCTAGCCTCCGATGGGCTGGTTGTCGATCAGCCGTGTGGTACCGACGAAGGCCGCCACCAGCATCCGGGCCGGTTGGCCCGGGGTCACGGCCGGCAGCGGGGTCAGCGAGGTGGCATCCACCAGTTCCACATAATCCTCGCGCAGGTCCGCCGCCTCCAATTCCCGACGTACCACACCCACCAGAGCTGAAGCCTCGCGGGTTCCGCTCCGGTAGAGGGCCTGGGCCGCCGTCAGGCCTCGCGACAAGGCGAGCGCCCGCTTCCTCTCCTCCGGCGACAGGTAGGCATTGCGCGAGCTCATGGCCAGCCCGTCCGGCTCGCGCACGGTGGGCATGCCGATGATTTCCACCCCCAGGTGCAGGTCGCGCGCGAGGGCGCGGATGACCTGGAGCTGCTGGTAGTCCTTCTCGCCGAAGAGGGCGAGGTGGGGCCTGAAGAGGCACAGCAGCTTCGTCACCACCGTGGCCACGCCCTTGAAGTGGCCGGGCCGGCGCGCGCCGCACAGGCCCTGGCTCACCTGCGTCACCTCCACGTACGTCTGGAAGCCCGGGGGGTACACCTCGGCGGGCACGGGGGCGAAGACGGCCTCCACCCCCGCGCTGGCACACCTGGCCAGGTCCCCCTCCATGTCCCGCGGGTAGCGCGACAGGTCCTCGTTGGGGCCGAACTGCGTGGGGTTGACGAAGATGGAGGCCGCGACGACGTCGGCACGGGCACGCCCCTCGCGCATCAGCGAGATGTGTCCGTCATGCAGGAAGCCCATGGTGGGCACCAGGGCCAGCCGGCGGCCCGAGCGGCGGATGGACTCCGCCCACGCGGCGGTCTCGGCGACAGTGCGAAGGACGAGCGGTGCCATGGGCTAGACCGGAGCTCCGTACACGGGACCCATCTTCTCGGCGCCCTCGGCGGGCGCGTCCGTCGTGGACTCCGGAGGAGCCGTCACGAGGCGGATGGGCTTGGACTTGAAGGAGTGCTCCTCGTCCGGGAACGTGCCCGCGCGCACTTCGGAGAAGTAGGCGCCCACGGCCTCGGTGATGGAGCCGTGGAGGTTGGCGTAGCGCTTCACGAACTTGGGCTTGAAGTCCGGGTTCATCCCCAGCAGGTCGTAACAGACGAGCACCTGGCCGTCGCAGTACCTGCCCGCGCCAATGCCGATGGTGGGGATGGAGAGGCGCTGGGTGATCTGCCGCCCCAGCTCCAGCGGCACGCCCTCGAGCACCAGGGAGAAACAACCGGCGCGCTCCAGCGCGAGGGCGTCCTCGAGGATCTTGTTCGCGGCGTCCTCGTCACGGCCCTGCACCACGTAGCCGCCCATCTTGTGCACCGACTGCGGCGTGAGGCCCAGGTGGCCCATGACGGGGATGCTGGCGCGGACGATGGCGGAGATGACGTCGGCGAACTCGGCGCCGCCCTCCAGCTTCACCGCTCCCGCCTTGCCCTCCGCCACCAGCCGGCCGGCGTTGCGGACCGCCTCCTCCACCGACACCTGGTAGCTCATGAAGGGCATGTCGGTCACCACCAGCGCCCGCTTCGTCCCGCGGTTGACCGCGAGCGAGTGGTACACCATCTGGTCCATCGTGACCGGAAGGGTGGAGTCATGGCCCTGGATGACCATGCCCAGCGAGTCCCCCACGAGCAGCACGTCCGCCCCGGCTTCATCGAAGACGTGGGCAAAGGTGGCATCGTAGGCCGTGACCATGGTGATCTTCTGGCCGCTCTGTTTCAGGCGCTTCAGCGTATGGATGGTGACCTTGTCCTTCATGGTTCACCTCCTCTGGGGGTGAGGGTTCAATGTCCTGCCGTGCATGCATGACCGCCCCTCGCCGTCCCCTGGGGGATCGCCGGAAGCCGCCATCGGTGACACTCTAACGCCCTCGAAGCATCGCGGGGGCTTCTCTTTGAGGGCAGGCAGGCAATCGAGCCCCACTCAGGGCCGCTTGCTCCCCGTCGGGAGGTAGTGCTGGGTGCCCTGACGCGCCCGGTCGATGGCGCCCAGCAGCCCCTTCAGGTCCCCCTCGTCGTGGACGAAGTCGATGTCCGACGTGTCCACCACGAGCAGCGGCGTCTCCGTGTAGTGGGAGAAGAACTCGTTGTACGCGTGCACCAACTCTTCCAGGTAGCCGGCGTCGAACTGACGCTCGAACTCGCGACCGCGCTTCTTGATGCGGTGGAGCAGCACGTCCAGCCGCGCCTGCAGGTAGATGACGAGGTCCGGCCTCGTGACGCGGGGGCTGAGCGCCTCGAAGACACGCTCGTAGAGCGCCAGTTCGTGCGAGTCCAGCGTCAGGCACGCGAAGATGCGGTCCTTGGCGAACAGGTAGTCGCTGACCGTCACCGAGTTGAACAGGTCCGGCTGGAACAGCTCCTGCTGCTGCTTGAAGCGCGAGAGCAGGAAGAAGATCTGCGTCTGGAAGGCGTACTTCTGCCGGTCCGCGTAGAAGTTGGCGAGGAAGGGATTCTCCTCGACGATCTCGAAGATGCGCCGGGCCGAGAAACGCTCGGCGAGGATGTTGGAGAGGCTCGTCTTGCCGACGCCGATGGGCCCCTCGACCACGATGTAGCGGTTGTCCATCCGCTTCGAGACCTCCGACTGCAACGGAAACCACGCACCTACCTCTTCCACCGGCGGGCGCGGGGCGCGGAATAGAACACGGGAGTGGCGGCCGGGCAATGATCGCGCTCTCCGGGGCATCGCCACGCTTGACGGCCTGATGGGCGTCCACTACCAGGGGCCCACGCGCGGTGCGGGAGACGCGGACGCGTGGGGACAGAGGGAGATGAATCGACGGCAGCGCGCGAAGACGGTCATCGAGCTGGAGCCACGCCGGACCACGGCCACCGACACGGCCCGGTCCCCCGAGAAGACGGTGGAGCCTGATCCGCTCTACGGTGTGGTCCTCCTCAAGACGGCCCTGGAGCTCAAACGCAGGCGGGACGGTTCGCCCGAGGAGATCCTCCGCGGCGTCCTGGCGCGCATGCGGCTGCCCGAGGACGAGTTCCGCGCCTGGCTCGCGCAACAGGGAGAGCTGTCGAAGGTGCTCGGCGGCGGCGAGTCCTGAGCACCTAGCGCTCGGCCAGCCACCCCTGGAGCTCGTTGTCCACCGCGCTGCCGAGCGACTTGCAGAACGCGTACTCGGTCCGCAGCCGCTCCACCGGCGTGGCCGCCTCGAAACGCCGCGTCTCGAAGAAGAGCGCGTACACCACCTTGTCGCCGACCTTCGAGCGGATGCCCAGGTACTCGCCCTGGACGTCCATCTGCGGCAACAACATCCGCTCCAACGAGCGGTAGACCTGAGCCATGTCCCGGGTGGCACCGACGAAGGTGTTCTCGTCGAGCACGGGGATCGGACTGGGATCGCCCCAACGCAGTAGCACCACCCCATCGGGGCGGGCGAACACCGCGTACACCACACCGAACCGGTTGAGCACCGGCTCCAGCGCCTCCAGTGGCAGGGGCTTCATCAATCCTCTCCGAGCCACTCTTTCGTTAACACCAGAGTGGCTCGGACGCCAAATCGTGGCGCCCCTTCGGGACTACCCACCGCGGGACTACCCACCAACGGGACCGAGCGCGCGCTCGATGGCGGCGAACTCCTCGGACGAGAGCGTCTCCGCGCGCCGCATCGGATCGATGCCCGCCGTCTCCAGTGCCCGCTGGAGCTGCTCCGTCGAGCCCAGCGACTTGTCCGACTTGAGTGAGTTGAAGAGCGTCTTGCGACGCTGCGCGAACCCCGCCTTCACCAGGCGGATGAAGCGCGCGCCATCCACCACGGGAGCCAGGGGCTCGGGGCGGCGGATGAGCCGCAGCACCGCCGAGTCCACCTTGGGCGGCGGATGGAAGCGACGGGCGTCGATGTCGAAGAGGTTCTCCGAGGTGAAGTAGAGGCCCAGGATGGCGGTGAGCAGGCCGTAATCGCGCCCGCCCGGCTCGGCCGCGAGCCGATCCACCACCTCCTTCTGCAGGGTGAAGACCGCGCGCGTCACGTGCTCGCGCTGCTCCAGCACCTGGAAGAGGATGGAGCTCGTCAGGTGGTACGGGAGGTTGCCGGCGACCTTCACCTCGGGCGCACCCGCCACCTCGGCGAAGTCCACCGTGGCCGCGTTGCCGTCCACCACGCGCACGCCGGAGATGGCCTCCTTCTCCAGCACGGAGATCATGTCCCGGTCCTTCTCCACCGCCGTGACGCGCGCGCCGGTGGCGGCGAGGAAGCGCGTCAGGTGCCCCAGGCCCGGGCCCAGCTCCACCACCGGCTCGCCGTCGCGCAGTTCCAGCGCGTCGGCGATGGCCTCCAGGATGTCCGGGTCGCCCAGGAAGTTCTGACCCCAGCTGTGCTTGGCCCTCAGGCCATGACGCTGGAGGATGTCACGAGGTGTATCCACGAGGGTGTCCCTTCACATGCGCCAGGCCGGATCCGCGGACAGGTTGAAGTCGCCGCGAAGACCCCGGCGCCAGGCCTCGTAGCCGGCCACGGCGATCATCGCGCCATTGTCCGTGCACAACCGCACCGGCGGGAGGTAGAGCTGCAGGTTGCGATCCGCGGCGCGCTCCTGGCACAGCGAGCGCAACCGCGAGTTGGCCGCCACGCCTCCGCACACCACCAGGCGCTTCAGGCCCAGCCGGCGCGCGGCGGCGACGAACTTCTTCGACAGCGCGTCCGCCACGGCCTCCTGGAAGGAGGCGCACAGGTCCGCCAGCTCCTGCCCCTCGGGGACGCCGTGCTTGCGCACGTGGTGCAGCACCGCCGTCTTCAGCCCGGAGAAGGACCAGTCGAAGTTCTCCGCGCCGGGCAGCGCGCGGGGGAACCGGATGGCCTCCGGGTTCCCCTTCTGCGCGAGCTGATCGATGGGCAACCCACCCGGGTACGGCAGGCCGAGGATGCGCGCCGTCTTGTCATAGGCCTCGCCGGCGGCGTCGTCGCGGGTGCTGCCCACCAGCCGGTAACGGCCGTAGTCCTGCACCTCGTAGAGGCTGGTGTGACCACCGGAGACGACGAGCCCCAGGAAGGGCGGCTCCGGCGCATCCTCCAGCAGCCGGATGGCGAGCAGGTGTCCCTCGAGGTGGTTCGCCCCGACGAAGGGCTTGCCGGTGGCGAGGCTCAGCGACTTGGCCACCTGCACGCCCACCAGAAGGGCCCCGATGAGACCGGGCCCCGAGGTGACGGCGATGAGGTCCACATCGTCGAGCGTCTTGCCAGCCCGGGTGAGGGCCTCGTGCAGGACGGGCATGACCTGCACCACGTGGTTGCGGCTGGCGAGCTCCGGCACCACCCCACCCCAGCGACGGTGGATGTCCACCTGGGTGGAGACGACGTCGGCGAGCACGCGCCGGCCGTCCTCCACGAGGGCGGCGGCGGTCTCATCACAGGAGGTTTCGATTCCGAGTACGAGCAAGGGCATCCTCTCTACCAGGAGCCCGCCGCCCCGCCTACTGTCCGAGCGACTTGAGCGCGGCGCGCACGTCGTTGGCGTACTGGCCGGAGGGCTCCAACAAGAGATAGCGCTTGTAGGCGTCGATCGCCTTCTTGTCCTGCTGGACCATCTGCCGGCCCATGCCCAGGCACAGCCACGCATGGGCGTTGTTGGGCTGGTCCTTCAGCGCGTCCTCCAGGAGCTTGACGGCCTCGCGGTAGCTCGAATCGCTGCGCACCAGGGAGATGCCCAGGCCCGCCTTCGCCTCGGCCGAGTCCGGCTTGAGGTTGAGCGCCTTGCGGTAGGCGAAGGCCGCGGCCTTGTAGCGCCCGGTCGCCTGGAGCCTCTTGGCCCGGCGCGCCAGCTCGGCGTACTGGGCCTCGGGGCTCAGCTTCTGCGTCTCGGCCTGCTCCGGCTCGTCGTCCTTGTCGTCATCCTCCGCGGGCGGGGTGCCATTCGCGGCGACGGCCGGCTGCTCGGTGGCCTGGGAAGGAGTCCCCGCGTCGGGCACGGGCGTCTGGGCCGCGGTGGCCGGCTGCTCCGGCTGGGCCTGCGTCTCGGGCGGCTTCGTCTCCGGCGCCTTCGCCTCGGGCACCTGTTTCTCGGGCTCCGGTGCCTTCACCTGCTCGGTGGGCGCGGGCTTCGACTCCGGCGGAGGCGTGGGCGTTCCACCCGACTGGCCGAACACCACCACCGCGGCGGCCACGGCGATCGCCACGACCCCGAGCCCGATGTAGAGGCCGGTACGCTTCGGCTTCGGCAGCCGCACGTCCTCATCCACCGGCGCCTTCCTGGGCGCCTGCGTGGGCCTGGGTGTCGGGCGCGGCCTGGGCTCCTCCGCGGGCTTGCTGGCCACCGCGGGAGCGGGCTTGGGCTCCGGCTTGGGCTCTTCCGCGGGCTTGGGCGCGGGCGCGCCATGACCCGGGTACGGCGGGAGCGCGAGCTGGGGCTTCTCGGCCGGCTTCTCGACCGGAGTCTCCGCGGGCTGCACGGCGACGGGAGCGGGCACGGGGGCCGGCGGAGGGGTCTCCTGGGCCGGAGCTTCAGGCTTCAGCCCCGTCACCAACGTCACCTCCTGGGCCGGAGTCGCGGGCTCCGGAGGAGGCACGGGCGGCAACGGATTGGGAGCCACGGCGGCGCCACCGAAGATGGGGCCACGCGACGAGGACTCCGGCTGCTCCGCGGGAGCCGGGGGCGTGGGCGGAAGAGGCGCGGGCGTGGTCGCGGGCGCGCTGGCGGACGCCGGGGCACGAGGCGCCGGAGACCAGCCCGGACCCCAACCTCCCGCCGAGCCCAGGCCATCCACATCCACCCGGTTCCAGTCGAGCAGCAGGCTCCGCCGCTCCATCTCCTTCGCGCGGTGGGCCGGCGCCGGATCCACGAGGAACGCCGAGCCCTCGGCCGTGCGCGGGGGCGCGATGATGTCCGTCTCCGGAACGTTCTGAGGGCGCTTCCTGGCCTCGAAGACGACGACATTGGCGAGCTGAGGCTGCGACTCCGGCGTGGCCTGTGGCTCCGGCGCGGCCTGTGGCTCCGGTGCGCTCACGGGCTGGGCCACCACGGGCGCGACCACCGGGGCCACCGGGGTCACGGGAGGCACCGCGGGCGCCACCGGCTCCGGAGCCGGCTCGGCGGGAGCACTCGGCGCCGGCGCGTTGTGGAGCCACTCCTCGATGCCGGGCTTGCCACTCTGCACGGGCTCCTGCGAGACGCTGCCCAGTTCGCGGATGAGGCCCTCGAAGTACAGCTTGCTGATGATGCCCAGCGCCGCCAGATCGTCGAAGTCCGAGTCCTCCACCACCCGGCTCAGGCTGCGCTTGCCGTCGAAGAGGCGCAGCAGCCCGTTCACCTCGTCCGGAATCTCCGAGAGGCGATCCGCCAGCTGGTGGTAGTCGATCTCGAACACCGTCTCCAGCGGCGGGAGCTGCTCGAGCATGCGGCCCCACTCGTCCAGCCGGCGCATGCCCTCCATCAGCAGGCCCTGGGTGGAGACCTCGATGCGCTCGGGCCGATCCAGCGCGGTGAATTGAACCTCGAACTCACCCTCGGTGGCGTTGAGCAGACGGTAGAACGCGTTCTCGCCCTTGAGCCGCCCCATCTCCGCGTCGATGACGCGGCCTTCCTTGAAGTAGATGGTGGCGACCCGGTCTCCCTTGATGGAGATGGTGCCCGTCTTGCGGCCGATCTCGAACGTCTGGACCAGGTCCACCACGCCCATGTCGGCCAGGTTGCCCGCGAACCCGCCCTTGGTCGTCTCGCGCCGCTCGATCCTCTCCTTGTCCGCCTTCTGGAGGATCATCGTCACGCGCGTGACGATCTCCTTGATGTAGATGGGCTTGGTCAGGTAGTCGTCGCCACCGAGCTCCAGCCCCTTCACCTTCGCCTCGACCGCCTTCTGGTTGGTGAGGAAGACGAAGGGGATGTGCTTGTAGCGCTCGTCCGTCTTGAGCGTCTTGCACAGCTCGAAGCCGTCCATCTCCGGCATCTTCGTGTCGGCGAGCACGAGGTCCGGCGGGCTGATCTGCACCTTCTCGAGCGCGTCCTTGCCGTGGACCGCTGTCGTGACGGAGAAGCCGGCCTTCTTGAGGCTGACCTCCATCACACGGAGACTCTTCGGGTCACCATCGACCAGGAGCAGGTGCTGCTTGGCCACGTTCGAATGCCTTTCGCTGCGGACGGCCGAGTGAGGGCGCCCGGCGCGGAGAATGGTGGATGATCATGCCCGCTCTCCAGGCATGTCAATAATGGTGGAGGGGACTGGGAACCCGCCCTGCATGCAAGGAAACGGGCCCCTGGAACGGCAGACTCGGAGCCCCCGCCCGAGGTCCTACCGAGCGAGCGCACTTGCCAGGAAAGTCCCAGCCTGTCCACCCCGCGATACTTGGAGCGGCAAGGGAGGAAGCGTCCGAACCGGACCTCAGCCGAAGAGGCCGCCCTTCTTGTTGGGAGGTGGATTCTTCTTGCGCATCTCGATGAGGCGCAGCTCCTGGTTGGCCTCGAGGTGCTTGGGGTTGGCACGCACCGCCTCGCGGAAGTGGCGCTCGGCACGCGCCACGTCCCCCTCGACGCGAGCGATCACCCCGAGCTGGTAGTGGGCCCGATCACACTTCGGGTCCAGCTTGAGCGCCTCGGCCATCATCTGCTTCGTCTTGGGGACCTCCGCCTTGCGCTGGGGGTCCATGTAGATGGCCCACGCGCGGGCCGCGAGGTACACCGCCTTGGGCTGCGTGTTGAAGGCCCGCTCGAAGTGTTCGGCCGCGGCCACGAAGTCCCTCTTGCGGAAGAGGACCTCGCCCATCTTGAAGAGCTCGTTCGGGTCCACCCCCGAGGACGAGCCGCTCCCCTGACTCGAGCCCTTGGAGCGCAGCTCCTGGAGGTAGGCCGCGCGCTTCGCGTCGTCGTAGAGGACCTCGTAGGCCTCGCGGATGGCCTCGAAGACGGTCGTCATCTTGGGCGCGAGCTCGGAGAGCGCCGGAGGCAGGCGATCCGGGTGGAAGCGCTTGGCGAGCCCGAGGAACGCGGTCTTCACCTGCTCCCGCTTCACGTCCGGGCCGATGGCGAGGCCCAACGTGGTGAAGTGGTCCCGCTTGTCCTGCACGTCGGAGTAGCGCTTCTCGATGAGCTGGGCGAGCTGCTGCTCGGGACTGAGCGGAGCCGGCTCGCCGGGAGACGGAGGTGGTGCCGCGGGAGCAGCCGGAGCCGGCACGGGGCCGGTGAGCTCCATGGCACGCTGGAGCAGACGCTGGCGGCGGACCTTCGACTCCTCGTCGGAGGGCTCATCCGCCAGGTCTTCCTCGCTGAAGGACAGCTCGTCCCATGCCTCGGGCTCCTGGGGGTCGGCGCTCTGGACCGAGGCCGCCGCGGTGACCGGAGGGGGCGCGGGGGCCACGGGTTGGGGCGCGGCCCCGGAGGAGGGCTTGGAGGTGGCCGCCGTCTGGGGAACCTCCGTGAGGACGAGCGATTCCAGGTGCGCGTCGACCTGCTGCAGCGCGGCCTCGAACGAGGCGTTGATATCACCAGGGACCTCGCCGGAGTTGGCGTTGTCGAAGGTGACGATGCGCCAGAGGTCGTCATCGCTCGTGGGCCGAGGCGCGTCCGGCCCCAGCCGGAGCGGCTGCATGGAAGCGGGAGGCGCTCCGCTACGGGCGAACAGGTTCGGAGGAACGGAAGCCGCTGGAGCCGGCGCACTGACGGCGGGCATCGGCGCGCTGACAGGGGGCATCGGCGTCCTGACGGCGGGCATCGGCGCGCTGACAGGGGGCATCGGCGCGCTGACAGGGGGTGAACGGAGCCCCGGAGGAACCGGAGCCCGCGCGCCGGCGGTGGGCGAACGGAGCCCCGGAGGAACAGCGGCCCGAGGAGGCGCCACGGGCTGCGGTCTCGCGGTTGGAGGAGGCGCGATAGGCGCGGGCGCGGCGGGCGTCGTCGGCTCGGGAGCCTCGAACTCTGCCCAGAAGTCCAACTCGGCGCCCTTCCCACTCACCGGAACCTGGGACGCGGGAGCAGCGGCAACCCGAGCGGGAGAGGGAGCGGGTTCCTCGGTGAGCCACGCCTCGGGAGGAGCGGCCCCGGCCCTCCGCATGGCCTCCTGCATGTCCTGCAGCTGCGCGGCATGAGCCTGCTCGCGCGCGAGACGGAGCGCGGCCGAGTCCTCCTGCACGGGCAGTTCCACGCTGCCCGGAGTCCTGGCCAGTTCCAGTTCACCCGACCCAGTCGCCGACCCGGCTTCGCTCGGGAACGCGTCGAACCAGGCCTCCGAGGCGGGCGCCACCTCGGAGAGGGAAGCCTCGATCCGGGCACCCGACATCGTGCTCGCCGAGGTGGATGCACCAGTGAGATAGCTGACATCGAACGGACGCGCGGGCTCCGGGGACTCGTCAGGCGACGCGGTGAGGATCAACTCGCCATCCTGCAACTCGGCCGCTTCGGCGATGCGCGCCACGTCCGACAACTGGGAGACCTCGGAGAGGCGCAGATGCTGAGCAAGGCGCTGTGCCTCCGCTCGACTCCTCTCCTCCGCGATACGCGCGGCCTCGGCACGCCGAGATTCCTCTGCCCGACGAGCCTCTTCGGCGCGGCGCTTCTCCTCCGCGATACGCGCTGCTTCGGCGCGCCGAGCCTCCTCTGCCCGACGAGCCTCTTCGGCGCGGCGCTTCTCCTCCGCGATACGCGCGGCCTCGGCGCGCCGAGCCTCTTCAGCGCGGCGAGCCTCCTCCACAGCACGCGCCTCTTCCTCCGCCCTGAGCCGTGCTTCTTCGGCCAGCCGAGCTTCTTCGGCCAGCCGAGCCTCTTCCGCCAGGCGAGCTTCTTCCTCCGCCCTGAGCCGGGCCTCTTCCGCGAGGCGGGCCTCTTCGGCCAAGCGAGCCTCTTCAGCGCGACGAGCCTCCTCCGCCAGCCGAGCCTCTTCGGCCAGCCGGGCCTCTTCGGCCAGTCGCGCCTCTTCCTCCGCCCTGAGCCGGGCCTCCTCGGCGAGCCGGGCCTCTTCGGCCAACCGCGCCTCTTCCTCCGCCCTGAGCCGGGCCTCTTCCGCGAGGCGGGCCTCTTCGGCCAGTCGCGCCTCCTCGGCCAGTCGCGCCTCCTCGGCCAGTCGCGCTTCTTCGGCCAGTCGCGCCTCTTCCGCTAGGCGGGCCTCTTCGGCCAGTCGCGCCTCCTCGGCCAGTCGCGCTTCTTCGGCCAGTCGCGCCTCTTCCTCCGCCCTGAGCCGGGCCTCTTCCGCGAGGCGGGCCTCTTCGGCCAGTCGCGCCTCTTCCTCCGCCCTGAGCCGGGCCTCTTCCGCGAGGCGGGCCTCTTCGGCCAGTCGCGCCTCTTCGGCCAGTCGCGCCTCTTCCGCGAGGCGAGCCTCTTCGGCCAGTCGAGCCTCTTCGGCCAGCCGTGCCTCTTCCGCGAGGCGGGCCTCTTCGGCCAGTCGCGCCTCCTCGGCCAGTCGCGCCTCTTCCTCCGCCCTGAGCCGGGCCTCTTCCGCGAGGCGGGCCTCTTCGGCCAGTCGCGCCTCTTCCTCCGCCCTGAGCCGGGCCTCTTCCGCGAGGCGGGCCTCTTCGGCCAGTCGCGCCTCTTCGGCCAGTCGCGCCTCTTCCGCGAGGCGAGCCTCTTCGGCCAGCCGCGCCTCTTCCGCGAGGCGAGCCTCTTCCGCGAGGCGAGCCTCTTCGGCCAGCCGTGCCTCTTCGGCCAGCCGCGCCTCTTCCTCTGCCCTGAGTCGAGCCTCTTCGGCCAGTCGCGCTTCTTCGGCCAGTCGCGCCTCTTCCTCCGCCCTGAGCCGGGCCTCTTCGGCGAGGCGGGCCTCTTCGGCCAGTCGCGCCTCTTCCGCTAGGCGAGCCTCTTCGGCCAGCCGCGCCTCCTCGGCCAGCCGCGCCTCCTCGGCCAGCCGCGCCTCCTCGGCCAGCCGCGCCTCTTCGGCCAGCCGCGCCTCCTCCGCTAGGCGAGCCTCTTCCGCTAGGCGAGCCTCTTCCGCTAGGCGAGCCTCTTCCGCTAGGCGAGCCTCTTCGGCCAGTCGCGCTTCTTCGGCCAGCCGCGCCTCTTCCTCCGCCCTGAGCCGGGCCTCTTCGGCCAGCCGCGCCTCTTCCGCTAGGCGAGCCTCTTCGGCCAGTCGCGCTTCTTCGGCCAGCCGCGCCTCTTCCTCCGCCCTGAGCCGGGCCTCTTCGGCCAGTCGCACCTCTTCCGCTAGGCGAGCCTCTTCGGCCAGCCGCGCCTCTTCGGCCAGCCGCGCCTCTTCGGCCAGCCGCGCCTCTTCGGCCAGCCGCGCCTCCTCCGCTAGGCGAGCCTCTTCGGCCAGCCGGGCCTCTTCCGCGAGGCGAGCCTCTTCGGCCAGTCGCGCCTCTTCGGCCAGTCGCGCCTCTTCGGCCAGTCGAGCCTCTTCGGCCAGTCGAGCCTCTTCGGCCAGCCGGGCCTCTTCCGCGAGGCGAGCCTCTTCGGCCAGCCGTGCCTCCTCAGCCAGCCGCGCCTCTTCCGCGAGGCGAGCCTCTTCGGCCAGCCGTGCCTCCTCAGCCAGTCGCGCCTCTTCGGCGAGCCGTGCCTCCTCCTCGCGCCGTGCCTCTTCCTCTCTCCGGGCCCGCTCGCGTGCCTCCCAGGCCTCGATGGACAGAGACTCGACGAGGCCCTCGCGTTGGAGGACGTGGAGCAGCACCTCCTGGGCGGGCGTCAGTCCCTCCAGGCGCTGGAAGTCCGCCAGCGTCAGCAGCAGGGCCATCTCCTGCGCACTGGCCACCCACGGGGCACACGCCCCAGGCTCCGCGCAGCGGTACATGCGCGGCTCGGAGGCCTCGGCGCCCGCGGGTTCGAGGGCCGCCCGGACGACACGCGTCCCCGCGATGGGGCGGAACATCTCCTCCACCCCGCCCTCCTCGAAAGCGGCGCGCTCGGCGAGCTGGCTCAGCCTCCGCACCTCGCAGAGCACCTGCTGCTCCGCCACGGCCTGCGGCGCCAGCCCGAGTTCCTCCAGCAACTCCTCGTCCGGAGTACCCGCGCTCTGCCGGGCCCACAGCGCATCCAGTTGCTCGGCCCGGATACGCCCGGCCTGCATCAGCGACTGCACCGGAGTCTGGTACCCGAAGCCGAGCCGCGTCCCCACCAGGTCTCCAGCCTGGAGGAACAGGAGCGCTTCGCGCCCACCGGCGTGCAGCGTGAGCCGACCGGTGGCACGGGACTTGTGGGCGGAGTACAGCGTTTCGGCGACCAGCGAGGGGGGCATGCGGCCCCCAGTGTAGTCCGTCCGCCCCTCCTCTCAACTCGGCGTGCCCGCCCGCCCGGCCGCCGCGCCGAATTGCACCTGCCGCAGGGCCTCGTAGGCGGCGATGCCCACGGCGGTGGACAGGTTCAGGCTGCGGCGCTCGGGCAGCATGGGGATGGTGACGGCCGTCCCCGAGCCCCCGGCGACGATGTCCCGGGGCAGCCCCTGCGTCTCCGAGCCGAAGACCAGGTGGTCTCCCTCCTCGAAGCCGGCGGCATACAGGGATGTAGCGGCGCGAGCGGAGAAGAGCCACCGCCTGGCCGAGGGCCACTCGGCCAGGTAGGCGTCGTAGTCCGGGTAGAGTTTCAGGAAGACCTTGTCCCAGTAGTCGAGCCCGGCGCGCTTGAGGTGCCGGTCATCGATGGAGAAGCCCAGGGGCTCCACGAGGATGAGGCGGCAGCCGGTGACGGCGCACAACCGGGCGACATTGCCGGTGTTGGGGGGAATCTGGGGTGAGACGAGGACGAGGTGGAAGGGGCGCGCCAGGGGCTGGAGCATTGGAGTAGAAAGCGCGACATGCGCCTGAGGGTGAACAATGTGACACGAGACCGCCTGTTGGCGGACCGCGCCGAGCGGGCCCTGTCCTTCATGGACCGCTTCGTGGGGTTGATGGGCCGGCGTTCGTTGGCCTTCGGAGAGGGGCTGCACATCGCGCCCTGCAACTCCATCCACACCTTCTTCATGCGCATTCCCATCGACGTGGCCTTCCTCGACGCCAACGGGGTCATCGTCAAGCAGTTCCTGGCGCTGCCGCCCTGGAGGGCGACCTCGGTGTACTTCCAGGCGAAATCGGTGCTGGAACTGCCCGCGGGGACGCTCCAGGCGAGTGGCACCCTGGAGGGCGACCGACTCTCTTTCGAGCAGGTGACGTGAGCCCCGAATGGGCGTGAAGAGGCCAACCTTCCGTGCGCCTGGGGTTTTGACCCCCTTAGAGGCGCTTTGTTAACCTGCCCCTCCGTCCAAGGCACCTACCTGGACACGTTGGAGATCCCCCGAGCATGCGCATCGAGGTTGCTGGCAACACCCACGTCGGGATGAAGCGGAACCACAATGAGGACAACTACCTCATTCTGACCGACGAGAACCTGTGCTGTGTCGCCGATGGGATGGGCGGACACTCCTCCGGGGAGATCGCCTCGAAGATCGCCGTGGAAGAGCTGGCCGAGTTCTTCCGGATGACGTCGCGCGACCAGGACGCCACCTGGCCGTTCAAGATGGAGAAGACGCGCAACTACGACGAGAACCGGCTGGCCACGGGCATCAAGCTGGCGAACAAGAGCATCTTCGAGAAGGCCTGCTCGGACACCAAGTACAAGGGCATGGGGACGACGATCGTCTCGGTGCACTTCACGCAGGACTCGGCGTACGTGGGGCACGTGGGCGACAGCCGCGTGTACTTCTTCCGTCAGGGCGTGCTGACGCAGGTGACCGAGGACCACTCGCTGCTCAACGACTACCTCAAGGCGAAGAAGCTCACGCCGGAGGAGATCGAGAACTTCCCCCACAAGAACGTCATCGTCCGCGCGCTGGGGATGAAGGAGACGGTGGTGGTGGACGTGGCGAAGGTGGAGCCGCAGCAGGGCGACATCTTCCTGCTGTGCTCGGACGGCCTGTCCGGCATGGTGACGGATCCGCAGATGCAGGAGATCCTCGCGCGCACGCCGGAGCTGGACAAGGCGTGCTCGCAGCTCATCGACATGGCGAACGCGGCGGGTGGCAACGACAACGTCACCTGCGTGCTGGCACGCTTCCACGCCAACTGAGGCTCACGGGGTGAGCGGCGCGCTCACCCGGTGTGCCCCCCAAGCCACCACCTCGACCAGCTCCTCTCCGGGAGCGATCTCGGTCCCTTCCAGGACGGCGCAGCGCTCGAGCCGGGCTCCCGCGCCCACGCGGACGTGCGAGCCCACGGACACCGAGGCCCCGACGCGAACCCCTTCGGCCAGGGAGCACCCCCCGTCGAACCAGGCCGGCCCCGTCACCTGGGCCTCGCCCACGCGAGCGGAGGGATTCGCCCAGTAGTTCCCCTGTCCGCGAGGCGCCGAGGCGAGGGGCGAGTCCGCGCCCAACCCGTCCAGCGACACCTGGCCGGACAGCACATCGCGCACGGTGGACAGGTAGCGCGAGGGCGTGCCCAGGTCGGACCAGTACGAGCGCACCACCTCGCCGCGCACCGTGAGGCCCGCCTCCATCATCCGCACGTAGACGTCGCGGTTGATGTCCTCGGGCCCCTCGGGGGACATGAAGTCGAAGACGCGCGGGGAGAGGATGTGCACGCCCGTGAAGTGCCAGGGCGAGAGCCCCTCGCCCCCGGGCCCGAACTTCGCGATGCGGCGCACGTGCTGCCGCGCGTCCATCTCCACCGCGGCGTATTTCTCGTTCTCGGGCATGGGCAGCAGCACCATGGTGGCCGCCGCGCCCGAGGCCCGATGCGCCGCCACCACGGGGCGCAGGTCCACCGGGAAGAGGATGTCGCCGTTGAAGACGATGAAGTCGTCCCCCTCGAGGAAGGGCCTCAAGCCCCGGATGCCGCCACCGGTGCCCTGGATGACGGGCTCGTGCGCCACGTGCAGCGGCACGCCCACGCGGTCACACTCGCCACGCGCGGTGGAGGTCATCACGTCCGGCAGGTGGTGCGTGTTGATGCCCACCTCCCGCACGCCCACGGCCCGCAGCACCGCCAGGTGGTAGCGGAAGAGGGGTTGCCCGAGGAACGGCATGGCCGGCTTGGGCCAGCGCTCGGTGAACGGACGCAGGCGCGTACCCAGCCCCGCGCAGAGGACCATGGCCTTCATGTGCGACCCCTCCCCTCTCCTGTCAGCCCAGCTCGGGGACGTACTTCGCCACCAGCTTCCGCAGCCCGCTCAGCTCCGGCCGCAGCTCGAACGCATCCCGCACGTAGCGCAGCGACGCGGGGATGGACACCAGGAAGCCCGGGTTGCCCTTCACGCGGTTGATGAACTCGAAGCGGCCCGCGTCCTTCAGCTTGCGCTGGATGGTGAGCAGATCGAAGAAGGCCTTGAAGGACTTCGGCTCGATGCGCTCGCCCGTCAGCTCCGCGAAGGTGGCGATGTAGCGGTCGAGCATCGTGTCCACGAAGCCCCGGTCCAGCTCCACGTAGCTGTCGCGCAGCAGGGCCACCAGGTCGTACTGGCGCGGACCCTGGAGGGCGTCCTGGAAGTCGATGACCACCAGCTCGCCGTCCTTCATCATGATGTTGCGGCTCTGGTAGTCGCGGTGCGTGAAGCCACGCGGCGCGGCGGCCAGCTGCTTCGCGATGTCGCGGAAGGTGCGGTCCAGCTCGGCGCGCTCGGAGTCGGTGGGCTTCTTGCCGCTCCACACCTCGAGGCCCCACTCGCGGAAGTGGTGGAGCTCCCAGTCGTAGAGGTCCTCGTCGAAGGCGCGGGTGAAGGCGAGGCAGTCCGGCTCCGGATGGCGCTCGGCCTGGGCGCGCATGCGGGCCAGCAGATCCACCGCGCGGGTGTAGAGGGCCTGGTTGTTCTTGCCGCCCTCGAGCGCCGCCTCGAAGGTGACGTCGCTTAGGTCCTCCAACACCATCATCCCCTCGGGCTCGTCGTAGCCGAGGATGCGCGGCACGCGGATGCCCAGCTTCTCCAGGTAGCGGTGGACGTTGACGAAGGGCAGCTCCTTGGGCGGCTCACCCTTGGAGGCCTCCTCGCTCTTCTTCGAGGCATCCAGGGGCATCACCATCACCACCCAGCTCTCGGGGGCGGTGCCCACGCGGTAGTACGAGCGGTTGCTCGCATCACCCTTGAGCTTCTTGATGGGAGCCTGAGACACGGGGCGGCCGATGGCCTTCCCCACCTGGTCGCGCAGCGCGGCCTCGATTTCCATAAGTAGACGCTTCTCCTGGATGTGTGTGGAGGAGGCGCGCGAGTATGGGAGTGCCACGCAGCGGGGTCAAAGCTCCTGTGAGGGAGACTTCGAGACCGGTCGCATCCCCAACATGCGAGATCAGGGCCGGGTGGTTGCCCGCTGCTCGAACCGTGCGGTTCGCCGCACCGTGTCGGAAAGACACGAGGGGAGGCGCCTGTTACACACAGGGAGTGGGCAGGCAGCCAACCAGGGTCGACCGGCATGGGCCGGACGGCTATAAGGACGCGCCGATTACCCCACCCCAAGCGAGCCTTCCGATGGAAATCCACGACACCATTCTCTCCGCGATCGGCCACACGCCGCTGGTCAAGCTCAACCGTCTGGTCGGGCCCAACGACGCGACCGTGCTGGTCAAGTGCGAGTTCATGAACCCGGGCGCGTCCATCAAGGACCGCATGGCGCTCTACATCATCGAGAAGGCCGAGAAGGAGGGGAAGCTCAAGCCCGGCGGGACGATCGTGGAGAACACGTCCGGCAACACGGGCATGGGCGTGGCGCTGGCGGCGGCGGTGAAGGGCTACAAGTGCATCTTCACGATGCCGGACAAGATGTCGCTGGAGAAGATCAACCGCCTGAAGGCGCTGGGCGCGCAGGTGGTGGTGACTCCAACGAACGTGCCGGCGGAGGATCCGCGCAGCTACTACGAGACGGCCAAGCGCATCCACCGGGAGACCCCGGGCGCGTTCATGCTCAACCAGTACCACAACCCGGACAACATCGAGGCGCACTACAAGCTGACGGGTCCGGAGATCTACGAGCAGACGGACGGGAAGATCGACTACTTCGTGTCGGGCCTGGGGACGGGCGGCACGATGAGCGGCGCGGGCAAGTTCCTGAAGGAGAAGATCCCCGGCCTGAAGAACGTGGGCGTGGACCCGGAGGGCTCGGTGTACGAGGGCTACTTCAAGACGGGCAAGCTGACGGAGCCGCACGTCTACAAGGTCGAGGGCATCGGCGAGGACATGCTGTGCGGTGCCATGGACTTCAAGGTGGTGGACGACATCCGGCAGGTGGATGACCGTCAGAGCTTCGTGGCGGCGCGGCGGCTGGCGCGCGAGGAGGGCATCTTCGCGGGCGGCTCGGCGGGCGCGGCGGTGCACGTGGCGGTGCAGCTGGCCAAGGAGGTCGGCAAGGGAAAGACGATCGTCGTCGTGCTGCCGGACACGGGCATGAGCTACATCAGCAAGTTCCACTCGGACGAGTGGATGCGCGACAACGGCTTCCTGGAGGAGAAGGGCGCGGGCACGGTGCGCGACCTGCTCAACGGCAAGCGTGACGTCATCACCGCGCGCAAGGGCGAGCGCGTGGATCAGGTGGTGGAGACGATGCGCAACCGGGGCATCAGCCAGATGCCGGTGCTGAGCGAGGACGGGCGCGCGGTGGGGATGATCCACGAGTACGATCTGCTCAACGCGCTGGTGGCGAACAAGGTGAAGTTCGCGGACACCATCGACGCCATCGTGGCGCCGATGCAGGGCGTGGTGTCGCCGGAGACGAGCCTCAACCGGCTGCGCGAGGTGTTCAATCAGGACAAGGTGGCGGTGGTGAAGGAGGGCGAGAAGGTCCTGGCCATCGTGACGAAGATCGACCTGATCGAGCACATGCACCGCACCACGGCGTAATACCCCTCTCCCCCTGGGAGAGGGACGGGGTGAGGGTATCGAGGACCGCGGGTTCAAGAAGAAGCTTCCGCGAGTCCCGGGTATCAGGCAAAAGGGCCCACATGTCGGTGCTGACCCTTTTGCTGCTCGCGTTGGGCCTGGCCATGGATGCCACGGCGGTGTCCATCGCGAGTGCCCTCGCGGCCCCGCGCGTCCGGGCACGAGACGCCCTGCTGCTCGCGTTCCTGTTCGGCCTGTTCCAGGCGCTCATGCCCGTCATCGGCTGGGCGCTGGGTTCCCAGTTCGCGAAGGTCATCTCCGCCTGGGACCACTGGCTCGCGTTCATCCTGCTCGGGGGAATCGGGGCCAAGATGATCCACGAGGCCATCACGCATCATCACCCGGGGGTCCCCGACGCGCCGAAGCAGGGCGAGCCGCCCCCGGAGCGCAATCCGTTCGGTGCGGGGAGGCTGACACTGATGGCGTTCGCCACCAGCATCGACGCGCTCGCCGCGGGAGTAACCCTGCCCGTGCTCGAGGTGCGCCTGGTGACGGCGGCGGCCGTCATCGGTGGAATCACCTTCGTCCTGTGCCTGCTGGGCGTGAGCCTCGGGCGCCGCTTCGGCGAGAAGCTCGAGGGAAAGCTCGACATCCTCGGAGGGCTCGTCCTCATCGGGATTGGCGTCAAGACGCTCATCGAGCACCTCTCCGCCGGCTGAGGGGCCGCCCCGCGGTCCCACACGGTGGGTGAAGCCACCCCGACAGGGTGAACGCGCATCGGACTTGGGCCCGTGGGCCGTGTTGACGGAGAATGCGCCGCGCCTCCGTCCTTTCGGCGGCTCGGTCTCCCATGCCTTCCTCGCGCTCCCGTCCTTTCTCCGCGCTCCTCGCGTCCCTGGCCCTGCTGTCCTGCAGCGGCCCTCGCATCGAATCGCAGACCCTGCAGCCGCCTCCGCCCGCCACCAACGGTGGCCGCCCGGTGTCGGATCCTCCGCCCTCGCGGATCGTCATCCACACCACCATCTTCCGGGAGGCCCTCACCAAGAAGATGGCGGAGAGCCTGCCGCGCTCGGGCGAGGGCGATGCCCAGCTCTTCGGCGGACAGACGCTCCACTACACCTGGACGCGCGAGCCGGTGGTGCTCAAGTTCGACCGCGGCCGCGTGGTGGTGGGCGTCACCGTGCATGGCCGCTTCAACATGCTCGGCGAGCGGGAGCTGCCCATCACCATCACCATCGCTGGCGAGCCCGTCATGACGGCGGACTTCAAGGCGCTCCTGCAGTCCACCGAGGTGCAGGTGGTGGCCTCGGGGCCGGTGGACGCCGTCAACCGCGCCATCGAGGGCAAGCTGAAGGAGCTCGTCGGCAAGACGCTCGACGAGTTCCGCTTCGACGTGCGCCCGCTGGTGGCCAGCGCCTTCGCCCGGCTCGCCCGCCCCATCGAGATTCCCGTGGGGGACCAGGTCGCCTGCGCCGAGCTCAAGGTGACCAACCTGGAGGCCGCGCCCACCATGCTCGCCGACGGGCTCGAGAAGGACCTGGGCATCGTCGTGCTGCCCTCGGTGACACTGCCCTGCACCCCGGTGGCCAGCCTCGCCGCCGCCCCCACGGATGGCGATGGTGGCACGCCGGATACCGACGGGGGTCTCCAGCAGGCCAGCCTCGACGCCGGCACGCCGGACGTGAACGGGGACACCCAATTCGCCAGCTACACCCCGGGCAGCGCGAGCACGGACGGCGGCACCAGCGTGGATGCCGGTACCCTGACCACGCAAGTGGAGATGCCGCTGCTGCAGAACGTCTCCACCCTGCCCTCCGGCCCCTTCAAGGTCGTCATCCCCGTGGCCGCCCGCTACGAGGAGCTCTCCAAGGCGCTCGAGTCCTCCATGAAGGGACGCCTCTACTTCTCCGCGTCCCATCCCGAGCTCTACATGGAGAACCCCCAGGTCTACCCCTCGGATGACACGGTGGTCATCAAGATGAACCTGGGCGGCAGGGCCAGGGTGGGCAGCTACTCCGTCGGAGTGGGCGGGGAGCTCTTCTTCGCCGGCCATCCGCATGTCATCGACAACCAGCTCTCCGTCCCGGACCTGGAGATCACCCCGGGCACGGCCAGCGAGCTGGTGAAGCTCAAGTTCGCCCTGGACTACCAGTCCATCCGCGAGCAGGCCCGGCAGGCGCTCCGGGTGGACGTCTCCGAGCGGCTCGCGATGGTGAAGGACAAGATGTCCACCGAGCTGTCCTTCGCGGAGGACCTGGGCTGCGCGCGCGGGCAGGTGCTCCGCACCGAGGTGAAGGGCGTCTACCCGCACCCGACCTTCCTGCGCATCTACGTGGAAGTGGACGCGCAGCTCGGCCTCTACCTGCCCTGCAAGAAGTAGCCGGGCCTTCGCGCTACCCGCCCATCTTCTCCATGCGGCGCTGCATCTCCTCGGGCGACACGTCCTCGACGTGCTGCATGAGCGTCCACATGTAGCCCTCGGGGTCCTCGAACTGGCCGCTGCGGTCGCCGTAGAACTGGTTCTCCAGCGGCCGTACGACCTTGCCGCCGGCCTTCACGAAGCGCTCGGCGAGCGCATCGACATTCTCGCTGTAGACGCACAGTCCCACCGGCGTGCCGCCGTAGCCCCTGGCGCTCTTGTTGCCCCACTCGGGCATCTCGTCCGACAGCATGAGCCGCGAGTCGCCGATCTGCAGCTCCGCGTGGCCAATCTTCCCACCCGGCATGGGGAGCCGGTACAGCTCGGTCGCGCCGAGCGCCGCCTTGTAGAACTCGATCGCCCTGGCGGCGTCGCTCAGCGCGATGTACGGCGTCAGGGAGTGGTATCCGTCGGGAATCGCCTTGGGCATGTCTGCTCCTGAGAGAAGCCCCGCGCAATACGGGGAAGGTGAGACTGCGCGGGACCACCTCTCAGGTCAAGCCCCCCTCCGGGGCACGGCTCAGGCCGCGTCGAGCGCGTTCTTCAGATCGTCGATGAGATCCTGCGCGTCCTCGATACCCACGGACAGGCGGATGAACCCGTCGGAGATGCCGAGCATCTCGCGCGTCTCCTTCGGCACCGAGGCGTGCGTCATGATGGCCGGGTGCTCGATGAGCGACTCGACGCCACCGAGCGACTCGGCGCAGGCGAAGATCTTCACCGTCTTGAGGAACGTCCGCGCCGACTCCAGGCCGCCCTTGATGTCGAAGGTCATCATGCCGCCGAAGCCCTTCATCTGCTTGCGGGCGAGCGCATGCTGCGGGTGACTCTCCAGGCCCGGGTAGGTGACCTTGTTCACCTTGGGGTGCGAGGACAGGTACTGGGCCACCTTCATCGCGTTCTGCGCGTGGCGCTCCATGCGCACGCCGAGCGTCTTCACGCCGCGCAGCACCAGGAAGCAGTCCATGGGGCCGGGCACGCCACCCACGGCGTTCTGCAGGAAGTACATCTTCTGCGCGAGCTCCTCGTTGCTGGTGCACACGAAGCCGCCCACCACGTCGCTGTGGCCGTTGATGTACTTGGTGGTGGAGTGCGTCACCACGTCGAAGCCCAGCTCCAGCGGACGCTGGAAGTACGGGGACATGAAGGTGTTATCGCAGACCGAGAGGATGCCCCGCTTCTTCGCCGTCTCCGCGATACGCGGCAGGTCGATGAGCTTGAGCATCGGGTTGGTGGGCGACTCCACCCACACCATCTTCGTCTTCGGGGTGATGGCCTTCTCGAAGCTGTCCGGGTTGGACAGGTCCACCCAGGAGAAGCTCAGGCCGTGGCGCTTGAAGACCTTGTCGAAGATGCGGAAGGTGCCGCCGTACACGTCATCGGACACGACGACGTGGTCCCCGGCCTCCAGCAGGTGCATCAGCATGTCCGTGCCGGCCAGACCCGAGGCGAAGGCAAGGCCGTGCTTCGCTCCCTCGAGGGCCGCCAGGCAGTCCTGGAGCGCGTTGCGGGTGGGGTTCTGTGTCCGGCTGTACTCGAAGCCCTTGTGCTCCCCGGGGCCCGCCTGGACGTAGGTAGAGGTCAGGTAGACCGGCGTCATGATGGCGCCAGTGGTGGGATCCGGCTCCTGGCCGGCATGGATGGCGAGGGTGTCGAAGCGCATGGCGGGGGCCTATCACACTCCCCTCCCCCCCGGGAGTGCCGGCGGGTCCGGGTGCCGCGAGAGGAATGCTTGCCGGGCGGCGGGGACTCGGAGAAGAGGGGGCGGCGGTTTGTACGGGAGAGGACAAGGCGGCCATGACGACAGCGGACCAGGGCTCCGGAGCGGCGGTGGGGATGTTCGAGAACCGCCTGCGCAAGAACGTGCGGCACTTCCGCAAGTGGGCCAAGGCCCGCGGGCTCACCGCCTTCCGCGTGTACGACCGGGACGTCCCCGAGTACTCCTACGCGGTGGACCTCTACGCGGACCGGGTGCACCTGGTGGAGTACCCCCGCCGGCGGGCGCTGAAGAGCCTGGAGGAGCAACGGGCCGAGGTGCTGGCGGCGGTGACGGCCGTGCTGGAGGTGCCCCCGGAGCGCATCCACGTGAAGACACACCTGCCCCAGCCGTGGGGCCGCTCGCAATACGGCCGGGTGGGCGAGGGCTCCGAGCGCATCGTGGTGGAGGAGCAGGGGCTGAAGTTCTGGGTGAACCTCGGCGACTACCTGGACACCGGCCTCTTCATGGACCACCGGCTGACGCGCGCCCGGGTGCGGGACGAGGCCCGGGGGAAGAGCTTCCTCAACCTCTTCTGCTACACGGGCGCCTTCACCGTGTACGCCGCCGCGGGTGGGGCCTCGCGCACGCTCAGCGTGGACCTGTCCAACACCTACCTCGACTGGGCCGAGGACAACCTCGCGCTCAACGGGCTGTCGGATCCGCGCCACACCCTGCTGCGCGCCGATGCCATGGCCTGGGTGCAGGACCAGCGCACCGCGCCCGAGGAGACCTTCGACCTCGTCGTGTGCGATCCGCCGTCCTTCTCCACCTCGAAGCGGATGCAGGGCAGCTTCAACGTGCAGCGCGACCACGTGCGGATGCTGGAGGGCATCCGGGAGCTGCTGTCCCCCGGCGGCGTCCTCTACTTCTCCACCAACTTCCTGGACTTCGAGCTGAAGGACTCCGCCGTGCGCGGCTACGAGGGGGTGGAGGAGCTCACGCCCGGCTCCATCCCCGAGGACTTCCAGCGCAAGGAGATCCACCGCTGCTGGCGCATGGTGGCGCCTCGCGCCTCCCGCCGCTGAGTCACGCGGCGGGAGGTGAGTGGCTCAGGTCTCGCTCGGGACGCTGCGCATGTCCCGGGGGATGACGTCGTGCACGCCGCCCTCGTGGATGCTCACGGACGACGCCACCGTGAGCCGCGCGCGCTGGTAGAGCTCGCGCAGGTTGAGCGAGCCGCAGTTGCACATCGTGCTGCGCACCTTGGCGAGCGTGACCTCCAGGTTGTCCTTGAGCTTGCCGGCGTACGGAACGTAGCTGTCCACGCCCTCCTCGAACTCCAGCTGCGTCTTGCCGCTGCCGCCGTGGTCGTAGCGCTGCCAGTTGCGAGCGCGGTTGCTGCCCTCGCCCCAGTACTCCTTCATGGTCTGGTTGTTGATGCGCACCTTGCGGCCGGGCGCCTCGTCGAAGCGGGCGAAGTAGCGGCCCATCATCACGAAGTCCGCGCCCATCGCGAGCGCCAGCGTCACGTGGTAGTCCTGGCTGATTCCGCCATCCGAGCAGATGGGCACATAGTGCCCGGTCTTCCGGAAGTACTCGTCGCGCGCGCGCGCCACCTCGATGACGGCCGAGGCCTGGCCGCGCCCGATGCCCTTCTGCTCGCGCGTGATGCAGATGGAGCCGCCGCCGATGCCCACCTTGACGAAGTCCGCCCCGGCCTCCACCAGGTAGAGGAAGCCCTCGCGGTCCACCACGTTGCCGGCGCCCACCAGCCCCCTGGCCCCGTAGCGGGACTTCACGAACTCGATGGTGTCGCGCTGCCACTCGGAGTAGCCGTCGGACGAATCGATGCAGAGCACGTCCGCGCCCGCCTCCATGAGCGCGGGCACCCGCTCCGAGTAGTCGCGGGAGTTGATGCCAGCGCCGATGACCAGGCGCTTCTCCTTGTCCACGTTCTCCAGCGGGTGCTCCTGGTGCGCGTCGTGGTCCTTGCGGAACACCAGGTAGACCAGGCGCTGCTGCTCATCGATGATGGGCAGGCAGTTGAGCTTGTGCTTCCAGATGAGCTCGTTGGCCTGCTGGAGCGTGATGCCCGCCCGGCCGCTGTGGATGGCCTCGAAAGGCGTCATCAGCTCGCGCACGGTGGTGTCGAGCGGCGTGTGCCCGATGCGGTAGTCCCGGCTGGTGAGGATGCCATGGAACCTGCCGGTGGGCGTGCCGTCCTCCGTGATGGCCACCGTCGAGTGCCCGGTGCGGCGGGTCAGCGCGAGGGCGTCCGAGAGCCGGGCGTCGGGGCGCAGGTTCGAGTCGCTCACCACGAAGCCGGCCTTGTAGTTCTTCACCTGGCGGACCATCTCCGCCTCGGACTCGATGGACTGCGAGCCGAAGATGAAGCTCAGCCCGCCCACCCGCGCCAACGCGATGCCGAGCTCCGCGCCCGACACCGACTGCATCATCGCGCTCGCGATGGGGACGTTGATGGTGAGCGGGGATTTCCTGGGATCCGGAGGAGCATCACCGGGCTCCGCCTTGAAGCGGGCCACGGGAGCCAGGAGGTCCACGTTCGCCGGGGTGCACTGCTTCGTCGTCAGGTTCGGGATGAGCAGGTACTCACCGAAGGTCCTGCTCGGCTCGTCGTAGATCAGCGCCATGACCGCAACTATTTCGGCGGCATCGGCTTGTCAAATCTTGTTTCGAACCCCTGGACGCCTGCCTACACCCCTCCCAGGGCGGGTTGTGCGGCGGGAGCGCGCATCCACCGCCGGAAGAACCACACCGCGAGCAGCCCGTTGAGGAGGAGCCCGAAGACCCCCTCGCCATTGAAGATCCACACCTCGCCACCGAAGAGGCCGGGGCGCCCGGTGTACACGTCGCCGAGCAGCAGGGGGTTGAAGACGTTCCAGCTCAGGTGGAACAGCGCGCAGGGCCAGACCGAGCGGCTGGCCATGTACAGCGCGGCGAACACCACCGAGGCCACGGCGATGGAGGCGAGGAAGGAGACATTCTGGAGCACGTGCCCGCGCTGGGTGGAGGAGAAGATGACGGGCAGGTGGAAGGCGGCCCACACCGGCATGGAGATGGCCGCGGCCACCGCGGGGCGGTCCATCCACCGGCGCACGAGGTAGCCGCGCCAGCCCATCTCCTCGGCCAGCTCGCCGGGCAGCCCGCCCAGGTAGAACGAGGGCACCCACAGCGCGAGGTCGAAGAGGTGGGGCACCACGCGCCAGTTCTTGGGAAATCGCGCGCGCACGCGGTCCGGCCAACCGCGGCTGTGCGCCACCGCCACCAGGAGCCAGGTCAGAGAGCCCGCCACCAGAAGTCCCAGCATGGCGGGCACCACCACCAGGCCGCGTAGACCGAAGGGCCCCCTCAAGGACTCGGGCTGGAAGGTGATGAAGTCCGGCCGCCCCGACACGGCGCGCACCGCGTACGCCAGCGACACCTCCACCGCCGCGTACCCCAGGGGCAACAGCAGCCCCAGGGCCCAGTACCCCCACCCCGGAAATTGAAAGCCCATCGCGCGCGGCGGCTCACGCCGGAAGACCCACGCGCAGCTCATCGCCACCACCGCCGGCACGCACATCAACACCCGGAGGAGGAACACGAGCCGCGCCTCGTCCAGCAGCCACAGCCACCCGATGAACCAGCTGACCACCAACGTGATGCAGATGAACCACAGGGTGTCCTTACGGCTGTCCATGACGGAGCGTGTCTCCCGCGCGACGAGGCGCGGAGCGTATCACTCCCGGGACGCGCCTCCGGCTCCTGGCCGAGTGCCCTGCACGCAGCCGGGGGCTGGAACCGGGCCGGCCAGGCACACGGGAGACCCGTGATAGACCGGAGCCATGCTCTCCGCCCTCTCCGTCGTCGCCCTGCTGCTCGCTGCGGACGGGACTCCGGCCAAGAAGGAGTCTCCGGTCGAGGTCACCGCGCTCGCCGTGGACGTGGACTTCGTCTGCCGCACCCGGACCACCCAGAGCCTCATCCTCACCCCGAAGGCGCAGGGGCAGCTGGAGGTCCCCAGGGATTGTCCCAATGCCGGAGCCAACTGGCGTCTCACCCTCGACTGCTCGTCCAACGACCGCTGCTCCGGCTACGTCCGCGCGCCCCAGGGCGCCATCGCCATCATCGAGGGCACCCGGAAGCAACCCAGCCTGAAGCCCATCGCCCAGGAGCACCCGGCCACCCTGGACTTCATGAGCCTGAGCATCACCGGCCAGCACACGCTGCAGCTCAAGACGGCCGAGGAGCACCAGCGCCCGGTGCAACTGCTCCTCCAGCTCCCCGCCGTGACCGGCGTCTACACGCTCGCGCCGCCGGAGCACACCCCGGTGGATTTCGAGCACCAGGGCAAGCGCCTGATGCTGCGCGCCCAGGTCTCCTGGACCGACGACGAGCACGTCCACCTGAAGCTCTGGAACATCAAGCGCGAGCCACTCATGGATGAGACGCTGAAGCTGAACGAGCTCCGCGAGCTCGACTGCCAGCGTCTGAATGACATCTGCACGGGCAGGATGAAGGTCTTCGTGCGCGAGAACCAGCGCATCCTCTGAAATCAGCGCCCGTCTTCCTCGGTGAACTCGGCGTCGACTTCGTCTCCCGGCCGGCGATCGATGCGCGGCTGGGGAGGCGTCCGAGGCGTCCCGAAAGGGCCTCCCGGGAACGGACCCGACTGGAAGGTCGTCACGCGCAATGTGCCCGCCGCCATGCGGCGCTCGAGCCTCCGCCGCACGATGGCGGCTACGACCTTGCGCGTCGGTGGGAACAGCAGCAGGAGGCCGACGATATCGGTGAGGACACCCGGCGCCACCAGCAGCACCCCGCCCACCAGGACGAGCACCCCGCCCAGGATGCCCTCCTCGGGCATACGGCCCTGCACGAGCGCCTCCTGCCAGCGGCGGATGACCCGCACGCCCTCTCCCTTGGCCAGCAAGGCGCCCACCAGGCCCGTGAGCAGAACCATGCCTACCGTGGGCCAGAAGCCGACTTCACGGCCGATGGCCAGCAGCAGGTACAGCTCGATGAACGGAACGACCGTGAACGCGAGGAAGAAGTACTTGAACACCTGCCCAACTTAACGCCTCGAGCCCGCCCGTACCTGGAAGAACGCGTGGAGGCCCGCTGCGTTGAAGTCCAGCGAACTCAACCCCCGAGCTGCTCACCCATCCAGTTGACCAGCAGGTACAGCAGGGTGAAGAAGCCCAGGGCCCCGAGCACGAACTTCGTCGTGGGCTGGAAGCCCTCGCCCTCGGTGGTGCTGATGGGCATGGCCGAGGCCAACCCGAGCATCTCCGCCGCGTAGCGCGCGGTGCGCTCGTACTGGTCCACCACCGCACCGTCCGAGTGGGAGGAGAGCTCGCGCCCGAGCTGCGGATCGAAGAAACGGACCTCGGCCTCCTTCGCCACCTCCGCCACCTTGGCAACCACCTCGCGGACCAGCTCGGTCCGGTCCGACAGGGGCACACGCACCTCGGTGGCCACCCACTGGCCCCCCTCCCTCAGGGGGTGGATCTCCACCGAGCCGTGCTCGAGCAGCCAGGTATGCCCGCCCCCTGGCAGCACCTTCGCCCCCCGGGCTTCCAGGAGGGCCTGCACCCGGGCACTGTCGAAAGGCGTCCCGGGGACCATGGATTGAAGGAGCAGGTCGTATCTCACGCGGGTTGGAGTATACGCCGCCAACGCCATGCCCAAGCCAACCTCAGGACCCCGTCACGATCGCCGCCCCGGACCCCCCGCCGGCCGCAAGCGCCCCCAGCACCGCCCCGAGGCGCCCGCCCCGGACCGGACCACCCCGGACATCGGCCCGGACGGGCTGCCCCAGGTCTCGCTCATCCGCCGGGGCGTCGAGCGCTGGCAGGCCGGCCATCCGTGGATCTACCGCGCCGACCTCAACGGAGACCCCGCCCTGCAGGGCGGCGAGGTGGTGCGCGTGATGGATGCCCGCGGCTGGTTCCTGGGCAAGGCCTTCTATTCGAAGCACTCGAAGATCTCCCTGCGCTGGCTCTCCTACGAGGACGTGGCCGTCGATACGGACTTCTTCCGCCAGCGCCTGGCGCTGGCCGACGCGATGCGTCGACGCGCCCTCCCCGGTGAGACCACCTACCGCGTGGTGCACGGCGAGGCGGACCTGCTGCCCGGCCTCGTGGTGGACCGCTACGGCGACTGCCTGAGCGTGCAGTTCCTCATCCCCGGCACCGAGCAGCGTAAGCAGCTCATCGTCGACCTGCTGGTGGAGCTGTTCAAGCCGCGCGCCATCATCAACCGCTCGGACGTGGGCGTGCGCGCGCTGGAGGGGCTGCCCCAGGAGAAGGGCGTGCTGTACGGCACCCAGCCCGGACCCGTGGCCTATGACGAGGGACTGGTGCGCGTGCGCGCGGACCTGCTGGAGGGCCAGAAGACGGGCGCGTTCCTGGACCAGCGGGAGAACCACATCGTGGCGTCCCAGTACGCCTTCGGCGAGGCGCTGGACTGCTTCTCGTACGTGGGCGGCTTCGCGCTGCAGCTCGCCACCCGGGCCCAGAAGGTCACCGCGGTGGAGATCTCCGACCTGGCGGCGGCTCAGCTGCGCGAGAACGCGGCGTCCAACAAGCTCACCAACGTGGACGTGGTGGTGGCCAACGCCTTCGACTTCCTGCGCGACGCGGTGGACGAGGGCCGGCACTTCGACACCATCGTGTTGGATCCGCCGTCGTTCGCGAAGAACAAGGACGCCATCGAGGGAGCGCTGCGCGGTTACAAGGAGATCAACCTGCGCGCCATCCAGCTGCTGCGGCCGGGTGGCTACCTCATCTCCGCGAGCTGCACGTACCACATCGACGAGCAGGCCTTCGAGGACATGCTGGCCTCGGCGGCGGCGGACGCGAAGCGGCGGGTGCAGATCATCGAGAAGCGTGGCGCGGGCAAGGACCACCCGGTGCTGTTGAACCTGCGCGAGACGCGCTACCTGAAGTGCTTCGTGCTGCGCGTGCTTTGATGCGAGACCGCGTCAATCCCCTCTCCCCCTGGGAGAGGGCCAGGGTGAGGGTCGTCCTCCCCGGACTCGAGCAGCCCGAGCGAGGGAGCCCCTGAACCCATGAACCCCTGGGACGACGACATCGACGAAGCCCCCACCCCGGCCGCGAGCGCGCGAGAGGAAGCGCGAGCCCTCCAGGAGCTGCGCGCCATCTACCGGCAGGCGGACGCGGCGTACGCGCCCTTCTCGTGCCCGGCGAGCGGCGAGTGCTGCCAGCTCTCGAAGACGAAGCGTCAACCGTGGCTGTGGTACCCCGAGTGGCTGATGCTCGCGCGCAACCACCCGCTGCCGCCTCCGAGGGAGGACGGTGGCTGTCCCTTCCTGGACGCGGCGGGAAGGCGCTGCACCGTGTACGCGGAGCGCCCCTTCGGCTGCCGGACCTTCTTCTGCGAGCGCATCCGTGGCCCGGCCCGCCAGCCGGCGGACACGGTGAGCGCCCTGTTGATTCGCCTGGAGCGCGTCTCCCAGCGCATACTGCCGTCACTCACGGGTCCCCGTCCCATCCTCGAGTGGCACGCGGAGGCCTCGACCCCGAAGGAGTAACCATGAGCCCGATGCCGTGGCGCGGTGCCGTGATGGCGGTCGTCCTCTCCCTGTGCGGATGTAACGGCGCGGCAGGGGGCGCGGTGCTCAACGCCGCGCTGAACACCGGCATCGCGCTCGGGGCGTCCGCGGCCTCGCGCTCCAGCGGCGGCTGCTATGCCTCGTGCCCCGTGGGCACCACGTGCAACAAGGCCACGGGCCTGTGCGATCAAATCCCCTGCCGCGGAGAGTGCGATCCCTTCGAGGAGTGCATCGAGGAGCGGCTGACCTACCGGTGCGTTGCCCGGGGTCCGGCGAACGGAACCATCATCGTCAACCCTTCCGAGCAGAAGCCCGCCGAGCCCCAGCCGTGAGCCGCTGGCTCGTCGCGCCGCAGGAGTTCAAGGGGACGCTCACGGCCGCCGAGGCCGCCTCCGCGTTGGCCGAGGGACTGAGACAGGGCTCGCCCGGGGTGGAGTTGGACGTGGCGCCGCTCGCGGACGGCGGACCCGGCACGGTGGACGCGCTGCTCGCGGGACTGGGCGGCGAGCGGGTGACGCACACCGTCCAGGGGCCACTCGGTGCGCCCGTGCGGGCCACCTATGGACTGCTGGACGCGGGACGCACGGCGGTCATCGAGATGGCCGCGGCCTCCGGACTGTCCCTGCTCACACCGGATCAACGAGACCCCCGGCGGACCTCCACCACCGGCACCGGCGAGCTGATGCGCGAGGCGCTGGACCTGGGATGCGAGCGGCTCATCCTCGGGCTCGGCGGCAGCGCCACCAATGATGGGGGAACGGGGGCGCTCACGGCGCTCGGGTTCCGATTCCTCGACACACACGGGGCGCCGCTGCCTCCAGGCGGGGCCGCGCTGAAGCGACTCGCGCGGGTGGAGGCGAGCGGACGGCACCCACGGCTCACCGAGGTGGAGGTGCTGGTGGCCACGGATGTCACCGCGCCGCTGTTGGGACCGGATGGAGCCTCGCGCCTCTTCGGTCCCCAGAAGGGCGCGGACGAGGACACCGTGGCCGAGCTGGAGTCGGCCCTGGCCAGGCTCGCCGAAGTCGTCGCGCCCGGAGCCGCCCACCTCGCTGGCGCGGGCGCCGCTGGAGGCTTCGGCTACGGGCTCGCGGCCCTGGCGGGAGGAAGGATCGTCTCCGGGTACGAGCTGGTGGCCCGGACGCTCCGGCTGTCCGAACGGCTCGCCGCCGCCGAGGCCGTGATCACCGGAGAGGGCCGCTTCGACCGGCAGACGGCGCTCGGCAAGGGCCCCGGCTCCCTGGCCCGGGAGGCGCGGGCGCTCGGCAAGCGCACGGTGATGTTCGCGGGGGTGGTCGCGCCCGATGCGGACGCGGGTGCTTCACCCTTCGACGACGTGGTCGAGGTGTCCGCGCTCGCCCCTCCCGGCGCCTCTCACGCGGAGGCACTTCGCCACGCCGGTGCCTGGTGGGCCTCCCGACGGAGGTAGGTACGAAGCCGACATGGGGAACGAGTGCTCCCCTTCGGACAGTGGGTGCCTTGACCGATGAAGACAGGTGGGAGCACTAGGCGGCCCCCCCCCATCCCGTCAAGAATGGAAGCCCATGACTCAAGAAACCCACCGAGAGGCTTCGCGCAAGAACGGGCAGCCGACCTACGTGTTCGTCCATGGAGCCGGCAGCAACTCGTTCAGCTGGGCGCCGCTGCTTCGCGAACTCGCCCTGCTCGGGCATCGCACGCTCGCCGTTGATCTGCCAGGACATGGCTTCGACGCGCAGTTTCCCATCTCGTACCAGGCCCCGCAGGACCTGGAGGCGTTCGCCACCGAGCCGTCGGCGATGGCGCGCATCACCCTCCAGGACAACGTGAATCACGTCGTCGACATCGTCCGGCGCGTCGCCGTCCACGGGCCCGTCATCCTGGTCGGTGCCAGCATGGGCGGAGTGATCATCAGCGGGGTCGGCAACGCCATCCCCGAGCTGCTCCACAGGATCGTCTACATCTCCGCCTGGTGCTGCGTCGATCTGCCCAGCATCGCGGAGTACAGCCAGACGCGAGAGAACAACGAGAGTCTGCTTCCCAGCCTGGCGGGAGTGGCCGTGGGCAATCCCACGCAGATCGGGGTGGGCAGGACCAACTACCGCTCGGCGGACCCGGCCTTCCTCTCCAACGCGAAGGCCGCCCTGATGGCCGACGCCACCGACGACCAGTTCCGGGCGTTCCTCAACACCTTGCAGCCCGACGAGTCGCTCGCGGTCATGGTGGCGGATGCGCGAGTCGACGCGAAGACCTGGGGACGGATTCCTCACACCTACATTCGTCTGACGCGGGATCGGTCGATTCCTCCCTCCATGCAGGACAGGATGATCGCCGAGGCCGATGCGCTGACGCCGCATAACAAGTTCGACGTGCGGACCGTCGAGGCCAGCCACGTCGGGTTCGTCCTGAAGGCCCGGGAGGTCGCCGGGATCCTCGCCAGTCTCGCGTAGCCAGTCGCGAGCCGCTGACAGGGAGAGGCGCATGTTCGACTGGAACGACCTGCGCCTCTTCCTCGCGATGCAACGAGCGGGGAACCTCTCGGCGGCGCGGGCTGCGCATTGAGGTGTTTGAAGATCGCCTCACACCCAGAGCCCTGACTCCGCCCAGGTGTGAGTGCCCGATTACTTCTCCTCGAAGAAGTGCCGTAGGCGCTGCTCCGTCACCGGAGAGCCCTGAGCCTCGAGCAGCTTCTTCAGGCGGGCCCGGACGACCGGGTCCTCGCGACCCGTGGCCTCGAAGTACTCGATGTACCTGTCGCGCATGTCCTGATCGTGGTCCAGGCGCGGCAGGACCGTATCGCGCAAGCGCGGGTCCCCCGCCTCCGCGAAGCCCCTCAGGATGGCGCTCTCCAGCTGGGTGACCCGGCCCCGGTGCCCGAGCAGCTCCTTGAAGGCATCCTCCCCGCGAGGGGCAGGAGAAGCACCGCGGCCTGGGGCTCGCTCCTTCACCTGTGTGGAGAGCGCATCCCGCCTCTGGTGCAGTTGCTTCAACTGCTCCACCAGGAACGCTCGCTCCTCGTTCCCTCCCAGGCGGATGAGGAGGAGGGCTGCATTCAGGATGCCTCGGAACCGATCCACGTCCCGAGCGGCCTCGATACGCTCCAGGGAAAGTCTTGCCTTCAGGAAGGGAACGTAGGGCTTGGGATTGCGCCGCACCTCCTCCCAGGCCTCCATGACCTCCCTGCCCGACAACTCATTGAGGCCGTGGGGGGCTTGGACGAGCTGCTCGACGACCTGCTCGGAAGGGGGGGTTGCTGCTCGGGAGACCGGTGCCGAGAGCAAAAACCCCGCGATGATAAGGGCATGAGTCCGCATGGGTTCCATTTCCAGACGGATGTCAGCTTCGAGAGACGTCGGGGAACGCCGCCTCCACGCTCGCGATGTATCGCTCCATGCTCCTCGCGAGCGCCTTGGAGGCCGCGTCCTCCGCGTTGTTCCTCTGCTCGGCGCTCACCTCGGCATCCACGCTCAAATCAATGATTTCCTTGTACAGCTCCAGGTTGGCCTTCAAGTCGTCTCGCGCCTTCTCGAACTCCCCCCGTGGATCCGACATGGCCTGCCTCCTCGTCGCGGTTGAACTCCGCTGTAACAGGATAGCATGCGAGACCGCCTCGGGCCCATGCGTGCCCAAGGCGGTCGGTGCCCTGCGCCTACCGCATGACGAGCTGACCACCCCTCAGGGCCTTCAGCATGATGTTCTGGCCCCATCCCGTTCTGAAGCTCGTGGTCGCGTAGACGGCGCCACCGGCGGTCGTCGCACTGCAGTTCCAGGTACAGGCGTTCAGACCCAGACCGTCATTATAGAAACCCGACCACTTACGAGAAGACATTTTGTTTCAAAGTCAACTCGAGACACCCCTGTCACACCACTCGAGGCAGGGCGAGCGGGAGGAGCGCGGAGGGCGGGTCCACCATGTGGAGTACGCGCATCGTGCGCTGGTGCGCGTCCGGATCGAAGGTGGCCCGGAGCATCACCCTGTCCCCCACGATACTGTTGAGCGTCATGGTCAGACGCTCCATGGCGCTCACGTTCTCCAGGGTGCACCCGGGCACGCGCAGGTCCTCGCCGGCCGCCGTGAGCCAGGGACCCGCGCCGAGCGCGTTGAACCGCTTCTGCGAGATCCTCCCCCCCTGGGCCATCTGCCGCCCGAGCTCGAGCGCCGACAGCAGACTCACCGTCATCCCCTGCCCGTAGACGGGATTCAAGGCACACAACGCATCGCCCATCGTCACGAAGAGCGCGGCCAGGATGCGGCGTCGCGAGGAATCCCATCGGAAGGTCTCCGCCTCGAAACGCTCGACGAGCTCGATTCTCGGGTTGCTCGCCAGACGCGCGCGGATCGTCTTCTCCAGGAGCCCTCGGCTGCACAAACGCGAGGTGATGTCCGAGCGGGGGCGCGGGAAGGCCCCGAAGCGTCCCACCCAGTAGCAGTTCGCCCCCCAGTCGACCTCCGCGGCCCAAGGGGCTGCGCGGCCTGTCCACCGGCCGGTAACTGCGGAAGTCAGCGCGCTCGTCGAGAACTCATCGAAAGCCGATCGCGAGCAACTCTCGGCGCTACTCTGCGAGCTCGCGGAGCAGCTGTTCGACCCCACGCGCTGAAGCGTCGTCCGCCGGTGAAAAGACAAACATGCTGAGGCCGTCGCTGCCGTCGACGGAAAACACCGACGTCTCGAACACGAGCTCGCCGACATTCGGTCGGACGAGTCGCCTGTACCTCACTCCGTGCGTGCGCAGCTCATTCTCGGCCCACAGCCGGCGAAAGTCCGCGCTCGTCTCCATCAACTCGTCGACGAGCGCGGCAGCTTCTTCTGATGCTCCCGCACGCGCGATGTCGACGCGAAACGCGGCGAGGCACGTGCGATGCATGTCTTCGGCATGCGGCAGGAACGCGGCGGATTCGGGATGAAAGACCCGGCGCAGCATGTTGCGGTCGCGCTCGGGAACCGCGGCGTAATCGCCGATCACCGCCACGGCGGCGCGATTCCACGCGACGATCTGAAACGTCGGCGTCTTCACGAACGCGGGCACGTGCAGGTTGTCGAGCACGCGCTGCAGCGCCGGCGTGACCTCGGCGGGCGGCGTGTGGCGGCGCGGTGGCGGACGAGCGTGAGCGAGCAGGAACAGCATCTCGCGATTCGTGTCGTCGAGCTCGAGTGCGCGAGCGAGGCGTTCGAGCACGTCGTCGGACGGCACGCCGCCGCGACCTTGTTCGAGCCACGTGTACCAGGTGACGCTCACGCCGGCGCGCGCCGCGACTTCCTCGCGACGAAGTCCAGGAGTGCGACGCCGCTCGGTCGATTCGGGGTGAAGCCGCTCGCGGCGAGTGCGGAGAAATTCGGGGAGGGTGGTAGTCGCCATACCGGTATGCGGGCACGCCTTTTCTAGCTGACTCGCTCAGCTTACGGTTCGCGCATGACCAAGACAATGCTTCGGGCAAGGGAGTTCATATGCTGACGCTGCATCATCTCGGGCGTTCGCAATCGGAGCGGATCGTCTGGCTCTGTGAGGAGCTCGGACTCGACTATGAGCTGAAGCGCTATCAGCGCCGGGCCGACAACCGAATGGCCCCGCCGGAATACAAGGCGCTTCATCCGATGGGCACGGCGCCGATCCTCACCGACGGCGACCTCGTCCTCGGGGAATCCGGGGCGATCTGCGAGTATCTGCTCCAGACCCATGGCAATGGCCGGCTCGCTGTGAAGCGCGGCGAACCCGGTTTCACCGACTATCTCTATTGGTTCCACTTCGCCAACGGGACGCTGCAACCGGTCGTCTTGCAGGTGAGGAGTCTGGAGCGCGTCGATCCTTCAGACAAGAACGCGCCGCTGCAGGCGGCCAAGGACCGGTTCAAGCTGGTCTTCTCGACCTTGGAGAAGCGGCTGGGGGAGGCGCCCTATCTGGCCGGCAAAGAGTTGACGGCGGCGGATATCATGACCGTGTTCTCGTTGACCACGATGCGGCTGTTCAAGCCGTATGATCTCTCGCCCTGGCCGAACATTCTGGCCTATCTGCAGCGCATCGGCGCGCGGCCGGCTTATCGTCGGGCGATGCAGAAGGCCGATCCGGATTTGACGCCGGTACTGGGGGCTGTCCCGGAATAAGAACTCGTCTTCGACTCAATGCCTCTGCGTGCGATGCGGGGGATGAGGTGGCGCTGGCGCATGTCGGGCCGGACATCGGCGTAGTCATACCCCTTGTCGCCATGTCCTTTGTTGGACGCCTCCTTGGCTGGTGCGCGAGGCCGTGGCGCTCAACGCGCAGCACGGCGACCCATTGAAGCGCTGAAGACCCTGTCGAGCGCGAGGCTCCTCTAGCCCTTGCCCGCCTGCCAGGCGCGGACTCTTTCGTAGGCGGCCTGCAGCTGCTCGGCGACCGAGGGGCCCTTCCGTTTCGCCGGCTTCCCCAGATGTGCCTCGCGCAGCTCGGCCATGAACTGCTCCCACATGGCCGGGCCGCCTTCCTCCAGGAGCTGCGCGCGGATGCTGAGCTCCTCGGAAACGGGCAGGAACCTGCGTCCCCAGGCGCCCAGATGCGCGAAGAGGGGGACGAGCGCGATGGATTTCTCCGTCAGGCTATAGACCGCCTTCTGCTTGTGGCTGGGATCGTCGGCCTTGGTGATCATTCCCTCGTCCAGCAGCATCTTCAGGCGATCCGACAGGATGTTGGACGAGATGCCCTCCTCCGACTGCGTCAGCAGCTCGCGGAAGTGCCGCCGGCCTCCGAAGATCATGTCTCGCAGGATGATCAGGCTCCAACGGTCCCCGAATACCTCGAGAGAGAGATTGATCGGGCAGCCCGATCGGTGTGCGTCGCTCATCCGTCCGCTCCAAGAAAAACCGGTTGCATTCTCGCACCAGTGTCCCTAGCCTGAAACCAGTTGCGATTCGCAACCAGTCCTACGGGAGAGGAGCGGACGATGCAACGTCGAGGAGACGGCGCGACCCGGGCGGGGGTCGACCGCCGGAGCGTGCTCGTGGGCGCCGCGGCGCTCGGAGCGTCGGTTGCGTGGGGCTGCACACGGACGGAAGTGAGGAAACCCATGGCCAGGGCAGGATTCTCCAAGGAAGGGCTCGCTCGCATGCACGCGAGCATGGCCGCTCATGTCGAACGCGGCGACCTGCCAGGCGTCGTGACGCTGCTCGGCCGGGGCGACGAGGTGCACGTGGACGCGATCGGCATGATGGCGTCTGGCGGCACGACACCGATGCGGCGCGACACCCTCTTCCGGATCGCCTCGCTGACCAAGCCCGTCGCGGGTGTCGCGGCGATGATGCTGGTGGAAGACGGAAAGCTCCGACTCGACGAGCCGGTGGACCGCCTGCTCCCCGAGCTCGCGCACCGCAGGGTCCTCAGGCGCCTCGACGGACCGGTCGACGACACCGTGCCCGCCAATCGCCCGATCCTCGTCAGTGATCTCCTGACGTTGCGCATGGGAATGGGCGCGATCATGGCGCCGGGTGAGTATCCCATCGTCCGAGCCATGACCGAGCAGGGTGTCGCGGTCGGCCCCTGGCTGCCGAAGGCTCCGAGTCCGGACGCGTGGATCCGCGCCCTGGGCTCCCTGCCGCTGATGCATCAGCCGGGCGAGGCCTGGATGTATGACACCGGCATCACCGTCCTGGGCGTGCTGATCGCGCGAGCCTCGGGCCAGCCACTCGAGACCTTCTTCCGGGAGCGCATCTTCGAGCCCCTGGGGATGAAGGACAGCGGCTTCAGCGTCCCGGCCGAGAAGCTCGAGCGGCTGTCCACCTGCTACATGCGCAACCCCGAGACGGGGAAGCTCGACGTCTTCGACGCCGCCGGTCGGGACAGCCAGTTCAGCCGTCCACCGGGCTTCCCGTCCGCATCCGGCGGCCTGGTCTCGACGGCCGACGACTACCTCGCCTTCGCCCGGATGATGTTGAACAAGGGTGAGCACGGAGGGAGGCGACTCCTCTCCGAGCGCTCGGTCGAGCTCATGACCACCGATCACATCACCCCGGAGCAGAAGGCCGTGTCACCCTTCGGCCCCGGCTTCTGGGACAAGCGCGGCTGGGGATATGCGCTCTCCATCGTCCACAAGCATGAGCCTGGAGAGCCCCGCGGTTTCGGTTGGGACGGGGGCTACGGAACGTCCTGCTATTGGGATCCCGAGACCGGATTGATCGGCATCCTGATGACGCAGCGGTTGATGGACTCTCCCGCCGCGCCACCGGCTTTCGTGGACTTCTGGCGCTCCGCGTACGAAGCGATCCAGGCCCAGGGCCTCAACCCGGCAGCACGGTGAGCGGCAGCACCGTGGGCCCGCGGACGACGATCGAGGCGTGCCACTGCACGGGCGCGGCGTCACGAACCAGGCCGCCGCACCGGTCGAGCAGCGCATTCAGGGCGAGCCGCGCCTCCATGCGGGCCAGGGGGGCGCCAAGGCAGAAGTGGATGCCGTGGCCGAAGGGCATGCTCTGCGACCCCTCCCGGTCCAGGTCGAAGCTCTCGCTGTTGGGGAACTGCGCCTCGTCCCGGCAGGCGGAGCCCAGCAGCAGCATCACGTGCGAGCCGGCTGGCAGGCGGACGCCGCCGAGCTCCGTCTCGGCGGTGGTGAGCCGCAGCAGCGTCTGGGCCACGGGCTCGTAGCGCAGCACCTCCTCGATGAACCGCGGAATCAGCGAGCGATCCGCGCGCACGCGCGCGAACACATCCGGGCGCTCGGCGAGCACCAGGGCGGCGTGGCCCAGCAGGTGGACGGTGGTCTCCAGGCCGGCGATGAGCAGCAGGAAGAGGAAGCCCAGCAACTCCGCGTCCGTGAGGGCCTCGCCCTCGATACGGGCGGCGAGCAGGTCACTGATCATGTCCTCGCGGGGAGCGCGGCGGCGTTCCGCGATGACCTCCTTCAGGTACTGCTCCATCTCCGCGTAGGTGCCCCGGATCTGGGCGTGCCATTCGTGGGCATCCGGGGGCGTGGAGCTGGTGTTGTTGATGTCGTCCGCCCAGCGCTTGAAGCGCGGGTGCAGCGAGGCATCCAGGCCGAGCAGCTCACCGATGACGGCCGCGGGCACGCGCAGGGCGAAGGACTCGACGAAGTCCACGGGGCGGCCGAGGGTCAACTCGGCGGCGGCCTGCTCGGCGTAGGCGCGGATGCGCGGCTCCATCCGGCTCAACGCGGTGGGGCCGAACGACCGGTTGACGAGCGCCCGGAGGCGGGTATGCCGGGGTGGATCCACCATGACCATGGAGTCCGCGAACGGGTTGCTACGACCCAGCCACTCGGGCTCCGCGGGCGCCCGATTGCCGGTGGAGGAGAAGAGTTGGGGATTCTTCAAGACGTGCAGGACGTCCGCGTAACGCGACACGGCCCAGAAGCCGAGCGGATCCACATTGGAGAGCGTGGGCTGGCGCCGCAGCTCGGCGAAGAACGGATAGGGGTTGGCGCGGAACTCGGGTGCGAAGAGATTCAGACGAACGGTCATGTGGAGAGAGCCCCCCGGGGATGCGTTGATGAGGTGCCGGATGCTACCTCATGTGGAGAGTCGCTCAGCCGCCTTGACACCGATCCGCGCCGCCTTACTTCATTTCGATGAAAGCGACCCCCCTGAAAGCAAGACGACTCTTGAAGTCCTTCCTGGTGGGGTGCGGAACCCTCACGCTCCTGCTGATCGTCGGCATCGTCGGACTCGCCACGTGGATGCTCCCCGACTCCGGTCCCATCGAAGTGACCGGGTACCACCCCTTCCGATCGGCGGAGGACAGGGAGCGGTTCCTCACGCTGTACGACCAGCGGGCGCAGCGGTGGCCCGTTCCTTCCGAGAACAGGACCGTGAGCACGTCGTACGGCACCACCTTCGTGCGAATCAGCGGACCGGCGGGTGCTCCCCCGCTCGTGCTTCTGCATGGCGTGAGTGGCAACTCATTGCAGTGGATGCCAAACATCGAGGCGCTCTCCCAGGAGTTCAGGATCTACGCCGTCGACGGCATCACCGATCATGGGCGAAGCGTCTACACGCGCTCCATCGAGAGCGCTGATGATTACACGCGTTGGCTGGATGAGCTGTTCAGTGGGCTCGAGCTCCGGGACCGCATCCAGCTCGTGGGCTTGTCCTACGGAGGCTGGATGACGAGCCAGTACGCGTTCCGCTTTCCGGAGCGGCTCGACAAGATCGTCCTGGTGGCCCCCGTGGGGACGGTGCTTCCGCTGCGCATGGAGTGGATCCGTCGTGCCGCGCTCAGCGCCCTGCCGCACCGGCGCTTCACCCGGGACTTCATGTACTGGCTGCTCGAGGATCTGGTGCGCCGGGATGAGGCCGGCAAGCGGATGGTCGACGAGTGGGTCGAGTCTACTCCACGCGGGAGGCCGTCGAACGGCTGGCGGCGGTTGCCCCCCAGGTCGAAGTGGCTGTCATTCCCGGTGCCGGGCACGACTTGACCATCGTGCAAGCGGAGCGCGTGAATGGCGCCATCCTGGAGTTCCTGAGGAGACCTGTCACCCCCGGCAATGACAGCCCCCGGGAGAAGCACTGAACCGCTACAGGGACCCCTTCGCCGAGGCGGTGCAGCTCAAGGGGTAGTCCGAGCCGTGCACGCTGACCAGACATTTTACCTGGCATACCGTTTACGGTATAAATGAATGAACCGAGATTGTCCGCGCTGAGCCCCGTCAACCCCCATCACCAAGCCTGTGAGCCGATTCCCATGAGCGATTCCCAGACCTTGTCCCTGCCCGACGACGCCTCCCTGTTCACCCGCCTGCGCGTGGCGCGCCAGTGCCTGGAGGTGATCAAGAACGACCCGACGAATCCCACCTACGGCCAGACGTTCAACATGAGCCTGAACGTCAACGTCTACGCATCGCTCGCCCAGCAGCTCCAGCGCAGCCAGGACGGGCGCCGCATGCTGTCCAAGCGCCCTTCCCTGCAGGGCAAGGAACTGGATCTGGCCGCGCTCGAGCGCCTGCCCGAGGGAACGCTCGGCCATGAGTTCGCGCGCTACTTCCGCGACAACAAGATCTCGCCCTTCGAGACGACGCTCGAGATCAAGAACGACATCGACTTCCTCTCCAAGCGCTACCGCGAGACGCATGACCCGTTGCACGTGCTGACGGGCTACGGCACGGACGTGGTGGGCGAGATGGAGCTGCAGGCGTATTGCCTGGGCAACCTGGGGCTCCGGACCACCGCGTTCGTCCTGCTGAACGGCACGATCGGGCACTTCAAGGTTCCACAGTCCGGCGTCGGGCGGTCCGAGTACCTGCGGCGGCTGTGGGCCGCGTACCGCCGTGGCCGTGCGTCCCCTCGGTTCCTCGACTTCTGGTTCGAGGAACACTGGGAGACCCCCGTGGCCACGCTGCGCGCGCGGCTATGCGCACCCGCGAATGGGTAGGGGTTGAGCTGGTTCGCCGAGAGCCCCTCCCCCGGTCTCGCGTATCTCCGTGCCGTCAGTGCCCCGGCGAGGCGTCTTCCCGCGGGCGCTCGACGAGGGTCTGCCGCGCTCGCGAAACCTGTTCGGCCGCGGTCTCCGGCTGGCCCGTCGCGCTGGCGCAGCGCTCACGGAGCGTGGGGTCGGCGGTGGTCTCGAACAGGTTCCAGGAGAGCAGGTCTCCCTTCATGACGGGCAGGAGCACGCGCTGCCCGATGATGTACTGGCGGGAGTCCGACTGGATGAGCGACGAGGTGACCCACTCCCTGGGCACCAGGACGTTGGTGATATCCGCCTCGGTCACAAGCTCGCCCGTCGCGAGATCCCGCACCGCGACGGTGACGGAGACCTGTTCGGGTGCGGAGGACTGGCGCTCCTTTTCGGGCCGCGCGCCCAGCACGACCACGAGCAGCGGCACGAACAGCAGCAGATGATGTGGACGCATCTCAGTGACCCTCCGTGGCAACACCGAAGAACGCCTCCGCCTTCGCCCTGGCCGCGGCGGAGCGCTCCTTGTCGCCCTCCGCGCCGGCCTGCATCACGCATGCGCCCGTGGAGCGCGGCTGGTCCGGGTCATCCAGGAACTGCCAGCGCAACACATCCCCCGGCTGCATCCCGACCACCGCCAGGGCCCCCACCACGGACTCCAAGGCGTCCCCGGGCACCAGGCTCGGCGTCACCAGGGCCCGTGGCATCTTCCGGCTCTCCAGGGCCGACGCGGGAATCCGGTCTCCCTCGGCCACCTCCTGCGTCAACACGACGACCGGGGTCAGGCCCTTCGCGTCGAACTTGAAGGCGGGCACTGGCGGCGGGGGGCTCGTGGGCGGCGGGCCACTGCGCTGCGTGAAGGCCTGGATGGCCGCATCCCGCGCTCGCTCACCGGCCTCCTTGAAGGCGGCGCGCCCGTTGGCGATGCAGGCGCGCACCTGCTCCTGGGATTCCTGTTGGGCGAACATCGACCAGGCCAGGACATCTCCCTTCACCATGTCCAGGGTGAGGGGCTTCCCGACCACCGCGCGCCGATCCGCGGGCAGGATGAACGACTCCGAAACGAATTGCTCCGGGAAGGCGACTTCCGCGAGGTCCTCGTCCTTCAGCACCTCGCCCGCCGCGACATCCCTCGCGAGGGTGAGGGTGGGCTTCAGATCCCAACCGTAGCGGGCATCCCGCATCCGCTTCGGAATGGTGCCGGCCGCGAGCAGGCCAATGACCGTGAAGCTCACGACGAGACCGATCAGCGCGCCCAGGAGAAAGGACCTCATGGCGAACCTCCCCCGACCAGCCGTTCACGGATCTTCCCCGCGGTCCGATCCGGCCTGGGGCGGTCCGGTTGCAGGTCGAGCGCGCGCTGGCACTCCTCGGAGAGCCGGCGCTCCGAGGGCTCGAGCTTCTCCGTGGCCGCCGCCAGGAACGCCCAGCGCAGCGGCTCGCCGGCCTGGACGGGGACGGTGAGCGCCTGGCCCACCAGGTTGGCCGCCGAATCCGAGCGAACCATGGAGGACGTGACGAGCTGCTCGGGGGCGGAGCGCTGCGCCAGATCATCGAGCTTCAGCACCTCACCCGGCGCGAAGTCACGCTGGGGGACGATGACCGGGACGAGCGCCCAGCGCAGGCGCGCCTCCCGCTCCGCCTTCCTGACGAGGGTGTACCCAAGAATCGCCGCGCCGAACCCGCCGACCACCAGGCCGAGGACCAGACCCACGACGATGCCACCGACGAGCATGCCCTTGTGCAGCGGTTCCCGAGGGGTGCTCATGGCCGCGCCCCCACGAATCCGCGTCCGAACTGGAAGAATCGCATGCGCGCACGGTAGCCCGGCGCGAGCCCCTGGCGCCACGGCCGGCAGGTACGGTCCGGCTCGCGCGGCTCACGGCGTGTACTTCACCGTCCGCGTCACCCAGGACATGCCGCCGCGCCCGTCGCGCACCACCACCCAGAAGCGGACCTCCTGGGCCTGCGCGTTCGACGGAGGCCGCCACTCCACGTTGTGCCGCTCCTCGCCGCCGCCCAGGTCCGCCCCCCCCGTGTTGTTGGGCGAGATGGTTCCCAGCGTGCTCATCCAGCTCAGCTCCCAGGACTCCTCGAGCTGCACCGGTTTGAGATCGAAGGAAGGCACCACGTACGGCTCCTCGCGCGAGGAGAAGTCCTGCGGCTCCAGCTTGAAGGGCCCCGGGCCGGACAGCTCGCGCGCCACCTCCACCTCCCACGGCTGGCCCTCCAACAGCAGGCCCGGCAGCTCCGGCTGCTCATTGGGCTTCATCTCCGGGAAGAAGCGGCAGCCGTACACCATCAGCTTCTGCGCGTAGACCTGCTCATCACCGCCGCGCACCCACAACACCAGGGGCAGGCGCACGCCGCCCAGGCCCCGGTACGTGTCCTCCGCGAGCACCTTCTGGGCGACCAACGTGCCATCCTCCAGCCGCGCCGCGCCCGGCCCCGGGGAGAGGTCGATGACCAGCTCGCCCCCCTTGGTGATGCCGCGGGCCAGCTCCACGCGCTCGCCCTGGCAGGTCTCATCACCCGGGTCGACACAGGCCCACAGGGTGTAGTCGAGGTCGCGGCCCTCCCCGGCCGGATCCGGAATGAGCGCGGTGACGCGCACCGGGCGCACGAGGGTGCCGATGAGCGCGGCGGGGTCCGTGGAGCACGTGTCCGAGAACAGCTCCGGAGGATCCATCCGGATGGCGAGCACGCGCAGATCCTTCACGTTCGATGGGTTGTCCTCGGGCCCCACACAGGCGGAGCACAGCAGCAGACCGAGGACGACGGACAGATGGCGCATGACTCAGAAGCTCCCCTTGACGCCGAGGACCGGGAGGATCGGGATGCCAGGCACCTCGAAGAGCTCCCGGTAGCGGTAGTCGGTGAAGGTCGCCTCCACGTTGGAGGCGTTGTAGACGTTCTGCACGTCGATGTAGGCGGAGAGCGTCCAGCTCTGGAAGAGCCAGCTCTTCTCCAGCCGCAGGTCCAGCTGGTGGAAGGGCGTGTAGCGGATGGAGTTGGTCTCGCCGTACGTGCCCTCGAAGCCGTTGCGATCCACGTCGTAGACGTCGAAGACGTGCTGCAGCGGCGTGGTGGGCCTGCCGGTGACGTAGCGCATGCGCGCGCCCAGCTCGAAGCCATACGGCAGCCGGTAGCTGGCCACCGCGGTGAGGATGTGCGTCTGGTCGAACGTGGTCAGGCGGTAGTCGTTGCCACCCACGCGCCGCTGCTCGGAGCGGTTGAGGGTGTAGGCCAGCCAGCCGAAGAAGTTGCGCGTCACCGCGTGCCGCAGCATCACCTCCATGCCATAGGCTCGCCCCAGGCCCCGGTTGCCGTACTGGTAGCGCGTCTGCGTGCCGTCCGCGTTCACCACCGCCTCGCCCGGAGAGACGACCAGGTCATAGCGCCGGTTGAAGTAGCCGGTGACGTCCACGCTGATGGCGTCGGTGAGCTGGTGCTCCACGCCCAGGCTCGTCTGGAAGGCCCGCTCGTGGTTGAGGTTCGGGTTGCCCAGCGGCGCGGGCTCCAGGTTGAACGCCTGGGGCGGCTGGCTGTAGAGGCCCACGCTGCCCTTGACGGCCGTCTTCTCCGAGTGCTGGTAGCGCGCCCACAGCCGCGGGTCGAAGACAACGCGCTGCTGGCCATAGATGCGGGCATAGGTGGCCCGCACGCCGGGCGTCAGCGACACCGGCCCGAACTCGAGGTCCAGCTCTCCGTAGAGCGCGCCATCGAAGGCGTTGACCGTCCGCTTCAGCTCCTGCATCTCCGCCTTGGGCTCGGCGCCCGGGAAGGCCGGGTACTGGACGCCACCGAGGACGGGCAGCTTGCCCTCGGCCACCGTGTGCTCGAAGCGCGTGTCCGCGCCGGCGCGGGCGGTGAGCCAGGACGTGAGCTCCAGCGAGAGATCCTCGCGCCCGCCGATCGACCAGATGTTCGCGTCGAGATTCGTCTCACCGAAGCCGAGGCTGGCCAGGTCATAGCCCGCGTACGGGGTGAACACCGAGGTGAGGTTGCCGAGGCGATACGTCCAGTTGCCCGTGACGCGATGGAAGAGCGTGTGCGCGTCCACGGTGACGTCGCGGTTGCGTCCGCCGCCGGAGGCCACCACGTTCAGGATGTCGTCCGAGCCGAAGGCCATCACGTACCCACTGTGGCGTCCGGCCGCGGAGGGCTCGCTCCCGCGCTTCCCGCCGAAGTCCATGCGGACCTGGTAGTCCCAGTAGCGCGGCAGCACGAGCAACGTTCCGCCCTCGGGGTCTTCGGGCAGCACGAAGGGCAGGAGCACGTCCACGTACGAGCGCCGCGCGGCGGCGGCGACGGAGATGCCATCCGTGACGGGGGTCTCGACGAAGAAGCCCGAGTCCAGCAGATCCACCTTCACCGAGCCGTGCAGCGTGTCACTGGCGCCCTTGCGCGTGGCCACGTCCACGGCACCGCCCACCGCCCGGCCGTAGCGAGAGCCGAAGCCGCCCGGGAAGAAGTCCACGCGGTCGATGAACTCGGCGTTGAGCACCGAAGGCCCGCCGCCCAGGTGGTAGAGCAGCGGCACCTGCACGCCGTCGAAGAAGGTGAGCGTCTGGTCCGGCGCCGCGCCACGCACGATGAGCTGGCCGGAGATGAGGGGCGCGCGCGCCACGCCGGGCAGGTTCTGCACCACGCGGATGGGGTCTCCGAAGGTACCCGGTACCTTCTGCAACTCCTGGCGCTCCAGGGTGCGGCGCACCACCTCCTTCTTCTCGCGTACGCCGCGCACCACCGTCTCGAAGCCCGGGGCCTTGGGCAGCAGATAGAAGATGACCTCCGTCGTCTCGTTCGGAGCGAGCGTCTCCTGCGTGGTGTAGAGGTGGTAGTCATTGGCCACCACGCGCACGTCACAGACGCCGGGCACCACCTTCAGGGTGAAGCGGCCCTCCTCGTCCGAGAGGGCCTCGGAGGCCTCCGGGTCATCCCCGCAGCGCACCGTGGCTCCACCCACGCGCGAGCGGCTGCCCCGCTCCAGCAGTTGCCCGGTGAGGGTCGCCTGCGGAGGGGGCGGCGGCGGAGCGGACTCCTCCGGCTTCGGCGGCTGGAGGACGAAGTTGTAGACGTACTGGATTTGAATGGGGGCCGGCGCGCCGTCGACCTCGGCCGGGGAGAACTGGAACTGCCGCACCGCCGCGAGCGCCGCCTCGTCGAAGCCATCGCCGACGGGCGACACCACCTGCGCGTCGGACACCGCGCCCTTCTCATCGATGGTGACGAGCATCTCCACCGAGGCCGTCTTGCCGATCGCCGCGGCCTCGGGCGGGTAGACGGCTTCCACGAAGTGGATGAGCTCGGGTGCCTTCGTCAGCACCGGGGTATGGACGCCAGCATCCACCTCTTCCCTGCGCGCGCCGTCGTAGGACTGGGCCCACGCCCGCACGGAGGAAAGGGAGAGGACTGCGAGGAGCAACCAGAGGGCGGAACGGATCGGGGCCACGGTGGGGGCGCATGCTAGCGGAAAACACCGCCGGGAGGCTTCCAGAGTAGGTAGCCCCGAGCGAGCAGCCACGCGTCCGTGACAAGGCCCTCGACGCGCGTGGCCAGCCGGAGGACGGAGTGGTGGAAGGCCTCGGGAGGCTCCAGGGGACCCACCTCGCGTGCCTCCTGCCAGGTCTCCATCCATTGGGCGAAGAAGGCGTGGATGGGCTCCCCGGGCTTCACCCGGCGACGGAAGTCCCGGGGTAACCAGTCGCGGAAGAGGACGGGCGCGAAGCCGCGGCTGAAATCGGTATGGAACAGCAGGGCCTCGCGCGAGAGCCCCTCCGGAACGCGCCGGAGCAGGTGCGCCACCAGCACGGCTCCGGACGTGTCCGTGCTGCCCTCGACGAGCAGCCCGCCCTCGAGCAGCGCCCCGCCCAGCTTCTGGTGGATGCCGGGCACCTCCTCGGGGCGGTACCCGCGCAGCAGGTTCATGGCGCGGATGAGGCGGACGGTCTCCCCGGGCCCCAGGGGCAGATCGAAGCCACCCTGCCGGAAGTCGGTGAGCGCGTCGGCATGCTCCCGGGCGGACTCCACGCGCTGGGGCTCCAATTCCACGCCCACCACGGGAAGCCTCGGGTTGAGCTCGCGGAAGGCCCGGGCACTCTCGAGCGTGGTCCATGGATGCTCGCCGAAACCCAGGTCCACGAAGGCGGCCCGCCCCCACGCGCCCTCGCTCCGGGTCAACAGCTCGCGCTCCTGGTGGAGCAGGTACACGTCGAGAGCCTGGAGGCGCCCGTGGGAGGTGCGTCCTCGCGTCTTCCTATCCAGGGAGGTCATGAGCGAGTCCCGGATTTATATTCTCCCGGCCATACCCGCCACGACCGTCCACGCGAACCATTACCCATCCGAGCGTTTCCGAGTCCGTGGGGCGCTCGCTCGCTGGGCCCCGAGGAGTTTCGTGCCTCTCGTGTCTTTCCTGACGTGGTCCGAGGTGATGCGAACGGACCCGAAGACAGGGTACACTCGCAGGAGTCGAGTTACCCAAAGGGGGGAAGTTCGTGATCGCGACCGCTGCACTCCAGGCCAATCAGCCCGAGTTCGAATTCCAGATCGGTCCCCACGCCATGGGCGAGCTGGCCGTCGTGGGATTCGAGGCCGACGAGACGGTCTCCCAGCCCTACTCCGTCGAGGTCACCCTGGCGGCGCCTCCGGACGTGGACGTGGACGAGAAGGCACTGCTGGGCCAGAACGCGCTGCTGCAGGTGCAGCTCGGTGACGGGACGGCGCGCTTCTTCCATGGCATCGCGTCGCGCGTGGTGCGCTGGGACGCCAACCGGGGACCGGAGCGCCAGCGCTACCGCGTCACGGTGGTGCCCCGCCTGTGGACGCTCCGGCACACCCGCAAGAGCCGCATCTTCCAGGAGATGACCGTCCCGGACATCGTCCACAAGGTCCTCAACGAGGGCATGGTGGAGCACAAGCTGTCGCTCAATGGCTCCTACGCCAAACGCGACTACTGCGTGCAGTACCGAGAGTCCGACCTCGACTTCGTGTCCCGGCTGCTCGAGGAGGAGGGCATCTTCTATTACTTCGAGCACACCGAGGGCGGGCACAAGATGGTGCTCAACGACGCCTCGCTCACGTGCTCGGCCATGGCCGGTGAGGCGACGCTCGTCTTCCGCGAGCGCAGCAAGATGGTGGCGGAGCAGGAGTCCATTCACGAGTTCGCCGCGCGGCTGGAGATCCAGCCCGGTGCCGTCACCCTGCGCGACTTCGACTTCACCCGGCCCGCGTTGGATCTCACCACCGACACCGCGGCCGACGGGGGCGAGGCCGCGCTCGAGATCTACGACTACCCGGCGCGCTACGAGGATGCGGGCGTGGGCAAGGGGCTCGCCAAGGTGCGCATGGAGGAGCTGCGCGCGCGCTCGGAGATGGTGACGGGAGCCAGCAACTGCCGGCGCCTGCTCGCGGGCCACACGTTCGAGATGGGCGACCACCCGGTGCCCGCGCTCAACAGCGGCTACCTGCTCATCTCCGTGAGGCACTCGGGCAGCCAGCCGGAGGTGCTCACCCACGGGCAGACGGCGTATGACAAGCAGGAGGGCTACCGCAACGAGTTCGTGTGCATCCCCGCGTCGGTGCCCTACCGCCCGCCGCGAGCCACGCCCCGCCCGACCATCGCGGGCGCCCAGACGGCCATCGTCGTGGGTCCCTCGGGCGAGGAGATCCACACCGACGAGCACGGCCGCATCAAGGTCCAGTTCCACTGGGACCGCGAGGGCCAGAACAACGACAAGAGCTCGTGCTGGATCCGCGTGAGCCAGGCCTGGGCGGGACCGGGCTGGGGCGCGCTGTACCTGCCCCGCATCGGCCATGAAGTGGTGGTGGAGTTCCTCGAGGGCGACCCGGACCGGCCCATCGTCACCGGCAGCGTCTACAACGGGCAGAACCCGGCGCCCATCTCGCTGCCCGACAACAAGACGCAGAGCACCCTGCGCTCCAGCTCCAGCCCCGGCGGCAACGGCTTCAACGAGCTGCGCATCGAGGACTCGGCGGGCGAGGAGGAGATCTACCTTCACGCCCAGAAGGACTTCAACATCGTCGTCGAGAACGACAAGACGCAGATGGTGGGCGGCAACGAGACGCTGCTCGTCAAGAAGGACCGCAGCCGCACCATCGAGGGCAACCAGTCGCTCGAGGTGAAGAAGAACGACGACACCGTCATCGGCGGCAACCAGAGCCTGGAGGTCGTCAAGGATCGCTCGACGACGGTGATGGGCAACCACACCGAGTCCGTGGTGGGAGACCAGTCCATCTCCGTGAGCGGCAACCAGAGCGTGACGGTGGCGCTGGCCTCCTCGGAGACGGTGGGCCTGGGGAAGATGCTGAACGTCGGCGGCGGCTACGCCGTCACGGTGGGCGGGGCACTCAACCAACTGGTGGGTGGCCTCAAGTCCGAGCAGGTGGGCGGCGCCAAGGTGGAGGTGGTGGGCGCGAAGAAGTCCGAGACGGTCAAGGGCTCGCGCACGCTGCAAGTCGGTGGAGACCTGTCCGAGCAGGTCGACAAGAACCGCACCCTGAAGGTGGAGAAGGATCTGCTGGTGAGCGTGGGCGGCAAGCACAACCACGCCGTCAAGGACAGCTACACGCTCTCCGCCAAGGAGATCTCCCTGGTGGCCCAGGATCAGTTCACCCTGAAGGTGGGCTCGGCGACGTTGCAGGTGAAGAAGAACGGCGACGTGGTCATCAAGGGCGCGAAGATCGAGGTCACCGCCAGCGGCGACGTCGTCATCAAGGGCTCGAAGATCTCCGAGAACTGACCCGCGGCATCACCCTCCCCGGAGAAGTTACCCGGGGAGTCCCTCATCGGGATTCATCCAGGCGTTGGGGGACAGCTGCATCGTGCCGGGCGGCAGGCGCGCCAGGCTGGGGATGTTCGGGTACTCCCGCTGTGCCGGCAGCCCGCTCATCTCCGCCATCCGCAACAGCGCCAGGCCATTCATGAACACGGCCCCGTCCGTCCGGCGTGCCTCCTCCGAGTGCTCGTCCTTCTGCTGGAAGGAGCGGGCCCGCTCCTCGATGACCGTGAGAAGGGCGTCCCCGAACCCGGCCGCGTCTCGGCGGAACAGGGCCTGGCACACGTCGAAGTATGGGGTGCGCTCCCCTTCGAGCACCCGCTCCCAGCGATCGAAGAGCGCCGTGAAGTCATAGGACTCCGCGGCGTGCAGGTGCAGGAAGTTCCTCTGCAGGAAGCGGTGCAGGAGGAAGTCGTCCTCGTACTCGGCGGTGGGCTCGTGCTTGTCCGTCGTCAGGCGAGCGATGTCCGCCGCCAGCCCGAGCTGCCCCGCCACCACCGCATCCACGAAGGAGAAGTTCGCGCCCGCGCACGTGGTGGAGGGATGAAAGGACCGCCCCGAGGAGACGAGCCGGACGAGGTGGAGGCGCACGAGCGCGGACTTGCACAGGTGGACCTGGAAGCGGTCAGCACGGGCTTCGGAGAGCAGCTCGCACAAGGCGAGCCGGTGGTACATGAGCGAGGCCGCGCCGTAGGCCTTTCCAGAGCGCTCGGCCACGCCCCCGTGCTTGATGATGCGCAGGGCCTGATCCAGGGAGAAGCGGGCGTTGTCCGCAATGGTCTCCAGGTCCATCGGCATATCAGCCTCCCCGGCTCAAACGAGCCGGCACCTCTCGCCCATGGCGGTGAACTTCATCCCCTTGATGCCGTGTTGCTCGAAGGCGGCGCGCAGGTCGTCCCGGACGATGAGGAAGCGCGGGATGATGTTCAGCCGGAAGAGCTTCGCCTGCGGGTCGACCTTCGCGGAATCCAGGTGGAGCAGGTGGAGCGCCTCGAAGGTCCCCGGCGAGATGATGGACTTCTCACCCCGGGTCCTCGTCATGTCGGCCCACTCCCTGGTGCCAATGACGTTGGCGATGAAGCACTCCGGATCGGCGACCCGGCCCTTGTGGTTGTAGAGCGCGAAGGGGAGGAACTCGATCTCCGCCCCGGACTCCTGCTCGAGCAACGTCTTGAGCTTGCCGGTCACCATGGGCATCAGGAGGGTGTTGGGGATGTACTCTGGAATGACCAACCCCCGATGCCGCTTGGACATCGCCAGCCGCACACCCGCCGGATACTCCGTCCCCATCCGCTCGCCCTCGGCCGCCCTCCAGCACTTCTTGTCCAGGGGCCTGGGTAGAGGCGCATCGATGCGGCAGTACTCCTCGCTGTAGTCCATGGTGAGGATGAAGTAGTCGTGCGTGGCGGCGGTCATGGGGCGGACCCGAATCGACGTGAAGGTGGTTGCGCGAAGTATCAGAAGCGAGAGCCCGGCACGAGCCCGGACGCGTGCTCAAACGGATGCGGAACCCCGATCCTGGGACTTGAAGACATCCTCCAGCGTGTTGGAGGCATCGGCGGTCAGCCCCAGCAGGATTCCCGCCCGGCGAATGGTTTTCCGGAGCTGCTTCGAATGATCCTCGAGCTGGGACTTCCAGCTGTTGTTGGGAGCATCGGAGACATCCGGGTGGCCCTCCTTCTTCTCCTGCTGCTTGCTCGCGGCGGAGCGCACCCGGTTGACGCGACTCTCGACCTCGATGCTGTAGCCCGCGTGGCTGTTGTTGTGGGCGGGCAGCAGGTAGATCCTGCCGAACGCCAGCCGCCGGGGCAGGACGATGATGTTGACGCCCTTGTTGATGTTGTACTTGAGCTGCTGCAACAGGCTCAGGTCTTCCCCGAAGGCAGCATAGAGCACATCCGTCGGGATGATGTGGTGGGCCTCGTGGTGCCAGGGCGTCTTGCTGCTCGACCAGAAGTTCGCGCCACTCATCCCCATGTCCCAGGCGCCAGGCGTCGCGATGGGGTTGTTCTTGTCGGCCCGCCGTGAAAGGTGGATGGCCTTGGCCTGGGCCTCGAGCCGCTTACGAGCGCGGCTGCCCGCTCGATCGAAGCTCAGGTTGAACCAGCTCTGATCATTGCCGACGTGGTACTTGATGGCGTTCTCTTTGTGGTTGTGCCCATCGAAGAGGCACCGGGGCCGGTAGTTGGGAGGACGCCCACCCTGCTCCCAGACGCAGCGGGTGACACACCCGTTGTCCTCTCCTGGCTGGTGCGTGTCCTTCGTCTTCAGCCTGGCCAGGTGCCGGTTCTTCTCGGCGGTCTCGGCCTTGCTCTCGGCCTTCTGGGCCGCCTTGGAGGGCTTCTCGGCCTCCTTCAGCGCCTCCTTGGCCTTGGTCTTCCCCTTCCCCTCCTGCTGCGCCTTGGCGTAGTCCTTCTCGGCCTGCTGCAGCTTGTCCTCGGCCTGGTTCGCCAGCTTGCGAGCCCGCGTCGCATCCTGCCTGGCCTGACGGGCCGCATCGGCCCGCTTCTTGTACTCCTCGAACGCACGCCGCATTGCTTCCGCGTTGCTCATGGCTCTACCTCGGGCTTGACGCTCTTACATCCTCGACGAGCAGTGCCGCACGCGCCTCATCGTCCCCCACCAACAGCACGAGAGCACTCCGGCCCCCCGCGTACCCACGCACGAACCCCCGGACCGCCAGGCACACCGAGGCGGCCCCGGTCGCGGCGCCGAGCTCTCCAAAAGACGCCGGCGGATACCACTGCTGGAAGGACTCGGGCAGACGCTCGCGCCCCAGGCGCACGAGCGCGCCACCGAAGTCCTGGGCCCGGAAGTCATCCCCATTGAGATTGACGATGACGAGACCGGGCCGCGCCTGGCCTTCCCGAAGACACGCCTCCGCCGTGTGGGCGAGGGCGACCCCCTGCGGCGACGCGCCCGACAACCGGTGGAACGGCTCTTCCGCGAGGGCCACCGGCCCGAGCAGGGCCTCGACACGGGCCCCACGCCCACGGGCCGCGTCCGCCCTCTCCAACAGGATGAACGCGGCCGCCTCGCCCGGGAAGAAGCCCGAGGGCTGCTCCTGCGTCCGCAACAGGCCCAGCTCGTAGACGTCCCTCAGGACGGCCCCGTGCACGAACGAGTCGATGCCCCCCACGATGCAGCGGTCGAGCTCCCGCGTCCGAAGTCGATGGACCGCCAGCTCCACGGCACGAGCGAAGGTGGCCGGTCCCCCGAAGAAACAGGCCCGCAGCGAGGGGTGGATGGACAGCCCGTTGCGGGACAGCAACTCCGAGACCATGCGTCCCTCCAGCCTCGCCTGGAGTTGCCGCTGCTCCTCGAAGTGCTCCTGGAACGAGGCCCGTGCGACCTCGTCCGGCGCGGGGCCCGAGAGCAGCTCGGCCTCAAGCCGCTGGGTGGCGTGGAAGTCTCCCGGCAGACACACGAAGAAGCCCGTGCGCGGAGGGACCGCCGAAGCCAGCCCCGCGTAGTCGAGCAGGTCCGCCAGCGCCGTGTTCCCCAGCCGCAGGAGCCGCCCGATTCCCTCGAAGCCATCGGTGAGGCCACGCACGGCATGTCCCTTCAACGGCACGCTCTCCAGCGTGTCGAGGTCGGGCTCTTCGATATCGAGCGGCGTCCAGCGCGTCACGCCCGCCCGCGCCGACATGCAGCTCGCCACCACGTCCAGTCCGATGGAGGTGGTCAACCCCAGACCGGTGATGGCGATGGAGCCCAGGGGCAGCGTGGGGGAAGACCCGGAGGGAATCATGAAGCGAGCCCCCTCACGAACGGACCCGAGGACAGGGAGGGAGGCGTGGTGCGAAGCGTCTCCAACACCGCGAGCTGGTGGCGCGCGAAACGACGCGTGCGCGCCTGGAAGGTGCCCTGGCTCCGAAGGGCGACCTCCAGCGCCAGGCCATGCCGCCGCCGCATGGGCTCCGTCCACAGCCCCTGGAGCAGGACGGCGGGGCTCCAGGGCCGCCCACGCAGGTAGCGTGTCTCGGGATTGAACCGCGTCCTGGACTCCACCCACCAGTCCCGCACGAGCCGTGCATCGAGGAGGGGCAGACCCGGGCCCGGCATGGGATGCGAACCCAAGGGCGCCTCCGACCCGGGCTCCTCGTCCTCCAGGAACGGATCCCCGGCCAGGAACCGGCCCGAGAGCTCCAGCCCCGTGATGGAGCAGAACGCCTCGGCCGCCAGGTGGCCCACCGCCTCGTCACCCAGATACGCCAGGCAGGCTTCGGCCGCGGACACGCGTCCACTGAACCCGAGGGCCCAGAGGACGTGTGGACGAAGCGCCGTCACGTCGAGCAGCCCCCGGAGCGGAGCCAGCTCCCCGGCGTCTCCACCCAGCGCGAGCAACAGCAGGGGCAGCTCGAGGTCGGGCCCGCGCGCCTCCACGACCTGCCGGCAGGACATCCACGCCTCGCGCTGCCCCTGGATGAGGCCGGCGAGGATGGCGGCGTCACGCACGGAGGACTCGGACGAGGACCAGAAGCGTTGCAGCACCTTTCGATCCAACCGCGCTCGGAGGCGCACCGAGGCGCGCAGGGCGGCGGCGGACAGCCGCGGATCCTCCTCCGAGAGAAAGCCCGTCAACTCGAGCCCGGGAGAGAGGCTGTGTGCACCGAGCACATCCAACGCCAGGGCCTGGAGTGATGGCTCGGGTTGGGCCAGCAACGACTCCACCCAGGCCGGAAGCGAGGCGGTGGGGAGGACCTCGAGGGCCCTCAGGATGGCGGCGCATGCATCGGGAGCCGCGTCACGCAGGGCGCTGAGCACCGCATCGGAGCCCCGTCGGGACGAGGCGTCGAACAGGAGCGTGAAGGCGGCGGAGGAGAGACGCTCGGGCTCATCCGAGGCAAGCGCCGGCATCAGCAACCTCTCGGCCACTCGCGGTCCCCCCAGGACGAGCGCGTCCAGGCGGGCCAGCAACCGCTCCTCACCGACCGCGACGTCGGGGAGCACTTCGTCGGGAGCGGAGAGGGAGCGCTCCCACTGGCCCCAGAAGAAGGCGGCCTCGTCGAGATGTTCCTCCTGGATGTCCCAGTTCAAGAGGGGGTCGGACCGATCACTCATGGCGGCTAGTTGATCTCGACCGAGCCGCCCTTGATGCGATTCTTGCCGCTGGCGCTCGTCTCCACGAAGGTGCCCTTGATGACGACCTTGCCGTTACGCCGGAGGGTGATGCTCGCCGCACCACACCGGATGACGACCTCCTCCTTGCCCTCGATGGTCACCCGCTGACCGTCGACCCAGGCCTCCGTCGGCCGGCTCGCCTCCTGCGCGGGCGTCTGCTCCAGCAGTTCGTCCAGCAGAGGGGTCGGGCTCGGCTCCTGGACGAGCCCCATGAGAAAGGGCCGAAGCGGATCACCGTTCTCGAAGAGGAGCACCGCCCGCTGACGCCGGTCCGCCGCGGCCTTCAGGGCCTGGGCGTCCACGACGGCGGCCAACAGCGCGGCGACGGGGCCGGCCTCATTGCCCTCGAAATCCACCAACGGCCTTCCACTGCCGTCGATGCCAACGACCCAACCCGCGCGACTCCCCAGGATGGATTCGCGAACCGCCGGGACCTGAACCTCCGAATCGTCCTCACGAGCGCCCATGGAATCGCCCCCCTTTCGAACTAGAGATCCTTCTCACAGACGGCACAGACGGCCTTTCCCTCATCCTTCCCGAGGGCGATGACGGGCGGCTGGATCACCGGGAAGGGCGGCGTGTTCTTGTCGTTGTGCAGCATCAGGTCCATGGCGCGCGCCACGTTCTTGCCCTCGAACTTCACATCGAAGGAGAAGTTGACGAACTCGGCCTTGCCCTTCGTCTTGCCGGAGACCACGCCACCGCCCGCGGTGCCCGCCTCGTCACCCGTGCTGGTGCTGAAGTTCGAGTCCTTCACGCACACCGGGTTGCCCTCCACCGAGACCTTCTTGGTGCCCTGCGCGGTGTCCGAGGACTTCGCGACGTTGGGATAGGGAATGGGGATGGGCCCACCCGGGCTGGGCGTCTTACAGACATCCGGGAAGGCCGCGGAGACTCCATTGGAGTCCTTGGTCACCACGGACATCTTGTTCACGCCAACGGTATTGGCCATGGGACTCCATCCTCCTCAGCTGGCGGTCGCGGACGACAGGACGAGGGCCCGCAAATCACGCACACCCCCGAACAGCGGTATACTACCTCGCCACAGCAACATCACGCGATGGGCATCCGTGTCGAGGATGACCGTATCCAGGACCAACCGTGGATTCAGGTCGGCTCCGCCCGCGACGACCGCCGTGACGTTCGGTGCTGGCTGGCCGGGCAGGGAGAAGGCGAGCCGGCCTCGAGACGAGACATTCACGAGGGTGACCGGCTCGTTGCCCTGGAGGTAACCCGGAGCCACGAGCCCCGGCGGCGCGGCGTTGAAGAAGCGCCGATCGAAATCCCTCGGCAGCAGCGGCTTGCGCTCCTTCGCCCACGCCTCGTCGTAGGTGCCGGCATACGCCGCGCGAGGCTGCCAGTGCGGCGAGGTGAAACCGAAGCCCACCGGTGGGACGCGCTGACCGAATTCACGCAGCGGCACCTGGGGATCCTCCAGGTTGGGCAGTCGCAGTCCCTCCTCGAAGTTCCTCGAGCTGGCCCGGAAGCCCACCCCCACGGGGTTGCAGGGCTCGAAGGTGTGCTTCTTCGGATCCGGGTTCGTCCGATCCCAACCGCCGAAGGCCCGCTCCCAGGTGAGCGGCATGCGGGAGAAGGGTAGCGGCTTCGTCATGGAAACCTGGCCCAGGCTCTTGAACCACGTCCGCTCCCCCACCACCCGGACGACCTTCTTCAGCGGACCCACCTGCAAGGACACCTGAACCTCGGTGGCCTCCTTCTGCCCGGCGTGCGCGTGACCGATGAGGACCACGTCCGTGGCGGGCTTGATGAAGGCACACTCCGGCTCGTACTTGTCGCTGGACTCCCCGGGCTTGCCCCACGCCTCCCCACCCCAGTTCACCGGCACCTGCTGCTCGGCGAGCACCAGCCCCGTCGTTCCCAGGTCGTAGGTGGCCTTGGCCAGCAGGAGGACATGAGGCCGTCCCTCCTCGTCCGCGACACCCATGAACTCGAAGACGAACGGCGTCTTGTTCTCGATGGAGGGATGACCCATGCCCGGGGATTCTCGTCCATCACGCGCGGAACCGGTAGAGCGCTGCGGGCTTCGAGGCCGTCCGCCGCACTCCCGGTGCCTTCTCCAGCACCCCATCCTCGATGAGCCGCGCCACCTTGCGGCGGAAGTTGCCCGGATCCTGCGGCTCGCCCTTCACCGCGGAGAACACCGCGCGCAGCTCCGGAATGGTGAAGGTCTCCGGCACCAGCGAGAACGCCAGCGTCGACGTGTCCAGCTTCTCCCGCATCCGCTCCAACGCCACCTGGAGGATGTCCTCGTGGTCGAAGGCCAGCGCGCCCTCGCGCAGCCCCGCCACCGGCTGCCAGCACGTCTCCGCCGCGTCTCCGCCCGCGCGCACCCGCCGTGCCAGATCTGGCCGCACCAGCGCGTAGTACGCCACCGAGAGCACCCTCATGCGAGGGTCCCTCCCCGGCCTGCCGAACGTGGCGAACTGCTCCAGCAACACGCCCTCCGTCCCCAGCCCCGTCTCCTCCTCCAGCTCGCGCGCCGCCGCCACGTCCAGGTCCTCGCCCTGGTCCTCCACCCCGTCCCCCACCCGCAGGAAGCCGCCGGGCAGCGCCAGCTTCCCCTCGAAGGGAGGCCCGCCCCGGCGCACCAGCAGCACGTTCAGCGCGCCGTCCACCAGCGTCAGGATGACCAGGTCCACCGCCACCGCCGGGCGCGCGTACGCAGCCAGCGTCTCGCGCGCCTGAAGGACTTCCGGCGCCCTCACACGTCCAGCGGGTCGGTGGTCCGCACCACCTTCATCCCCGCCTCCCGGAACGTCCGCATCGCCTCGTTGGCGACGCGCGGGAAGTCCAACCCCGGCGGCAATGGGTCCAACGGCGGCGCCGGCACCGGGCTCATCGCGTCCTCGAGGATGTGGATGCGCCCCATCTTCGAGCGGTCCGTCGCCTCGATGTGCTGCTTCAGGTCCAACAGCGTCGACAACACGCAGTGAGACTTCGCCTGCCCGAAGACGTACACCCGGTCGAACGTGAGCAGATGGTCGAAGAGCTCCTGGTTGAACTCGCCCACCTTGCGCCCCGACACCTCCGTCACCTCGGGCGCCAGCACCGAGTAGTTCTCCGTCAGCGGCTCCTCGCCCTTCTGCTCGAAGCGCGTCTGCGTGTCCCGCGCCACCGAGTGGAAGAGGCTCGCCTCCATCACCGACGGGAGCAGCGCGTGGCTCAGCCCTCCGAGCAGCGCGTGGTACGGCCACACCGTCAGCACGTACCTGCCCGTGGCCTCCAGGCGCTCGCAGTAGGCCAGGCTCTCCTCGGGGTGGCGCGTGGCCCGCCACTTCCCCGCCCGAATGTCCGCGGCCAGGATGGCCGTCATCGGCGCCGGCGGCCGGCCCTCCGCGTCCTGCCACCACGCCGGGTGGAAGATCTGGAAGACGCGGTGCGTGTCCAGCGAGAACACCAGCCCGGTGATGCGATCCAGGTGCGCGTACAGCCAGCGCAGCGTGCGCCGCGTGTCCTCCACCGCGCCCGGGACGAAGAGGCTCGCCTCGGGCTGGCAGAAAGCCACCTGCACGTCGATACCGAAGGCGGCGATGCGCACGCGGTCCTCGCTCGCCGGCCGGATCCGGTGCGTCGCCGCGTAGCGGCGGGCCTCCTCGGTCACCCGCGCGGCTCGCTCCAGGAACAGCGAACCCACGCGCTCGTCGTCATGGAATTCGGGAAGGGGCAACGGCATGACGTCCTCCAGGGAATTTCAAGAATGGTGCGCGGGGCCCTTCGGGAAGTGACGGTGGCGCAGCTCGTCCACCAGGGCCTGCGTGGCCGGCGTGTACGCGACACGGAGCTCCCCGGTACCGGGCGCGGGGATGGCGGCGGCGGCCTCGGGCGTGGTGCCGGAGAGCAGCTCGTAGCCCTCGGGCACCGGCTCGCCCTCCTGCCCGATGAGCCCGATGGGCCCCGAGCCGCTCCGGCGCCGGAACACCACCGGCACGCCCGGAATGCTCTGCTTGCCCTCGGCCAGCTCGTTGCCGAACTTCATCGTCGGCTGGTGACCCGTGCGCGCCAGCTTGTACACCGCCGCCACCCGGTCCCGCGTGTAGGGGCACGCCATGGTGCGCGCCACGATGAAGCCGCCGTAACCGTAGAACTGCTTCGAGGGCTCCCAGCCGAACTGCTGGCGCAGCTCCTCGAACTCGCGCGTGGCCTGCGCGTCCAGTCCGTCCTCCAGGATGAGCACCGGCTTGATGCCCTCCTCCTTCGCCCGCGACACCGCCTGCGTGTACTGCTTCTTCTTGTCTCCCGAGTCGAAGCGGATGGAGTCCCCCGCCTCCGGGTCCTCGTGAACGAGCCGGAAGGCCGACGGCAGGCCCGAGGCCAGCGTGTCATAGGTGTCCAGCAGGTAGCTGGAGCGCTCCGGCCGCCGCTCGCGGATGGCGCGGAAGGCCGCCTCGTCCGAGCCGTAGCGCTGCACGTGCTCGTGACCCATGGTGCCCACCGGAATCATCCCCAGCTTCCGCGCCAGCAGCACGTTGCTGGTGCGCATCACCCCGGCGTCCTTGCAGGCCCTCAGGGCGATCTCATGCTGCTCCAGGCACGTGGCCGCGCGCAGACCCACCTCGAAGATGCGGCTCGGGTCCTTCACCGCCTCCACCAGCTCGCGCACCACCGCCAGCACCCGCGCGTGGTAGCCCTCGGCGTCCACGGTGATGGGCACCGGCTTCACCCCCACCGCGTCCAGCGTCTCCAGGGCGATGCGCTTCTCCTCCTCGCACGACAGCACCGCGAGCGCCTTCGCCAGGGCCTCTCGGTCCGCCAGCGCCTGCGTGGCGATCTGGATGCGGAAGTTGAGCTGCAGCAGCAGCGGCTCCAGCCACGACACCATCGCCGAGGGTCCCGTCACCGAGAACACCGGCTCCCGCGCGTAGAAGCGCGTGCCCTTGGGCAGCGCCCGGATGACCAGCTTCTGCTTCTGCTGGATGGCCGCCTTGAAGCCCGCGCCCATCTCGTAGCTGTTGCGGGCCAGGTAGGAGTAGTCGCTCTCGACAGGCTCCGGGAGCAGGCCCCGCACGTAGGACTCGAGATCCAACGGCACGACCTGCTGCCCTCCCTTGCGATGTGAGTAGTAGAACGTCTCCCGGCGCAGCGGCCAGCCAGCCTCCGCCATGCTGAACTTGTAGCCGTCCGTCGCGAGCAGCGGACTCCCCATGGTGTGCCTCCCGCCGGGGAATCTAACGAGCGGAGAAAGAGTCGGCAATACTCTTTCTGACGTGGGGGTCGGGAAGGAGGCGAAGGGTGCTTGAATCGGCGCCGTGATGCCGGACTCCCGCCGACTGCTGCTCCCCCTCGTCCTCAGCCTCGGGCTGCACGCCGGGGTCTGGCTGTGGATGGAGGCGCGGCATTCCCCCCTCGAGGGGCCGCGGACGGCTCCGGTCCCCGCCCAGGCGACACTCCAGTTCGTCGAGGTGGACGTGGCGCCCCCGCCCGAGCCTCCGAGGCCCGAGCCTCCGAAGCCCGCGCCTCCGAGAGCCCCTCCGGCGAAGCCACCCCGCGCCCCGCCGCCCCCCGCGCGCGCCGAGACGAAGCCCCCGCCGGTCTCGCCGCCCACCCCCACCGAGGTCCCCGCCTCCACCGCGGGTGACATGCCCCTCGCGGACGCCCCCCGTGCCGAGGGTCTCCGCCCGGGCCCCTCGCGGCTCCTCCCCTCCCCCTCGCTGTCATGGAGCCCCGACAAGGGCGTCGACGTGCCGGACGCGGGCGTGCCCGTCCCCTCCACGCCGGAGGAGAAGGTGGCCGACCTGGTCATGGAGGGCGTGCGCCGCGGGAAGGTGGATCGCGGCCTGGTGCACCCCTACTTCTCCGACCTGGGCAAATCCCTGCTGAAGCACTGGGACGCCGAGCGCGCCGTCTCCGCCAAGGGCCTCCAGGGCTTCCTCCAACAGACCCGCGGCAATTCGAAGGAGTGGATGCGCGTCTGGTCGGATCGCGCCTCGGCCTACGCCAACACGGGCTCTCCGCTCGACACGGACACCCCGGAGGCCAACGACCGGCTACCGCCCGGGGGAGATCCCACGCTCGAGGCCCGCCGCTCCCTGCGCCGGCAGATGAAGGAGCAATTCCGGGCCACCCGCCGCGCCACCGTGCGTGTGGTGCAGGACACCGAGGGCCGATTGCTCAGCGTGGAGCTCGTCACCCCCAGCAACGACGCCCAGGTGGACCGTGAGGCGATCGCCGACATCCGCGCCGCCGCCGAGCGACTCCCCATTCCTCCACCCGAGGCCCTCCAGGGCCGCACGCGGCTCGTGAGCCTGTGGCAGATCGAGCTCATCGTCTCCATCAGTCCGCCCGTCCCCACACTCAGCGTCGAATTCGACGCGGAGATGAAGCTCACGGACATGCGGATGCCGCTCGACCGCCGGCTCTACAAGCGCGTGCGACTGCTCGAGGTGCGCTAGCCCTTGCGGCCACGGGACTTGCGCGCCGGAGCCTGGCCGTACACGCGCTGGTAGTCCTTCATGCTGCGCTTGATGACCTCGTGCGCCTCGGAGCGATCGTACATCTCGACGATCTCCACCGCGCGCTTGGCCTCACTGGGAATCTGCTTGTAGGTGAGGAAGTAGTGCTTGAGGCGCTCCACCAGCGTGGTCGGCAGCTGCGCGACGTGCTGCAGGGCCCCGAAGACGAGGTCCGACTCCAGCACGGCGATGATCTTGTCGTCGGCCTCGTCGCCATCGACCATGCGGAAGCCACCCACCGGCACCGCGCGAACCAGCAGCCCGCCGGCCGGAATCACCTTCTCCGTCAGCACGCAGATGTCGAGCGGATCCCCATCACCCTTGATGTCCCTGTTGCCGGTGCGCTCGGCGCAGCGCTTCGCCACCAGCTCGTCACAGAACGTCTGGGGGATGAACCCGTAGAGCGTGGGGCACTGGCTGGAGAACCGCTGCGGGCGGTCGATACGGAGGAGGCCCGACTCCTTGTCCAGCTCGTACTTCACCGTGTCGGTGGGGACGATCTCGATGTACGTGGTGACGACCTCGGGGGTCTCGTCGCCGGGGGCAATGCCGTGCCAGGGGTGTGCCTGGAAACTGTGGGTCTGCTGCTTCTTGGTGGCCATGTCACTTCCATCCCGAGTGCCATGCGCGCCCGGGGTCCTTCACTTCAGACGAATTCGTGCGCCGGAAAGAGGAGGACATCCGAAATGGCCTCCACACCCAGCAACAACATCAAGATACGGTCCAGCCCCACGGCGATCCCCGCCGAAGGCGGCATGCGGCCTACCGCGTCAAGGAACCGCTCGTCCAGTGGGTAGACGGATCTGCCCGTCACACGCCGGAATTCCTGTTCTTCCAGCAACCGAGCCCGCTGCTCCACCGCGTCCGTCAGTTCGGAGAAGCCGTTGGCCAGCTCCAGCCCCTTCGCGTACAGCTCCGTGCGCTCCGCCACCGAGGGCTCCCCCGGCTTGAGCCGCGCCAGCGAGGCCATGGAGGCGGGGTACTCCGTCAGGTAGGTGGGCCGCTCCCAACCCAACGTCCCCTCCACCTTCTGCAGGAACAGGTGGAAGAACACATCGTCGAAGCTGGTGGCGTCCCCGGTGCGCACCCCAGCCGCCTCCGCCGCCCGCTTCAGGGAGGGGCCATCCGCACAGGCCCTCAAGTCGATGCCCGTCGTCCGGAGCACCGCGTCCCTCACGGACAGCCGCTCATAGGGGGTGCGGGTGAAGAAGCCATCGCCGCCCACCGTCCGGTCCGCCTCCGCCAGCGCCCCCTCCAGGTCCGCCATGATGGCGTGGTAGTCCGCCCGGGGCCGGTAGAACTCCAGCATCGTGAACTCGGGGTTGTGGGTCCTCGAGACCTCCCCGTTCCTGAATACCTTGCAAATCTGGAAGATGGGACCCGCGCCATCGGCGAGCAGCCGCTTCATGGCGTACTCGGGGCTGGTGTGCAGATAGAGGGTGCGGCGCTGGCCCACGTCCGTCTCGGGCACGAAGGGCGACTCGAAGGCGGTGATGTGGGGCTCCATCCCCGGCGTGGGGACGAGCAGCGGTGTGTCCACCTCGAGGTAGCCGAGCTGGGTGAAGAAACGGCGGAGGGCTCCGTAGAGTGCCTGCCGGGCGGCGGCCGAGCGCCACTGGAGTTGATTGGGCATGAGCGGCGCGGAAGTTACATTGCGCATCCCATGCGCCCAAGGCTTCCCGCACTCGTCCTTCTCCTCGGTCTCAGCTCCCTCGGCGGGTGCGCCACGACAAAGTCCGCCGCTCCTCCGCTCACCGAGGAGCAGAAGCTGGCCGCCGAAGTGGCCCGGCTCGCCGCCGAGGCCGAGGACCTCCTCAAGTCGCAGGAACTGCTGGTGTGGCGCTTCTGGGCCGAGGGAGCCCGGGCGGACGTGGCCTCCACGTACGTCGGCAAGGAGGCGCTGTTCAGCCTCGACAACATCCGGAAGATCGATCAACTGCGCCAGCGCACCACGGACGCGCGCGAGCTGCGTGCCCTCACCGCGCTCCAGTCGCACTTCGCGGGCGAGTACCTGTCGCAGCAGCTGGCCGAGGTGAACGACGCCATCGCCAACCTGGAGGCGTCCCTGACCTTCCAGGTGGACGGCCGCGAGGTGCGTTGGCGAGACCTGGAGCGGCTGCTCGCCAACGAGCGCAGCGCACCGAGGCGCAAGGCCCTCTACGTCGCGGCCACGCCCGCGCTGGAGCGGCTCAACCCGCTCATCCACCGCCGCGAGGAGCGGACGGAGCAGCTGCTGCGCGAGCTGGGCTACACCTCGTACGAGGCCTTCGGCGGCGAGCTGCGGCAGGCGGACCTGGGCCGGCTGGGCCTGCTGGCCGAGGAGGTGCTCCAGGCCACCGAGGCGCCCTACAAGGAAGTGATGGAGCGGCTCGCCCAGCGCGAGCTGGGGATGCCCTTCACGAGCCTCACCCGGGCGGACCTGCCGCGGCTGTTCCGCCCGCGCGAGGTGGACGGCTTCTTCCCCAAGGGCGAGCTGCTGCTGCGCGCGCACGGCACCCTGGCGGGGATGGGCATCGACCTGGGCGAGATGAAGAACGTGCGCATCGACGCGCGCGACGACGTGAAGCGCAAGAACCCGCGCCCGCTGACGCTGGGAGTCGAAGTGCCCGAGGACGTGCGGCTGTCGGTACGGCCCGTCGAGGGCGCACTGGAGCAGGCGCGGCTGCTGCACGAGTTCGGCCACGCGCTGCACTATGCCTTCACGAAGGAGCCCCGCTTCGAGCTGGCCAAGCTGGGCAACCCCACCGTCACCGAGGCGTACGCGGCCCTCTTCGAGGACCTGTCGGAGGACCCGGTGTGGCTGGAGGAGCACGCGGGGCTGACGGGCAAGGACCGCGCCACGTACCTGGCGGCGACGAGCGCCCACAAGCTGTTCCTCATCCGCCGCGCCGCGGGCAAGTTGCTGTACCAGCTCGCGCTGCACCGGCAGCAGGAGGAGGACGTGGATCCCCGCGAGCTGTACAGGAGCATCCTCGAGCGCGTGGACGAGATGCCCGCGACGGACAACGACGTCGCGCGCTACCTGGTGGACCAGGAGGACTTCTTCCAGTCCGCGGACAACTTCCGCGCGTGGTTCCTCGCGGGCCAGCTCCAGGGCCAGCTCAAGGCGCGCTTCGGCCCGTCCTGGTGGCACGAGCCGGACGCCGGCAAGTTCCTCAAGGAGCTGTGGGCCCACGGCAACGCGCTCTCCGCCCGTGAGGTGGCCGAGGCCATGGGCGAGAAGGGCATTGCCCCGGACGTGCTGCTGCTGCGGCTCGGCGCCACCCTGGGCGTGCCCATCAAGCTGGATGTCCGCGAGGAGAGCGGGACCTCGAAGCCCACCGCCCCGGCCTCTCCGGAGAACACCCCGGTGGCCCCCGAGGCCCCGGCGCAGGAGCCCGCTCCGGCGGAGGCGCCCGTGACTCCTGCTCCCGAGCCCACTCCCGCCACTCCGGCTCCGGCTCCTACTCCGGCTCCTACTCCGGCTCCGACGGCTCCGCCCTCGGCCTCCAGGACCCAGGTCTCGAAGCTCAGCAAGACCCAGACCCGGCACGCCCGCTCCTCGAGGGCCACGACCTCCAGGAAGAAAGAGAGCGCCCGTCCGGAGCACGGACGGAAGACCCGGAGCAGCAAGAAGACCCACTGACTCCACTCGGTGGGGCGCCTGAAACACGAAGGCCCCCGCCCTGAACACGGACGGAGGCCTCGGGATACAACTCGTGGACTCCTCTACCCTCACCCCGTCCCTCTCCCAGAGGGAGAGGGGATGGGGCTACAGGAGCTTCATCAGCTCGGCGCGCTTGGTGTTGTACTCGTCGTCCGACAGCACGCCCGCGTCCTTCAGCTCCTTGAGCTCCTTCAGCCGCTGCGCCGGGCTGCGCGTGTCAGCCGGGGCCGCCGCCTGCGGAGGAGGCTGCTGCTGCGGGTGGTGCTGCTGCTGGTTCTGCTGGTTGGCGAACATCTGGGCCATTCCGAAGCCCATGCCCATCCCCATTCCCTGCAGCGCGCCATCCGAGCCGCCACCGCCCTTGGCCATGCCCTCGGACGCGCCCAGCATCGCCTGACCCTGCGCGTACTGCTGGAAACCACCCGCCAGACGCGAGTACGCCACGTCCTTCGACAGCTTCTTCAGCGTCGCCTCGTCCTCTTCCTTGATGCTGACGTGGAAGTTGCCCATCCGCACCACGGTGAGGCCGTAGGTGTCCACGTGGGGCTTGAGACCCGCGATGACCTCGGTCTCGATCTCCTCCGTGTACGCGCCGCTCGTCACGTCCAGCAGCGGCCAGCGCTTCTTCACCAGCAGCTCGGCGATGCGATCCCGCGTCACCTTGAGCACCTGGCCCTTGAACCAGCCCAGGAAGTCCGCGTTGCTCGTGCGGCCCATGCCCACCAGGCCCACCACCAGCTTCTCCGCCTCCGTCACCCGGATGGAGAAGTCGCCGTACACCATCGTCCCAATGCCCAGCCCCGTCTCCGGGTCGCGCACGTCACCGATGGGGCCGCCGAACTTCACGCCCGTGAACTCGCGCGTGGAGACGAAGAACACCTCGGAGATGAACAGGTTGCCGCCGGTGAAGCCCTCCACCAGGCGCGACAGGAACGGGATGTTGCTGGTGTCCAACTGGTGCCGCCCCGGCCCCAGCTTGCCCTCCACCTTCCCGTCCTTCACGAAGAGAGCGATCTCGTCGGCATCGACGGTGAGCTGGGTGAGCATCCGGATGTTCTTCTCCGGATACTTGTAGACAATCTCGCCCTTCGCCTCATCGGCGCGCGCGATGAAGTTGCGCTTCGCCTCGTCCTTGATTCCACCGAAGAATCCCATCGTGCTTTCGTCGCCTCCTAGAGACCGCGTCGACACCGGGAGCCCAACGCCGCCTACCCCTCTAACGCATAGCGACCGGGTCCATTGCATGCCCGCCGATCGCACTGCAACCGGCCTGCCCCCCGGAACATGCCAGAGGTTCCGCACCCTTGGCCAGTCAACCCGGTAGGGGAGCGTCCGCCCGGCTACCCCCAGCGGCTGATGAGGCGCTCGCGCTCCAGCAAACGGACGCTGACCCAGAGAAGCACCGCGTCAAGCAGCAACACCACCGCGCCCTGCAGGGCATAATAGCCTGGCCCGGCGTTCAGGAAACCGGCCACCTGTCCCGCTACCAGCCCCACGAGCGGCAATACCACCAGGGCGGAGAGCTGCTGGGCCGTGCGCGCATCGGCCACGCGCGCGGAGATGAGCACCGCCACACCGTTGCCGAAGAAGGCGAACAGCGGCGCCAGCACCATCACCCCGAAGAGCCACAGCATGTTGGGCATCAGGAGCCCCTGGCCCAACGGCCACGCCACCACGTCCACGCCCACGCACAGCAGCGCGAAGGCCACCCACGTAATCAGCACCGCGGGCACCAGCGAGGCCAGGCTCTTGCCCGCCACCAGTTCCACCGCCGTCACCGGCGAGGCCAGCAACGGCTCCAGAGTGCGCCGCTCCTTCTCCCCCGCCACGCTCTGCGAGGAGATGAGGATGGGGACGAACACCGGCATCACCAGGAACATGCCGAACCAGTCCAGCAGCGTGCGCTCCACCAGGAAGCGCCCCGCGTTGGCGCCCAGGGGCAGGCTCGGATCGTAGTAGAGCGCGAGCACCCGCAGGTTGGTGTCGTTCGGATCCCTCACGTAGGTCCAGACGACGATCATCGGCACCACCACCAGCACCATGGGCAGCGCCGCCATGGCCAGCAGCAGCGACGGGTTCCTGCGCAGATCCAGGAAGTCCTTCCAGAAGACGGCCAGCGCGCGACGGGAATGGAACGCCATGCTCAGACCCTCCCCTCGCGGATGAGCTCCAGGTAGACCTCCTCGAGCGGACGCTGGGCCGGCACCGCGCTGTGCACACGCGCTCCCGCGCCCACCAGACACGCCACCACGTCCGGGGCGTGCGACTCGTCCTCCAGCATCACCCGCAGCCGCGCGCCCTCGGCGAGCACGTTGGGGGCGAAGGGCAGCGCCGCCAGCGCCGGGACGAAGCGCTCGGCCCCGCCCTCCACCTTCACGTCCAGCGCGCTGCCCGCTCGCCGCAATTCCTTCAACGGGGCCATCGCCAGCAACCGTCCCTTCACCACCGCCACCCGCGTGCACAGCCGCTCCACCTCGGCCAGGTTGTGCGAGCACAGCACGATGGTGCGCCCCTCCGCCGCCAACTCCGCCACCGCGTCACGCACGGTGCGCGCCGACTCCGGATCCAACCCGCTCGTGGGCTCGTCCAGGAAGATGACCTTGGGGTCGTGCACCAGCGTGCGCACGATGGCCAGCTTCTGCCGCATGCCCTTGGAGAAGCTCCCGCAGGGGTCGTTCTCCCGGCCCGCCAGCCCGAAGCGCTCCAGGTAGGCGAGGGCACGTGGCCAGGCCTCGCGCTCGTCCAACTCGTGCAGCTTCATGAAGAAGCGCAGGTTGTCGCGCGCGCTGAGCCGCTCATAGAGCCCGGGTTGCTCGGTGAGCAGGCCCACCACGCGGCGCAGCGACTCGCCATCCGTGCGCACCGAGTGGCCCCAGACGCGCGCCTCGCCCTCCGAGGGCTGGAGGAGCCCGGTGAGCATGCGCACCGTGGTCGTCTTCCCCGCGCCGTTGGGCCCGAGCAGGCCGAACACCTCGCCCGGGCGGACGTCGAAGGTCAACCCCTCCACCGCGGTGCGCGCACCGAAGCGCTTGGCGACCCCCTGGACGGAGATGCCGCTCAATCGATGCTCACCAGGACGAACTTGTTGTTGATGTCGCGGTCGATGACGGTGATGACCTTGTCGGTGCCCGCGGCCTGCCGCAGCACGCCGAGCCGGTTGTGCTCCACCAGGGCCCACTCGCGGCCGGGCTGCGACACGAAGGGCTTGAGCTTGCCCGGCTCGCGGATCTGCTTCACCTGGTTGCGCGAGTAGAAGGTCTCTCCGCGCCAGTTCATCATGAAGGCGGTGATGGGCTCGTCCGGCTTGCGCTGGGCGTAGTAGCGCCAGAACAGGTCTCGCTGCGTCCAGTGGTGGGACAGGTCCACCCAGTGGCCCCAGTTGAACCAGAGGGCGAAGCCGGCCGCGAGCGCCCAGAAGGTGCCGTACAGCATCACCCGGGCGCGCTGCAGCGCCGCCACCACGGCCAGGCCACCGGCCACGGTGAAGACGAAGCCCAGGGCCATCTTCACGTTGACGGGCGCGGACAGGGACTTGAGGAGCGAGTCGCTCGCCACCGGGGCGCGGAAGCCACGCACGGCGGACATCGCGCCCACCAGCAGCAGGGCCGAGGCGAAGAGCCACAACGACGTGCGCGCGTCCACCGGCGCCCGGTAGGCCTGCCACGCCACCCAGGCGCCCACGAGGAACAGGGCCACGCCCATCAGCGGCGTGGCGGGCACCCCGCGCATGGCCATGGGCACGAGGAAGGCGCCGCCCACCGCCAGGCACAGCAGCGCCACCGCGCGCGCGTACACCGAGGAGCCGGACTTCGCCTGGAACACACCCACCGCGAGGTAGGCGCCCACGCAGAGCAGCACCAGCGTCACCAGGTCCCCCACCCACAGCGGGCGGGAGGCGAACATGGCGATGGGCTTGGTGACGAGGTCGAAGGGGTAGGGCCGGTCGTAGTTGTAGACGAAGAGGTCGGTGAAGTTCTTCGGGTTGTTGGCCAGGTCATGGCCCACGAGGATGAAGAGGACGAGCCCGAAGACGAGGCTCATCACGTGGGCGGAGATGCCCTCCTCCCACAGCTTGTTCACGAAGAGGGCGATGAGGACGGCCAGGCCCGGCAACACCGGGAAGACGTAGTGGTGGAACTTGGTGGCCGAGGAGGCCAGCAGGGTGAAGGAGAAGGCCACCCACAGCGCGGCGATGAGGGCCAGGTGGTCCGCCTTGTCACTCGAGCGGGGCCGCAGCCGGGACACCAGCGCGAAGGCCCCCGGCACCAGCGCCACCCAGGGGAAGATGCCGAAGCCCCCCTGCTCGATGAAGTAGATGAAGGTGCCGCCCGGCGTGGTGGTGTGCACGCCCGCGCTCAGGCGGTTGAGGTGGTCGTGGATGAAGAAGCGGTACCAGAAGAGCTTGCCCTCGTCGTCCACGCCGTCGAAGAGGCTCAGCACCAGGTACCAGGGCACGGCCACCGCGCAGAACACGAGGATGCCGGTGCCCAGCTTCATCTTGTACATCTGCCCCCACAACACCGGCATGGGCTGCTTGCCCTCGCGGACCTCGGCGCGGAAGGAGCCCTCCAGCAGCCAGCGCAGGTGCGCGTTGAGGCTCGCCGCGTCGTAGGGGATGACGGCGAAGAGCGCGTAGAGGACGAGGATGACGGCCGGCAGGCCCACGCCCAGCAGACCCTTGGCCAGGGTGGACAGGCCCGCGAAGACGTAGAAGGCGTACCACCAGCCGGCGCGGTGCTTCGTGGTGTCGTCGAGCTGGCCGATGATCGCGCACGCCATGGCGCACACCAGCGTGGTGACGAAGGGCGTGTCCGTCACCGTTTGCCGGGTGAGCAGGAAGTAGAGCGGCATGGTGGCCAGCACGAAGCCCGTGGCCAGGCCCGCGCGCCGGTTCACCACGCGCGCCACCGCCATCGACAGCAGCGACACCGCCGTGATGCTCAGCAGCGCGAAGGGGATCCGCATGCCCCACTCGGTGTAGAGCCCCAGCGCGCCCTCGCTGCGCATCGCGCCCACCACCTGCATCCCCAGCGCCTGCATCCACATGGTGAGCGGTGGCTTGGAGAAGAACCACGCGTTCTCCCAGAAGGGGAACACGTAGTCGCGGCGCTGGATCATCTCGCGACCCACCTCGCCGTAGTGTGGCTCCCAGCAGTCCCACAGGCCCACCGCGCCCAGGTAGGGGATGAAGAGCAGTGCCGCGAAGGCGGCCGTCGCCAGCGCCACGCGCAGCGACGGCTCCAACGCCATCCAGCGCTTCGCCCATGACTCCTGGTGGATGCCCTTGCCGAGGATGGCCTCGGTGAAGGTCTGCGGCTCCTGCTCAGCTCCGTTGCTCGACACGGGGAAACACGCCTCCATCCGCATGGGCCCACGCGCCTGGCGCGGGTCGCGGCCTTATATCCCTGCCTCCCGCTCCGGTCGACCTCCGCCGGAGCCCGGCGCCGAGCAGTCTGCCGCGCATCGTGCCCGGAACTGCACATCCATCTGCACATCGCCCCCCTCGCCGGGTCGCTCACCGGGCGAGGGCATGTGTCTTGACTCCCAACGCTGTCTCGCCGCCCCCACGCATGAGCTGGACGTGGATGGCACGGAAGAGCGATCGCCCCCTCGAGCGCGTCCTGCTGCCCCAGCCGCGGCAAGGGCACGCCGTGGATCAACACCCACCGGCTGCTCGTCACCGAGGCCCGGAGTGGCACCGCCCTGAGGGCCTGGAGCGCGCGTCTGGGAGGGGCCGGAGAACCATCAGGCGCACGACGGCTCGCCTGGTGCACGCACCGTACCATTCCCTCCATTCTCACCCCCGAGGTGGGCAGCGGCGTCCCGCCCCCATCAGGTCCTCCTTATATGCGGGGCATCCTGAGCGGGCTCGCGGCCATCTGTCCGATAGACAACCGACCCCCGCAGGCTCCTTCCTGCGGGAAAATCCCTGTCATTTGGGGTGGATGCCCTCCTTGAGATGCTCAGGGGCGTTCTGCTATAGCTGTAAGGGGACCCAACCCGTGCTGAAGCTCATCATCGAAGACGACGAGGGGCGAAAGACTGTAGTCCCCTTCGTGCGGGACGAGATCACGATCGGTCGTCAGGAGGGAAACACCATCCGCCTGACCGAGCGAAACGTGTCGCGTCGCCATGCACGCCTGGTGCGCCAGAACGGGCACGTACTGGTGGAGGACCTGGGCAGCTACAACGGGGTGCGCATCAACGGTGAGCGCATCCAGGGGCATGCCCAGCTCGCGGACGGAGACCTCATCCAGATCGGCGACTACGACCTGGCCGTGCAGCGCGAAGCCGCCGCCCAGCCCCCACCCCAACCTCCGCCCCAGCCGCAGCATCAGGTAGGCGCGCCCACCATCCGGCTGCCCGCGGCGGCCCTGCAGGCCGCCATGGACGAGCTGCAGGCCAAAGCCGCCCAGACGGAGCCGGACGTCCCCGCCGCCCGCCACGAGGAGGAGGAGGAAGAGGACGAGGCGCCCACACCCACTCCGTCCGAGCAGCGCCGCAACTCCACCGCGGTGATCCGGATGGATCAGGTGGAGATGAACCGGCCCCGCAGGGTGTCCCCGGTGGACGCGGCGGAAGCCCCGCACCTGTTGGTGGTGAGCGCCGAGCTCAAGGGGCAGGAGTTCGCCTGCCTCCGCACGGAGGTGCGGATCGGCCGCACCGACGACAACGACATCACCATCGACCACCGCTCGCTGTCGCGCACGCACGCCAAGATCGTCCGCGAGGACTCGGGCGAGTGGCGCATCATCGACATGCAGTCGGCCAACGGGATGGCCGTCAACGGTGAGAGCTACGCGCAGGCGCCGCTCTCGCACGGAGACCTCATCGAGCTGGGCCACGTGAAGCTGCGCTTCATCGGCCCGGGCCAGAGCGCCGAGGGACTGACGCACGAGGGGACTTCCAAGGGATCGAAGAAGGGGCTCGTGCTGGCCCTCGTGGGCTGCGTCCTGCTCGGCGTGGGCGGAGGCGTGGCCTGGTTCCTCCTGGGAGAGACCCCCGCCACCCCCGTTGTCCCGCCCCAGCCGGTCGCGGTGGAGAAGAAGCCACGGCAGGCGCAGCCGTCCAATCCGGCGCAGGCGCGCCAGGAGCCGGCATCCGGCGCGGAGAAGCAACCCGCCGGGTCCTCCCTCCCCATCGAGGAGAAGCTCCAGAGCGCCCGGGCCGCCATCGACGCGCGTGACTTCGACACGGCGGTGGCCACGCTCGAGTCCGTCCAGGACGCCAAGGGCCAGCGCCCCACCGAGGCCGAGGAACTGCTGAAGCAGGCCCGGGCCGAGCAGGAGTCGAAGCACAACATCGACCAGGCGCAGAAGGAGTTCGACGCGAACCGGCTCCCGGAGGCCCAGAAGTACCTCGAGGCCTCCGAGGGCACGCTCGCCTTCGCCGAGGAGCACACCGCGCTCAAGGAAAAGGTGGAGGCCGCGCTCGAGACGTCGGCGAAGTCCGGTACCAGCAAGCCTCCCGCGGGTGGCACGGCAACGGGCACGGCGCGCCGCCCCTCCACGGAGCAGCAGGTCAAGCAGCTCTACGACGATGGCGTGACGCTGGTGCGCAAGCAGCAGCTTCCCGAGGCCGAGTCCGTCCTGAAGAAATGCATCGCCCTCGAGCCCAACTACGCGCCCTGCTATCTCGCACTGGGCGCGACGGTGGCCCGGCGCAAGCGTCCGGACGAAGGCGCTCAGTACTACCGCGAGTTCCTACGACTCGCGCCCGACCATGAGATGGCCGCTGGCGTGAAGAAGCTGGTTGCCGACTACGAGAAGAGTCAGAAACAACCGGGAGGTGGCAAGTAGCCCGGAAGAGCGCCGCGCACGCCACCCCCCTGGCGTGTGCGGCTTCCCGGGCTGCGGGCCCCCGCCCCTCACACGAGGAGAAGATTCGTGCAGATTCGTATCCTGGTGGTCGACGATGAGCAGGACAACTGCGACTACCTGAAGCTCGTCCTCATGCGCGAGGGCTATGACGTCGTCACCACGACGGATCCCACGAAGACGGTGGAGATCCTCCGCAGCGCCGACTTCCACCTCGTCATCCTGGACATGATGATGCCGGTGATGTCCGGCACCGAGGTCCTGGAGCACATCCGCAAGTACGACACGGACGTCGCCGTCATCGTGGCCACCGCCTACCCGACGGTGGACACGGCCGTGGCCTCGCTGAAGAACCAGGCCAGCGACTACGTGAAGAAGCCCATGGAGCCGGATCAGTTCCTCGGCGCCGTGCGCAACGCGCTCGCCAAGAAGGGCCTGTCGCAGGATCCCGAGGCCGACCTGCACCGCGCCATCGGCCGCACCATCCGCGACGCGCGCAAGACGCAGGACCTCACCCTCAAGCAGCTCGCGCGCCGCACCGGCCTGTCCGTGTCGCTGCTGTCGCAGATCGAGCGCGCCGAGTCCTCGGCCTCCATCTCGTCGCTGTACAAGATCGCCTCCGCCCTGCAGCTGCGGATGGGCGAGCTCTTCGGCGATACCTGAGCCGCCGTCAGGGGGCGGCCCGCCTCACTGGCCGCGAAAGCGGGGCGTGCGTTTCTCCAGGAACGCCGCCCTGCCCTCCCGGGCGTCCTCGCTGGCGAAGGCCCGGGCCCGCACCTCGCGCAGGTGCGCCCGCTCCGCGTCGGACAGCGCCGCCCGCGTGAGCAACCGGAAGGTCTCCTTCATCCCCGCCACCGCCAGGGGCGCCTGCGCGGCGAGCGTCCGGCACAGCTCCAGGGCGCGCGTCTCGGCGTCCGCGGCCGGGAGGCACTCGTCCAACAGGCCCCAGGCCAGCGCTTCCTTCCCATCCAGCCGCCGAGCGGTGAGGAAGAGATTCTTCGCGCGGGCCACGCCCACCAGCCGGGCCGTGCGCGTCAGCCCGTCCGGCGAGTAGACGATGCCCAGCCGCGCCGGGGGCATGCTGAAGACGACGTCTTCCGCTCCCACCCGGAAGTCACACGCGGCCGCCAGATCGAAGCCCGCTCCGAAGGCCCACCCCTGCACCAGCGCGACGCTGGGCAGCGGGAGCGACTCCAGTCGCGAGAAGCACGCCATCAGCCCGTCATCCGGCAGGCGGTCCTCGGTGGGCGCCGCCAGCAGGTTCAGGTCATAGCCCGAGCAGAAGGTCCCTCCCGCTCCCCGGATGAGCACGGCGCGCACCTTGCCGGGAGCCGAGGCCAGCGCCTCGTCCAGCCGGGCCACCAGGCTGTCGTCGAGCGCGTTGCGCCGCGCCGGGTTGGACAGGGTGAGGACCCGGACACCGTCGTCCCGGTCCTCGACGAGCAGGGAGGATGGCTGCACCGCGCGCGTCCCGCTCTACCCGAGCACCACGAGGACGTCGCCCTCGTTGACCGGCTGGGACTCCTTGCAGCGGATCTCCTTCACCGTGCCGCTCTCGGGCGCCTCGACCGGCATCTCCATCTTCATGGACTCGAGGATGACGAGCGTGTCCCCCGCGGAGACCGCCTGTCCGACCTGCACCTCGATCTTCCACACCGTCCCGGTGATGTGCGCCGCCACGTCCGCCATCGCTGTGCTCCTCCTGGAGTGCTGCGTGTTGTGCGTCCCCTACTTACGGCTTCGCGTGGTGCTCCAGGAAGCGCGTGTTCAGGTCCCCCGCGCGGAAGACAGGCTCCTGCAGAATGCGCAGGTGCAGGGGGATGTTCGTCTTGATGCCCTCGATGCGGAAGCCCTGGAGCGCCTGGATGGAGCGCTCGATGGCCTCGGCGCGCGTGGCGCCCGAGACGATGAGCTTGGCGATCATCGGATCGTAGTTCGGCGTGACGGTGTTGCCCTCGGCGTAGCCCGAGTCCAGGCGCACGCCCTCGCCCGTGGGCGGCTGGTACACCTTGAGCGGGCCCGGCGAGGGGAAGAACTTCACGGGGTCCTCCGCGTAGATGCGGAACTCGAGCGCCGCCCCACGCCGCTTCACGTCCTCCTGCTTCACGGTGAGCTTCTCGCCAGCGGCGATGCGCAGCTGCCAGCCGATGAGATCCAACCCCGTGGTCAGCTCCGTCACCGGGTGCTCCACCTGGAGCCGGGCGTTCATCTCGATGAAGTAGATGTCGCCATCCGAGTAGAGGAACTCCACCGTGCCGGCATTGGCGTAGCCGAAGGCCTTGGCCGCGGCGATGGCCGCCGTGAAGAGCTTCTGCGACAGCTCCGCGTTGCGCCCGTCGGCGAACAGCGGCGAGGGAGCCTCCTCCACCACCTTCTGGTGCCGGCGCTGGATGGAGCACTCGCGCTCCAGGCAGTGGATGAGGTGACCGTGGTGATCCCCGAGGATCTGCACCTCGATGTGGCGCGGAGCCGGGAAGTAGCGCTCGATGTACACGCCCTCGCGGCCGAAGGCGGCCTTCGCGCGGTCCGTGCACTGACGGAAGACCTTCTCCAACTCGGCGGCGTCCTTCGCCGCGGCCATGCCGATGCCACCGCCACCGCCCGCGGCCTTGCAGAGCACCGGGTAGCCGATGCGCTCGGCGGCGGCCAGCGCGGAGGCCACGTCCGGGAGCACGTCCTCGGTGCCGGGGACGATGGGCACGCCCGCGGCGGCCACCAGCTTGCGCGCCTGGCTCTTGTCCTTCATCCGCAGCATGGCCTCGGGCGGCGGACCCACGAAGGTGATGCCGGCGGCCTTGCAGGCGGTGGCGAAATCCGCGTTCTCCGAGACGAAGCCGTAGCCGGGGTGCACCGCATCCGCGCCGGTGGACCTCGCCGCCTCGAGAATGGCGGGGATGTTCAGGTAGCTGTCCTTGGCGGCGGCGGGCCCGATGCGCACCGCCTCGTCCGCTTCGCGCACGAAGGGCAGCTCCGCGTCCGCATCCGAGTACACGGCCACGGTGGAGATCCCCATCCCCCTGGCCACGGTGTTGATCCGCCGGGAAATCTCACCCCGGTTGGCGATGAGCAGCTTCTTGAACATGGCTCGCAACCCCTCCGCTGTGAGGCGAGGGAACCTAAACCCCCACCTGCGACCTGACAAGGAGACAACGCACCTCCGGCCGGGAAGTTGCGGGCATGTAGGTAAATGGCGTAGCGTCCCTGGCCGTGAAGCCCTCCACGACAGGAACAGTGGTGGATCTCCAGGGCGCGCGCCACGAGCGGCGGCTGGAGATGTACCGGGCGCGAGTCACCGAGCGCCTTCGCACCAACCGCACGGCAGTCGAGGCCCTCTATCAGGGAGGCAGCCTCTTCTCGCCCCAGGGGACCCGCACCGGCCGGGCCCTGCTCCGAGCCCATCAACTGCTACAGCGCGCGAGCTCCCTGCTGGAGCAGCTCTCCGGCGACGGAGTGGTTCCCGCCCCGCGACTGCCCGAGCGCATCGACGAGGTCTACCGCGAGCTGGACACGCTGCTCTCGCGCAGTGATGCCCTCTCCGGGCGCCACCACCGGGCGGCGAGCGTGGCCCGCCTCCCCGGGCGCTAGCTCGGCGAGACCCCAGCCCTCGCGGACCGGGGCCCCCGCCTCACGGCATCTCCGTCTGACCCTGGCGGCGCAGGAAGGTGGGGATGTCGAACTGATCCTCGTCCAGGGGCAGCGCCGCGTCCTTCACCACCGCGGTGCGGCCGGACAGCGAGCGGCTCTCCACCGAGGGCATGGAGCGCACACCCGCCTTGGCGGGCACCAGGCTGGCCACCTCCTCGCGCGCCACGTTCAGCGACACGGGCGAGGGACGGGTGACGACCGGCACCTGCACCACCTGAGCCGGCTGACGCACCTTCGCATCGCGCGACACGAAGCCCGTGGCGATGATGGTGATCTTCACCTCGTCCTGGATGTTGTCGTCGATGAGCGAGCCGAAGATGATCTCCGCGTCCGGATCGGCCGCGTCGTGCACCAGCGTGAGCGCCTCGTTGACCTCCTGGAGGGTCATGTCGCGGCCGCCCGTGATGTTGATGAGCAGGCCGGTGGCGCCGTCGATGGAGATGTCCTCGAGCAGCGGGCTGGAGATGGCCTGCTGCATGGCGTTGAGAGCGCGCTTGTCGCCGGAGGAGTGGCCGGTGCCCATGAGCGCCAGGCCCTTGTCGCTCATGATGGTCTTCACGTCGGCGAAGTCCACGTTGATGTAGCCGTGGTACTGGATGAGGTCGGAGATGCCCTGAACGGCGTTGAGGAGCACCTCGTCGGCGCGCTTGAAGGTCTCCAGCAGCGGCATGGGCGCGTTGCTGAGCGTGAGCAGCCGCTGGTTGGGGATGGTGATGAGGGTGTCCACCGCGGCCTTGAGCTCCACGAGGCCCTGCTCCGCCTGCTTGCGGCGCTTGTTGCCCTCGAAGAGGAAGGGCTTGGTGACCACGCCCACGGTGAGGCAGCCCAGGCTCTTGGCGATGTCCGCGATGATGGGAGCCGCGCCCGTACCGGTGCCGCCACCCATGCCGGCGGTCACGAAGACCATGTCCGCGCCCTCGAGCATGGAGGCGATCTGATCGCGCGACTCGAGCGCGGCCTCGCGGCCCATCTCCGGGTTGGCGCCGGCGCCCAGGCCCTTGGTCAGGGTCTGACCGATCTGCAGCCGCACGGGAGCCTTGTTCGCAGCCAGGGCCTGAACATCCGTATTGGCGGCGATGAAGTCGACCCGCTCAAGCTTCGCCATGATCATCGTGTTGACCGCGTTACAGCCAGCGCCACCGACGCCGACGACACGAATCTTTGCGGCCTGCTTGTTCTGGTCGAACTGGTCCATGTGGTTCCTTCTTTCAGCGCAGGCCACGCGTGCCCGCGCGCGCACCTGCAATCGCCATCTTCAGCAAGTCGCGATCTTTGGCAAGTTCTCAGCTACGAACATGTAGCGCTACGTCGCGACGCCAAGTCGTCACAGGCACTTACGCGGAAGCACCACGGCGCTTCCGTGCGGCGCGGTGGGTGCATCACGCCTCTTGACTCGCGCGATGAGGTCTCTTCACGCGACCTCACGCACGCTTCGTGCCACGACAACGGGCTCATGGCCAGCCTGGTCGCGCTCCACGCGAAGACGCTGTTCCTGATGGACAGCGTGATCCAACCGCAGATCCAGCGCGCCGAGCTGCGCGACTTCGCCCAGGTGGCCCGCGGGCAGGTGCAGCAGCACCTCAACACCGCCGTCCCCATCCAGCAGGACCTCTCGCCGAGCCCGTGAACGGAGCGCGTCAGGCCGCCTCGATGACTCGGGACGCGCCGCGCGAGGCCTGCCGGTCCTCGACGACGAACGGCTCACACGGCAGGCCCTGCTCGTCGCGGAACGACAGGTGGAAGCGCAGCACCTTCCGCGCCTCGCCATGGGCGCAGTAGTCGGTCCCGCTCCGCCACGCATGGAGATAGAGGGAGTACAAACCTTCGCCCTCCTTCACCAACGAGGGGTGTCCCGGACCGTTCCACGCCCCTCCCAACGCGGGGCTCGCGCTGTCCATCAGCAGACGTTCGTCCCGGACCAGGCCGCGCAGGACGTCATCGAGCTTGCCCACGTAGGTGTGGTACTCGTGGTTGCCGAAGAAGCCGGCGCTGTAGATGACGTAGAGCTGCCCGTTCTCCCGGACGAAGAACTGTCCCTCGACGAGCCCGCCATGATGGGGGCCGTCGGTGAGAATGACGTTGGGAGAACCAACGAAGTGGAGCGTCCCGTCCGGCCCGAGCGTGAACTCCCGCGCGACCAGCGGCGTCGGGACGGTGCGCGACCGGCCCGTGCACGGCTCCACCCAGCGCAGGGCGTTGCCGTCCACCTTGACCACCAGGGCCTGACGCTCGCGCCCCGTGCCGTCCTCGATGGGCACCACGGTCCCGTCGATGGTACCCAGCACCGGGTTGTCCCCGGCGGGCCCGCCCGGGTAGTCGGGGACGAGCTCCTTCACGCGCGGGTTGACGTCCAGCGGCCCGTGGTCCGTCCAGGGGCCCTCGATGGAGCGGCTCGTGGCGTAGGCACTGCGCAGCACGCCCTGTCGGTCGCGCGCGGTGTAGAAGAGGACCAGCTGCTCTCCGATTTCGAAGATCTCCGGCGCCCAACGTGCGAGCAGGAGATCCTCGGGAAGGTCCGGCTCGGTCGGCACCGGCTCGCCCTGGTTCCACCACGCGGGCAGCTGGCCCTCGGGGAACACGGCCAGGAGATGCCCCTCCTTCTCGGCGGCCTCGAACCGCGCCCGGTCCTCATGCCACCGGTAGAGCCGGAAGGCATAGGGGCGATTGCTCGAGGTGGCGATGAGCCACAACCCCTGCGTCTCCGGCCCTCCCGGGCTCGTGTCCGACAGCCGCAGGACATACGGGTCCGGCATGTTGTCGGCGAGGAGCGACTCGGGCACCAGGGCTGGCCGCGCGAGGAGCGCACCGAGCGTCAAGCTCGTTCCGGGAGCGTCGACCACGAAAGGCGCGGGCAGGGTCGACGCGAGCGTGTTGTGCTTCTGGGGGAGAGCAGACGGCCGAGGGGCAGAAGGAACAGGAGCGGGCTTCTGCTCGAAAGGGTCGGGCGGCATCGGATCCAGGGCAGAGGTGACGGCAGCGGAAACCGGATGTGCCTCCGAACCCATTCCGAAAATGACTCGACAGCGGAGCAGCCCGTGCGCCCGGGTGGTGGGCAGCCGGCCTGACGGCCCAAGATGCTTCAGTGCCAGCGCGCGTGCCGCCTCGTCAGAGGAGCCGCTCATGCCCCACCGAGGATGTCCTCATGCCGCGTGCTCCGCGGACACACTCGCGCATTGCGCGGTCATGGCGAGGCGAACATCCTGGGCCGTCACTCTCGACCGGAGGCCCGCTCTCATGAACCCGCGCTTCGTTCCCCTGGTGCACGCCCTCGCGGCGCTCGTCTTCCACGCCGCCCTGGGCTGCGCGCATGCGCCAGGCCCGACCGCATCTCCCCCCGTGGTGGTCCTGGAAGGCGCACACGTGTTCGACGGCGATGCCGTGAGCGGACCGATGACCGTGGTGCTCGAGGGCGAACGCATCCGCGCCGTGGGGCCTCGCGGCTCGCTTCAGGTCCCGGCCGGAGCGCGCGTGGTCGACTACTCCGGCAAGACGCTCATCCCGGGGCTGATCGCGGCGCACTCCCACGTCGGCAACGTCTCGGGCGTGGAAACGGGGCGGCGTTTCTATACCCGTGAGAACATCACCCGGCAGCTGGCCCGGTACGCCGAGTACGGTGTGACGACCGTCAACTCTCTGGGCCTGAACCCGCCCCTGTTCTACTCCCTGAAACGAGAGCTGAACGGCAACGCCAGCGGTGCGGACCTCTACGGCGCGGGGCCGGGAATCGGAGCGCCCCTGGGCACGCCGCCTGCGCGAGGCATGGGCCTCGAGGACGACCAGGTCGCGCGTCCCGAAACGCCCGAGGCCGCGCGCGCCGCGGTCCAGGACATGGCCAGGCAGGGAGCCGACATGGTGAAGCTGTGGGTCGACAGCCTGGGCGGCTCGGTCCCCAAGCTGAGCCCCGACATCTACCGCGCCGCCATCGACGAGGCGCACCGCCAGGGCCTGCGGGTCTTCGCTCACATCCACGACCTCGATGACGCCAAGGCGCTGGTCGAGGCGGGTGTCGATGTGCTCGGCCATGGGGTGAGGGATGCGCCGGTGGATGACGCCTTCGTCCAGGCCATGAAGGCGCGCGGCGTCTGGTACATCGCCACCATCAACCTGGACGAGGCGAACTACCTCTACGCCGAGCACCCGTCCTGGATGGACGAGCCCTTCTTCCGCGCCGCGGTGGACCCAGCCCTGCAACGCCGCTTCGATGACGCCACGTGGCGGCGCGAGACGCTCGCCAGCACGGGCACCGAGAAATCGCGGAAGGCGGTGAAGCTCAACCAGGAGAACCTGCGCACCCTGCACCAGGCCGGTGTGAGGATCGGCTTCGGCACCGACTCGGGCGCCATGCCCCAGCGCATCCCCGGTTTCGCCGAGCACCGCGAGCTCGAGCTGATGACCCAGGCCGGCCTGACTCCCGCCCAGGCCCTGCGTGCGGCGACACGCGACTCGGCCGAGCTGCTGGGCTTGAAGGACCGGGGCGCCATCGCGCCGGGCCTGGTGGCGGATCTCGTGGTGCTGGACGCGGACCCAACCCAGGACATCCGCAACACCCGGGCCATCCATGCCGTCTGGCGGCGCGGCGTCCAGGTGACCCGCCCCGCCGCTCCGCTCGACGGGCAGACCGTCAGACCTCGATGACGACCTTGCCGAAGTGGGCGCCATCCCGGAGGTAGCGCAACGCCTCGCGCGCCTCCTCGAAGGGGAAGGTCCGGTCGATGACGGGCTTCATCCGGTGCTGGAGGATGAGCCGGTTCATGTCCTCGAACATGACGCGGCTGCCCACGAAGATGTTCTCGATCTGGAGATTCTTCGACTCGGCGACGGAAGGGTCGGGCTTGCCGAAACTCCCGCTGAGCAGGCCGATGAGGGCGATGTGCCCACCGGAGCGTGAGGCGCGGATGGACTTCGGGAGCGTCTGCGCGCCGCCCACCTCGATGACGTGGTCCACGCCCTTCCCTCCCGTCAACTCCAGGACCTTCTCCTCCCAGTCGGGGTTCTTCTTGTAGTTGACGGTCCCCTCCGCGCCGAGCGCCCGGGCGCGCTCCAGCTTCTCGTCCTGGCTGGAGGTGATGATGACGCGCGCTCCCAACAGCCGGGCCAACTGGAGCGCGAAGATGGAGACGCCACCCGTGCCCTGGGCCAGCACCGTCTGACCCGCCTGGAGCCGGCCCTGGGGCACCAGCGCGTTCCACGCCGTGACCGCCGCGCAGGGCAACGTGGCTCCGTCCTCGAAGGAGAAGTGCTCCGGCAGGTGCACGAGCCCCTCCGCATCCAGGGCGACATACTCCGCCAGCACGCCGTCGGTGCTCCCCGCGCCGAGCGCCTTGTCCCGCAGATCCGCCGTGGGCTCACCGCTCGTCCAGGTCTGGAAGAAGGTAGGGGCCACGCGGTCGCCGGGCTTCACGCGGGTGACCCCCGCCCCCACCGCGACCACCTCACCGGCCCCGTCCGACACCGGGATGATGGGACGCGAGGTGGGCCCCATGTAGCGCCCCTCCACGATGAGCAGGTCCCGGTAGTTCAGGGACACCGCCCGGATACGGACCAGGGCCTGGCCCGGGCCGGGCCTGGGCTCGGGCCTCTCCACCTTCACCCAAGCGTCGATGCCACCCGTCTTCTGCAGCTCATACGCCTTCATGCGCAGCACTCCTGTCGCGTGAACGAGGTGCCGCGCTGACTAGCGAAGGCTCCCGGGCCCCGCCACAGAATCCCCTCGTCCAGGCATGGAGGGCTCCCACGACAGGGCTCTACCGAACAGGCGGGTGCCAACGGCTTGACGCATGCACCCCCACCGAGCCGACTCCTTCCGCGTTTGGGCCAACAGTGCCCCTGAACTTTGGTATGCCAGCCTCGCTGACTCGCTCGTTGAGTCCTGCGCGGTGCCATTTCCCCCTGGCGAACAGGCCGGAGCCTGATAACGCCATGGCACCTTGGGAGATAGCGTGGCGTCTTTGGGCCTACGAGTCATGTACGTCGAGGATGACCCGGACATCCGCGAGGCACTTCAAGAAGTGCTCGAGGCGGCCGGCTACCACGTCACGGTCGCGGCGACGGCGGGCGAAGGGCTCGAGACGCTTCGCCGCGAGCGGTTCCACCTCGTCATCACCGACTACAACCTCCCGGACTTCGACGGAGCCCGCATGCTGGCCCAGGCCGCCGAGAGCGGCCTGCTCAACTGCGAGTCCCTCGTCCTCACGGGGGCTTCCCACCTCGATGGCACGGCGGGCTACCGCGTCATCCGCAAGCCCATCGACGTGGATAAGTTCCTCTTCAGGATCCATGAAATCCTCGCTCCGGTGCGCGACCGAGAACTGGTTCGGACCAAGGAGAACCTGCAGCGCACCCAACAGAAGGAGGAGGGTGTCCGGGGCGTGAGGGTCGATCTCACGCTCTACATCAGCGAGGCCTCTCCCGCCTCGCTGCGCGCACTCCGCAACCTCGAGAAGCTGCTCGCGAACTATGAGCGGTCGCAGGTCCGGCTCGCCGTCGTGGACCTCTCGAAGGAGCGCCCCCCCTCGTTCGACGAGGACCGGATCGCCTTCACCCCCACGCTCGTCAAGCGCTTTCCCGCGCCACGAGCCTATTACCTGGGAACCCTGGACCAGTTTCAGGCAGTCACCGATCTGCTCAACGACGCGCAGGTCGCACGGAAGAGATGATCACGATGCAGAAGGTTCCAACAGGCGTACCCGGGCTCGACATCATCACGAACGGAGGTCTTCCCCGAGGACGAACCACCCTCCTGACGGGAAAGAGCGGAGCCGCGAAGAGCATCCTCGCCCTCCAACTCGCCAGTCACTTCGCCCGTTCGGGAATCAAGACGATGGTGTTCTCCGTCGAGGAGACCCCGGCGGATCTCACCGACACCGGAAATGGGCTCGGCTTCGGCACCTCGGAGCTCGTGGCGGAAGGCAAGCTCCGCTTCACCGACCTCACCCTCCCGCTCGACGCGAACACCATCATCACGGGTGACTACGACGTCGTCGCCCTGGTGCACCGCATCGAGGCCGCGGTCAGCGAGTTCGGTGCGCAGGCCATCGTCCTGGACTCGGCCACCGCCCTGTTCAGCCCCAGGCCTCCCGAGGATCGGCTCCGGCACCAGTTCTTCGAGCTGATCCGCACCTTCCGGCGGCTCGGGCTGATGGCGCTCGTGACGGCGGAAGCACCGGACGACTACGGCCCCCGGACGACGCTCGGTGTCGAGGACTTCCTGTGTGACGTGGTGCTCGTCCTGCGCAACCTGGTGGACGACGAGCGGCGGCGAAGGACGCTCGAGGTCCACAAGTACCGGCGCAGCGCCCACCAGAAGGGGGAGTACCCCTGCACCATCACCAGCAAGGGGGTGATGGTGTTCCCGTTCGGCCTGCAAGGCATCAACGACGTCCCCCCGGCGGAGAACCGCTTCTCGAGCGGCTTCGAGGGGCTGGACACGATGATGAACGGGGGCTGGCTCCGGGACTCCATCACGCTGGTGCGCGGCCCCTCCGGCAGCGGAAAGACGACGCTGGCCGGCATGTACGCGAGGGCCGGTGCGTCCCGCGGCGAGCGCGTGGCCTACTACGGCTTCGAGGAGACCCGGAACATCCTCCTGCGCAACTTCGCGAGCCTCGGGCTCCCCCTGGACGAGTTCGTGAAGAAGGGGAACCTGCGCGTGGAGTGCAGCTACCCCGAGGCCACCAGCCCCGAGGATCTCCTGGTGGAGCTGCGCAGGAGCCTCGATGAATACAAGCCGTCCCTCATCGTGCTCGACAGCATCTCCTCCATCGCGCACTCGACGTCCGCGCGGGGCTTCCGGCAGTTCATGGTCGGCTTCGCGGCCCTCGTCCGGGAACACAGCCGCAGCGCGCTCCTCTCCCAGACGCTCACGGTCCACGAAGACGACACGGCGGCACCGTTCCTCTCCACCATCCCCGACGCCATCATCTCACTCGATTACGAGCGGCATCAGAGAAAGCTCACCCGCACCATCAGCGTGGTGAAGATGCGAGGCTCGGCGCACGCGGAGGACTCCTACACGATGCACATCCGCCCCGGCGGATTGACCGTGGAGGCGCCCCGTAACTCCAGGGCAGAGGAAGAGAACCGGGCTTGCTGACACCTTCCCCGGAGGCTACGCCGCCCGCTACCCGGTCGCTCACGCCGGATCTCCATGCCTACTTCTTCCGGGCCTCGCGGGGCCCGGCGAAGTGCTCGGCGCCGTAGCGCGTCCTGCTCAGAAATAGCCGCCCAGGGTGGTGTCGATGCTGATCGACACCCCGCTGCCGTCCCCGGCGACGAAGCTCACCCGGGGACCCGCGCCGATGAAGAAGTGGGGCACCAGGTGGAGGAGAACGGGGGCGAAGGCATCGGCCACGAACGCGGTGCCCGACGCGCTTCCGATGCTCGAGTGCTGGATGCCCACGCTCAAGCGAGGCCACAGCGACACCTGCTCGCCGAGGGCGTGGTTGTAACCCATGCGCACGCTCAGCCCCAGGCTGGTGAGGTCAGGGCCCTCGTTGAAGCTCCTCGACAAGAGCACCGCGGCGCCGATCGAGAGGTTCTGTTGCAGGAAGTAGTCGACCGACGGGTTCAGGTTGATGAAGAACGCGTCGGAACCGGCCGTGGAGTACCCGATGCTCGCCGAGGCGTCGGAGCTGATGGCGATCTGCCCCGCCGCTCCGAATCCACTCCCCGCCGCGGGGGTCGTCTCCGCCCGCTGAGCCACCGCCACCGACGGAACCATGAGCCCAACCATCACGGTCCAGCCCGTCCAACCCAGTGCTCGATGCATGATGAAATTCCTCCGTGTCGCGCCCCGGCCAGACTCCTGGAGCGCCGGGCGGTTTATAGAGGAAGCGTCCGGAGAAGTCCGCCCTATACGACTCCTCCAACACCCTGCTCCGGGCTCACCGCGACATCCGGCTCGGCGCTCCGCACGAACGGAATCACTCCAGCGACGAAGCTCAGCCGAGGGGCCTGTCCGAGCGTCTTCAGCCGATCGTGGGCGATGACGATCAGGAGCGCGTAGAACCCGCAGGACACGAAGACGTGCCACCACGCGTGGAACTGGGGATTGGGGATTCCATACGCGGGAAGCGTTTCATTGAGCGTGGAGCAGAGGTGGATGTCGCTCAGCCACAGCACGATCGCGAGCCCATATGAGCCGACGCCGAGCTGGAAGACGCGTCTCGCCATCACGTCCTGGCCGCGGCGATGGATGAGGTAGACGCGTGCGAGGGCGAAGAACTCGAGCAGCGCGAAGCTCGCCTGGAAGAGGAAGAACTGGAGGCGCCCCCGCGTGAAGGCCGAGAGATAGGTCGAGAGCACCGCGTAGCCGAGCAGGGCGAGTGGGAATCCGATCCCGAACCGTCGCTCGGGACGGTTCTCCACCAGGATGTAGACCATCAGGAGGGCCAGGTAGAGCATCGGGAGCTCATCCAGCATCTGATGCTGGAAGAGGAGGGTCGCGTGGAACGCGATGCTCCCCAGCCCGACCACCGACACCATCGCGAACGCGAGCAGGAACCGGCGCTCCAGGACGCGGCGATGGAGGGCGATACCGAGCACGCCCGCGAACACCATGGCCAGGCTGGAGGCCGAATTGAACAGCTCGCAGATGTAGTGGGAGTGCTGGTAGTTCGTCTCGCACCAGTCCACCGTGGCGGTGTTCGCGCCCCAGAATCCCATCTTGAGTGACGACATAGGGACGCGGACGCTACCGACCCGTGGGGGGAGGCCGTCCAGGCGCGAGAAGGCGCACTGTCATCCCGAAGAACGTTCAGATGTCCGTATCGGGAGGTGTCTCGCCCGTCACCTTGCTGATGATGTCGATGCGCTCGGCCACTCCGGTTCCATCGCGCCGGAGCTCGTAGACCAACCGGACCTTGCGTCCGGGCTTGACCGCGCCCAGCTCGACCTCGGAGCCGTTCTCGAGAACGCTCGTCTGGGGCGGCACCCAGACCCGCACCTTCTTCTCCCAGGGCGCCATGGGATCGAACATCCACGCATTCCCCTCCTTGCCGATCCGGGTGAAGACGCCGATCTCCACCATCGGTTCGCCCACGAACACGCCCGCCGCCTGCCTCCGGTTCACCCCACAGGCCAGCCCCAGGGTCGCGGTCAGCACCGTGACGACCAGTACTCGTTTCCTCATGGTTCTTCCTCCTGCCGGATACGCGCGTCCGAATGAGCCTTGAAGAAGAAGCTGGCGTGGCCCAGGGAAGACGGCCACCGTCACGGCTGAACGCGGGACGGGAATGCCTCCTGGCGAACAAGCCCCTCCTGGCCTGATGGCTCGGGGACATCGAACCTGCTCAGAGGTCGGCGAAACACGGGAGCGAGGTCCCGCTTCGGCTCCGGCTCACTCCCCCCGGGACGCCTTGTCCTCGCGCCACCAGTGGCTCATCCGTTCGTGGATCTCCGCCTCGTGGCCCTCCTTGCTCGGCCGGTAGAAGACGGAGCGCTCCAGCGGCTCGGGGAGGTACGTCTGCCCGGGCGCGTAATGGTCCTTGTAGTTCCACGGCGGCTGATAGCCCTGCTTGTACCCCAGCTCCTTCATGAGCTCGGTGGGGGCGTTGCGCAGGTGGAGCGGTGGGGCCGCGTTGGGGTGGGCCTCCACGGCCGCCAGCGCGGCATCCATCGCCAGGTAGGCGCGGTTGCTCTTCTTCGCCGTGGCCAGCGTGAGGGTCGCATGGGCGACGAAGATCCGCCCCTCCGGCATACCGATGGAGTGGAAGCTCTCCTCGCACGAGCGCACGATGGTGATGGCCTCGGGCATCGCCATCCCCACGTCCTCCACGGCAATCACCTTGAGCCGGCGCCACAGCGCCGCGTAGTCCCCCGTCTGGAGCAGCCGCGCCGCCCAGAAGATGGCCCCCTGGGCGTTGGAGCCCCTGCACGACTTCTGGAGGGCGCTCAGGAGATCGAAGTGCGTGTCCCCGTCCTTGTCGTGCCGCGACAGCCGCGTGCCCGTCGCCTGGACGGCGGTCTCCCGGGAGATCTCCGCGCCATCGGCGGTGAGCTGGGCCGCGAGCTCCAGCGCGCCCAACGCCTTGCGCACGTCACCCCCGCTGCCCTCCGCCAGCACGGTGAGGGCCTCGTCACTGGCCGTCAACCGCCGGGCCCCGAGCCCCCGCTTCTCGTCGGAGAGCGCACGCAGGAGCGCGGCCCGGATGTCCGCGGGAGTGAGCTCGCGCAGCTGGAAGACGCGGCACCGGCTGACGAGCGCGGGCCTCACCTCGAAGCTGATGTTCTCGGTCGTCGCCCCGAGGAGGATGAGCAGGCCGCTCTCCACGTGCGGCAGGGCCTGCTCCTGGACGTTCTTCGCCCAGCGGTGGATCTCATCCACGAAGACGACGGTCCGCCGGTGGTACTGGTTGCGCAGGCGCTCGGCCTCGGCCACCACCTCGCGGATGCGGGGGATGCCGTCGGAGACCGCCGAGAGGATGACGAACTCCGCGTCGACGCTCGCCGCCAGCATGCGCGCGAGCGTGGTCTTCCCCACGCCCGGAGGCCCCCAGAACAGGGAGGAGACGATCGCCTTGCGCTCGATGAGCTGGCGCAGGGGAGCGCCAGGGCCGAGCAGGTGGGACTGCCCGATGAACTCCTCGGGCGAGCGCGGGCGCATCCGCTCGGCCAGGGGCGCGAAGCGGTTCACATCGACGGAGACGGAGAACAGGTCGGGTCCTGCGGTCATCGGGGCGTGTGTCGGGTAGAGCCGGAGGGACCCTAACAAACGCCCGGTCCTCCGGCGATGGTCGCGGATCCGTTCTACTCCTTCGCTCCCGGATGGCCCAGAATGCGCGGGATGGGCCTTCGGCCTCCATGAAGGACTGAGCACGCTGCATGCGGACCTCCACTGACTCGCCCGCCGACGCGGTCCTCCACGCCACCCGGCGCTACCTGCGCGCGTACCCCTCGGCTTCGCTGTGCGTGGGCATCACGCACCACGGAGAGCACCACGTGCAGGCCCTCCGCCGCGAGGGGCCGCTCCCCGCCACGAGCTCCCTGTACGAGCTGGGCTTCCTCACCCAGGTCTTCACCGGCACCCTCCTCGCGCTGTTGGTGGACCGGGGCGAGGCGAGGCTCGACATGCCGCTGAAGGACCTGCTCCCCCTGCCGCTCCTCCCGGACAAGCTCGCCGGCCGCATCACGCTCGAGCAACTGGCGACGCACACCTCGGGCATGCCGTACGACCCGCCGAACCTGCGAACCCCGCAACAGAACCCGGCCGACCCCTACGGCCACTACAGCGCGGAGCTGTTCGGGGCCTTCCTGCGCAACTACCACCCCCAGCACCCGCCGCCGCGAAAGTACGTCGAGTCCGTCATCGGCATGGGCGTGCTCGGCCACGTCCTCTCCCGCCGCCTGCGGCTCAACTACGGACATGCCGTGCGGGACTTCCTCTGCACGCCCCTGCAGCTCGGCGACACCACCTTCCGTCCCTCCGAGGAACAGGAGCGGCGCCTGCTTCCCGGCCATTCCGCGCGAGGCAACACGGTGCCGGGCTGGAGCTTCCCGGCACTGCCCGGAGCGGGGGCGCTCCGAGCGACGGTGCCCGACCTGCTGCGCTTCCTCGACGCGAACCTCGGTCATCACGATGCAGGGCTCGGACGGGCCATGCGGCTCGCGCACCTCCCGCGCGTGGAGACCCGAGGCGCACGCGTGGGGCTCGGGTGGAAGGTCTCCGACGTCGGTGGAAGGCCCCTGGTGTGGCGCTCCGCGGTGACGGGCGGCTACGCGGGCTTCATCGGCTTCTCGGCGGAGGCGGACACGGGTGTCGTCCTCCTGTCGGACCACGCATGGTCCTTCCTCGCATCGCTCCGCCAGCGCGTGCCCGTCGAGGAACCCGGGCTCACGCTCCTCACCCACTACCTTCGTCAGCTCTCCCCTCCTTCGAATCCATGACCTCCTCCTTCCAGCCCCTTCGCGAGTCCTTCACGAGCCCCTCCCTCGAGCCACGCCTGCGCTGGTTCCAAGAGCCGAAGCGATGGTCCGTACAGCCGGGACGAGCGGGGCTCGAGCTCACGCCCGATGCATCGACGGACTTCTGGCAGCGCACGCACTATGGCTTCCTGGTGGACAACGGGCACTTCCTCCACACGCAGGTGGAGGGGGACTTCGTGCTCGTCACGCGCGTCCGCTTCCAGCCCGTGCACCAGTACGATCAAGCGGGGCTGATGGTGCGCTTCTCTCCGGACTGCTGGCTGAAGACCTCGGTGGAGTTCGAACCGCATGGCCCCAACCGTCTGGGCTCCGTGGTGACGAACCAGGGTTACTCGGACTGGGCCACCCAGGACCTGCCCCAGGAGGTGGACGAAGTGTCCTTCCGCATCCGCCGGGAGGGGGCGGACTACCTCGTCGAGACGTCCCTGGATGGCACCCGCTGGTCGCAGATCCGCATGGCGCACCTGCACGAGGACGGGCCCCGGGTGATGGCCGCCGCGGGGCTGTATGCGTGCAGCCCCAAGGGGACCGGCTACGTCGCGCGGTTCCACTTCCTGAACCTGGAGCCCGGCCGACTCGGGTGAGTGGTTCGCGGGAAGAGACGCACCCCGCCCCATGTGCGTGTCAATGAATCGCAGGGTGTACTTCCGCACGGAGCCGGGCATGTGCCCAGGTATGTGGCCTGTTCGGGAGGATCGGGGTCCTGTATACAGACTCGTGCCTTCGGCACGCGCACCATGCAGGACTCCCTTTCCGGCCGCGCCACGCAAGGCAGCTTCTTCGAGGGGCTGTTCATCCGCTCGCTCCAGGCGAGTGGGGCCTTCGCGGACGCACTACGGGAGTGTGGCTTCGACCCGCGCAAGCCCAAGGCCATCTACCCCATCGAGGTCTGGAACGCGGCGCTCGAGGTCGCCTGGCGCTACTGCTACCCCGGGAAGGATCGCGAGTCCGCCTACCGCGAGATGGGCCGCAAGCTCGGTGAGGGATTCCTGCAGACGTGGATGGGCAAGGTGGTGGACATGGGCCTGCCCATGCTCGGCCCGGATCGCCTCTTCGCGCGCATCCCCAGCCTCCTGGCGCTCGACACCTACCGTTACGACGTGAAGGTGCTGCCAATCGGCTGGCACCACTACCGCGTCTCCTTCCGCAACGATCCGGACGCCAAGCCCGATCTCATGGCCGGGCTCCTGGAGGCGGGGCTGCGCAGGACGGGCGTCAACCCCACCGCCACGGTGACGATGCGGCGCGAGCGGGACTTCGACCTCGAAGTGACCTGGTGACGCGGTCCAGCCATGGCGTGCCTGGACGGCCGACAGGCACTCCTGGAGCCCTGGCGGGTGCCCGGGCAGGGGCCCGAGCTAGTGTGCGCCCAGCTGAGACTCGTGCGAGACGGAGGGGAGCGCACCCGGCTGGGTCAGCTCGTCCATTCCCCGAAGCAGCTCGTCGCCCAATCGCTCGAGGTGCTCGGCGGAGAGAAGCCGTCGCACCTGGGGAAAGAGCATGGACCGCTCCTCGGCCACGTGCGCTTCGACTGAGGTGCGGAGGCGGATCAGGGCGGGCTCGAATTGCATGTCGCTGACATCGAGGTGAAGCATCTGTGAGATCAGCGCCTTGGCCTCGGCATGGTCGTCATAGGAGTGCTGAACCAGATCACGGGTCTCCGCCAACTTCACCTCCGGGTAGAAGAACCGCTCTTCCAGCTGGGTATGAAGGGTGAGCAGCCAGGCGAGACGGCGGAACAGGACGGTCCGCTCGTCCCCGCTCACCACCGCCACCTGCTGGAACAGTCGCTCCGCTTCTTCGTGCTGCTGCGTCAAGAGTTCGATCGGGTCCATGCGGGGACGCTCCGCATTGGCGCGTCCATGGACAAGCCGCACATCCCTGAATGCCGGGCAGCCGGGCACCCTCGAAGCGAGGCACGGCGCGTGACGCGTTACCGGCCCGCCCAGCGCCTCGTCGTCATGGCGAGCGGCTGACCCGTCTCGAGCAGCGACTTCAGACTCGACAGGATCGCCGGCCAGCCCTGCGAGATGCTCTCGAGCATCTTGCCATCCTCGGCGAGCTCGTCGTGCATCACCGTCAAGCGCACCGCGTTCATGAACGGCTCGATGAGGAACGTGACCTTCGACGGCGGCCCGCCCGCGGGACTCCCCCAGGAGACGACCAGCTTCTTCGGAGGCTCGGCCTCCAGGACCTTCCCCTCGAGATGCACCTCGCCGGTTTCATAGTCCTGATGCGTCCAGCTGGAGCCGACCTTCCAGTCCGAGACGTTCTTGTGCATGCCCCAATACTGCTTCGTCATCTCGGGCTCCTGCAGGGCGGCCCAGACCTTCTCCGGCGTCGTCTGGATGTACGTGACGTAGACGAACTGCGGCTTACGGGTCGTCATCTCCTTCGAGTCCTTTCTTGAGCTCGTGCAGCGCGCGCAATCGCTGACGCTCGAACTTCCCGATCCACCGCTCGTGGATTTCATGCAGCGGCACGGGATTCAGGTAGTGCAGCTTCTCTCGGCCTCGCCACACGATGACGACGAGGTTGGCTTCCTCGAGCACGGTCAGGTGCTTCGTGACCGCCTGGCGAGACATGTCCAGGTGCTCGCAGAGCTCGCCGAGCGTCCGTCCATTCTCCAGGTGCAAGAGGTCCAGGAGTTGGCGACGGCTCTTGTCGGCGAGCGCCTTGAACACGAGATCCATGCTCATCCACCCGGAGAAATATGCAACCTTGGGGTTGCATGTCAAGACGCTGGCCGGTGAGCCGCCCGCGGGGAGAAGAGGTCCGTCTACTCAGCGGACCGAGGCTTCCAGGAGCGCAGAGGAGACCCACATACCGGTGGGCCATGGAGGCGCGGAAGGCGGCGGAACTCGATGAGCGGCAATTGAAACAGATGGGCAACGCGGGCGCATACGCCGCCCTGTCCGGATCACCTTGGGCCTGGGTTATTGTCGGCCCCCCGCATGGCCTCCGACAATACGCACACCACTCCTCCTGCGGTCCCTCCAGCCAGAGATGGAGGCCGCTCTCCTCTGCCCCGGGGAACCGTCATCGCGGGCCGCTTCCGCATCAAGGGCCTGGCGGGCCGTGGCGGTATGGGGTTCGTCTTCCGCGCCAAGGACCTGCACACCGGGCGGACCGTGGCCCTCAAGCAACTGCATGCCATCACCTCGCCAGAGGCGGCCTACCGCTTCAACCGCGAGGCCGTGCTGCTCGCCGAGCTGCGCCACCCCGCCATCGTCTCCTACGTGGCCCATGGTGTCTCCGAGGAAGGTCAGCCCTTCCTCGCCATGGAGTGGCTCGAGGGCGAGGACCTCGCCCGCCGCCTGCTGCGCCAGCCTCTGACCTGGTCCGAGACCCTCGCCCTGCTGCGCCGCGCCGCCGAGGGCCTCGCCACCGCGCACCGCCAGGGCATCGTCCACCGAGACATCAAACCCTCCAACCTCTTCCTGCGCGGCGGCCGCCCCGAGGACGTGGTGCTCCTGGATTTCGGCCTGGCCCGCCATATCGAGCCTGGCCTGCTGGGGGTGACGCGCTCCAACACGGTGGTCGGTACTCCGGGCTACATGGCGCCCGAACAGGCCTCCAGCCAGACGGAGATTCCTCCCAGCGCCGACATCTTCTCCCTGGGCTGCGTGCTGTACGAGTGCCTCGCCGGCCAGGCCCCCTTCAAGGCTCCTCACTTCGCCGCTTCGCTGGCCAAGATCCTCTACACCGAGCCAGAGCCGCTGCGTACCTTGCGCGCCAATCTGCCCTCCGACCTGCAGGCGCTGGTGGACCGGATGCTGGTGAAGGATCCCGAGCGGCGGCTGCCAGATGCCACCCACCTGCTCAATTCCCTCTCGGAGCTCGGGTCGGTTCTGGACCCGCGGGTGTCACCCACCGAGGAGATGACCCTCCCCTCCCGTTCCGCTGAGCCCGAGCAGCAGCTCGTCAGCGTGCTGTTGGTGTCCCGTCCTCCCGGGGCCGGGAGCGAGCAGGGAATGGACATGGAGCAAGAGCACGTGTTCCGCGAGTCGTTGCATACGACGCTCGCCCCCTATGGGGCCCGGGTGAAGTCGCTGGCGGATGGCTCGTGGGTGGTCACTCTGATGCCAGAGCGCGGGACCGCGACCGATCAGGCGGCATTGGCGGCCCGCTGTGCCCTCGCCATCAAGGAGCAGGTGGCCGGAGCCACGGTGGTGTTGGCCACCGGGCTCGGGATCCTCGACGGGCGCCTACCGGTGGGCGAGGCCATGGACAGGGCTGGCCGGCTGTTGCGCCAGGTCGAACAAATGCCCACCCGCTCCGTCGTGATGATGGACGAGGTCACCGCCGGACTCCTCGGGGCCGGCTTCCAATTCTCCCGCTCCAGCTCGGGGAGCTTCCTGCTGCAAGGAGAGCAACTCAGCGCCGACGCGGCCCGCCCCCTGTTGGGCAAGCCCACGCCGTGTGTGGGCCGCGAGCAGGAACTGGCCCTGCTCGAGTTCTCCCTCTCCTCCTGCATCGAGGAACAGACAGCCCAGGCCCTGCTGGTGATAGCGCCCCCGGGCATGGGCAAGTCACGTCTGCGCCACGAGTTCCTGCGCCGCATCGAGCGCCGGGAGCAATCGGTGCTCGTCCTCCTGGGACGCGGGGACCCGATGAGCGCGGGTGCCTCGTCCAGCCTGCTGGGCCAGGCGCTGCGGCGGCTCTGTGACATCGTCGAGAGCGAGGAATTGGAGGAGCGCCGCGCCCGGCTGTCCCGGCGCCTGGCCCCACACCTGCCCACGGACTCGACCCGGGAGACCCTCGAGTTCCTGGGGGAGCTGTGTGCCATCCCCTTCCCGGACGAGGACAGCTCCCGCCTGCGTACGGCACGCGGTGACCCGCGGTTGATGAGGGCCCAGATGAGCCGGGCCCTGGCGACCTTCCTGAAAGCGGAATGCGCCCACCATCCGGTGCTGCTGGTCCTGGAGGATCTGCACTGGTGCGATGCGCTCACCGTCAAGCTGGTGGATGATCTGCTGCGCGCACTGGCCGCTCAACCCTTCATGGTGTTGGCGCTCGCGCGACCGGAAGTGAAGACGCTCTACCCCAGCCTGTGGTCACGGTGCCTGCAGGAGCTGTCGCTGAAGGGATTGAGCCGGAAGGCCAGCGCCCAGCTGGTGCGCGATGTCCTCGGGTCCCAGGTCCCCGACGCCGTCATCCAGCGAGCCGTGGAGCAGTCCGATGGCAACGCGCTCTTCCTCGAGGAGCTCATCCGCATGCTGGCCGAGGGGCGCGGGGAAGCCGTGCCGGAGACGGTGCTGGCGGTGCTCCAGGCCCGTCTGATGCGGATGAAGCCGGGGGCCCGCCAGACACTGATGGCCGCCAGCATCTTCGGCCGCACCTTCTGGTCTGGCGGGGTGAAGGATGTGTTGCTCCGCCAGGGCTCGGGCGAGCCCGTGGACGAGCACCTGCTGCAACTCATGGAGCAGGAGGTCATCGAACCGCAGCCCGACAGCCACTTTCCCTCCGAGACGGAGTACCGCTTCCGCCACGCCCTGGTGCGGGATGCCGCCTACGGCCTCGTTCCCGACAGCCACCGGCTCATGGGCCACCGGTGGGCGGGCGCCTGGCTGGAGGGAATGGACGAGCCCGACCCGCTGGTGCTCGCCACGCACTACCATCGAGGCGAGCATCCCATACGAGCCGTCCATTTCTACATCCAGGCCGCCGAGCGGCTCCTCGAGCGGCATGATCTGCCGGGAGCACTGCGGCAATGCGTGGAGGCGGCGCTGGCCTGCGACATGACGGACCCGCAGCGCATCCGGCTGCGCGCGCTCCAGTCCGTGGTGGCCTTCTGGCTGTATGACTTCTCGAAGATCCTGGAGTTCGGCAGCACGGTGCTGGACGAGCTGGGGGTGGGAAGCCGGCTGTGGTGCTGGCTGGTGGGCGGGCTGATGATCGCCGACGTCTACTCTGGCGCGCAGCAGGGACAGTCGGCCCGGCTGACCCGACTCGTGCTGAGCACCACCCCGGAACCCGAAGCGGGCCTGGCCTACGCCTGGGCCATCGTCAGTATCGGCCTCTCGGCGGTCCTGTCCGGCGCACGCGAGGAAGCTCGGGCCGTGCTCGAACCGATGTGGTCCGTGAGCACCGGCGGCATGGCGCGAGGCTGGGCGAACTACGTCCAGGGCTTCTACCATCACCGCTTCGAAGCCAGACCCTGGCAGGCCTTCCTGCATGCCGAGCAGGGCATCCAGGACTTCCGCGAGCTCGACATGGAGCGGGACGTCCTCATCTTGACGACGCTTTCGGGGATGACCCTGGCCGCGCTGGGGGATGTGCCCGGCACCGCGGAACGGATGCGTTGGGTGTTGCGGGTGGGCCAGCAAGCGGGAGAGCACCTCGTGGTGAGCGCTGCCCAGCACTTCATGTATCAGGCGCTGGCCAACAGTCCCGACCCGGAGCACCGGCGAGAGGCCCATGACCGGGCACTCAAGTGGTTGGGCCAGCCAAACGCCTACGCCTTCGGGGCGGGGATGGGGCACGCCATCGTGGCGAAGGTGATGGCGGCCAGTGGAGCACCGCGCGAGGCCGAGCCGCATGCGCGCAGGGCCTGTGAGCTCCTGGCCACGTACCAGACCGAGTGGCTCTACGCCCACACCATCCTGAGTGCCGTGCTGCTCGCCCAGGGACGCCACGAGGAGGCCCGGCGGGAGGCGGAGCTCGGCGTGCGGCGGTTGGAGCAGATGGGCAACGCGGGCGTGCACGCGGTGTCCACGCGCCTGGTGCTGGCGGAGACCTGCTTCGCGCAGGCGGACACCGGTGCGGGGGAAGCCGCCCTGCGCAAGACCCTCGAGTGCGTTCAGGACCGGGCCAGCGACATCCCCGACCCCGCCCTGCGCGAGCGCTTCCTGAGCCAGGTGCCCGAGAACGCGCGCACCCTCGAGCTGGCCTACCAGCGCTGGGGCGCGCTCCCGGAATAGGAGGATGTGACTCGAAAGAGAAGGTGCCACCGGCTGACTTCCGAGGTAGAACGGAGGCAGGAGGCAGCCCATGGCGGACACGTCACACATGAAGGGCGGAAGAGTGGGGCCCTTCCAGATCGACAGGCGGTACAGGAACAATGACCAGGACGATCTCGGAACGGACCTCGGGAAGATCTACGAAGCCCACAACGTCCAGACGGGGGCTCCTGCCCTGGTGGTCGTAGCCGACCCGGTCGTGGGCTGGGAGCCCGAGGAGCCCTGGCAGGTGCGAGCCTACACACACTCGACGCCCGCCTACGTCGCCGTGGAGGTGGAGTACGCCCCGGCCTCGGGCCGGCTGACGAATATGGCCGAGATGCTCAACCTGCTCACCTGCGCCGTCGAGCGCCTGGAGCACAGAGAGGAAGCCCGTGCCCACCTGACGCGTGGCCCCATGGGACGACTGAAGCGATGGGCAGGACGATGGCGCCGGCTCCTGCGCGCCAGCCAGCGGGGGCTCGCCGTCGCGGCCTTCGCCGTGCTCGGCCTGGGTCTGGCGTTCTGGCTGGGCCCACGGGGAGACCCTCGTGGTCCCCAGGACGAGCGGCACGCGGCCCAGGGGATGGATGGGGACACGGCCCCGCGGAATGCGACCACCCTGGTCCAGACGAACGGCCCGAGCCCCTCGGACATCACCTATCCGCTTCCCGCGAAGCCCTTCGGCAATCAGGCCAAGGCCCCCTGCAAACCCAAGAAGGGCGAGGTGGAAATCAATGGCGGGTGCTGGGTGGAGCTGGCGAAACGCCCGCCCTGCTTCGACGACCAGGCCGAGTACCAGGGCAAGTGCTACCTGCCGGTCGCCGAGCGCAGCCCGCCCGAGCCAACCTCCATCCAACCGTGAGCCTCCGCGGTCGGCGTGCAGGGATTGTCGGAGTCCACCGAGCGCAACGACCCGTCCGTCGAGGCGGCCTTCCAAGCGGCCCCGGCGGAAATGGTGGCGGAGATCATCGACGGACAGCTGCACCTCAGCCCTCACGCAGCACGACCCCGCACCAACGTGGCATCCCGACTGGGCATGCGCATCGGAAGCCCCTTCATGCTCGGCAAGGGTGGACCAGGTGGATGGGTCATCCTCTACGAGCCGGAGATTCACTTCGGCCCCCGACCGGACAAGCTCGTACCAGACCTCGCCGGCTGGAGGCGTGAGCGCCTGCCGGACGCCCTTGGAGGGGACGAGGCGCCAGCACACTACGACCTTGCCCCGGACTGGGTGTGCGAAGTGCTCTCCGAGCGCACGCGGCACATGGACAAGGGCCCAAAGCTGCGCATCTACGCGCGGGAGGGGGTCCGGCATCTGTGGCATGTGGATCCGCTGGCTCGCACGCTCGATGTGTTCCGACTCGAGGGGAACCATTGGATCCTGGTCGAATCCTTCGCCGGAGATCAGCGGATCCGCGCCGAACCATTCGAGGCCATCGAACTCGAGCTGGCGCTGCTCTGGGCCAGATGAGTCCTGCATCCAATACGTCACCGCTTGGAGCGAGGACTCCGACTCGGACGCCTCTTTGGCTTCTGGATGACGATGTCGTACTGGGTCTCGCGAGTGGGGGAGCGGACAAACCCGGTCCCCTCCGTTGCCAGGAATTCATCCAGGAGACGGATGATTGCTTCGAGCGTGCGATCCAAGTCGCACGCGTTGGCTTCGTGGACTTGCTGGCCCCACCAGGTGGAAAGCTGCCGCCACTTTGGGTGCCGCGTGTAGATCCATTCCCTGAATTGCTCGTGCTGGCTTTTCTGCCCTGTATCACCAAGGGCACTCTCATAGCCGTAGATGAACATATGAAGATGATCGAGCGTGAAGTCCGGAGCGAACATCCTTGGGCGCAAACAAATGTGCCGCATGTGCTCGAACAAGCTTCCCGCGTGGAGTTGCACAGGGCTCATGGTAGCTCGCTCACCACCTGCATCGAGATCTGCCCGGGAGATAGAAGGCGCTTCGTATATTCGGTCACAGTCAACCCCGTGGGTCCAGTCATGGAGTCGTAGAAGCTCATGGATTTCAGAGCTGCAGAGGAAGCGAATGACGATGGTCCCATTGCAAGGGCTCGAGCGGCTGTTGGAGGCAATCAGGAAGTACAAGATCCAGGTGCGGACGAGCCCTCCGGCAGCCTGTGCTCGGAATCTCGGAGAGCCACTCCTGGGCCGCCCTTTCGATCCGATGCTCGCCGCCTTCTACAATCGACTGGGCGGGCTCTCGTTCCACCTGGATCTGTACATCGCCACCTGTGATGACCAGATGGATGAATTCCTCTTGGAGAACGAGGGCGTGCAGCCCTATTGGCCCGAGCCGTTCCGCACCCTCCTCGTCTTCGGAGGCCAGGAGGCGTTGGCCTATCGCTACGCCACGGTCCCGAGCTTGGCGGATGCGCAGGGCGTCCAACCAGTCGTCGAGGTCGACCCCTACGAGGACATCTACGCGCTCCCCATTGCATCCAACGTGGACCGCTTCTTCGACGCCTACACCCGCTACCTGGAGTTCATCTACGAAACACCCGAGCTCCGGGATGACCCTGATGCACGCCCCACCTTTCCGCGCGGCGTGCCGGAGATCATCGCCGCCGACCGGACGCTGGTGCGTATGCTGGAGGAAGGGCGCTTCGACCCCCTGCTGTTCCAACCTGAAATCCAGACCGAGGAGACACTCGAGTATCTCCGGGGGTGGGTGGCGAAGCTCCTCCGGGCCGCAGCGGGATAGGGGCGCACTTGAACCCCTCTTCTGGCAACACCGCGCGGGCTCGGGGCCCGGTTATGCTCGGGCACATGACACGAGACCTCTGGTTCCATGGCCGCTCCTGGCGACTGCCGCGATCCCTGTGCCGCGCCCTGCTCGTCCTCGCACTCGGGCCCCTGGGCCTCCAAGCGCGGGCTGCCTCCGCGCCGTCCGAGGTCTCCGCCCCGTCCCGCTCGCCATTCGTCCGCGCCTGCGCCGCGCTCGAATCCGGAAACCTGGACGGCGCGGCGAGCGACATCCTCACGCTGCGCCAGCTCCTTCCCGAGCGCCCCGAGCCGCGCCTGCTGCAGTCACTCCTCGACCTCAGGCGCACCCGGCCCGAGCTCGGCTGGCGCGACGCCTTCCTCCAGGCCTGGAATGACATCGGCCGACCCGACTTCAGGGACTCGCCCCTGCTCGAGGAGGACCCGGAGCCCGCCGCCACGGGCCCCAGCCCCGAGCAGGTCTGGCGGCGAGAGCTTTCGGCCGAGCAGCGCTTCGTGCTCGCCCTCTCCATGAGTCCGGATGCGGAGCGCGCCCGAGCCCTCTTCCAGCAGCTCCCCGAGTCCGCGCCCCCCGAGCTGCTCGTCGCCGCCGTCGAGTACCTCGAGCGCGACAAGCTGCCCGCCCCGCTGCGCGCCCGGTCCCGGAGCGCCCTGCGCGCCCGCCTCGCAACGCTCTCCGCACAGCACCCGGAGCCCATACTGCTTCGCGCCCTGCTCCTGCTGGAAGGGACCGACGCCAAGGCCCCCTTCACGCCCCGGGAGCTCCAGGAGCTCGAGGCCCTCTCGCAGCTCCCCGACTGGCGCCAGACCGGGTTCCTCTCGCTCTACCGGTACGCGCTCGGCCACCTGGAGGCCACCGGGGTTTCCGTCCCGAAGAACCACGCGTACACGCTCGCCGTCATGTCGCTGGTCAGCCCCGTGCCCGTGCTGCTCCAGCGCCGCACCGAGGCCTCGCGCGACGCGCTCACTCCCGCCGAGCGCCAGCGCCTGGCCGAAGCACTCTGGCGCATCGGCTCGCGCATCTCCGAAGAGTCCTCCATCGTCGAGCGATTCGTGGGCCTCTCGCTCATGAAGAAGGCCGCCACCGAGCTGGGGGACGACGCCCGCCTCCTGCAGGCCACGGAGGTGCTCGACGAGGAGCGAGCCGCCTACGCGGCCTTGGAGAGCGCGGCCACCACGCGCTGGCCCCTGCCCTCCCTGCGGCAAGCGATGATCGACTCCTCCATGAGCGATGAGGCTGCGCACATGCACGCGTTCCGAGCCCCCAGGGCTGGCGCGCGATAGGTCTGAGAGGGACGCAGTCGAGGTCGCGCTTGGAACCATGGTCATGGCAGCAGGCGAGGCCTTCGTCCCCACTCGCGCGCACTAATCCGGGCTCGAAAATGAAATACGCTCCCAACTTCGACGTCGACTCCATTCTCGACACCCTGCGCGCCATCAACGCGAAATACCAAGAAGGCTCACCAGAAGACGAATCAATCCGAGTCGCCGCAGTGGCGCTGTTTTACGTCCGTGAGAACCAACAGCTAGATGACTATCGCGAGTTCTTTCGGAAGTTCTACACACCCGCCGTTGACTACATAGTGCCCTCCCAAACGTTTTCGATGAGAGCGGATGCAGACGAATGGCTCTCCAGCGGGAAGGCAAAAGAAGGAGATCTCGTCAGAATCGCTGGAGAGGGTTTTCGTGTCATCCCCCAGCGAACCGGGCAGGGGTTGAGGTTTCGCCCGACGCCTCTTCCGGAAGAACTCATGAAAATGAAGCCTCCCGGTTCAGAGTAGGCGCGGAGGGAGAACTACGATTTCGAACGCAGTTGCATTCCCGCTGTTGTTATCCGAGCCACCTCTACCGTCCCGGATCCCTCTGATGCCCCTGCGCTATCCTCGAATTTGCCCCTACGGAATCAAACCTCAACGAACTTCGTTCCCGTGATGCGCTCCTCCTCCATGACTTGCTTGAGGCGCTCCGAAACGAGGAGGGCCACACTCCAACCCCAAGGACGGAAGATGTGGGAGTCGCCCACCTTGCTCGGTTCGATGCGCATGCCCGCAACGACACGGTACTGCCCCACCCTATCGGGGTCTCCATCCTCCAGACGCCAGTAGCGCACCTCTTCGCAACGCGCATCATCAATGCAACGGATGATGCGAAGCGAATTGAGAATGAAGTACGGCTCGGACTGGCCTTCCACCTGTGCGGGAAGGAACTGCACTTGCTGCTGTAGACCCAGGCGTTCACAAAGGGATACGACCCGGCCATGAACCACCGGAATTGTAAGGGTGGTAAAGCTGAAGTCGAGCGCGCTCCCTGGACGAACCTGGTGCAGTACGAGCTTGCCTTCAGGTTTGAGGAGACGACCCTTGTCGAACTGCCAGGGGTCGACCGCCTGTCCATGCGCATCGACGGGATCCGCGAGGACCCAGCGCCCAGGGAGGCGCATGTTACTGAGCAGATCGTAGTATTTCATGAAGCTCCTCCGTCCTGGCTTCAAGTCTTCGTCAACAAACGGTGGAGTCTGGTTCCGGGAGTGCAGACTTCATCTGAAATCCGTTTCAACTCATCCACCAACCTGGCTCGGCACAGTTGCTGGGTCCTACAGTCTTTGATGGCCTCCCTGAGTCGCCTGTGAACCTCCTCGTGATACTCCTCGGGGTGAGGACCTCCGTGGCCCTTCAGGAAGACCTGGTTCTCATCAGCATCCAGGGTCATTCCCGCTTGAGCGAAGATCGCCGTGAACAAGGGTGTCCAGGGACCACCTCTCAAATCAGATATCTCATTCTTGTTCGTAGCGAGGTGATGCCAGGTGAAGCCTGGCACCCTGAGTGAGCCGTCCTTGCAAGCACTGCGAAATACCTGAGCGGTGGTGCCGGCGGATACACCCGCTATTACCAAGGAGCCATCCGCCATGGCATGGACAGACGTGGCCTGAACGGAGACGACCTCGGTCAGTTCCATCCCACCCACCACGGAAAGGCGCCGCTGCTTGAGCCATGCCCAACCCCCGCCTGGAGGCACCCTCGGAAGCCCCTTTGCCACCCCCCAACTCGCCACCATCACCAATATTCGTAAACCCACACCGCCCATTGCCTTGCCAAACCGCTCTGCTGCGGCCTCGATCTCCTTCAGGGTGCGACGACCCTGGGTGTCCTGGTACAGACCCCAGGCGACAACACCCACATGGGCGATTTCCGCGACGGTGAAGACGGAGGCCAGCAGCACCGTGGCGGCCATGGCAAAGCTCTTGGTGAAAATGGGCTCGGGCGCTACCCAGGCGACGAGGTAGACGATCAACGCAATCGCAACTCCCGCGAGAAAGGCGGGGTCATTGAAGAGCGCTTGGGCGGCCTCACGCACGCCCACGGGCATGAACCGGGTGGACAGGCGCAGGGCCATGAACAAGGCACTGTCCTCCAGGCAATCGGGCAGTGGGACCAACGGAGTGCCGTAGCGGGCGATGAACTGCTCGCGCAGGGATTGCTCCCACTGAGTAGACCCTAGCGGACCTGCGCAGCCAGAGAACGAAATCGTCCGCAGGCTCCTGGGCGGATGACTGACCAGGACCGCCCGGAACCCGCGCAGCGCGCTCCGAGCCTCCTCCATGGACATACGTTGTAGAGCCGGCTCCAAGGATAGCGGCGGGGGGACAAGACGGAGCCTACCATCCGGCAGTTGGCTCACCTGCACATCCGGCCCTTTGAAATGGGAGGGAGCGCCGTCAGGAGAGACAACGGGCATCAAGCAGGCCTGAACCAGCAACAGACCCAAGGCGAGAGTCAGACGAAGAACCCGGTCATTTTCCATGAAACCGTCCACTGTCCGCTGCCCTTGGGAGAATGACAGCTCAGCCGCGCTGCGGCCTACGCCTCCGCATTCCTCTAGAGACCTGAAATGGAATGGAAAAAAACCGGGGCCGCTGGGAGGAGAGCGGCCCCGGTGGGGTACGGCAAGACTGCGGAGACTGACTAGAAGATCTCCTCGAGCCACTCGCGCATGCGGCCCTTGACCTTCTTGTAGACGTTCTCCTCGCGGATGCGGAACATCCGCCGATCCAGGTGCTTGGCCCCGTAGACCACCAGGCCCACGCCCGTCGCGTACATCGGGCTCTTCACCACGTCCACCAGCCCGCCAATCCCTCGCGGCATGCCCCGGCGCACCGGCAACCCAATCACTTCCTCGGCCAGCTCCGGCATTCCCGCCAGCAGCGTCGAGCCACCGGTAATCACCACGCCCGAGGCCAGCAGGTCCTCATAGCCGCACTTCTGGATCTCCCGGTGCACGAGCTGGAAGATCTCCTCCACGCGCGGCTCCAGGATCTCACACAGAATCTGCCGCCCGAGCACCCGCGGCTGCCGCCCACCCACGCTCGGCACCTCGATGGTCTCGTCCTTGTTCACCATGGACGCCAGCGCGCAGCCGAACTTCTGCTTGATGCGCTCGGCCTCGTGCGCCGGGGTGCGCAGGCCAATCGCGATGTCGCTCGTCAGGTTGTTGCCGCCCAGCGCAATCACCGCCGTGTGCACGATGGAGCCGCCCGAGAAGATGGCGATGTCCGTCGTGCCCCCGCCGATGTCCACCAGGCACACGCCCAGCTCCTTCTCGTCCTCTCCCAGCACCGCCTCGGCCGACGCGAGCGGCTGCAGCACGATGTCCGCCACGTTCAGGCCCGTGCGGTTGGCGCACTTCACGATGTTCTGCGCGCTCGACACCGCACCCGTCACGATGTGCACCTTCGCCTCCAGGCGCACGCCCGCCATCCCCAGGGGCTCCTTGATGCCGCCCTGGTCGTCGATGATGAACTCCTGCGGCAGGACGTGGATGACCTCCCGGTCCAGCGGGATCGCCACGGCCTTGGCGGCGTCGATGACGCGGGCGATGTCCGCCTCGCGGACCTCCTTGTCCTTCACCGCCACGATTCCCTGCGAATTGAAGCCCTTGATGTGGCCACCGGCGATGCCGGTGTACACGTGGGAGATCTCCGCACCGGCCATCAGCTCGGCCTCCTCCACCGCGCGGCGGATGGAGGACACGGTCGCCTCGATATTGACCACCACGCCCTTGCGGAGGCCCTTCGATGGGTGCGTACCGATGCCGATGATGTCGATTCCGCTGTCGGTCAGCTCGCCGACGATGGCGCAGATCTTCGTCGTGCCGATGTCGAGGCCGACGATGATCTCCCCGGACTTCTGCTTCGCCATGACAACCCTCCCAGGCCCCCCACTCTCGTGAAAGGGGCGCGTTCCTACTGCGAGGCCCCGTTCCTCTCGGAGACAGGGCTCGAAAGCTTCACCGCCACCCAGCCGGGCCGGGCCCGGTTCTCCAGGTGGATGACCTCCGCGGCCAGGCCGCGGGCTCGCAGCTCCTCGCGCACGCGCGAGAGCCGCTGAAGTTTGGCGTCCGTCTCCCCCTCCCCCATCCGCACCTCCATCCCGTCCGCCATCACCAACACCATCCCCTCCGCCACCATCCGCACCTCGCTCAGCCGCTCGCGCTTGCCGGGCTGCGTGGCCGCGTAGGCGTGCGCCACCGCGAGCGCCTGGCGGTAGCGCTCGCGCGTCTTCGCCTCGTCCGCGATGTAGTCCTCCCGGTCCACCCCCGTGACGAGCGGCAGATCCAGCGTGTCCCCGGGCTGCAGCCGCTTGAAGGGCTCGCCGTCCTCGTCCAGCAGGTACAGGTCTCCGAGCACCGCCAGCGCCGCCGGCGCGTGCTCCACCACTTCCACGGACACGCTGGCCGGGAAGTGCCGCCGCACCGCCACCTCGCGCACCCACGGGTGGGTGGACATGGCGCGCTCGAGCGCCCCCACGTCCAGCGCCCACAGGTTCTGCCCCACCGTCAGCCCGGACAGCTTGAGCAGCTCGCCCGGCGTGGCCCGCTGCAGCCCGCTGAAGGTCGTCTCCTTCAGGAGGAAGGTCGGCGAGCTCAGCGCCCAGCGCCGCAGCTCGATGCCGCCCCACACCAAGGCGACTGTCAGACCCGTCAGTAGGATGGCCTTGAGCAGGCCGGGTCCGTGCGTGCGCACGGCTCCCGTCACCGCCTCCTTCGTCTGGGCGGCGTCCTGGCGACGACGGTTCTTGGACTTACCGAATGCCATGGTGTGCGTCGGCGCATGCTGCGCGCGGTTGGATCTCCACGCCAGTTTTTCGCTACAGCGACGTCGCTGTAGCGCCCGGGTCCCGCTGAAGGGACCGGCAAGCCCTCATGATCCTTCGGGGGGTTTTCTCAAGCCTTGAGACTGGCCCCTAGCAGGAGACGCTCGCAGAGGCCAGGAAAGTCGATGCCCCGGCCCGCGGCGATCTTCGGCAGCAGGCTGGACTCGGTCATTCCCGGCAGCGTGTTGATCTCCAGCAGGAAGATGTCCCCGGACGGCGTCAGGATGACGTCCGAGCGGGAACCTCCACTGCACCCGAGCGCACGATGAGCGGCAAGGCAGAGCTGGTTCACACGCTCATACTGATCCTGCGGGAGGGGTGCGGGGAAGAGGTACTGGGTGGTTCCACCGGACTGGTACTTGGCCTGGTAGTCGTAGAACTCACGCGCGGCCACCACCTCGATGACGCCCAGGGCCTCGTTCTCGAGGACGCCGCCCTGCACCTCGCGGCCCTTGACGTACTGCTCCACGAGGATGGAGCCGGCGAGCGTGGAGGCGGCCTCCACGGCGGCGAGGTACTCCTCGCGCGTCTTGCAGATGGCGACGCCCACGCTGCTGCCCTCGCGGGAGGGCTTGACGACGGCGGGGAGGCCGAAGGGCAGCGAGTCCACGGCGGCCCGGGCCTCGTCGGCGCTCTGGAAGGCGCGGTAGGGCGGAGTGGGAATGCCGTGGGCGACGAAGACCTGCTTGGCGAAGACCTTGTCCATGCCCAGGGACGAGGCCATGACGCCGCTGCCCGTGTAGGGGATGAACATGCACTCGAGCAGACCCTGGATGCAGCCGTCCTCGCCGTAGCGGCCGTGGAGGGCGATGAAGGCCACCTCCACCTTCTCCGCCGTGAGGCGCGCGGGCAGGTCCTTGCCCACGTCGATCTCCACCACGTCGTAGCCGAGTCCCCGCAGGGCCTTGGCCACGGCGGCGCCGGTGCGCAGGGACACCTCGCGCTCGGAGGACAGGCCCCCGAGCAGCACTCCCACCTTCTTCCGCTTCAGCTCGTCCTTGGAGAATCCGCTCATGGCAGGAAGACCCCTACACGCTTGACTTCGGGTTGGAGCTCGACCCCCAGCTCCTCCCGCACGCGCGACCGCATGAGGGTGAGGAGGGAGAGGACATCGTGGGCGGTGGCGCCGCCCAGGTTGACGATCCAGTTGGCGTGCAGGGTGGACACCTGCGCGCGGCCGATGACGTGGCCCTTGAGGCCCACGCTCTCGATGAGGCGCCCGGCGAAGTCGCCCGGCGGGTTCGTGAAGACGCTGCCGAAGTTGGGCTGGCTGAGCGGCTGGCTGCGCTTGCGGTAGGCGAGGTCCTCGTCCATGGCCTTCCTGGAGGCCTCGATGTCGCCCTTGCGCAGCAGGAAGCGCACGCGTGTCACCACGCCGCCCGGGGGCAGCTCCGAGTGCCGGTAGCGGTGCGGAATGTCCGCCTTGGAGAGCCACCCGAGCCCGTCCGCGGTGGCCACCTCCACCGCCTCCACCACGCGGAAGCACTCGCCGTTCTTGGTGCCCGCGTTCATGGTGACGGCGCCGCCCAGCGTGCCGGGGATGCCGGCGAGGAACTCGGCGCCCACCAGCCCGTGGGAGCGCATCTGGTTGCAGAGCCGGACGATGGCCGCGCCCGCGCCGAGGGTGAGCCTCCCCTCCTCCGCGCCCACGTCGGCCAGCTCGGGGAACAGGTCCCCCGGCAGCTTCAGGGTGACGCCCGGAATGCCCCCATCGCCCACCAGGGAGTTGGCCCCGCCGCCGAGCACCGTGAGGGGCACGCCCTCCTCGCGCACGAAGCGCAGCAGGGCCACCAGGGCGTCCGGGGAACGCGGGCGCACGAGCGCCTCGGCCGGGCCGCCCACGCGCACACTGGTGAGGGGCGCGAGCGGCGCCCCCGCCGTCACGTCAATACCGGTCAGGCGCCCCAGCCGCTCGGGCAGAGACGATGTGAGGACCGCCGCCATCCGCTAGTCGCCCTTCACCGTGCCGTGCTGCTTGAGCAGCTCGACGAGCTCGGGGCCCACCTGGGTGATGTCACCGGCGCCCAGGGTGACGACGATGTCCCCCTCGCGCAGCCGGGGCAGCAACGTCCGGGCGATGTCCGTGCGCTTCTCCACGAAGGTGACGTCGCGGTGGCCGTGCGCGCGGACGGCGTCGACCAGCGCGTCGCCCGTGGCGCCGGGGATGGGCTCCTCGCCCGCGGCGTAGACACTGGTGATGAAGACGAGGTCCGCGTCGTTGAAGGAGGTGGCGAACTCCTTCAGCAGATCATGGGTGCGCGTGTAGCGGTGGGGCTGGAAGGCCACCACGAGCCGCTTGCCGAAGGCGCGCCGGGCGCCCGCGAGCGTGGCCTGCACCTCGGTGGGGTGGTGCCCGTAGTCGTCCACCACGGTGACGCCGGCCACCTCGCCGCGCACGGTGAAGCGCCGCTGCACGCCGCCGAACTCGGACAGCGCGCTGCGCACCACGTCCAGGGGGATGTCCATCTCCTCGGCCACGGCGATGACGGCCAGGGCGTTGAGGGCGTTGTGCGCGCCCACCATGCGGACGCGGAACTCACCGAGCGGCTCGTCGCGCCGGAAGGCCTCGAAGCGGGTGGTGAAGCCCTCCAGCCGCACGCCCTCCAGCCGGTAGTCCGCCATGTGCGAGCTGCCGTAGGTGACGAAGCGCTTCTCCAGCCCCGGCAGCAGCGACTGCACGTTGGGGTTGTCCAGGCACAGGACGTTGAGGCCGTAGAAGGGCACGCGGTTGCAGAAGGCCGTGAAGGCCTCCTTCAGGTTGTCCAGCGTGCCGTAGTGGTCCATGTGCTCCGGGTCGATGTTGGTGACCACGGAGATGGAGGGGTGCAGGTGCAGGAAGCTGCCGTCGCTCTCGTCGGCCTCCACCACCATCAGCTCGCTCTTGCCCAGCTTGGCGTTGGAGTCGAGCACGTTCACCTTGCCGCCCACCACGGCCGTCGGGTCCAGGCCCGCGGCGGAGAGCACGGTGGCCACCATGGAGGTGGTGGTCGTCTTGCCGTGGCTGCCCGCGACGGCGACGGCGTACTTGAGCCGCATCAGCTCGGCGAGCATCTCCGCGCGGGGGATGACGGGAATCTTCCGCTGGCGCGCGGTGACGACCTCGGGGTTGTCCTTGCGCACCGCCGAGGAGATGACGACCACGTCCGCCTGCACGAGGTTCTCCGCGCGGTGGCCCTCGAAGATGGTGGCGCCCAGCTTCTGCAGACGGCGGGTGATGTCGCTGGCCTTGAGGTCCGAGCCGGACACCCGGTAGCCCTGGTTGAGCAGCACCTCGGCGATGCCGCTCATGCCGATGCCGCCGATGCCCACGAAGTGGACCTGGGCGGCATGGCGCGTCTTGAAGAGGCTCGCGGGCCTGGCGGGGCGGGTGTTCGTCACGGGTGTCGTTCTCCTCAGACCTGCTTCTCGCTGCTGCCACCGGCCTGCGTCTCGCCGCTGCCGCCGGGCTTCTTCTCGCCGTCGTTGGACTTCTTCGGCTTCTTCGGGTTGGGGTCCTCGCCGCGGGCCTCGGCCCGGCCGTAGGGCCCGTACGTCTTCACCATCAGGTCCACCAGCACGTCCGCCAGCTCCTTGGCGGCCTCGGGGCGGCCCAGCAGGCCCGCCTTCTTCTCCATCTGCCGGCGCGCCTCCGGGTTCTCCTTGAGGCGGCGGATCTCCGCGGCCAGCCTCTCCCCCGTCAGCTCCGACTCGCGGAACATGAGCGCCGCGCCGGCCTTCACCAGCGCCTGGGCATTCACCTCCTGGTGGTTGTCCGTGGCGAAGGGGAAGGGAATGAGGATGCTGGCCTTCTTGGCCACCGTCAGCTCGGAGAGCGTGGTGGCGCCCGCCCGGCAGACGACGAGCTCCGCCCTGGCGTACGCGCTGGACATGTCCTCGATGAACTCCACCACCTGGGCCTGGTCGGCGAAGCCCTTGTCCGCGTAGCCCTTGCGCACCGACTCGAGGTCGTTCTTCCCCGTCTGGTGGACGATGTGGAGCTGCTCCTTGATGTCCTGGAGGTGGTCCAGCGCGTCGATCATCCGCTGGTTGATGCCGCGCGCGCCGAGGCTGCCGCCGAAGACGAGCAGGGAGAACTTCTCGTGCGCCACGCGCGAGCGCAGGAAGTTCTCCATCAGCTTGCGGCGGATGGGGTTGCCGACGAGCTGAACCTTGCGCGAGGGGAAGAAGGCGCCCGCCTCCTCGAAGGCGGTGAAGACGACGCGCACGAACCTGCCGAGCAGCTTGTTGGTGAGGCCGGGCAGCGCGTTCTGCTCCTGCACCGCGGTGGGGATGCCCATCAGCGCCGCCGCGAGCACCACGGGCCCGCTGGCGTAGCCACCCACGCCCACCACCACGTCCGGCTTGTGGCGCTGGAGGATGCGGATGGACGCGATGAAGGCCATGGGCAGCGCGAGCAGGCCCTTGATGAGGCCCACGAAGCCCTTGCCCTTGAGGCCCTGCGCCTGGATGAGCTCCAGGGGGTAGCCCTCGCGGGGCACCACGCGGGACTCCAGGCCCCGCTCCGTCCCCACGAACACCACCTGGTTGGCGTGGTGGCGCGTGACGACCTCTTCGGCCAGGGCGATGCCCGGGTACAGATGTCCGCCCGTACCGCCGCCCGCGATGAGCACCTTCACGCCGCCACCTCCCTCATGTCACCGCCGGAGCGCAGGGTCCGGTTGCCAGCGGGTTCCGCGCTGGCACTGAGCGAGAGCAATACACCGGCCGCCCCCATCAACACCACCAGTGAGGTGCCTCCGTAGGAGACGAAGGGAAGCGTCAGTCCTTTAGTCGGCAACAGCCCCATCGCCACGCACATGTTGACAGTGGCTTGAAAGGCGATGATGGACGTGAGGCCCAGGCCCAGGTACGTGCCGAACGTCTCCGGCGCCGCGAGGCTCGCGCGGATGCCGCGCCAGATGACGATGGCGTAGAGCGACACCAGCAGCACCACCCCGAGCAGGCCCAGCTCCTCGCCGATGATGGCGAAGATGAAGTCCGTGTGGGCCTCGGGGAGGAAGAAGAGCTTCTGCCGTCCGTCTCCCAACCCCAGGCCCGTGAGCCCGCCCGAGCCGATGGACATGAGGGACTCGGCCACCTGGTAGCCGATGTCGTGCCGGTGGGCCCACGGGTCCAGGAAGGCCAGCACGCGCTTCATGCGGTAGGGGCTGCTCGCGATGGCCGCGTACGCCAGGGGCAGCGCCAGCAGCACCGAGCCCACCAGGTAGCTCACCTTGGTGCCCGCGGCGAACAGCAGCGCGAAGAGCAGGAACACCAGCAGCACCGAGCTGCCGAAGTCCGGCTGCAGCATGCAAAGGCCCACCAGCAGGCCGCACAGCAGCAGGTGCGGGAGGAAGCCCACGGAGAAGGTGGCCACCTTCTCGCGCTTCTTGGCCAGCGAGTAGGACAGGTAGACGACCCAGGCGACCTTGGCCACCTCGGCCGGCTGCAGGCCGAAGCCCGGGAAGCGGATCCACCGCCGCGCGCCGCCCGCCGTGGTGCCGATGCCCGGGATGAGCACCAGCACCATCAGCACCAGCGTCACCAGCAGCAGCGGGTACGCGAGCCGCGCCAGCCGGCGCCAGCCCACCCTCATCCCCACCGCCATCGCCACCACGCCCATCCCGGCCGCCATCAGCTGCCGGTTGAGGAAGTAGAGGCTGTCGCCCAGCTTGTCCTGCGCCATGACGGCGCTCGCCGAGTACACCATCACCAGGCCGAGCGACACGAGCGACAGCACGGCGCACAGGAGCAGCGAGTCGAACCGTACCGGGGCCGCGGAGGGAGCAGTGGTCGCCTTCATGGACTCAGAGTTCCCTCACGAGGCGTTTGAACGTGTCGCCCCGGTGCTCGAAGTTCTGGAACTGATCGTAGGACGCACACGCTGGCGACAAAAGTACAGTGTCACCAGACTTTGCCAGGACCCTGGCCCGCCGTACAGCTTCGTCGAGCGTTCCGCAGGCGTACACGGGCGCGCTTCCCTCGTAGGCGCGGGCAATCGTCTCCGCGTCCTGGCCGATGGTGAGCACACCCTTCACCATGCCGCGGCCCTCGTCCACCAAGGGCGCGTAGGGGGCGCCCTTGCCCTTGCCACCGGCGATGAGGAGCACGTCCTTCTGGAAGGCGCGCAGGGCCACCAGCACGGAGTCCACGTTGGTGGCCTTGGAGTCGTTCACCCACTCCACGCCGTCCAGCACGCGCACGCTCTCCAGCCGGTGGGGAAGACCCGGGTAGCTGTCCAGCCCGGCCTGCACCGCCTCGTGCGGCACGCCGGCCAGCCGCGCCAGCAGCGCCGCCGCCATCGCGTTCTGCGCGTTGTGGCCTCCCCGCAGCGCGCGGTTGGTGAGGGTGAAGGACTCGCCCTTCTCCCCCGCCCCCTCGAAGCGGAAGCCGCCCGGCTGCGCCACCGCCATGCCGGCCAGCCTGGGAGCCGCGGCCACCGGACGCCCGGTGAGGCTGAAGCCGTAGACGGGCACCTTCGCGGCCTCGACCAGCCGCATCACGTCCGCGTCGTCCGCGTTCACCACGGTGAAGTCGCCCTGGGCCTGGTTGCGGAAGATGCGGGCCTTGGCCGCGCCATAGGCCGCGTGGCTCTCGTACCGGTCGATGTGGTCCGGCGTGAGGTTGAGGAGGGTGGAGCCGAGCGGCTTCAGCGTGTCGATGCCCTCGAGCTGGAAGCTGGAGAGCTCCACCACCAGTGCCTCCCACTCACCGGGAGACAGGGCCGCCTCGGCCAGCGGACGCCCGAGGTTGCCACCCACGAAGGTGCGCTTGCCGCTGCTCGAGAAGAGCTCCCCGGTGAGCGCCGTGGTGGTGCTCTTGCCGTTGGTGCCGGTGATGCCGATGAGCGGCAGGTGCGAGAGGTAGCGCCAGGCCAGCTCCACCTCGCCCCAGACGGGCACGCCCGCGGCGCGCGCCTTCTGAATCTCCGGCAGCGCCAGCGGCACACCCGGGCTCACCACCACGAGCCGCTGCGACTCCAGCAGCCCCGGCGGCGTGGGCCCGGAGACGAGCGTCACGCCCAGGGCCTTCAGCTCGTGTGCCGTCTCGCCCAGCGCCTCCTCGGTACGGGCGTCCAGCGCCGTCACCCGCGCGCCCTTCGCCCGCAGCAGGCGGATGGCGGCCAGCCCGCTCTTGGCGAGCCCGTACACCACTACCTTCCAGTCCTTCAGGTCGGGCGTCATGCGCACCACCCTCCACGGCCTACCGCAGCTTGAGCGACAGCAGCGCCACGCCTCCGCAGAGGATGGCGACGATCCAGAAGCGGACGATGATCTTCGGCTCGGCGATGCCCTTGAGCTCGAAGTGGTGGTGCACCGGCGCCATCTTGAAGACGCGCTTGCCGGTGAGCTTGAAGGACGTCACCTGGATCATCACGCTGAGGATCTCCGCGAAGAAGACCCCGTGGATGATGGCGGACACCACCTCGTTCTTGGACAGCACCGCCAGTCCACCGAGCGCGCCGCCCAGCGCGAGCGAGCCGATGTCGCCCATGAAGACGGAGGCCGGGTAGGCGTTGAACCAGAGGAAGGAGATGCCCGCGCCCACGATGCTGGCGCAGAAGACGGCCAGCTCCGAGCCGCCGGGCACCTCGGGGACGCCCAGGTAGCTCCACAGGGGCTCACCCACCACGCGCGCCACGCCCTCCACCGTCTCCACGGTGGCGATGCGCGTCGCGGAGCCCGCCGCGTAGCAGAGGATGGTGAAGGTGCTGGCCGCGATGATGGTGGGCATGATGGCCAGGCCGTCCAGGCCGTCCGTGAGGTTGACGGCGTTGGAGGTCCCCACCACCACCACCCACGCGAACACCACGTAGAACCAGCCGAAGTCCGGGTTGAACCGGTGCGTGGGCACGAAGGGCAGCGTCAGCTTCGTGTCGAGGAGCAGGTGCGGCCCGGTGAAGGAACCATCCGGCCCCGTCCACGTACACATGAGCCCGAAGACGGCCAGCAGGTAGAAGACCGTCTGGAGAATCATCTTGTACCGGCCGGCCAGTCCCTTGGAGTTGCGCTTGGACAGCTTCAGCCAGTCGTCCAGGAAGCCGATGAAGCCGTAGCCCAGCGTGAGCAGCAGCGCCGCCCACACCGCGCGGCTCCTCAGGTCCGCGAAGACGAAGGTGCCCACCGCGATGCACAGCAGGATGAGCGCGCCCCCCATGGTGGGCGTGCCCTTCTTCTTCTGGTGGGTGTCCGGCGTGTCCTCGCGCACGTTGCTCTGACCGTGCTGCTTGAGACGCAGCCGCGCGATGAGCCTCGGGCCGATGAACATGCCCAGCAGCAGCGAGGCCACCGCCGCCGCGACGATCCGGAAGGTGGGGTAGCGCAGGAAGTTCAGCAGCCGTCCCGCTTCCGTGTCCTTGATCCACTCGTAGATGAGGAGCAGCACCTAGTGGCTTCCTCCAGGCGCGGCGGCACCGGTGAGGCCCGCCACGACCCGTTCGAGCCGCATGCCACGGCTCCCCTTGACCAACACCACGTCCCCTGCCTTCAGCCGCGGCATCAACCAGGCCAGCAGCGGCTCCACCTCGGTGAAGTGCGCCGCGTTGCCACCCAGCCCCGCCGCCTCATGACCCTTGAGCGAACGCGGCCCGAAGAACGCCACGAGCTGCGCCTTGCCACCGGCGAGCGCGCCGAGCTGCGCGTGCTCCTCCAGCTCACCGGGCCCCAGCTCCAGCATGTCCCCGAGCACCGCCACCGCCCGGCCACCGGGCTGCACCAGCGAGCGCAGCGTGTCCAGCGCGGCGCCCATGGAGGCGGGGTTCGCGTTGTAGCAATCGTCCACCACGGTGGTGCCGTGCAGGCCATCCACCACGTTGAGCCGGCGCGCGTACGGCCTCGCCGCCTCCAGTCCCTTCACGCACTCCTCGGGGGAGTACCCGAGCGCCACCGCCAGCGCGAAGGCGCCCGTGGCGTTGAGGGCGTTGTGCTCGCCGATGAAGGACAGCTTCACCGGCCAGTCCCTGCCCGCGTGGTGCACGGTGATGAGCAGCCCTTCCCTGCCCCGCGGCGTCACCTGCGCGAGCCGCACGTCCGCGCTCGCGGAGCGTCCGAAGGTGAGCTTCTTCGCCCGGCTGCGAGCGGCCTGCCCGGGGATGAGCGCGTCATCCACGTTCACCACCGCCACGGCCTCGGGCGGAAGCTCGCGGAACATCTCGCCCTCGGCCTCGGCCACACCCTCGATGCTGCCCAGGCCCTCCAGGTGCTCGGGCTGCACCACGGTGATGAGGCCCGCGTCCGGACGGACCACCCGGGTGAGCCGGGTGATCTCTCCGGGCTGGTTCATCCCCGTCTCGATGACGGCCGCCACGTGCGAGGACTCCAGGCGGAAGAGCGTGAGGGGAACGCCCACCTCGTTGTTGAGGTTGCCCTCCGTCTTCAGCGCCGGGCCGCGCGTGGCGAGGATGGCCCCCACCATCTCCTTGGTGGTCGTCTTCCCGTTGGAGCCACCCACGGCCCCCACCGGAATCCGGAAGCGCTCGCGGTGCGCGTGCCCCAGGGCGCCGAGCGACGCCAGGGTGTCCTCCACCTCGTAGAGGGCCAGGCCCTCGGGGAGCTGGGGGAGCGCCCGGCCCTTCTTCACCACCGCCCCGGCCGCGCCACCGCTGGCGGCCTGGGCGAGGAAGTCGTGCGCGTCGAAGCGCTCACCCTGGAGCGCCACGAAGAGACACCCGGGCACCAGGGCCCGGGTATCGGTGCAGACGGCCGGGAACTCCGCCGCCGGCTTGCCACCGCGCCGGGTCGCCCCGGTCGCCTGCACCACCTGCTCATCCGTGAATCGTGCGGCCATGGAGGCTCAGCGGTTCTCTCAGGTGCGGATGGCGAGCGCTCGGGCCGCGACCTCGCGGTCATCGAAGGCGCGCTTCTCGGTACCGATGATCTGGTACGTCTCGTGCCCCTTGCCGGCGATGAGGACCACGTCGTCCTCCTTGCCCAGCGAGATGGCCGTCTCGATGGCGGCCTTGCGATCCACGTCCACCAGGTAGCCCTTCTCACCGCTCTTCGCCTTGCCGGCGGAGATGCGGCGCAGGCCCCCCTTCTCCAGGCCCGGGGTCACCTGGGAGATGATCTCCTCCGGGTCCTCGGTGCGCGGGTTGTCGCTCGTCACCACCGCGAGATCCGCGCTCTCGGCCGCCGCGCTGCCCATGAGCGGACGCTTGCCCGCGTCACGCTCACCGCCGCAGCCGAACACCACGATGACACGGCCCTTGGCCATGGTCCGCGCCGCCTCGAGCGCGCGCTTGAGCGCGTCGTCGGTGTGCGCGTAGTCCACGAACACCGCGGGCGCCTGCGCGGGCCCGTGGTTCTCCACCCGCTCCATGCGACCGGGCACGCCGGCCATGCGCTCGATGCCGAGCTGCACGTCCTTGCGCCGCGCGAAGCCCGCGCCCAGCGCCAGACCGGCCGCCGCGAGGATGTTCTCCAGGTTGTGCGCCCCGAGCAGCCGGCTCTTCACCGGGATGTCGCCGGCGGGCGTCTTCAGCACGCCCTTGATTCCCTGCAGGGAGAAGGACACGTCCGCGGAGGAGATCTCCCCGTTGCCCTGGCGGCTGAACTTCCACGCCATGCGCTTCTGGCCACGCAGCTCGTTGTAGATGCGGGTGGCGTAGGTGTCATCACCGTTGACCACCGCCACGCCGCCCTGCGCGAGGTTCTCCACGAAGAGCTTGCGCTTGGCCTGGAAGTACTCCTCCAGGTCCTTGTGGTAGTCGAGGTGATCCCTCGTCAGGTTGGTGAAGGCAGCGGCCTTGAAGGTGATGCCGTGCACACGCTCCTGCAGCAGCGCGTGGCTGGACACCTCCATCACCACCGTCTCCACGCCCGCGTCCACCATCTCCTTGAGGATGCGGTGCAACTCCAGCGGCTCCGGCGTCGTGTGGGCCGTGGGGTGGAACTGACCGCCCACCTTGTAGCCCAGCGTGCCGATGACCCCCGTGGAGGAATAGGCCGCGGTGGCCATCGCCTCGAGCAGATAGGTGGTGGTCGTCTTGCCGTTGGTGCCAGTCACTCCGAGCAGGGTGAGCTTGTCGGCGGGCCGGCCATGGAAGTTGGCCGCGATGATCGCCAGCGCCTTCCGGGCATTGGACACCTTGAAGAAGGGCACCTGTGAGGACAGGGCCTTCTCCGACACCACGGCCACGGCACCACGGGAGACAGCCTCGCCCACGAACTGGGCGCCATCCTCCTTCGTGCCCGGCACGGCGACGAACAGGTCGCCCGGCTTCACCTTACGCGAGTCCTGCGACACCCCCGTCACGTCGACCGGGGTCCGGCCGCCCGAGGTCTGCTCGGCACCACACCCTGCGAGGACATCCGTCAGCTTCATCGTTTCCCCTTCACATGCTTCCGCAAGCGCGAGGCCGAGCTCCGGTGCGGCCTCATTGCCGCGTTGCCAGCTCGAGCGTCACCCGCGCACCCTTCTCCACCAGCGAACCGGCGGCGGGACTCTGCGATACGACGCGTCCACTACCCAACAATTGAGGCTCCAGGGCCGCGGAGAGCAGCTTCGTCACCGCCTCACGACCCGCCTGACCCACGACATCCGGAACGCGGACGGAGCCAGGCTCCACGTTCTCGGTAATGGCTTCCTCCACCACGGACCGGACAGTCTCCGCCTTCGAGGGAGGCTGGGCCGCCGCCACCGGCAGGGCGGTGGACGGCAGCGGGACCTCGCGCGAGGGCGGCACGGCCAGATGGGCCATGGCTGCGGTAGCGATTTCCTTGAAGGCGGGAGCGGCCACCAATCCCCCGTACACGTCCGTCTTGGGCTCGTCCACAATCACGAGAATGACGGCGCGGGGATTTTCGGCTGGCAACACGCCCACGAAGGAGGCGAGCCGCTTGTCGGAGTACCCCCGGGCCACCGGATCCGCCTTCTGGGCGGTGCCCGTCTTGCCGGCCACCCGGTAGTCCTCCATGGCGGCCTTGGGAGCGGTCCCCCCCTTGGCCACCACGCTCTCGAGCATGGAGATGACCTTCCGGGCCGTCGCGGCCGAGACGACCTGGCGCACCTCGGTGGGCCGGTTCTCCAGCAACACCACCCCGTCCGGGTCCACCACCCTGGAGACGAGGTAGGGGCGCATCAGGACGCCGTCATTGGCCAGCGCGCCCCAGGCGGCGGCCATCTGCACCGCGGTGGCCGTCATGCCCTGGCCGAAGGACTGCGTGGCCAGCGACACCTCCGCCTTGGGGAAGGGAATGGAGCCCCGGGCCTCACCGGGCAGCGCCAGCCCGGTGCGCTCGCCGAAGCCGAAGTCATGGTAGGCCTTCACCAGCCGCTCGCGTCCCAGCTGCTGGGCAATCTTGGCCGAGCAGATGTTGGAGGACACCTGCAGCACGCCCTGCGTGGTGAGCCAGCCGTACTGGTGGGTGTCGTGGATGGTGTGCCTGCCGATGTTCCACGCACCGTTCTCGCAGAAGAAGGTGTCCTCCGGCTTGATGGCCTTGTGCTCCAGCGCGGCGGCCACGACGAAGGCCTTCATCGTCGAGCCGGGCTCGAGGGAGTCGAGCGCGGCGCGGTTGCGCATGCTGGCCCGCGCCTCCTTCTCCGGCGTGTTGGGGTTGAAGCGCGGGTGGTTGGCGATGGCCAGGATCTCCCCCGTCTTCGGGTCCAACACGATGGCCATGCCCGCCACCCCCTTGGAATCCTCCACCGCGCGGCTCAGGGCCTTCTCGGTGACGTACTGGAGGTGCCGGTCGATGGTGAGGGTGACGGAGGCGCCCTGGCGCTCCAGGGTGTCCGGGGCCCCGGTGACGAGCAGCTTGCGGCCCTTGGCGTCGCGGAAGCCGGACAGGCGCGAGTTCTGCCCGGACAGCTCGTCCTGGAAGGCCAGCTCCAGGCCCTCCAGGCCATGCCCGTCCAACCCCACCATGCCCACCACGTGCGCGGCCAGTTCCTTCTGCGGGTAGAAGCGCTTGGGCTCCTTGGTGAAGCCGAACCCCGGCAGCCCCAGGGCCTTCACCGCCGCCACCTCGCGGGGCGTCACCTGACGCTTCACCCAGGCGAAGCGCCTGGCGCGCGTGAGCCGGGCCTGCAGGTCCTCCACGTCCAGCCTCAACGCCCGGGCCAGCGCCCGCGAGGCCTGCTTCACGTCCGGCAGCATGGACGGATCCACCCAGATGGAGTCCACCTCCACGCTCTGGGCCAGGGGCGTGCCACGGCGATCGAAGATGTCGCCCCGGCGGGCGGGGATTTCAATCTGACGGACGTACTGATCCTGGGCGAGCCCGCGCAGCTTGTCCCGCTCGAACACCTGCAGGAACACGGCGCGGCCGAACGCGGCCAGCAACAGGGCGACGAAGAAGCAGGCCAGCAGCTTCACCCTCAGCCGCAGCCACTTCCCATTGGGCTCCGGGGCCCGCGCCGTCTTGAAATCCCTCACCGCGCGCCCTCCTCAGCGAGATCCGCCGCGCTCCGCCACGCGCACGGCGCGCGAGTCGCGGGCCTCGGCACGAGCGTTGCGTTTGGCGCCCGGCAGCCGCGGGGGCAGGGCGATGACGACCGGCCCCGAGGGCATGGCCATGCCGAGCTTCTCGCGCGCCAGCTTCTCCAGCCGCGCCGGGCTCTTGAGCGTGGCGAGCTCCAGCTTCAGCCTGTCGTTCTCCCGGGTGAGGGCACGCTCCTCGGCCTCGGCCCTGGAGAGGCGGTAGCCCATGTCCACCACCAGCACGCGGCTCGTCACGTGGAGGATGCCCACGGCGGCGAAGAGGGCGAAGAGGAACACCGCGGGGAGCAGGTGCAGCAGCACCCGGCCCACCGACACTCCACTCCCACCGGCACGAGAGACTGACTTGCTGCGGTTCATCGGACTTTCTCCACCACGCGCAGGTGCGCGCTGCGGGAACGGGGGTTGGCGGCGATCTCCTCGTCCGAGGCCGCGATGGCCTTGCGCGTCACCAGGGCGAAATCCCCCTGGCCGCCACAGGCGCACACCGGAAGCCCGGGAGGGCACTTGCAGGAACCCGCCAGGTCCCGGAAGGCCTCCTTCACCCTCCGGTCCTCGAGCGAGTGGAACGAGATGACGGCGGCGCGGCCCCCCACCTTCAGCAGCCGGGGCAGCGCGGCGAGCAGCGATTCCAGGGACTCCAGCTCCTGGTTCACCGCCATGCGCAGGGCCTGGAAGGTGCGGGTGGCCACGTGAATCTTGTTCGGCCAGGCCTTGCGGGGCACGGCGCGCTTGACGGCCTCGGCGGCCTCCAGGGTGCGCGTGGGCAGCGAGCGCTTGAGCTCCCGGGCGATGGGCCTCGCGAAGGGCTCCTCGCCGTACTCCTTGAGGATGCGGATGAGCTCCGCCTCGTCCTCCTGGGCGATGAGCTCGGCGGCGGTGCGGCCCGTGTCGCCCATGCGCATGTCCAGGGGCCCGTCCTTCTGGAAGGAGAAGCCGCGCTCGGCCACGTCGAGCTGGGGTGAGGACACGCCCAGGTCCACCAGCACGCCATCCACCGGCAGCACGTCCGCGGCCACGTCGAGCAGCTCCCCGAAGTTGCCCTGCCGGGCGCTGAAGGCCGGGTAGCCCGCGAGCCGGGCGCGAGCGGCCCCGAGCGCAACCGGATCCCGGTCCACCCCGAGCACGGTCGCACCCCGGGCGAGGAGCGCCTGCGTGTGGCCACCGCCACCCAGTGTGCCGTCGATGATCACCTTCCCCGCTCCCGGTCGAAGGGCGTCCACCGTTTCGTCGAGGAGGACGGTCTGGTGGCTGAAGTCAGCCAAGGGGCGCCCACATCAAACGAAGGGAGCCCGCGCGAGCGCGAAGGCGGCCCGGGCATCGTTCATATGCGGGTAGAGCTCGAAGACGTCGTGAGCGCCCGCGGCCCGGAAGATGGCGGCCAGGTAGGGGGACAGGCCGGACAGCTTGATGTCACCCCCGGCCTTGCGGAAGGCCTCGGCGCGGGCCACCAGGGGCTTCACCCCGCGGTAGTCCAGGTGGCTCACCTCGCTGAAGTCCAGCACCACGTTGCGCAGGCCCCGCTGCATGCGGCTCCCGAGCTCCTCGCAGACCTGGGTGAGGTCCTTCTCCAGAAGCTCCCCCTCGAGCATGAGGGTCTCCACGCGCCCACTGGATACCGCGCGAACGCCCTGTGCTTCGGCTGCCTGGTTCATGTCGCCACCTTCCCGGCTTTCCTGCTTCGCGTCGAAAATTCGGACTGCTACTGGCGCAACTCGGTGAGCACGCGCATGACATCCGCGCTGGAGGCTTCCTTGCGGGCCTCCTCCTGGGCCTTCGCCCACCCGTCACGGCTCCACAGCTCGATCACCTTCACCATCCCCGCCCACACCACGTCCTTGTCCAACCCCGCGTGGGCGCGCAGCGACGGCGGAATCAGCACGCGCCCCAGCTTGTCCAGCGGACACTCCTGCGCGCTCGCCACGTAGAGCCGCATGAGCGTCTTCACCCCCGGCTCCATCGGGTTGCGTTTGGCGAGAGCCGCCTCGAGCTGCTCCCACTCGCGCACCGGATAGGCGTGGAGACAGGGATCCAACGCCGTCGTGATGATGAGCCGCTCGTCATACGAACCCACGAGCGTCTCGCGCAGCCGTGCCGGGAGGCTGGTGCGCCCCTTCGCGTCGATCTGGTGCTCATAGACGCCTCGGAACACGCGGAGAGGTCCACCCTGTCAGCCCGGCCGATCCACATTACGCCACCCCTTCCCACTCCGATCCACTTGGGCGGCGGAAAATACGCGCGGCCCCCTACCCGGTCAAGAAATGCAACAGGCGCGTACAGACCCGTGTCTCTCAGCGGGAACATGGGCCCGGGGTGGAAGTGGGAAGAAGTGGAACGCCGGACGCGGCATTGACCCTGGAGAAGGGCCTCGGCATAACTCCGCCGCCGAGCGCCCCAGCGGGGCCTCTCACGCCTCGCGTCAAGGCCGGTGGGCGAGGCACTCCCTGGAATCAGAGGTGTACGCATGACCCGCTTCACTCGTCTGACGATGCTCTCCGCGATGACCCTGGGCCTGGCGGCCTGTGGAGGCGCGAAGCTCGGTGGTGGCAAGGAGGGCGCGGCCCAGGCGGCCTTCCAGGCCTCGCAGCCCGCGGGGCGTGGCAGCAAGACCGGGCAGTCCCTGGTGGAGAAGGCCCTGGCCAGCGGCGCCACCAGCCTCACCCTCACCGCCGACTGCGCCCGGGGCGGCACGGCGAGCCTGAAGCTGGACGCGAGCGCCAACCGGCTGGACGGCCTGTTGAGCTACAGCATCACCTACGACGCCTGTAACGAAGACGGGCAGAACGAGTACAACGGCACCATGGCGACCGCGCTGGGCTTCACCCTCGACCCGCGGTCCCCCGCCGGCGCGTTCACCATCTCGATGAAGGGCAAGCTGACCATCGACGGGGAGATCTCCGACTTCATCGACGTCGACGCGAAGCTGAACATGGACTTCGCCGCGACCTCGCTCCACACCGGCAGCGTGAAGCTGGTGGTGGACGGCACCATCGAGACCTCGGATGGCAAGTTCACCTACTCCCACGAGACCGTGGCCATCACCGCCGGCGAGCTGCCGAAGGCCTAGCCGCCCACCCGCTCCGTATTTCCGAGGCCGGACTTCCAGTTTGGAGGCCCGGCCTTGCTTTTGGCTTATGATCCATCCGCCCAGTCCATCCAGGGGAGCACCACAGCCATGAGCCAGACCGCGACGAACCGAGCCCAGGGTGAGGTCCGCCTCAAGGTGGCCTACAAGAAACCAGAGGCGCTGCTGAGCGAGTACACGCGCAGCATCGGCCGGGGAGGCGTGACGCTGCAGACGCGCAAGAGCCTGCCGGTGGGCACGCGCTTCGTCTTCGAGCTGCACAACCCCGGGGTGGCCACGCCCGTGGAGGTGGTGGGCGAGGTGGTGCGGGTGACGCCGCAGCCCGACGGGCGCCACATGATCACCGTGAAGTACGACCCGGGCCAGGACCGTGGCGGACTCGACGCGGTGCTGCAGCGTGTCTTCGACATGCAGGCGTTCGAGAAGCTGCGCCGCTACCCGCGCATCCCGCTGCACCTGCCGGCCATGGAGGAGGACACGCCCTTCGCGCCGCCCTTCTTCGTGCGCGACCTGTCGCGCGGAGGCGTGGGCCTCGAGGTGGAGGCGCCCGTGCTGCCGGCCTCGGTGAAGGTGGGCATGCCCTTCCTCCTGGAGATGGAGCTGACGCTGGGCACGCTCATGCTGCACGGCGATGTGGCGTGGACGTCCGCTGGTGGGCCCGAGGTGCTGCCCACCTTCGGCGTCAACTTCGGCACCCTGCGCCCGGACACGGTGGAGCGGCTGGAGAAGCTGCTGTCGCTGGAGTCCATGCCTCCCCCACCCTGGCGCGCCCGCATCTGCTTCGGCATGGATGCGGTGATGCGGATGCCCTGAGCCCGCTCCTTCGACAGCCTCCAGTTGTGCCACCGCACCGGGCAGGGTATGGCGCGGTGCACCAGGGCGGCCGTCGCGGCAGGCCCGCCCCATCTCAACCGAGTCGGACTCGCGGAGGACGTGACGACATGAAGCTGAGCTGGAACGTGCTGGGAGTGATGGTACTGGGACTGGGGCTCGTGGGCTGTGGCGCGACGGTGGGCGATGCCTGCACCACGGACGAGGACTGCGGAGACAAGGGCTTCTGCATCAACAACCGCGACTACACCCCGGGCGGCTACTGCTCGCAGTCCTGCGTGCCCGGCAAGGATGATACCTGTCCCTCGGGCAGCACCTGCGTGAGCGAGGGAGCCTCCAACGACGTGTCGGCCTGCTTCCGCAAGTGTTCGTCGCCGGACGATTGCCGGACCGGCTACCGCTGCGTGGGCGGCTTCAAGGGCAACCCCAACTCCGTCTGCGTCGCCGAGGGCTGAGCCCTTACCGTCCCGCCGGAGCTCCGGCCACGGAGGGAGCGCGGGGCGTCGGATAGACGAAGCAGAGTGTCTCGAAGAGCGGCTCGCCGGGCGCCACGTACACCCCGCTGAGCGCCCGCGCGGCCTGGGCCAGCTCCATGCCGAAGGACGGCACGAGGCAGATGTCCTCGGACGTGGTGAAGCGGCCCTTCAGCTTCCCGAGCCCCGTGCGCAGCGTGGCGATGTCCTGTCTTCCACCTCGCACGGGAACGGAGGGCCCATTGGCATCGGGCCCCGGCAGCTTCCCCACGCTGGTGGTGAGCTCGAAGCCATCCTGGCGCTGGATGATGCGCAGCTTGCCGGGGGCCACCTCGGCGAGCCAGGCCTGGAAGCCCTGTTCGTCGCGCAGCACCAACGGATAGGCGACCGGCGCATCCGGGTGCCGCAGCCACACCTCGCTCGCGGACTCTCGCAGGACGGCGAGCAACTCGGACGTCTGCGCGAGGAACGTGTCCGCGTCGGGAACGAGCAGCACCCCCTGCCCCTTCACGCGCTCGCGCAGCCGGACCTGGTCCTCGGAGCGCGAGGGCACGAACCGCTCCTCGCCGAGCCGCACGGACTCTCCCGCCAGCTCCACCCGCAGCGCCTTGCCCGGCACGGGCTCGCCGTACACCTCGGCCGGAGCCACCTGGAAGCGCGCGTCCTCCCCCGCGCCACCACCGCCCGTCTCCGCGACGACCCTCGGGAGCGGCGGAGGCGTGAGCGACGAGAGCGGCTCGACCGGTCTGTCCTCCTTCTTACAACCCACGACCAGCACCACGGCCGTCAGCAGAAGCCGTTTCGTTCTCATGCGCATCGCGGCCGGATGATACCCGCACGAGAGGGCACCCGGGACTTCTGGCGGCACGGACCTGTTACGTCCTGTAGCGGAAACACGCCCCCTCTTTCCCTCCAGCCCCCGAGAACCCGCCTGGTCGGATGCTCGAATCCCTGGAGACCGGACATGCTTCGCTGGTAAGTCGTGGCATCCGAAGAGGGTTGATGCTACGACCCTCTCTGCTCTCACGTTCACTGAGGGGGACATGCCAGAAGGCTCCGCGTCACTCCAGCTCGCGGTTGGCGACCGGGTGGTCTACCCCAACCAGGGCGTCTGTCGCGTCTCGGCCATCGATGTGAAGGAGGTGGCTGGACAGAAGCTCACCTTCGTCACCATGCGCCGGGAAGAGGATGGGGCGGTGGTGATGGTGCCCCAGGCCAAGGTGATATCCATCGGCGTCCGCAAGGTCGCGGGCCCCGAGGACGTCACCCAGGTCTTCGACTTCCTGCGCTCCGACAGCGACAAGGCGGACCTGGACTGGAAGCTGCGCGCCCGGACCAACCAGGACCGCATGGCGCAAGGCGGACTGTTGGGTCTGGCCGAGGTCGTCAAGGGACTCCAGGTGCTCAGCGAGCTGCGCCCGCTGCCCACCAAGGAGCGCGAGTTGTACGACAACGCGCGCCACCTGCTGGTGTCCGAGATGGCCGCCGCACTCGGCATCTCCGAGTGCAACGCCGAGGACAGCATCGACCTGGTCCTCTTCCCGCCCGGCCGCGAGCGCCCCAAGCGAACCGCCGCCGAGTTCAAGGCCCGCGACGAGGGCGACGAGGATCTCGGGCTGGACGCCGACCTCATCGGGCTCGACTCCGAGCTGGACCTGCCTCCGGACGAGGAGGAGGCGCCCCCGGAGGAGGAGGAGACCTCCGAGGAGGCCGGTGACGAGGAGGGTGAGGAGGGCGAGCCCAGGGCCCGCAAGAAGGCCGCGGCCATGCCCGCCGAGGGTGGCGCCGACGCCGCGCCCAAGAAGCGGGGCCGTCCGCCCAAGCCCAAGCCCGAGGGTGCCGAGGCCGCTCCCGCCGCGCCCAAGAAGCGGGGCCGTCCGCCCAAGCCCAAGCCCGAGGGCGCCGAGGCCGCTCCCGCCGCGCCCAAGAAGCGCGGCCGTCCACCCAAGCCCAAGCCCGAGGGCGCCGAGGCCGCCGCACCCAAGAAGCGCGGCCGCCCGCCCAAGGCGAAGCCTCCCGAGACCGAGGAGGCCGATATGAATGATGCCGACCTCGATGAGGACATCGGGGCCGATGAGTGACACCCGTCTTCCGAGGTGACGCACCGTGATTCGCGTCGTGACGCTGGACTCCTTCGACGAAAAGCAGATCACGAAGCTCTGCCAGACCCTCTATACGGCGTTCGGCGTGGGCAGCGAGCACTCCGGCCAGAAGGAGGTGCCCGAGGGCATGTCCGAGCCACTGGACGCCGAGAAGCTGATCTCCGAGATCAAGGGCGTGAGGGCCTACGAGGACGACAAGGTCCTCTTCGTCACCTCGCGCAAGCTGAAGGAGCGCGAGCTGGGGAGCGGCAAGGTCCCCACCACCGGTTACGCCCTGTACAACAAGGACCGGGCCATCATCAGCACCCACGGGTACAAGGATCTCGAGGCCGCCTTCAAACCCGTGGCCCGCAACGCGCTGCAGCAGATTGGCCACCTGTGGGGCCTGCACCACTGCCTGGATCCACGCTGCTCCATGTATCCCCCCTGGACGCCGTCGTTCGCCCAGGGTGAGCCCACCTTCTGCACCTTCTGCCGCGAGAAGAGCGAGCAGAAGCTCCGCCTTGCGAAGTCCTAGAACGCTCCCGCGAGCCCTCCCCCTGGTGGAGCTGGGGGGATTGCTGCTCGTCGCGCTCGCCTGCCTCGTCTTCCAGCTCCGACTGCCCGGCCGCTTCCCCTCTGACGCGGACTACCGCACGGTGGTGGAGCGGCTGCGCGCCGAGGCCCGTCCTGGCGACGCGGTGCTCCTCTTCCCCTGGTGGACGGAGAAGGCCCGGCTCCACATGCCGCCGGAGCTGCCGGTGTACGGCTACCTGGGCTCGGACCAGGACGATCTGAGCGCGCATCCCCGGGTATGGGTGCTGGGCCAACCGGAGCTGCCGCGCGCCGATGAATCGGGCTTCCGGGCCGCCTTCCTTCCCAGGCGCACCACCGTGGGCGCCCCGCTCCGCGCGGGAAACCTGGAGCTGACGCTGTACGAGAACGGCCGTTACCGGCCCCGGCGCTTCGTGGCCTCGGAGGCGTACGCGAAGGCCCGCGTCTACCTGGAGTCGCCGGATGGCACCCGGAGCGACTGCCCCTTCGACGGGCGCGTGCACCGTTGCCCCGGGCCGCCGCACCTGTACGTGGCCCCCGAGTGGCGGGAGATCCACTTCCAGCCCCGCCACTGCCTGTGGATGCACCCGCCCGGAGGCAAGCAGCGGCTGGTGGCCGAGTTCGACGGAGTGCCCGCGGGCACGGAGCTGCGGCTCGAGGGCGGCATCATCTTCGAGCACGCCTCGCGTCACGAGCCGCATCTGACCACCGCGCGCTTCGGCGTGGAGGACGCGGCCAGCCACGAGTCCCTGCTGGAGATCGCCCAGCCGCCGGGCCTGGAAGGCGTGCTGAAGGACTCGCGCGTGCTGCCGCCGGGTGAAGCGCGCACGGTGAAGGTGTGGGTGCAGGCGGACAACGCGGACACGCGGCAGGTGTGCCTGGACGTCTTCGCGCTCGGGGACGGGGCCGTCGTCTCCAGGGAGGGCACATGACGGCGGGCCGGGCCGCGACACGCGACGAGCGTTGGCTGGCGTTGGGGCTGTGGGTGCTGGCCTTCGGGGTGTTGTGGGCCACCGAGGCCGCGGTGGGCTTCACGCGCGACGAGAGCGTCTACTTCTACGCGGGCGAGAGCTACGCACGCTGGTTCCAGCAGCTCTTCCGCGACCCGGCGCGCGCGCTGACGGACACGGCCATCGTCCGCGCCTGGGACTTCAACCACGAGCACCCGGTGCTGATGAAGGTGCTCTTCGGGCTGTCGCACCTGCTCTTCCACGACACGCTGGGGTGGATGCGCTCGGCGACGGCCTTCCGGCTGCCGGCCTTCGCCATGGCGGCGCTGGTGCCGGCCCTCACCTTCCTGCTGGGCAGCGCGGTGTATGGCCGTGCCCCGGGCCTCTTCGCCGCGCTCTCCTTCCTGCTGGTGCCGCGTCACTACTTCAACGCGGAGCTGGCCTGCTTCGACATGCCCATCGCGGCCATGTGGCTGCTGGTGGTGTACGCCTTCTGGCGCGCGCTCGAGGACAGGAACTGGGGCGTGCTGTGCGGCGTCTTCTTCGGCCTGGCGCTGTGCACGAAGCACAACGCGCTCTTCCTCCCCTTCCTCCTCGCGCCCTTCTCGCTGTGGCGCGCGTGGGTCTCCAGCGAGGGCCAGCCGGAGGCACGGACAGGCCTGTGGCGCGTGCTGGGGCTCTTCGCCGCCGTGGCGGTGCTGTACGCGCTGCTGGTGGTGAGCCTCGGGCCCGAGGGCTTCCAGCGGAAGTTCTTCCTGCTCAGCCCCCACACGCTGCTCTTCGTGATTCTGGCGGTGGGCTCGCTGGGGATGCTGCACGTGCTCAACCAGAAGCACGCGCCCACGGCGCTCGCCCTGTTGCCGATGGCGACCATGGCGGTGAGCGGGCCGATCATCTTCTACCTGCACTGGCCCTACCTCTGGCACGCGCCAGTGGATCGGACGGCCTGGTACCTGAACTTCCACGCCACCCACAACCACTACGCCTGGTTCTACCTGGGCAAGGTGCTGCGCGAGCCGCCCTTCCCTCTCGCGTACGTGGTGGTGAAGACGGCGCTCACCGTGCCCACCAGCCTCTTCGTTCCGATGGTGACGGGCTGGGGAGTGCTCGCCGGGCGTACGGTGCTGAGCCTCTTCGAGCGCACGCGCTCGCTGGTGCGCGCGCCCTCGATGGCGGAGGTGCTGGTGGGCGTGCACGCGGTGGCCTCCATCCTCATCATCAGCCACCCCAACGTGCCGCACTTCGGCGGGGTGAAGCACTGGCTGCCCTCGATGCCGTTCCTGGGCATCCTCGCGGGAGTGGCGGTGACGCGGGGCTGCGAGGCACTCGTGGAGCGGCTGCGCACGCGCTGGCCCGGGCTGTCCCTGGCGGCGGTGGCGGCGCCCGTCTTCGCGCTGCTGATGCTGCCGGCGCTCATCGGACTGGTGCGCGTGTTCCCGTACGGGACGAGCTTCTACTCGGAGCTGGCGGGAGGCGTGCCGGGCGCGGCGTCGCTGGGGATGCAGCGCCAGTTCTGGTCGAGCAACGTGACGGCGGTGCTGCCGTGGATCAACGAGCACGCGCCGCGCAACGGGCGCGTCTTCCTGCACGAGGTGAACGGCTACTCGTTCCGGGACTACCAGCGCAACGGGATGCTGCGGAGCGATCTCCGGCCGGGCGGGCCGTTCGACTCGGACGTGGCGGCGTACCAGTACCACCAGGAGTTCCGTGAGTTCGAATTCGAGCTCTGGCAGTCCTACGGAACGAGGACGCCGGTCACGGGGCTGTACCTGGACGAGACGCCGCAGGTGGTCGTCTACCAGAGACGCTGAGTCATGCCGCGGTGCGTAGTAAGGAAGAAGACTGTTCAAGCGCGGACGACGACGAGCCCCCCCGGGCGGGAATCCCGGATTCCGGGCTACGCTGGGGAGACGACCGTGGTTGACGTCTCCAGGAGGGACACATGACTCGGTGGCTATGTGCCGTGACGGTGGTCGCGATGGGAGCGATGGGCTGCCAGGAGGAGCAGAAGCCCGTGGTGCCAACGCGCGCGGAGCTCAGGACGGTGAGCGGCTCCACGGTGGAGTTCATCCCGAAGGAGGGGCAGCTCCCCTACTGCCTGCTCTTCACGGTGTCGGAGAAGGGCGTCATCCGGCAGCTGACGATGACGCGCGAGAACCGGTCCATCAAATGTGACGCCGGCAAGCGCATCTACAACTCGAGCTTCCGCGTCCCTCTCGAGGAAGGGAAGGTCCGGGCCTATATCCTCTTCTCGGACCAGCGCATCCAGGCGGGCTCGGTGGCGCAGCAACTGTATGACCTGCGGGACAAGCAGCGGCTGACGGCGATGGACTTCCGGCTGCCGGGCGCGGTGGCGGTGGAGATGCTCGAGTTCACGCCGAAGCCGGGAGGCGAGCCGGTGACGGGCGCGGTGGTGGGCACCACGGACATCACCGAGGGAGGACAGGCCGAGGAGTCGGAGGCCGAGGTGGAGGAGCCCGGGCTGGACCTGGCGCCGCCGAAGGAAACCCCGCCGCCGAGCGGGAGCGGCACGACGGCGGCCGAGGCCCCCACGAAGTAACCCCCTCTCCCTCTCTGGGAGAGGGTCGAGGGAGCCCTCCGTCGGGAACGAGCCCGCCGCCTAGAACGACTCGCGGAGCATCGCGAGCAGCTCCTCCAGGGTGCACGGCCGCGGATTGCCGCGGTGCGAGGCATCCTGGAAGGCCTTCTCGGCGATGCGCTGCAGGTCCTTCTCCTGCACGCCCGCGTCGCGCAGGCGCGAGGGGATGCCGATGGTGGCGTTCAGCTTGCGCACCCGGTCGATGGCATTGCCCGCGAGCACCTCTTCACGTGCGTTCGAGCTGTCGCCCATGGCCTGCGCCACGCGCGCCAGACGCGCGGTGCTGGCGGGGCGGTTGAACTCCATGACCACGGGCAGGACGATGGCGTTGGCCAGACCGTGGTGCACGCCGGAGATGGGCGTGAGCGCGTGCGCCAGCGCGTGGCAGGCGCCCAGGCCCTTCTGGAAGGCCATGGCGCCCTGCATGGCGGCGACCATCATGTCGGTGCGGGCCACCAGGTCGCGCCCATTCTCCATGACCCTGGGTAGCGAGCGCGCCACGCGGGCGATGCCGTCGATGGCCACGGCGTCCGCGAGCGGGTTGAAGCCGTTGGACAGGTAGGCCTCCAGGCAGTGCGTGAAGGCATCCATGCCCGTGGCCGCGGTGGGCCCCGGCGGCAGCCCCAGCGTCAGCTCCGGGTCGCAGATGGCCGCCTTGGGCATGAGGAACGGGCTGAAGATGACCGTCTTGCGGCCCGTGTCCGAGAGCGTCGCCACGCCCGAGCGGCTCACCTCCGAGCCCGTGCCCGCGGTGGTGGGGATGGCGATCAGCGGCGGCATGTTGTCGCGCACGTACTGATCTCCGCCCGTCGCATCGTCGTAGCGCGACAGCGGGGGCTCGTGCGTGGTGAGCACCTGCACCAGCTTCGCCGCATCCAGCGGGCTGCCGCCGCCGAGCGCGATGATGCCGTCGCACGTGTTGGCCCGGTAGGCGTCCAAGCCCGCGAAGGCATCGCGCTCGGTGGGGTCCGGCTTCACCTCCTCGAAGGTCGCGAAGGAGACGCCGGCCTCCTTCAGCACGGCGTACAGGCGCTGGGCCAGTCCGGCCCTCACCACGCCCGCGTCCGTCACCACCAGCGGGCGCTTCATGTTCAGCCGCGCCACCTGGGCGGGGAGCCGCCGCAGGGCACCGGCTCCGAGGACGATCTTCGTGGGCCAGGACATCTCGGTGATGCGTGGCTCGCCCGGCATATCGAACGGTTTCATCGGTGCCTCCTAGATGAGCTCCATGTAGCGCTCGAGCTCCCAGCTCGTGACGGCGCGCTCGTACTGCCGGGCTTCCCAGTCACGCGTGCGCACGTAGTGGTCCACGAACTCCTCGCCCAGGATCTGCCTCGCCCGCTTCGAGTCACTGAGGAGCGACACCGCCTCCTTCAGCGAGCGCGGCAGCGGCGGCGCATCGGCCGAGTACCCGTTGCCAGCGACCGGCGCGGGAGGCTCCACCTCGTTCTCGATTCCCCACAGGCCCGCGGCGAGGCTCGCCGCCATGCCGATGTACGCATTCATGTCCGCACCCGTCTGGCGGTACTCGATGCGCATCGACTTGGGGCTGTCGCCGATGACCCGCACCGCCGTGGTGCGGTTCTCCCGGCCCCACGTGGCCGCCACGGGCGCCCACGTGTTCTCCACGCTGCGCTTGTAGCTGTTCACCGTGGGCCAGTAGAGCGCCGTGAGCTCCGGCATCAGCGCCATCACGCCGCCGATGTAGTGCCGCATCGTCTGGCTCATGCCGTCGCGGGACTCGGGATCGTGGAAGGCGTTCTCGTGGCTCTTGAGCGACCACAGCGACTGGTGGATGTGCCCCGAGCACCCCGGCAGCTTCTCGTTCACCTTGGCCATGAAGCAGGCCGTGAGCCCGTGCCGCGAGCAGATCTCCTTCACCACCGTCTTGAAGAGCGCCGCCTTGTCCGCGGCCTTCTCCAGCTCGTCGTAGCGGATGGCGGCCTCGAAGACACCCGGGCCCGTCTCGGTGTGGAAGCCCTCCAGCTCCAGCCCGAAGTCCCGGCACCCGTCGATGATGGCGTGCACCAGCGGCGCGTTGAGCGACGTGCGCAGCCACGAGTAGCCGAACATTCCCGGCGTCAGCGGCGTCAGGCGCTCGTAGCCCTTCTCCTTCAGCGACTGGGGCGTCTCCTTGAAGATGAAGAACTCGTACTCGGCGCCGAACTTCGGCAGAAAGCCCATCTCCCGCGCCCGCGCGCCCATCTTCTGCAGGAGCTGGCGGGGGCTCGGCTCGAAGGGCGAGCCGTCCGGGTTGACGAAGTCCAGGAGGAAGGCCGCCGTGTCCGGCTCCCAGGGGATGATGCGCCCGGTGGACATGTCCACCCGGGCCTGCCCGTCCGGGTAGCCGGTATGCCAGCCCGTCACGCGCGTGTTGTCGAGCAGCTCGTCCTTGATGTCCCAGCCGAACACCACGTCACAGAAGCCGAGCCCGCCCTTGCACGCGGAGAGGAACTTCTCCAAGGACACGTACTTGCCGCGCCAGACGCCGTCCACGTCCACCCCGCCGATCTTCACCTGGCGGACACCATTCTCGTCGAGCCACTTGTGCAGCACGTCCATGTCCGAGGGCTCGCGCAGCGGCCGGACATTGCCGCGATCCTTCTCCTTCGCGCGCGAGCGCCTGCCCGCGGGCGCCGGCAGGGTGATGACCTTCGCCTTGGAACGGTTCGCCATTGGCCTCCTCCTCCTTCGCCTGACACCCATGACCGCGCCTGGCCCTTTCCTCAGGGGTCCACATGCCGGCCAGCGATGAGCACCTTGAGCGCCGGCGGTTGGGAAGAGAGCGAGCGAGCGTCGGTCATGGAGACACCTCGGAAACCGCGGACGTACCCCGGACGTGCGGGCGTCAACATGAAGCGGCAGCCGAAGCTAGGGACCGGTATTCGCCACGGCAACCCGACCCACCGAGAGGAGCGATGAAGAACGTTCTGCTGTTGAAAGCTGGTGACGCGGCCCACTCCGTGAAACTGAGCGTCGGTGATTACGAGCACTGGTTCGTCGAGTCGCTGGGGCCGGACGGCTGCCGGTTCGACATCCTCCACGTGCACCGGGGTGCCCGGCTACCGGACAGCGCCTCGGGCTACGACGCGGTGATGATGACCGGCTCCCCCGCGTCGGTGACGCAGTGGGAGCCGTGGATGGAGCGCGCCGCGGACTTCATGCTGGGCGCGGCGGCCCGGGGCGTGCCGGTGCTCGGGGTGTGCTTCGGGCACCAACTGCTCGCGCATGCCCACGGGGCGCGTGTGGTGCGCAACACCCAGGGGCGGGAGATCGGCTCCGTCCAGGTCACCCTGAGCGAGGCGGGACGCGAGGATCCGCTCTTTCATGGATTGCCCGAGCGGTTCACCATCCAGGCCACCCACGAGGACAGCGTCCAGGAGTCCCCGCCCCACGCGACCGTGCTCGCGGGCAACGCGCACTCCGCCGTGCAGGCACTCGCCTTCGGGCCCCACATCCGGGGTGTGCAGTTCCACCCCGAGGTCCACCCGGCCGCCATGCGCGCCCTCATTCTCGCCCGATCCGAAAAGTTGGAGGACGAAGCAATCCGCAGGGGCCACGCCCCCGGGGAGAGGGTTCCCCGGCTCCTGGCGGGGATTGCTCCCTCGCCCGCCGGGCAACGCATCCTGCGGAACTTCGTGGAGCGTTTCACCTGAGGCGGGGCTGGGGTAGGTAGTCACCATGGCCTCGCGTTGGGACTACCTCTTCGAGACGAAGCCCGTCCCGCTCATCGATCACCTGCTGGAGGAGGTGGCGAAGCTGCTGGCGAAGGATCTCCAGCAGTGGCCGCCGCCCGTGCAGGAGATCGATCTCGAGGTGGGAGGACAGTTCGCCCCCCTCTTCACCGAGCCGACCCCGCGCCCGGCCCGCGCCGTGTATGACGAGGCGCTGCGGCTGTCGCGCTGGGAGCTGGCCCGGGAGCACGACGCCTACGACGACTACATGCGCAACAAGCGCTACCTGGAGCGGGGCCTGGCACCGACGGACCGGCTCACCCTGCTCTTCCTGAACCGGTGGCTCGTCGACCAGATGCTGGGCCTGGGTGAGTCCACGGAGGGTCGCGTGAACCGCCGGCTCATGTTGCAATGCCTCGACCGACTGGAGGCCCGCATGCGGGTACTCCAGACGCCCTTCTCTTGAGACCGAACGGTCCCTCTGCCATAAGCCGCGCCATGCTCCAGCCCCACGAGCTCGAAATTCCGGCGGAACAACGCCGCAAGCGTCTCTACATCCTCGCGGGGCTATGGCTGACCGTCGCCGTCATCCTGGCCCTGTTCCACTCGGTGCTGCTGCCCTTCGCGAGCGCCGCGCTGATCGCCTACCTGGTGCACCCGCTGGTGACGCGCATCACCCGCGTCCAGGTTCGAGGTAGGAACATCCCGCGCTGGGTGGGCATCCTGCTCATCTACGCCCTCTTCTTCCTGGCGGTGTACCTGTTCTTCATCGCCATGGTGCCGCAGCTCTACAGCGAGCTGGCCCGCATCAGCCGGGATGGGGTGACGTTCCTCAACTCGCTCACGCCCGAGCGCGTGCACGTGCTCGCCGACCGCGCCGAGGACTGGCTGCGCGCCAACGGCATCCCGGTGGCCATCGCCACGTCCGAGGACATCCGCAACGGCGTGCCCACCTCGGGCCTGTCGTTGGATCTGGAGAAGACGATCCAGGACATCGCCGCGAGCCTGACGGCCCTCACGCGCGAGCACATGGGCGACATCGTCACCGTGTCGCGCAACATCATCACGTCGGTGCTCGCCGGCGTGTTCATGATGTTCTTCATCCTGATGGTGGCGGCGTTCTTCTCCATCGATGCGCACGCCATCGTGCGCTACTTCACCAGCCTGGTGCCGGTCGAGTACGGCAACGACGCGCAGCTGCTGCTCGAGCGCATCGACCGCTCGCTGTCCGGCGTGGTGCGCGGCCAGGTGACGATCTGCCTCGTCAACGGCGCGCTCACCTTCGTGGGGCTGCTGCTGTTCGGGGTGAAGTTCGCCTTCCTGCTGGCCACGGTGGCCACGGTCTTCAGCCTCATCCCCATCTTCGGCACCATCCTCAGCTCGGTGCCCATCGTGCTCATCGCGCTGGCGGACGGCTTCCAGAAGGGCTTCGCCATCCTGCTGTGGATCATCGGCATCCACGCGCTGGAGGCGTACTTCCTCAACCCGAAGATCATGGGCTCGGCGGCGCGCATCCACCCGGTCATCGTGGCCTTCAGCCTGATCGCCGGGGAGAAGATGTTCGGCCTGGTGGGCGCGCTCTTCGCGGTGCCGGTGGCCTCCCTCGTGGTGGCCTGCTTCGACTACGCCCGCATCAAGGCCCAGCCCACGCTGGGCGAGGTGAAGCTGGAGCAGCCGAAGTAGGCAGCCGGAGGAGAAGGCGCGGGCTCAGCCCTGGCAGGCGGCCTCGCAGCGCGAGTCCCGGCAGAAGACGTAGCAGCGCCCGCAGTCGAGCCCATTCTGCGGGCAGGTCCCCGGGCACCGCACGGCGCTGCAGTCGGGCCCGTCCTCCACGTGGGTGGGGTTGGTGCCCAGGCCGCAGCAGTCGTTGCCCGTGCAATCCGCGTCCGTGTAGCAGATGCGGTTGGACAACGGTGCCGGGCTGTCACCGAAGTCCGGTTCGACCGGGCCGCACCCGGTGGTCATCGCGAGCACCGCCCCCACGACGAGGGCGGCGAGTGAAGCAGAGCGGGTGCGGCGCATGGGTCGATGCTCCCCTACCGGTCCTACCGGTTCATCGAGCCGAGGAATTCGGCGTTCGACGCGGTCGGACGCATATGCTTGAGCACGAATTCCATCGCGTCGATCGGCGTGAACGGGTGCAGTACCTGACGAAGCGCGGTGATGCGGATGAGGTCCGCCGGGGGCAGCAGCAGCTCCTCCTTGCGCGTACCGGACTTGTTGATGTCGAGCGTCGGGAAGATGCGCTTCTCCATCAACTTGCGGTCCAGGACGATTTCCGAGTTACCGGTGCCCTTGAACTCCTCGAAGATGACCTCGTCCATGCGGCTGCCGGTGTCGATGAGCGCGGTGCCGATGATGGTGAGGCTGCCACCCTCCTCGATGTTGCGCGCGGCGCCGAAGAAGCGCTTGGGCTTGTGCAGCGCGTTGGCGTCCACACCACCGGACAGAATCTTGCCCGAGGCCGGCACCACCGTGTTGTAGGCGCGCGCCAGACGGGTGATGGAGTCCAGGAGGATGCACACGTCGTACTTCTGCTCGACCAGGCGCTTGGCCTTGTCGATGACCATCTCCGCCACCTGCACGTGACGCGTGGCCGGCTCGTCGAAGGTGGAGCTCACCACCTCGCCGCGCACGTTGCGCTCCATGTCCGTCACTTCCTCGGGGCGCTCGTCCACGAGCAGCACGATGAGGTAGACGTCCGGGTGGTTCTTCGAGATGGCGTGCGCGATGTTCTGCAGCAGCACCGTCTTACCGGCCTTCGGAGGCGCCACGATGAGGCAGCGCTGGCCCAGGCCGATGGGGCAGAACAGGTCGATGATGCGCGTCGTCATCTCCGAGCCCTCGTGCTCCAGCTTGAGCTTGCGGGTCGGATAGAGCGGCGTGAGGTTGTCGAAGAGGATGCGCTCGCGCGTGGCCTCGGACAGCGGGTCCGCGAAGTTGACCTTGTCCACCTTCTGCAGCGCGAAGAAGCGCTCGCCCTCGCGCGGCTGGCGGATGGGGCCCGTCACCGTGTCGCCCGGGCGCAGGTTGAAGCGGCGCACCTGCGACGGCGACACGTAGATGTCGTCCGGGCTCGGCTGGTAGTCGCTGTCCGCGCTGCGCAGGAAGCCGAAGCCGTCGCTGAGCAGCTCCATCACGCCCTCGGCGTGCACCTCGAACTTCTTGTCCGCGATGCCCGACAGCAGCGAGAAGATGAGATCCTGCTTCTTCAGGCCCTGGTAGCCCTCGACACCGAAGTCGTGGGCCATCTTCGCCAGGTCGGTGATCTTCATCCGCTTCAGGTCATTGAGCTTGATGACCTGCATGGGAGCGCCATCGCGCGTCACCTCGGTGACCACGGGCGCCTCGGAGGGCTCGGGAGCGGAGGGCTCGGGAGCGGAGGGCTCCTCGTGCGCCTCGTGCGCGCGGACCTCCTGGTACTCTTCATCTCTCACGGGATGAGAGGGGAGCGGCGTCAGCACCGGGCGCGGCGTCTCGGCGACCGAGAGGGACTCGGACTCGGACTCGGTGTCCTCTTCCCGACGGCTCGTCGCCCGGCGGCGCGAAGGCTTCTCGGTGTCGTCCCGGTCCACGACCTTGGCCCGCGTCGTCCGACGCTTGGGCTTCTCTTCAACTTCTACGACTGAATCCAGGAGCTTCTCTTTGGGGGAACGGGCTTTGGCCATGATTGAAGGGGGGAGGTGCTGGTTGGGCGCCGGGGGGGCGCGCACAGGAATGTCGTGGGAGATGTCCGTGGGGTACGCGGGACGCGAACCACCCTCAGGGCGACACCCGGGATCCCTTCTTGCCGGGACCTCGCGGGTGATGGAACCTTGTACTGGGAAGAGATGGCGCGTGAGGGTGCGACAACGGCCCTCATGAGCCGATGCAAGAGGTTATTGACCACCTCCTGAGCTGTCAAGGCATCCTCGCTACCTGCCCAGCCAGGCAACCGACACCCCGAATTTTCCAGTCCAGCCGCCGAGCCCGTATCCGTGAACGCCTCGAAGACCGCCGACGCCACCCGAATCGAGCAGCTCCGCAAGGAGCTGGCCCACCACAACTACCGTTACTACGTGCTCGACTCGCCGGAGGTTAGCGACGCGGAATACGACCGGCTCATGCGGGAGCTGCAGGACCTGGAGTCCCGCCACCCGGACCTCATCACCGTGGACTCGCCGACCCAAAGGGTGGGCGGGGCCGCGGCCGAGAAGTTCGAGAAGGTGGTCCACCGCGTCCCGATGCTCTCGTTGGCAAACGTCTTCAACGACGAAGAGCTTTCCGATTTCGACGAGCGGATCCGCCGCCAGACAGGACTCGCGCAGGTCGCCTATGTGTGCGAGCCCAAGCTCGACGGCCTGGCCATCACCCTGCACTTCGAGCACGGACGCTTCGCCCGGGGCGCCACCCGCGGCGACGGCACCGAGGGCGAGGACGTCAGCGCCAACCTTCGCACCATCCGCAGCCTTCCCATGGAGCTGCTCCCCCAGAACGGGGTGGAAGTGCCCGGCGGCCTCGAGGTGCGGGGCGAGGTCTTCATTTCCAAGAAGGACTTCAAGAAGCTCAACGACAAGCGCGAGGAGGAGGGCGAGCCGCTCTTCGCCAACCCGCGCAACGCCGCCGCCGGCAGCCTGCGGCAGCTGGACCCGCGCATCACCGCCTCGCGCCCGCTCTCCCTCTATCTGTACGAGTGCGTGCCCGGCGAGGGAGTACCCGCCTTCGGCTCGCACACGGAGAAGCTCGAGTACCTCAAGTCGCTCGGGTTGCCGGTGAACCGGTACGTACGCGTGGAGAGCGTGGAGGGGGTGCGCGAGCAGTACCGCAAGTCCGTCGAGGGCCGCCATGCCCTGCCCTTCGAGGTGGACGGCATGGTGGTGAAGGTGGACGAGGAGGACCTGCGCCAGCGGCTGGGGCAGATTTCGAAGAGCCCGCGCTGGGCGGTGGCCTACAAGTTCCCGCCCGAGGAGGAGGCGACGCTCGTCGAGGACATCCAGGTGTACGTGGGCCGTACGGGCGCGCTCACCCCGGTGGCGCACCTCAAGCCGGTGAAGGTGGGCGGCGTCACCGTGAGCCGCGCCACCCTGCACAACGAGGACGAGCTGCGCCGCAAGGACGTGCGCAAGGGCGACACCGTCTTCATCCGCCGCGCCGGTGACGTCATCCCCGAAATCGTGAAGGTGGTGGAGTCCAAGCGGCCGGCGGATGCCCAGCCCTTCGTCTTCCCCACCGAGTGCCCCGTCTGCCACGCGGCCGCCGTGAAGGACGACGAGGGCGCCATCATCCGCTGCACCGGCGCCACCTGCCCCGCGCAGATGGTGGAGAAGGTGCGCCACTTCGCCTCGCGCACGGCCATGGACATCGACGGCCTGGGCGAGAAGCTGGCCGGCCAGCTGGTGGAGACGGGCCTGGTGAAGACCTTCGCGGACCTCTACCACCTCACCCGGGGCAAGCTCCTGGAGCTGGAGCGCATGGGCGAGAAGAGCGCCGACAACCTGCTCGCCAACATCGAGCGCTCCAAGCAGACCACCCAGCCCCGCTTCCTCTACGCGCTCGGCATCCGCCACGTGGGCGAGGCCACCGCCAAGACGCTCGCCGAGGCCTTCCCGGACGTGCGCCAGCTCTACGAGGCCAGCCTCGAGGACATCACCCGCGTCAAGGACGTGGGCCCCACCATGGCCCAGGTCATCCACGCCTTCTTCCACGAGCCGCAGAACCGCGAGGCCATCGACGCGCTGCTCGCCGCGGGAGTCGCGCCGGCCGCGCCCCGCGTCGTGAAGACGGGCGTCTTCGCCGGCAAGACGGTGGTGCTCACCGGGGGCATGAGCGGGATGAGCCGCGACCAGGCGAAGGAGGAAATCGAACGCCGGGGGGGCAAGGTGTCTGGAAGTGTCTCGCGGAAGACTGACATGGTGGTGGCGGGCGAGGACGCCGGTAGCAAGCTGAAGAAGGCCCAGGAACTCGGGGTAAGAATCCTGGACGAGCAGGCCTTCCTGCAGCTGCTCCAGACGGACGCCAGAGGGTAAGGGGACGAGGCACCATGGACAGGCGGCGAGCAAGCCTCCGGATTCGAGGCAAGGTGCAAGGGGTGTTCTACAGGGAGAGCGCCCGCACCGAGGCCCTGCGTCTCGGACTGACGGGATGGGTGCGCAACCTCTCGGACGGTTCCGTGGAGGCGGTGGCCGAGGGCACGGCGGAGGCCCTGGATGCATTCGTGGCCTGGTGCCACCGGGGCCCCACCCAGGCCCGGGTAACGGAAGTGGAGCGCGCCGACTCGGAGGCGCGCGGGGAGTTCAGTACCTTCACCGTGGAGCGCAGCTCATGACTCCCTACGCGCTGGCTTCTCTGCCGGCCATGCTCGGCATCAAGACCGGCAGCAAGGTCTCCGTCATCAACCCACCCCGGGGCTTCGTCCAGAGGCTCAATCCCCTGCCGGATGGGGTGGAGTTCCTCATCACCGCCCAGACGGGGCTGGACGTCATCCTCTTCTTCACCCAGGACGCCCACGAGCTCGTCCAGCGCCTGCCGGCCCTCTCGCGCGCCATGGCCCTGACCGGGGGCATCTGGGTGTGCTGGCCCAGCGGCGAGGGCATCAAGACGGCCCTCTCCGAGGACTTCATCCGCCAGGCCGCGCTCGACATCGGGCTGGTGGACAACAAGATCTGCATCATCGACAGCACCTGGACCGGCCTGCGTCTGGTCCGCCGTCCGAGGGGCGGCCGGCTGGACAAACCGGAGAACCGGAAAAGGGCTCCGACGGCCCAGGCCTAGGCCCTGCAGGCTGACAGACGGCCGACATTTTCCATGTCTCGCCTTTACAGGTCTTATCAGGCGTGAAAACCTTTTGCCGTTTTCTGGGCTCGGGACGTTCCACCAGGGGTGGGGCGTTTGGGGTCCATGGATTCTAGATTTTGAGACGGGTGCGTTCCCGGCATACCAGGGCGCGCCGGCTGCACCGGGCCTCTGTCGCCCCCCCAAGGCGCCCGCGGATGGGCTCCGACCGGGTGTGGAAGGAAGAGGCCGGGCGGTACGAGCGCCAGGGCGGCCTCGAACGCTCGATTGGAAGCAAGTCCCCGCCCGGCAGGGTGCCGGACCATCGCGGGGCGATATGAACTCGGAGGAGCAGGTCGTGGTCCCCTCAACCCTCACCCGCGCGGAGACAGCCGGACCCCTCGGTCATGGGCCGTCCTCCACCTGTGTGCGCGGAAGAGACGGGGCCGCCTCTCCCCTCGCAGCGCGCTCGGAAGCGGGAGACGCCGTCGCCTCCCGTCCGCCGGAGCTCACGCATCCGCGCGCGCGCCCAGGATTCATCAATGAGCAGCATCCTCGTCATCAACGCGGCGGGCCGGGAGACCCGCGTGGCCCTGGTCGAAGGCGGCCACATCGCGGAGTTCTACCTCGAGCGTAAGAAGGACAAGGGGATCGTCGGAAACATCTACAAGGGCCGCGTCGTCCGGGTGCTCCCGGGGATGCAGGCGGCCTTCGTGGACATCGGACTCGAGAAGGCCGCGTTCCTCTACGTCAGTGACGTCGTCTACGACCCGGACTTCGCGCGCGCCCAGTTCGAGCTGACCGAGGGCGAGCACGACGAGGACACCCCGGACGTCCCCGAGGAGTCCGAGGCCGAGGCCGCCGAGGCCGCCCATGAGGCCGACGGTGCCGAGGTGGAGGCGGAGGTCCACGAGCAGCAGGCCCCTGGAGGCGGCGAGACGCCCCACCCCGTCGAGGAGCCCGCGCCACGCGTCGAGGAGCCCCGAGCCGAGCAGCCGGAGCGCCGCGCCGAGGAGCCCGCGCCCCAGGCCGAACAGCCGGAGCGTCGCGCCGAGGAGCCCGCGCCCCAGGCCGAACAACCGGAGCGTCGCGCCGAGGAGCCCGCCCCCACTGTCTCCACCGCAGCCGAGCCGGTGTCGGTGTCCGCCCCGTCCGAGGCGGTGAGCGTCCCCGTGGTGCCGGTGGCGCCCGTGGAGTCCGCTCCCGTGAGCGTGGCGGCCCAGGCGGCGCCGGAAGCCTCCGCGGCGATGCCCTCCACCGAGGGTTCGGTGGCCCTGGCGCTCCCGCCCGAGCCGGCTCCCATCACGCAGAGCGAGCCGGCCCCCGTGGCGCCTCCCGCCCAGGCCGAGGCCGCCCCGCAGCAGCGTCCCGAGACGGCCGCTGGCGAGCGCCGCGCCCCGCGCGAGAACCGCGAGGCCGCCCGTGAGGCCCGCGAGGCCCGCCGCGACCAGAAGGACCGTGGTGAGCGCGAGAAGGATCGGGAGAAGGACAAGTCCCGCAAGCAGCGCGAGGAGCAGCAGCGCAAGCGCGACGAGGACAAATCCAAGCCGCGCAAGACGGCCAAGATCGAGGAGTTGCTGAAGGTGGGCCAGGAGGTCGTGGTCCAGATCTCCAAGGACCCCATCGGCACCAAGGGCGCGCGCCTCACCTCGCACATCTCCATCCCGGGCCGTCACCTGGTCTTCATGCCCACCGTGGACCACGTGGGCATCAGCCGCCGCATCTCCAACGAGAAGGAGCGCAAGCGCCTGCGGGAGATTGTCGACCGGCTGCGCCCGCCCGGGACGGGCTTCATCGTGCGCACGGTGGCCGAGAACGTGCCGCAGGAGAAGCTCGAGAGCGACATCCGCTTCCTCATCGAGGTGTGGAACCAGGTGGTGCGCCGCAACGAGAAGCGCGGTGGCTCCGGCCTGCTGCACCCGGACCTGGACCTCATCCTGCGCGCCACGCGCGACCTCTTCGCCCACGACGTGGAGAAGCTGGTCGTGGATGACCGCGAGGAGTACGAGCGCATCCTCGGCTTCGTGAACGCGCAAGACCCGGCGCTCAAGGACCGGGTGGTGCTGCACGACTCCGATGAACCCATCTTCGACGCCTACGGCATCGAGCACGAGCTGCAGCGCGCCACCCAGCGCAAGGTGTGGCTCAAGAGCGGCGGCTACCTCATCATCGACCAGGCCGAGGCGCTCACCGCCATCGACGTCAACTCGGGCCGCTACGTCGGCAAGAAGAGCCTCGAGGAGACGATCACCAAGATCAACGTCGAGGCGGCCAAGGAGATCGTCTACCAGCTGCGGCTGCGCAACATCGGCGGCATCATCATCTGCGACTTCATCGACATGGAGAAGCCGCAGAACCGGGACAAGGTCTTCAAGTCGCTGCAGGAGGCTCTGGGCCGGGACAAGGCCAAGACGAACGTCCTGAAGATCTCCGAGCTGGGCCTGGTGGAGATGACGCGCAAGCGCGTGCGCGAGTCCATCGGCCGCATCCTCCACGAGGACTGCCCGTACTGCGACGGCAAGGGCTTCGTGAAGACGGCGACCACGGTGGCCTACGAAATCTTCGGGGAGATCCGCCGCGAGGCGCCGGGCTACAAGGACCCCACGCTGGTCATCAACTGCAACGCCGAGGTGGCGCGGCTGCTCCAGGGAGAGGAGCGTCAGGAGCTGCGGCACCTGATGGACCGCTACAACAAGTCCATCCAGGTGAAGGCGCAGCAGAACTACCACCGCGAGCAGTACGACATCTACGGACGCAGCGCGCAGGGCGGAGACCACAAGGTGGCCTCGTCGCCGGGCTCGGGAGATGGCGAGCTGTCGATGCAGCGCCGGCCGGAGAGCGGCGGTGGCGAGCGCGGCTTCCGCTCCGAGGGGGGCGGCCGTGACCGCGACCGGGGCGGCGAGCGGGGTGACCGGGGCGGCCGAGACCGCGAGCGGGGTGGCCGTGACCGCGACCGGGACCGGGACCGGGGCGGCGAGCGGGGCGAACGAGGTGGCCGGGACCGGGGCGGAGAGCGGGGCGAGCGAGGCGACCGGAGCGAGCGAGGCGACCGGGGTGGCCGAGACCGCGACCGCAACCGGGGTGAGCAGCGTCGGCCCGAGCAGCGCGAGGGACGTGGACAGCAGGCCCAGCAACAGCAGGCAACGGCTGGCGAGCAGGCTCCATCGGGAGGCACGCCTCCGACGTCGTCCGGAGGCAACAACGAGTCCGGCGGCAACTCCTGAGCCCCCCTCCCCTCTCCCTCTGGGAGAGGGACGGGGTGAGGGTATCTGACCCATCGTGGATGACCCACCGGGTCGCGAGCACCCTCCCCCACTGGCCGAGGCGCCCTGGCATTGGTTGGCATCCTCCAGAGACTGCGCGCTCGCGCACTCCAATGGGCCCGGAGCACCTGGGCTCCGCTGGAGCGCACCCGGGCGGGCCGCTTCGCGGCGGATACGCTGCTGGCGGTGCGCGGCCTGGCGCGAGGCTTCCTGGGTGAGAACATCCGCCTGAGGGCCGCGGCGCTCACCTACATCAGCGTCTTCTCCCTGGTTCCCCTGCTGACGGTGGTGCTGGCCCTGTTGGGCGCCTACCACCAGCAGACGGTCCAGCAGCGCCTGAGGGAGATCGTCTTCGCGGTGCTGGCCCCTGGCGTGCGTGAGGAGTCAGCGGCCTTCCTCGAGCGGTTCCTGGAACCGGGAAACACGACGGCCATCGGGAGCGCGGGATTCCTCGGTCTGCTCGTCTCGGCGGGCTCGCTGCTGCAGAACATCGACGTCTCGCTGAACGAAATCTGGGGCGTGAAGAACCATCGCCCGTGGGTGGTCCGGGCGCTCATCTACGCGGGGCTGCTGCTGTTGGGGCCCCTGATGCTGGCCATCTCGTTCGCGGGAACGAGCGTGGTGCGCTCCTTCCTGGAGGCCACCCACACGCCGCTCTTCCTGGGCCTCTTCGAGCTGCTGTTCAGTGCCCTGTCCCCGCTCACGGCGGTGGCGGGGCTCTCCCTGCTCTACTACGTGACGCCCAACACCCACCTGCGCTTCCGGTCGGCGCTGGCGGGCGGGATGGTGGCGGGCATGGCCTGGAGCGTGGCGCGGCACGTGTACACGGAGGCCGCCGCGTACAGCTTCCGCAACAACCCGCTCTACGCCTCGCTGGGTGCCCTGCCCATGTTCCTCGCGTGGCTGTATGTGGACTGGCTCCTCATCCTCATCGGAGCCCGCCTCTCCTACGCGGTGGAGCACGCCACCTTCCGGGACTCGCTGTGGGCCTTCGGCGCCCACCCTCGGGCGCGGGAGCTGGTGGCGGCCCGGGTGGCCCAGGAAACCACGCTGGTCTGGTTCGACGGTGGGACGCCGCCCCTGCCCCGGGACCTGGCACTGCGCCTCCGGGTCACCGAGTCGCTCGTCCACGAGGTGGTGGACGACATGGAGCAGGCGGGGCTGATCCAACGACACCGCCGGGGAGGCCTCCTACCGGCCCGTCCCCCGGCGGAGCTGACCCTGGCCGACCTGACGCTCGCCGTCCACGGCGTCTACAACCCCGTAGAGCCCGGTGCTCGGAAGAGCCCGCGTGCCCCCGGTTTCGAAGTCCTGGACGCCTTCTTCCGGGAGTCGGACAGGGCCGGACTCGATGTGCTGCGCCAGACCCGGTGGCTGGACCTGGCCATCCTGGTGCGCCCCGGGCTCGCGGAGGCGCAGGCGACACCCGCCCCGGCCCCAAGCACGACCCAGGCGGAGACTGGAAGCGGAAATCCGTAAGGTTTCCAGGAGGTTGGCGGGCCTCGGGGCTTGCACGCGGGATTCGTTCTGTTATCGTTTCGGGATTCGACCACGGGCCAAGCGCCCTGTTTCCGAGGGGTTACGCGGTTTGCGGGAGCGTGCGATGCTCAAGTCCGATCTGATCAACGTCCTCGTCGCCAAGAAGGGGATGACGCAGAAACAGGCCGAGGCCACGGTCGAGACGATCTTCGAGTCCATGAGGGATGCGCTCTGCCGCGGGGAGAACATCGAGATCCGCGGGCTGGGTGCCTTCCACGTGAAGAACTACCAGGGCTACCAGGGGCGCAATCCGAAGACGGGGCAGATCATCCCCGTGAAGCCCAAGCGGGGCCTGCTCTTCCGCACGGGCAAGGAGCTGCGCGACCGGGTCAACCGGCCGGCACCCCAGACGCCGCAGTCCGACATCTCCTTCGACCCCAAGAGCGGCAGCGGCTCCAACTACTAGCCTCCGCTCAACGCCCCAGGGCCACGGGCGAGAGCCGCCCCAGCGGGCGGATCTGCAGGTTCATGTCCAGTTCGCCGTAGGTGAGCACCGCGACGTCCGGAAAGGAGCCCTCGCACAGCTTGCGCAGGGTCCGCCGGACGTCTGGGGCCGTGAGCAGCACGGTCTGCCCTCCCGTGGCGATGCGCTTCACCCCTTCCAGGATTTCCGCCACCTGCTCGGGCGCGGGTGCTGGCCCGCGAGGTCCACCAGAGCGCAGCGTCTCCTCGATGTCCGGATCCACCAGGTAGGCGAAGAGCGGTCCGGACGGGGCGAATTTGTGGCTGAGGTAGCGGTAGAGCGCCTGACGGCAGCGCTCGGCCAGGGCCGTGGCATCGCCCTCGGTGGTGGGGGCCACCAGGGCCTCGAGGATGGCACGCATGTTCCGGATGCTCACCTGCTCCTCCACGAGCTTGCGCAACACCTCGGTGAGCAGCGGCAACGGGACCTTCTGGAGTGCTTCCTTCACCAACGTGGGAGCCTGGGCCTCGAGCCCGTCCAGCAGTCCCTGCACCTCCTGGATGCCCAGGAACCCCGCCACGCGGGCACGGATGACGCTCCGCAGGTGCTCGGCGATGAGCTCCCCGGCGCTCCGGAGCGGGACCTGCGCCATCTCCAGGCGCGCACGTGCCTCCGCCGACACGCGGCTGATGGGCTTGCCGGTGGACGGGTCCACCACGGGCTCCGCCTTCACCTCCAGGAAGGCCATCTCCTCCGGCTGCGCCAGCGCGTAGAGCGCCCCAGGCACGACCTGTCCCATCCCAGCGGGCACCTCGTCGATCAGGATGCGATAGGTACCCGCCGGCAGGTACGCGGCATCGGTCCGCACCCGCATGCCGGGCACGCGCACACCGAGCTCATAGAAGACCTCGTCCCGCATCCGGTTGAGGACCTGGTGCACGAACGCGCCACCCTGTTCCTTCGCCAGCGGGGTGAGGTCTGGCGCCAGGTCCACCGTCAGCGGGGCGACCCCCACCGGCGCCACCGCGCTTTCTGGTGGCGCGCCCGGCTCCCCCTGCGCCGCCCCACCGGCTTCGGCTTTGCCGTCGGCCCGGTCCCCGGCGGATTCCTCCTCCATCGCGGCGGCCTTCACTTGAGCCAGGGAGTGCGCGAGCGTCCCCATCGCCGCCCCCAGCCCGAGGAACGTCAGGTGAGGCATCCCCGGCATCGCGGCGAGGGCCACGCAGAGCGCGGCCACCACCCAGAGCGCCTTGGCCTCGCCGAAGAGTTGCGAGCCGATCTCCGCACCGAGCGAATCATCCTCCTTCTCCGAGGCCACGCGCGTGACCACGAGACCCGCCGCCACCGCGATGCACAGCGACGGAATCTGCGACACCAGACCGTCACCGATGGCGATGAGGGCGTAGGTGGCGGCCGCGTCGGCCAGTGTCATCCCGTTCTGCAGGATGCCGATGCAGATGCCGCCCAGGAGGTTCACCGCGACGATGACCAGACCGGCGATGACGTCTCCCTTCACGAACTTCATCGCGCCATCCATGGCACCGAACATCTGGGACTCGCGCTCCAGATCGCGCCTCCGGCGGCGCGCCTGCGTCTGGTCGATGGCCCCCGCTCGCAGGTCCGCGTCGATGGACATCTGCTTGCCCGGCATCGCGTCCAGGGTGAAGCGAGCGGAGACCTCGGCCACGCGCTCGGCGCCCTTGGCCACCACGAGGAACTGCACCAGCGTGAGGATGGCGAAGAGGACCGCTCCGACGACGTAGTCGCCCCGCACCACGAACTCGCCAAAGGCCTGGATGACCTCTCCCGCGTGTCCCTCCGCGAGCGCCAGCCGTGTGGATGACACGTTGAGCGCGAGCCGGAAGAGCGTGGTGAACAGGAGCAGCGTCGGGAAGGACGTCACCTTCAACGCGTCCTTGGCATGGAGCGCCGCCACCAGCAGCGCCACCGCCGCCGCCAGGTTGATGGCCAACCCCAGGTCCAGCAGCCAGGGTGGCAGGGGAATGATGAGCGCCCCCAGTACCGCGCCCATCGCCACGGCGAGCACAACGTCCGAGGACTCGCGCGCCCTCGAGAGAATCTTCACCAGTCCATTCATGACATCTGCCTCCGTGGACGAGCGTCCACGTCCTGCGACTCCTGCGCCGCCCGGAGGACCGCCGCGGCGGCCTGATACAGTTCCTCGGGGATCTCCTCCCCGACGTCGTAGTGGATGAGGCCGCGAGCCAGCGGCACGTCCCGAACCACGGGAACTCCGAGCCGCTCGGCCTCGCGTCTCAGTGCGAGAGCGTCCGCCTCGCGCCCCTTGGCGACGAGGTACGGCGCCCCACACTCCTCCGTGGCGTAGCGGAGCGCGACCGCGATGTGCGTGGGATTGACGACCACGACGCTCGCCTTCTGCACTCCACGTGCCGGGCCTCCCGCCGCCAACTGGCGGTGCAACGCCTTGCGCTGCCCCTTGTGGTGCGGGTCGCCCTCGCTCTCCTTGTGCTCACGCTTCACTTCCTCGCGCGTCATCATCAGGTCCTTCACGTGCCGTCGGCGCGCCAGCGCGTAGTCCCCCACCCCCAACGCCACGAGGACGCACGCGAGCCGGAGGGCGAGCGGGCCGAGCCGGCCCACGATGTGCTCCAGGCCCAGCGTTCCCTCCAGCCAGGCCGCACGGAGCACATCCGGACCCGCCTCCACGGCGGCGCTCCAGACGAGCCACACCATCACCGCGGCCACGAGCAGCGCCTTTCCCATCTCGATGAGCGGCCTCACGCTGAAGAGCTTCTTCAGGCCCGCCGCCGGGCTGATGCGATCGAGCTTCGGCATCACGTGTTCCGCGTTCAGCTCGAAACCCACCGTGCCCACGGACACCGCGAGGGACGCCAGCAACGCGCCACCGAGCGCTGGTCCCACCAGGAGGGCCATCATCCACCCCGCCTCCCGCAGCGCGCCCGTGGGCTCCTGGTGCAGCATCAGCCGGGCCGTCCAATCCTTCAGCCGCGCGAAGCCCTCGGGCGCCAACAAGGTGAGTCCCAACAGCCCCCCGAGCGTCACCACGCTGGAAGACAACAGGCGGCTGCGCGGAATCTGTCCCTTGCGGCGCGCCTCGCGCAGGCGCTTCGAGGAAGGTTGTTCCGTCTTCTCACTCACCGAGCCACCTCTCCGAGCCGGAACAGCCCGCCCTCCACGGAGAGGAAGCCCGCGAGCAGCCGCTCACAGAGGAGGCCCACCGCGAGCCACAGCAATGCGCCCCCCGCGAGGATGCGCAGCGGCGCGCCCACCTCCTGGAGGTTCACCTGGGGCGCGGCGCGCGACACCATTCCCAGCAGGCAGTCCACGGCCATCACCGCGGCGGCGACAGGCGCGCCCACCGCGAGCCCCGTGGCCATCGCGCCTCCAGCGAGTCCCACCACATGCATCACCGCCATTTCGGTGGGCACGTAGGCGCCGAGCCGCACCCATCCGAAGCCACGCACCAACCCCGCGAGGACGACGGGCATGAGCCCTCCCGTTACCACCAGCCCGACGAGAAGCGGGTAGAGCGCATCCCCCGTGGCCGACTCGCGCGTCCCGGTCACGGGAAGGCTCGCCTCCGCCGAAGTGCCTCGGAAGAGGTCGATGAAGCGCCCCCCCATCCGCGCCGCGTCGAAGGGTAGTGCCGCCACCAGCCCCACGGACGTGCCGTAGGAGAGCTCCTTCATCGCCAACGCGGCCAGCTGCATCGGCGTCTCCACCGGCGCCGGCAGGGACACTCCCGCCACGTGGTGCAGGAAGAGCGCGAGGCTCAGCACCAGGGCGAGCTTCACCGTCGTCGGAGCCGCCTGTCCCCCCAGCAGCGGGCACAGGAAGGCCACCGGCAGCAGGCGCGCGGCGCACAACGCCACCGCCACCACGCTCGGCCCCAACGAGTCGAGCTGGGCACGAAGGAGCTCGAGGTTCACCCGCCCACCTCCGCGATGACCGTCAGGACCTGATGTGCGAAGAGGGTGAGCTGACCGGCGATCCATGGCCCGGCAACCACCAGCGCCAGCACCGCCGCGCACAGCTTGGGCACCACCGTGAGGGTGCTCTCCTGGAGCTGTGTGGTCGCCTGGAAGAGGCTCATCAGGAACCCCACCACCAGGCTCGCCCCGATGGGTGGCAGGGACGCGAGGACCATCAGCAGCAGCGCCTCGCGGCCGAGCAAGAGCAGGACGTCCTGGCTCATGGCATCACCGGTAGCCGAGGATCAGGCCGCGCGCGAGCAGCGCCCAGCCATCCACGGCGACGAAGAGGAGGATCTTGAAGGGCAGGCTCACCTGGCTCGGTGACAGGGATTGCATCCCGAGCGCGAGCAGCACGTTGGCGATGACCATGTCCAACACCAGGAACGGGAGGAAGACGAGGAAGCCAATCTGGAAGGCCTCCTTCAGCTCGGTGATGACGAAGGCCGGAATGACCACGAAGAGATCGTCCTCGTGGACCTGCTCGGCTTCCTCGGGTGGCCGCAGCTCTCGCGCCAGCTCCATGAAGCGGGCCCTCTCCTCCGGGCTGCCATGCTTCACCAGGAAGACACGCAGCGGTTCGGTCACCTCGCCCGCGGCGCCGAGGATCTGCGCACCGGAGCCGACGTCCTGGTAGACGGCCTGCCCCGCGTCATACATGCGCTCCATCACCGGAGCCATGATGTGGCCCGTCAGCACCGCGGCGAGCCCGGTGAGCACGATGGTGGGCGGCGCCTGCTGTGTTCCCATCGCCGAGCGTGCCAGCGACAGCACCACGGCGATCTTCGAGAAGCTGGTCAGCATCAGCACCGCGAAGGGCAGCAGCGACATCACCGCCAGCATGCCCATCATCGACAGCGGGCTGCCCGCGAAGGACAGCTGCGAGAACGACATCTCCGCCGCCGACGCCAACCCCGGAACGAGGACGCCTGGCACGAGCACCGCGCGGCTCATGACCCGGTCTCCTTCTCGCATCGCACGGGTGTGTGCACCCGGCGGACCTCCGCGAAGGAGTCTCCGAAGGCCACGAGGTACCGGCTTCCATCCACCTCCACCAGCGCCAGTCCACAGCGCTGGGAGAGGCCTGTCCGGGACACCACCCGCATGCGCTCGGTGAGCGAGAACCGGTGCTCGGCCCGGCCACGGCGCACGAGCCACCAGCCCAGGCCCCCCAGGGCCGCGGCGCCCAGCAGCCCCCGGGCCACCGAGGCCGCCGAGGCCCCACCCAGCGGGGCCAGCGCCGCCAGCCCGAGGACGAGCGTGAGCGCCAGGAGCATCCGGGCCCGCGGAGACACGGAATCGAACGAGGTCTTCATCGGAGCGCTCACGGCATGAGGGTGAGGATGCGGGCCCCCACCTCTCCCTCGATATCCACGAGCTCCGCCCGCGCCACCACCCGGTCCCCCACGCGCAGCAGCACCGGCTCGCTCGCGTTGATGCGCAACGGCAGCAGCGCCCCCGGCTTGAGCCCCGCCAACTCGGACAGCGGCAGCATCAGCCGCGTCAGCTCGATTTCCACTTCCACTGGCAGCGGGGGCATCCCCTCGCTTCGCTCGACCACGGTCACCATGTCCGACTCCTGGAGAAGTCCGCGCCTGTGCGCGCGGTTCAACGAGAAACCCTCGGGGGTGAAGTCACCCATCAACTCGAAGCCGCGCAGGACCAGGCGCCCGGAGCCCAACGGCTGCGTGCCTCCCCAGCGCAGCCCCTCGAACAAGACGACGTCCCCCTGCCCGAGCGACGCCAGCGCCTCGCGCGACAACGACGTGCACCCCATGAAGCAGCGGGCCCGCAGCCGAGCCGCCAGCACCTCGGGAGCGATCTCCGCGTCACCATCCGCCGGGAATTCCTTCAGCACCCCTTCGAGCACCACCGAGGGAAGCACCAGCCGCCCACCCGCGGTCGTCTGCCCCACCGTCACCGTCAGCTCCACGCCCAGGTGGCGCTGCCGGGCATCGAGACGCGCCAGCGCCTCCGTGCGCTGCATCGTCACTCCGGTGAGGCGCGGGCCGAATCTCCGTCGTAGCTCCTCCTGCTCACGCAGTGCGTACAGCGCCGACAGGCCCAGAAAGGCGAAGGAGGCTTCCTCCAGACGAGTCAGGTCCGTGATGGGACCGGGCTTCGTCCCCGCCCCCGCCAGGCGCTCCAGCGCGGCGAAGAGCAACGGCGGCTCCAGTTCCAGCACCGCCGTCCCGCCTCTCGCCGACAGGTCCACCAGGGCGAAGGCCGCCGTATGCGCCAGCCCCGTCGCCGGCATCACCACCGCCTCCAGCAACCGGGCCTCCGCCCGGACGACACACCCCAACTCCCGTCCGAGTGCTTCACACACCACAGCGAGCGCCTGCCTCGCGAGCCGCGCCACCTGGGGGCGTTCATTCAGTGCCACGTGGGCTCGAGACAACCGGCGGGTACCGAGCCGGCGCAGCCCCATTGGCTTCAACATCGTGGACTGGGAGGAATCTCCGAGAGGACTCTGCATGGTTGCTCCGTGGCGCGGACGAGCCGCTCCTGTTCACGGCCAATGCCAGAGGCCGCGCATGCGAAAACGAGGGGTTGAAGGTCAGGGGGCGTCCCGAATCGGAACAGGGGTCTCAGCGCGTGGCTTCGCGGATGAGCCGCTCGGCCAGCGAACACACCGCCGGAGTGGCCGCCGCGTCAGGTGGCTCCAGCTGACGCTCCGGAAAGAGACTGCGGTGGTAGGGCGGTAGCCTCCGGAAGATCTCCCGCCGCAATACCTCCGGAGCCGCCTCCATGACGCCCCGCAGCCGCGCCGCGGCATCCGGCCTCACTCCGAACTCCACCGCAACCCGGGCCTGTCGCCTCGCCGACGAGAGCGCGGCGAACCCGGCCAGGTGGTTCTTCGCCTGCCGTGCCTCCGGCCCGCTCAACCCATCGAGCAGTGCTGCCGCCCGCTCCCGCCCGAAGACCAGTGCCACCAACGCGAGCCGCTCCAGGGAGAGCAAAGCCGGAGGCGGAGACTTCACCGGCGCCGGACCCGGGGGCTTCTTCCAGGGCTCGGGCAACGGATTCCCGGGTGCCCGGCTGGCCACTGTCTGCTCTGGTCCCGGAGTCCTCGCTCCAGGACGCTCGATGCGCGTCGCCTCCATGACTCACCTTCCTTCGAGGCTCACGCCACCTTGCGCGCGGCCCCGGGCGTCACCACGGGTCGCGCGGGCGCAGGCGGAAGCACGGGCTTCGCTTCCGCCCTGGCACGATGGTGCCGCAGGCGCAGCGTCACCAGGATCAGCCCCACGGACAGCCCCGTGACGGCCAGGGACAGGATCGCCAGCAACACCCGCAGCCGTGTCAGCGGAGACACTCCCCGCGTGGGCGCCACCACCCGCGTGGACACCTCGTCCACCATGAGCGACACCCCCTCGGGGGAGAGTCCCTCCACGCCTCCCGCGATGAGCGCGCGCAGCATCTCCCGGGTGCCCTTGAGGGTGTCCGCGTAGCCGGGTGCCACGCGCAACATCGCCGAGGCCTTCGCTGGTACCGGCTGCTGTCCGGGCCTCGGTGGCGGTGGCACCACCAGGTGCACGCGCGCGAGGATGACGCCCTCCACCGTCTGCAGCGTCTTCTCCAGGCCCCGCTCCATCACCCGCCCCCGGCAGAGCTGCTCTTCCACCGGCGTCCTCACCAGCCCGCCCCCACCGAAGACGTCACAGCCCTCGTCCTGCACGGGGCGAGGCAGCCCCAGCTCGGCGAGGATCCGCACCGCGTCCGAGGACTGCTCCTCCGTCACCTCGATGGCCCACGTGGGCTTCTTGCCCGTCTCGGGCACCTTGCGCGCGTCGAGCCCCCGCTCGACGAGCACCGTCTGCAGCTCGTTGGCCTGGCGCTCGTCCAGGCCGTGCTGGATGCGCTCCCGGCACCCCGCGGCGCACAGGAGCAGCAGGAAGAGACAGCGTCTGAAGAACATGGGCAACTCCTCACACCTGGGTCTGCAGTACCTGCTTGACGCCGCCGGTCGCCTTCTCGACGACCTTGCCGGCGAGATCGAGCTCCTGGCTCGCCCGGTACACGTGGGCCTGGAGGGCGATCAGCTCGGTCGGCGAGAACGACCTGCCGGACTCGGCCAGTTCCAGGACGCGATCCAACCGCTTCTGCGCCTCGCTCACCCGGTCCAGCACCTGCACCGCCTGCTGAGACCGCGCGGCCCGCACCGAATCCACCCGCCCCCCGGCCTGGACCTCCGAGGTCCCCGCCGGAGCCTTCCCCACTCCCTCCGCCGTGCACGTCCCGCGCGCGGCCTCCGTCCGCTCCGGGGGGGCAGCCGGCGACGGAGCCCCCTCGGTCGCCACCTGGGGCCCCAGCCGCCTCGCCGGCGCCTTCACCCCCTCCAGCACCTTGCCGAAATCCGCCTTCCCCGAGGGATCCAGCGCGGGCGTCGCTCCCGCCCCGCCAATCGCCCCCACCTTGTCGATGGCCATGGCGCGCCCCTAGCGGATGTTGTTGATGGCCGCCTTCGCCGAGTCGTGACGGACCTTCATGATGTTGGAGATGGCGTTGTGCGCCCGGCTCTCCTTCTGCATGTCGTTCTGCAGCGCCATGTATTCCAGGTTCATCTTCGCCCCCTCGGCCTGCATCTCCTTCTGGGCCGCGAGCAGATCCCACTGGTCGCCCTGCCCCGTGGTGCCCGCCGTGCTCCCCGCGCCGCTCGCCGTCGCCCCGGTGCGCTGGATCGACGAGGTCGACGTCGACACCACCGAGCTGACGCTCGCCACCGCCGCGCTCACCATCGGCGAGCCCGGCACCAGCGCCGCAACCACCCCCGCTCCCGTCCTCACCACCTCCTGAGCCGTGTGCGCGAGCACCGTGCCGAAATCGTTCCGCGGCGTCTGCCGCGCCACGGTGGGGGTGATGGACAGATTGCCAATCCGATTGCCGTTCTCCACGTGATGCCTCCTGCGCTCGAGATGCGAGGGGGCTTCTTCAGCCGGCGTGCCAACCGGCGCGTGGAGTCATCTCGGGCACATGGCGGCTCCCCCTCCCGAGGAACCCTCCACACCGTGGAGCGCGCATCCACGCGCGTGGACGGACGGGTGGACGGGGCCCCGGACGAAAAGTTGCGCCCTCCGGGAGCTGCTCCAGACTCGTAGCCCCCTGTCGCACCCCGAGGAGCTCCCATGACGCCGTCCACCGGCCCCCTTCGCATCCACGAGCGCTACCACCCGCGCGTGGAGGCCAATTGGATGGTCAAGGTGCACATCGGCGAGCGCACCGTGCTCGTCAAGGCTCGCGACCTGTCCATGGCCGGCCTGTTCCTGCTCGGCCATCCCGCGGACACCACGCGGCAGCTCACCGTCACGCTCCCACTGCCCGGCATCGGGGACATCACCACCGCGTGCACCATCGTCCGCCGCGAGGCGCACGGCGTGGCGCTCGAGTTCGTGGACCTGGACTGGGATCACTTCCTGCTGCTGGCGCGCTACCTCCACCCGCGCCTGCCCTGAGCCCGCCGCGGCCCCTCAGGCCGCCGTGCGCAGCCGATCCACCAGCGCCATCAGCTCCGCGCCCTTGAAGGGCTTCTGGATGTAGCCGTCCGCTCCCGCCAGCGTGGCGCTCTCCATGTCCGACTTCTTGGACTTGGCCGTGAGCATGTAGACCGGCACCTTCGAGGTGACCGGATCGCTCTTGAGCATCCGGCACACCGAGATGCCGTCGAGCTGCGGCAGCACCACGTCCATCAGCACGAGTTGGAAGGGGCGGCTCTTGGCCAGCTTCAGGCCCTCGATGCCATTGGCGGCGCACACCACCTCCACGGCCCCGTCGCTCAACATGGAACGCACGAGCTCCCGGATGACGGGCTCGTCCTCGACCAGGAGGATGTGGAAGGGATTCTGCAGGTTGGCGGCCATGGGACTCACTCTTAGGCGAGCGCCTCCACCCCGTTCAAGGCGGCGGCACGATGCGCAGGATACAGCCCGGCCAGGATGGCGCACAGGGTGGATGAGATCCCCCTGGCCACCGCCAGACGGGCGGGGAAGATGTAGGTGGTCATGAGCCCTCCTGACAGTCCGATGAAGGCCGCCTCCCCCTCGAAGAGTCGGACGATGTGGGAGCGAGAGCCGGAGCAGCGCGGGCATGACCCGCGCACCTTATCCGCTCCCCGGCTGCCTGGGGGGCTCGGATGAAGGGCAGGCAGGCACGCGGGACGATGGGATGCCCGCGAGGGCCTCGTCGCCGAGGCCATCCCGGCGGCGGTGACCGTCGTCGCTCGGCTGCTCACCCTTCCGGTCCACGATGACTACCCTCAGGGTGCCATGAGCAAGGCCCCCTCGCCCGCCCTCGACGCCTTCGTCCGGCTCCGCGCCTCGTTCTTCGAGCGCTACCTCCAGAGCCAGCCCGAGGAGGCCACCACCCTCGGACTCCATCACCTGGACGACCGGCTCAAGGACCTCTCTCCGTCCGCGCTGGCCGACGAGTACGCCCTGCACCGCGACACCCTCGCGCAACTCGAGCGGCTCGCGCCCGAGGAGTTCCCCCCGGACGCCTGGCTCGATTGGATGGCGATGCTCGGCGTCTGCCGGTTCCACGTCCACGCCCACGAGGACCTGCGCGGACACCGGAGCAATGTCGAGCTGTCGACCTATCCGCACACGATGCTCCAGTACCAGATCGGCCAGGCCGAGACGGCCGAGGACTGGTCCGCCATCGCCAGCCGGGCCGCGCGCATCCCCACCTTCCTCCAACAGCAGGAGCAGCTGCTCGCCGAGGGGCTCGCCTCGGGAGAGGTGCCGGATGTGCACATCGTCCAGGAGTTCGCCGAGGACCAGCTCCCCGTCATCGTCCGGTACTTCGAGCACCTCCCGGCCCTGCCCGAAGCACACCAGGTGACACTCTCCAGCGCCGAGGCCCGTGCGCTCCAGCACGCGGCCCATGACGCCCGCGAGGCCTTCGCCGCCCACCAGCGCTTCCTGCGCGAGCGCGTGCAGCCCCATGCGCACGCCGGCGTGGTCCTCGGCGAGGACGAGTACCGGTGGCGGCTGCGACACATGTTCGGCCTCACCGCCTCTCCCGAGGAGCTGGTGCAGCGGGCCGAGGAGGTGTTGGCGCGGGCCCAGCACTCCATCGTCCAGCTCGCCGCTCAGCTCGCCGCGGAGGTTCCCGGAGCGCCCTCCACCCTCTCCAATCTGGCGGACGCCCGGACCCTGCTCGCGCGGCTCGAGCTGGAGCACCCCGCCCACGACGAGGACGTCATCCCCCTCTACCGGGAGCGCATCGCGCACGCCGAGTCCTTCATCCACGAGCGGGAGCTGTTCAACGTCCCCGAGGGCTGCCGGCTCGGCCTCAAGCCCCTTCCTCCAGGCATGGTGGACGTTCGCGGCACCAACTGGCCCGCGCCGCTGAAGGATCCCCGCAAGGTGGGCTGGTTCGTGCTGGCCCCCATGGCCGCCGCGCACCCCACCGTCTGGGCCACGCTGCTGGCCGTGCACGAGGGCATCCCCGGCCACTTCCTGCAGAGCGTCGCCTGGCAGCGGGCCTTCTCCCACCATCCCGCCCCGGTCCGCTTCCTCCTCGTGACGGACCACGTGGCCATGGCGCGCGGCCACTTCGGCCCCATGCTCAACATCGAGGGCTACGCCACCTACGCCGAGGAGCGGATGCGGCGCGCGGGCTTCTACTCCGCCCCCGAGGAACTCACGGCGCTGGTGGCCCGGGCCCTGCGCGCCGTACGCGTGGTGGTGGACATCGGCCTGCACACCCGGCGCATGGATGACGAGGCCGCGGTGAGCTATCTCATGCGCTCCGCCAGCATGCCCGAGCCCAACGCGCGGCGGGAAATCCTCCGCTACAAGCGCCTGCCCCTGCAGTCCATCACCTACCTGCTCGGCGCGCTCGAGTTCGAACGGCTCGAGGAGGACTGCCGGCGCGAGCGCGGGCGCCACTTCGACGAGGCCCGCTTCCACGACGAGCTCTTCTCGTTCGGCCCAGTGCCTCCCGCGCTCCTGCGACGCTTCATGCTGAGCGCCCCGTGACGTCCGCGAGCCAGCCCACGAAGCGCGTGTCCCCTCCGCTCCTGCCCCGCACGCGGTGGAGCACCCGCTTGAAGAGGGCGTAGACGCGGAAGAAGGTCTCGAGCCCCGTGCGTTCCGCCGCGCTCAGGGGCCGCGCACTGCAGATGACCTTGGGGTCGGCGCAGCCCGCGTCGAGGAAGCCAATCACCCCCACCACCGGTACTCGCAGGCGCTCGCCCCGGCGCAGACGCGGACCGAGCACCACCACGTCCAGGGGATCCCCATCCCCCGAGCTCAACCCGGGAATGCAGCCGTAGTTGTAGGGACACGGCAGCGGCGAGATGAAGTCCACGCCCCCGTCCGCGCGCCGCTTCACCACGGACCAGCGAGGAGACTCGACCAGCACTTCGGGCTCGCTCGGGAGCTCCGGCGGAAGGGAGAACGCTGACACCCGGGCTGTGTAGCACGAAGTAGCACCCACGCACCGTCCGCGAGGGGACGCTCGTGTTACACTTCTGTGAACCCGGGCACGTCCGTTCCACTGGAAAATTCGGCTCCCCCTGGCACCAACCCCGGCGCAACCCCAACTCCCTCCGAAGTGGAAATGGAGGTCGATGATGCGGCGTTGGGCACATCTCGGGCTTCTGGCCCTGGCGGCGTGTTCGGGTGGGGCCGACGACGTGTCGGTGCAGGGGCACAACGAGTGCGGAGACGTGGTCGAGAACGCGCTCCCCGATGAGGCCTTGCGCCAGACCCCGGATGGACGCGAGGCCGTGCTCGTCCGCTACCGCTCCAGCGCTCGGGTGAGCGCGGCCACGGTGCGGCGCCTGGGAGGTCAGGTGACGGCGCAGTACCGCCTCGTCCCGGCGGTGGCCGCGCGTGTGACCCCCGAGGAGCGGGCCCGGCTCGCCGCGGATCCGGACGTGGAGAGCATCGAGCCGGACCTCGAGGTGCACGCGCTCGGCCTGCCCACGACGACCGGCTCGGTGGATGAGTACACGGACGCGCTGAGGCTCGTGCAGGCCCAGCAGGTGTGGGACGCCAACGAGGATGGCGTGCTCGACACGGGAGCGCCGACCGGCGCGGGCATCCGGGTGTGCATCATCGACAGTGGCATCGACCGGCGGCACCCCGAGCTGGCCATTCCCTACGCGGCCGGCCACGACTTCGTGGATGACGATGACGACCCGAGCGACGAGTCGAACGGCGTGAGAGGCCTTGGCCATGGCACACACGTGGCGGGCATCGTCGCGGCCCAGCTCGGCTCGGGAGGCACGACCTGGCCGGCCATGAGCCAGGGCGGCATGGTGGGAGTGGCCCCCGGCGTGGAGCTGCTGATCGCCCGGGTGCTCAACGTGCACGAGAGCGCCAGCATCAGCACCGTGCTCTCGGGACTCGAGTGGTGCAAGCAGCAGGGGGCGCACATCGCCTCGCTGTCGCTCGGGGCGCCGATGGACATGGGAAACACGGCGCGGGAGGCATTCCAGGCCGCGGTGGACGGGGGAATGCTCATCGTCGCGGCGGCGGGAAACGACAGCCGCCCGGGAGACGAGGCGCCCCTCAGCTACCCGTCGGCCTATCCGTCCGTGATGGCGGTGGGCGCCGTGGACGCGAAGGAACAGGTGGCCTCCTTCTCCAACCGCGGCGAGGGGCTGAGCCTGGTGGCGCCTGGCGTGGACGTGCTCTCCTCCATCAGCGTGCAGGGAGCCACCGAGCCGGAGCTCGACGCGGAGGGAGCGCGGTACACCTCGCGTTCGATCTTCTTCGCGCCCGCGGGTGAGTACACGGGAGAGCTGGTCGACTGCGGCATGGGCGACGTCGGCGAGTGCAAGAGCGGCACGTGCGAGGGCTTCGTGGCCTATGTGCGGCTGGCCGGGTTCTACTCCGTCACGGACAGCGCGCGGAATGTGATGAGACAGGGCGCGCGGGCGATCGTCTTCGGCGCCGAGGAATCCGAGAGCCAATCCTGGCAACTGGGTCTGGACGGACCGGGGCGCAAGTGGGTGCCCTCGCTCGCGGTGGGCAGGGAGTCGCGGGCGGCCGTGCTCGCTCACCTGGGCAAGCAGGTGCGCGTGAGCCTGCGCGCAGTGGACTACGCCCGGTTCCCGGGCACCTCGATGGCCACGCCGCACGTGACGGGCGTGGCGGCGCTCGTGTGGAGCGCACGTCCCTCCCTGAAGGCCAACGAGGTGCGCGCGCTGCTGGAGCGCAGCGCGAAGGACCTGGGCGAGCCGGGGCATGACGCACACTACGGCCACGGGCTGGTGCAGGCGAAGGCGGCACTCGACACGCTCCAGCAGATGCCCTGACGGAAGGGGTGAGGGTAGTCTCCCGACTGCCCATGCCCTCCGAGTCCACCCTCCCGCGCTACATGACGCGCTTCCGCTGCATCGCGGAGCGCTGTGAGGACACCTGCTGCTCGGGGCTGAAGGTGCCGGTGAGCGGCTCTCACTGGCAGCGGATGCAGGCGGTGGTCTCGAGCGACCCGGAGGAGTCGGAGCGCCTGCGCCAGTGCGTCTCCCCGAATCCGGGTGGCGCCCCCACGGAGCAGGCCTTCATCCAGATGCGTCCGGACGGGCACTGCCCCTTGCTGGACGCGGAGCGGTTGTGCTCGCTCCAGCGCCGCCACGGGGACGCACTGCTTCCGGACATCTGCGCCACCTTCCCGCGCGTCGTCACACGCTGGGGCGAACGGGTGGAGGTCTCCGGGACCCTGGCCTGTCCCGAGGTGGCTCGCTCGTGCCTGCTGGAGGAGGACGCGCTGGAGCCGGTGCCACTGCCCGCTTCGTCTCCACACGTCACGCGGCCAGAAACGGCGAGGCACATCCCCGTGGACACGGAGGACGCCTATACCTTCCACGCGGAGACGGTGCGCGCGGCCATGCTGCGACTGCTGCACCGGCGGGAATACCCCCTCGCCTCGCGGCTCGCCATGCTCGGGCAACTGGCCTACGGGCTGGACGACTTCTACTTCCGGGGAACGGAAGCCTTCCGCGGGGAAGCGCGCTCTGGAGCCGAGGCCCGTTTGAACAAGGTGCTCCAACGCTTCGAGCGTCCGGACATCCTGGACGCGGTCCACCGGGACTTCACCGGGCTGACGCTCCCGGGTGGGCCCTGCGTGGGCCTGTTCCGCTCGGTGCTGAAGGCACGGATGGCGGCGGGCCGGGGCGAGCGGTTCTCCTCCCTGGTGCGGGGTGTCCTGGATTCCCTCCGGCTCGAGAACGGTGGCGCGAGCGACCTGGACGCGGCCTGGCACACCTACGCGGAGCGGTGGAGCCACCTGGAAGCGCGGTACGGCGAGCGGGTGCACCGCTACTTCCACAACTCCACCGAGCACCAACTCTGGCGTGCGCCCTTCACCGACTCGCCGAGCCTGCTCGCCTACGTGTTCCGCCTGACCCTGCGGGTGGGGCTGCTGCGCCTGACGCTCGCGGGCCATCCCCGGGTAGCGGAGCTCCGCCACAAGCCCTCCCCCACCTCCGAGTCACAGGAGCACCTGGACCGGGCGGCGGTGGAGACCTTCCAGCTCCTGGCGAAGCATGTGGAGCAGTCGCCGGACTACCTCTCGCTCGCCGAGGGCCTCGTGGGCCCGGGCCGCGGCGCGGAAACCCTGGGCAAGGTGCTCGTCTTCGCGACCTTCTGACCCGGGCGAGCACTCTCAGACAGCGAGGTCAGACATCCGGTCGATACGTTCGCGGCGGTCCCACACCATCTGGTGGCCACGCCGGAAGTACCAGACGCGGTGCCAGGGAATCTCCCCGTCGGGCACGAAGGCCGCGAAGGGGACCTCCTCCATCTGCTCGCCACGAGCGTCGTAGCCGATGACGAACGCGTGCGCGTCGAGCCGTGGGTCCCAGCGGATGCGGTGATACACCTCGCGGCTGGTCTGGAATCTGTCCTGTGACATGGCGACGCACCAGACGCGACCCGTGCGCCGGGACTGACAAGCGACGACCCTCACCCCAGCCCTCTCCCAGAGGGAGAGGGGGCGGACACGGGCTCAGGCCGTTTGCTTCAGATCTCCGCCACGCCCTCGCGCTCGGCCCAGCCCTCCAGGCCGTTGGGCAGGCGGATTCGCACGTAGCGCCCCGTCTCCTCCATCACTCGCACCTTCAGGCCGGGGTGCACCTCGAAGGCCACCTTGGCCTCCTCCTTGGGGAACTCCCGCGCACGCAGCGTGGGCGCCACGACCACGGCCTCGTGCAACGTCTCGTGCACCCAGACGTGCGCGGCCAGCAGCGCGCCGGACGGCACCGACGCCACCAGCAACACGCTCCCCACCACCAGCGCCCAGGCGCGCCGGCCCGGACGCAACAGCCGGAAGAGAATCAGGAAGGCGAAGGCGGCCAGCCACGTCCCCAGGAAGAGCCACGCCACCAGGTTGCCGCTCGTGGCGGCCACCACGCGCTGCAGGAAGGGCTCCTCGGGCGCGTTGCCCACCACCTTGTCGAGCTGCCTCGCGCGCGCGAGCGAGAGGTTGGCCTCCAGGTCCGGGCCCTCTCCTCCAGCCTTGCGCGAGCGCTCGAAGGCCAGCACCGCGCGCCCCAGGTCTCCCTCCGCCAGGTACGTGGTGCCCAGGTTGTAGTGGATGTCCGGGCCTCCGAAGCCGTGCGAGATCAACTTCTCGTAGCCCTCGCGCGCGGCGGCGTAGTCCTGCTTCAGGAAGGCCTCGTTGGCCTGCTGGAAGAGGGTCTGGGCCTCCTCCGGCGAGTAGTACGTCTGGCTCAACAGCGTGGCCACGAGGATGGCGGTGATGGCGCTCACTTGTCCCAACCCTCCATGACGGCCGCGGCGTCATCCAGGATGCGCTCGCGGGCAGCCGGCTCGGCGCCGGGGGCGAAGCGGCCCGCGTCACACGCCTCCAACACGAAGCGCACCCGCTGGCGTCGCGCCGCGTCCACTCCGGCCTCGGCCAGCTTCGCCTCCAGCGCGTCCCGGGTGAGGCCTCCCACCGGAGCGTGCAGCCGGGCCTCCAGGAAGTTCAGCACGGCCTTCTCCACCTCACCGTAGAAGGCGCTGGAGCTGCCTCCGCGCAGCTTCTCCGCCTCCGCCAGCCGCTTGCGCGCCGCCTTGGCCCGCTGCCGGTTGCGGCTGCCCTCGTCCTGGTTCGACAACCTCCCGCGCACCAGCCCCGCCAGGCCCAGGACCATCATCAGCCCCACGGGCGTCAGCACCGCCGGCACGAAGAAGGGCCGCTGCCACACGGCCGCCGCGGGCTCCTCGAAGCGGGCCTGGTAGCGCAGCGGGCGCAAGCCGCCCGCGGTGAGGACGTTCTTCTGCTCGGACGCGGCGTCCGCCATCTGCGAGGGCGTGGCCGCTGGCCCGGACGACGCCACCCCACCCGCCCCGGGCTCCACGGAGATCTCCACCGGATCGGTTCGGGACACCTCGTAGCGGCCCGTCTTCGGGTTGAAATAGGGGAACTCGAGCGCCGGCAACGTGAAGGTGCCCGTGCGCTGCGGCATCACCAGGTACTCCTGCACCCGGCGGCCCTGGATCTTCCACTTGTTGGGCGTCACCTTGTCGGTGGTCGTCGGATCGTACACCTTGAACGCGGCGGGGGCCTCCAGGCGGGGCGGCGTGACGTTCTTCACGTTGCCCGAGCCTTCCAGGATGACCCGCACCGTCACGGGCTGGCCCAGCTCCACCTGTGTCTGGGACACATCCAGGGACAGCTTCCAGTCGCCCACGTGGGCGCTCGGCATGCCCTTGGGTCCACCCGGCGGCAGCGGCTTCACCTCCACCTCCAGCGCATTGGAGACGCGGTGCACCCGGTGGCCGGCGAACAGGAAGCCGGTGGTGATGTCCGCCTCGGCGGGGGTGACGGCCAGGGTGCCACTCTTCACCGGGAAGAGCGCACGCCGCCGCAGCAGGTAGGTGCGGTAGGGAATGCCGTTGACGACGCGCTGCTCGCCGGAGAGCTGCGTGGGACTCTCCACGTCCTCGCTCCAGAAACCATCCAGCTTCGGCATGGTCACCGCGTCCACGCTGGAGAGGTCCACGCGCGAGTAGATGTAGAGCGACAGCGTCACCTGCTCGCCCACGTACACCTGCTTCTTGTCGAGGGTGGCGCGCAGGAACAGGTCCGAGTCCCCACGGGGAATCCGGATGTCCTCCTGCATCCGCCTACCCGGATCCTCCTCTTCCTCCTCGTCGGCGAACGGATCCTGCATGCCGCCGAAGCCAGGGAAGTTGCGGAAGGGATCCGGCATTCGCTGGCGCTGGGCCTGCGCGGACCCACCCACGTGCCCCTTGCGCACCGTCATCTTGATGGGCTCGGTGCGCCAGGTACGGCCTCCGGCGGTGAGCACGGCCGGGGGGATGGTGAGATTGCCCGTGCGGTTGGCTCGCATCATCAGCACGTGCTTGCGCACCGTCTGGATGACGGGCGGCCCGTTCCCACTCATCGCGATGGAGCTCTGGGTGCTCTGCGAGGACGACAGCACCTCGAAGTCCTCGGGCGCGGGGAACTGCACCCGGGCGTTGTCCGGCGGATCCACCACCACCACGGTGAGCTGGAAGAGGTCCTCCGTGCCCACCTCGGTGCGATCCACCGTCTGGTAGAATTCGATGTCCGCCCATGCTGGCATCGCCACCAGCAACAGGGCGAGCGCGGCCAGCGCCGCGTGGCCGCTACCAGTCCTTCTCATTGGGATTCCTCGGCCGCTTCTTCTGCTGGAAACGCCACTGCTGGAGATTCTTCTCGTTCTGCTTCATCGCATCCAGCAGGCGCTCGGCCTCCTGGCGATCGATGTCCTCCGGGTTGACACCTCCATCCACCTCCTCGGCCTCACCCTCGGTGCCTCCGTCGGATTCCTGGCCCTGCTCGTCCTCGCCCTGGCCCGCGTCGCCCTCGCCTCCATCCCCCTGGCCTCCGTCCGCCTGGCCTCCGTCGCCCTCGCCCCCATCCGGGCCCGCGTCGGAGCCGCCATCTCCCTGGCCTCCGTCGCCCTCGCCCCCATCCTGCTGGCCCGCGTCACCCTGGCCACCGTCCTGGCCTCCATCCATCCCCCCATCCATGCCGGCATCCGAGCCGCCGTCCGTGCCACCATCCGTGCCCGAATCCGCCGACGTGCCCCCATCCTGCTGACCCGCATCCGGGGAGCCGCCATCCTGGCCTCCGTCCTGGCCTCCGTCCTGGCCTCCGTCCGTGCCGCCATCCGAGCCACCCTTCTGCGGCGGAGGCAGGTTCTTGAGCAGCACCTCGTAGTTGTGCCGGGCCTGGGCGTCCGAGGGGTTCATGGTGAGCGCGCGGCGGTACGCCTTGAGCGCCTCGCGCGTGTCGCCCGTCGCCGCGTAGACGTTGCCCAGGTTGTAGGTGGCCTTCTGACGCAGCTCCTGCTGGTTGGAGTCCGCCACGCTCTGGAAGGCCTGCCTCGCCTCGTCGTAGCGGCCCAGCTTCATCAGCGCGTCGCCGCGGTTGAACTCCACCGCCGGATCATTCGGACGCTCCTTCTTCGCCTGCTCGAAGGCCGAGAGCGCATCCTCGTAGCGGCCCGCGTCGTACGCCTGACGCCCCTGCTGGATGAGCGGGTGCTCCTTCTCCAACAGGCCCGCGGCCCGGGCCCCCGACGGCAGCACCAGCCCCACGGCGAGGAGCACCACCCCCACACGCATGTCCAGGATCCGCCTGCTCACGACGACCTCCGGCGCGAGGACGGCAGCAGCAACATGCCCACCACCAGCATCACGAGCCCCGGCAGGGCGAATGTCTGGAAGCGCTCGTCGTAGCGGACGGTGACGCGGCTCTCCAGCTCGCTCTTCTGCATCTTCTCGATGCGCTCCAGCACCTGGGCCATGGCCACACCGCGCGGCTGGTAGAAGAAGGCGCCGCCGGTGTTCTCGGCGATGGCGGTGAGGCCCGCGCGGTCCATGCGCGTAATCACCGTCTCACCGCTGCTGTCCTTCTTGTAGTCCACGAACTCGCCGCGGCGGTTGTAGACGGGGATGGGCTCGCCCTGCTCGGAGCCCACGCCCACGGTGAGCACCTGGACGTTGGCCTCCTTGAGCGCGGCCACGGCCTTGTCCACCTCGCCCACCAGGTCCTCGCCGTCCGACAGCAGCACCACCACACGCTCCTTGGCGCCGCGGTCCGCGTTCTCCAGCACCTGCCTGGCGAGCATCAACGCCTCGCCAATGTTGCTGCCGCCCTGGGGCATCTGCTCCGGCTCCACCGCGCGCAGGAAGAGCTTCACCGCCGAGTAGTCCGAGGTGAGGGGCGACTGCACGAATGCGTCACCCGCGAAGGCCACCAGGCCCACCCGGTCTCCCTTCAACTCGTCCAGCAGCGTGGTGAGCTCCAGCTTCGCGCGCTCCAGGCGGCTGGGCTGCACGTCGCGCGCGAGCATGGACTTGGAGGCGTCCAGCACCACCACCACGTCGATGCCGCGGCGCTTCGTCAGCTCGCTCTTGGTGCCGCACTGGGGCTGGGCCAGCGCCAGCCCGAAGAGGAGCAGCCCCAACCCGTAGAAGCCGCCCTGCACCGCCGGGCGCCAGCGCGAGGCACCGGGGGCGAGCTTGTCCACGAGCCGCTCGTTCAACAGCGCGCGCACGCGGGAGCGGCGACGCAGCGCGGACACGAGGGCCAGGGTGCCCACCAGTCCGCCCAGCACGCACAGCGCGAGGAAGGCGGGCTTCGCGAGCCCCACCTGATAGCCGAGAACGGTGAAGCGCCAGGGGTCCGTCAGCGTCACGGGAACACCCTCAGGAAGGTGGCGCGCAGGAGCAGCTCCAGCGCGGCGAGTCCGAAGGCCAGCAGCAGGTACGGGTGGTAGTCCTCGCGGTAGTTGGCCGCGGCCCCACCCTCCATCAACTTGGAGCGCTCCAGCGAGTCCAGCACCTGCTGGAGGCCCTGCTTGAGACCCTCCGGGTCGGTGGCGCGGTAGTACTCGCCCCCGGTGGTGTCGGCGATGTCCTGCAGCAGCTCGGGGTTGATGGGAATCTCCGTCTCGCGCCAGACGGTGTTGCCGAACAGGTCCGTGCCCTGGGGGAAGGGCACCTTGCCGCCCTTGCCCACGAGGATGGTGTAGATGGGGATGTTCAGCGACTTCGCCATGCTGGCCGAGTCCCGCGGGGAGATCTTCCCCGCGTTGTTGTCACCGTCGGTGATGAGCACCACCACGCGGCTCTTGGCCTCCGAGTCGCGCAGGCGGTTGAGCGCGGTGGCGAGCGCGTCGCCGATGGCGGTGCCATCCTCGAGCACCCGGGTGCGCAGCTGCCGCAGCACCTCCTTGAGCACGCCATAGTCGAGCGTCAGCGGCGCCTGTGTGTAGGCCGCGCCGGCGAACACCACCAGGCCGATGCGGTCGTTGACGCGGTTGGAGATGAACTCGGCGAGCACCTCCTTGGCCACGTGGAGGCGGTTCTGCGGACGGAAGTCGCCGGCCTCCATGGAGGTGGACAGGTCGAGCGCCACGACGATGTCGATGCCCTCCACGCTCATGTCCCTCACGCGCGCGTCACGCGACTGGGGCCGGGCGAGCGCGACCACGGCGGCGGCCACCGCGAAGGCGCGCATGAAGGGCAGCATGGGCAGCATGTACGTGCGCACACCGCGGCCCTGCCGGGCGAGCACGTGCGCCGCGGAGAAGCGCAGCGCGGCACGGGAGCGCCGCTCACGCCAGGCCCACGCGAGGAGAACCGGCACGAGCAGCAATCCCCACAGGAACTGGGGGCTATGAAACGCGAGGTCCGGAAGCATGGGACACGGGGGCCGCCTCGGGAGGCGGTGGAGGGGGCCAGGTCTTCGCCAGCAGCTCGTAACCGAAGGACAGCGACTCGCTGCACATCTCCGGGGAGGACTCGGCCCGGGCGTACTTCACCAGGTCCGACTCGGAGACGAAGCGCATGAGCCCGTCCTCGGGCAGCCCGGGAGGATTCATGCGCCGCAGCTTCGCCATCAGCTCCGAACTCGTGCACTCGAGGGCATCGAAGCCATAACGCTCGCCCAGGTAGCCGCGGACGATCTCCGACAGCCGGAAGTAGAAGTCCTTCACCTTGCCCTCGGCGGGCAGGTTCTCGGACATGAGGGCGTCCAACGCCCGGCGGGTGCGCACATCCAGGGGCTGGAGCGGCTGGACCGCGGCCCCGGGGCGGTCGCGGTACTTCTGGAAGAGCCGCCACGCCACCACCCCCACCAACACCGCGGCCAGCAACCCCAGGAGACTCCACAGGAGCGTCCAGGAGCGGATGGCCACCTCGGTGGGCGGCTGGATGTCGTGCAGCTCCGCGCCCTGCGACTGGGCGTCGTCGGGCAGCGTGGAGCCCACCTCGAGGGTGCGGCCCGGGGCCACGAAGCGCTTGGGGCCCTCCGGCGTCGAGACGACGAAGGGAATGCCGGGCAGCGTGAGCATGCCCAGGTTGAAGGCGGACATCTTCAGCTGGAACGTGGTGACCGCCGGCTCCGTGCCCGCCCGAGGCGGCGTGCGCGACTGGGACAGCACCTCGAAGTCACCCAGGTCCGAAGGCAGCGCCAGCTCGTAGCGCTGCTCGGACGGATGGGTGAGGACCAGCTCGTAGACGAAGGGCTCGCCCAGGACGACACGCTCGGGCTGCACGCTGGCCTGGAAGCGCTCGGGCTCCACCTCCGGCAGATTCGCGAGGGCCGGGGCCAGCGCGGGAGCCGGAGCCTGCGCCAGGGCGGGAGACACGAGGAGGAACGCGCAGAGAGCCAGCCACCTCATGCCGCCATCCTCCGGGAGCGGGCACGGAAGAAGCGCACCAGGGCCATGCCATGGTCATCGCCCGTGCTCAGCTCCACGTGGTCCAACTCCAGCTTCTTGAAGAGCTTGCGCCGCTCCTCGCGCTGCGCCTGCATGGCTCGGGCGAAGCGGCCCCGGACGAGCGGGTCGCTCGTGTCCACCACGAAGCGCTCGCCCGTCTCCGGGTCCTCCATCTCCACCAGGCCCAGCCGGGGGAACTCCTGCTCCAGCGGATCCGTGATGACCACGGGCACCAGGTCGTGCTTGCGGCCCACCAGGCGCAGCGGCTGCTCATAGCCCTGGGTGAGGAAGTCCGAGATGAGGAACGTCACCGTCTTCCGGCGCGCCAGGCGGCTCAGGTAGTTGAGGCCCACCGCCAGATCCGTCCCCTTCCCCTTCGGCTGGAAGGTGAGGATGTCGCTCACCAGCCGCATCACGTGCGTGCGGCCCTTGCGCGGCGGCACCACCTTCTCCACCCGGTCCGAGAAGAGGATGAGCCCCACCCGGTCGTTGTTGGCGATGGCGCTGAAGGCGATCTGAGCGGCCACCTCGGCGGCCACCTCCGACTTGGAGCGCTCGCGCGAGCCGAACTCCTTCGAGGCGGAGACGTCCACCAGGAGCATCACCGAGAGCTCGCGCTCCTCGGTGAAGACCTTGACGTAGGCCTCGTCCATGCGGGCGGTGACGTTCCAGTCGATGATGCGGATTTCATCACCGGGCTGGTACTGCCGCACCTCGGAGAAGGCCATGCCCCGGCCCTTGAAGACCGATTGGTACTGGCCCGCGAGCATGTCCGACACCACCTTGCGGGTGCGGATCTCCAGCTTGCGGATGCGGCGGATGATGTCCTTGGCGAGCACGACGCGCTCCCTGGCCTCTCCCCTGCGTGAAACCGGTTACGGAACCTCGACGCGATCGAAGACGCGCTGGATGAGCTTCTCGGTGGTGAGCTCCTCGGCCTCGGCCTCGTAGGTGAGGGCGATGCGGTGGCGGAGCACATCGAAGGCCACGGCCTTGACGTCCTCGGGGGTGACGAAGCCGCGGTGGCGCAGGAAGGCGTGTGCGCGAGAGGCCTGGCTCAGCGCGATGGTGGCGCGCGGGCTCGCCCCGAACTGGATGTAGTCCGCCTGATCCTTGAGGCCGTAGCGCCCCGGCTCGCGCGTGGCGAAGACCACGTTGAGGATGTAGTCCTTCACCTTCTCGTCCATGTAGATCTGCGTGACGAGCTCGCGGGCGCGCACGAGGTGCTGCAGGTCGATGACCTTCTGGGCCTGCGGGGGCTTCCCGCCGCTCATGCGGTCCATGATGACCTTCTCTTCCTCGCGCGTGGGGTAGCCCACCCGCACCTTGAGCATGAAGCGGTCCACCTGCGCCTCGGGCAGCGGGTAGGTGCCCTCCTGCTCGATGGGGTTCTGGGTGGCCAGCACCAGGAAGGGCGAGGGCAGCGGGAAGGACTGGTCGCCGATGGTGACCTGGCGCTCGGCCATGGCCTCGAGCAGCGCCGACTGCACCTTGGCGGGGGCGCGGTTGATTTCGTCCGCCAGCAGCACGTTGGCGAAGACGGGACCCTTGCGGACCGTGAAGCTCGCCGTCTGCTGGTTGTAGATCATCGTGCCCACCACGTCCGCGGGAAGCAGGTCCGGGGTGAACTGGATGCGCGTGAAGGTCGCGCTGATGCTGTCGGCGATGGTGCGCACCGTGAGCGTCTTGGCCAGGCCCGGTACGCCCTCGAGGAGGACGTGGCCGTTGCACAAGAGGCCGATGAGGATGCGCTCCAGCATGTAGCGCTGGCCGACGATGACCTTGCCGACCTCCTGGTTGAGGAGCTCGACGAAGCTGCTCTCCTGCTGGACGCGCTCGGTGAGTGCTCGGATGTCCGTGTTCATATGTGCCGTCTCGACCCTGAGGAGGCGGGCAGCCTAGGGTGATGTAGGTACGCCGCTCAACAGCCCATTTCGCCGGACATTCCAGTAATTTAGGGGGCCCACCCCCCCTGGAGAGACCTGGAAATGCCCGGCCGGAGCATCCAAAACCACATCGAGGCGATGAAAGCCAACCTTCCCGCGAAGACGGGCCGCACCTTCGAGCAGTGGGTAACCCTGGCCCGGAAGGGGCCCGGGGAGGTGAAGGGGCTGGTGGCCTGGCTGAAGGGCGAGCACGGACTGGGGACGGTGACAGCGACGCTGGTCGCCCACCAGGTGCACGGGGGCTACATGGTGGAACATGAGGACCCGGACGCCCTGCTGGAGGGCAACTTCGCGGGCGGGAAGGCGACGTTGCGCCCGGTGTACGACGCGCTGATCAAGGCCGCCCGGAAGGCCAGCAAGGAGATCTCGGTCCATCCCTGCAAGACGTACATCACCCTCAAGCGGGGGACGCAGTTCGGCGTGGTGAAGGTGGCCCGGGAGCGGATCGACCTGGGTCTCATGCTGCCGGGCATCGAGCCGGAGGGTCGGCTGGAGAAGGCGCGGAACCTCGGCAACGACCGCGTCACCCACAAGGTGGTCCTCACGGCGAAGAAGGACGTGGACGCCGAGGTCGTGCGCTGGCTGAAGACGGCCAGCGACCAGAAGGCGCAGCCCAAGGTCAAGGCGAAGACTACGGCCAAGGCCAAAACCACCCCCAAGACGAAGACCACGGCCAAGGCGAAGACCAGGACCTCAGCAGCCCGGTGACCCTCGGCTGCAATGATTAGCACCTCGTCCACGCGTCCCAGGACGATGCGTCAATAGACGATGCAGTCGAACTTCCCGATGAAAGCCTTGAGCGCTTCCGGGGTGGTCTCATACCGCGTTCTCTCGGCCGGGGTACTGGGATCTGTCCGGCGATCCATCAGATGCTCGAGGCCCCGGGCTAGGACCCTGACGTACTGTCACGCCTCCGAGCCAGACGCATTCTCCCCGAGCGCGTCGGCGGATTTCTCGCGGGCTCCAAGATCCACACCGTTGCGGAGCGTCAGGTAGAGGCCGACCAGCAGCAGGTGAACCAGGGCGAGGGCGGGAAACACGCCGATACCCAACATCAGGACTCCCAGAAGGAGCAGTGGAGCGGAGATGAGGCAGACGAGCAGGAACCAACGGAGCTGTCCCCGGGTGATGACCCTGGCAATCCGGAACGCGACCAGTGGACCCGCCGTGTCATTGCATGCCAGTTCCATCATCGCCACACTCAGCAGGAAGCTCATCCGGAACAGTGCGTAGCCCGACAACAGGATGACCACCAAGCTCAGACCGCCCCCCAGGAGCATGCCCAACCAACTCAGCCCCGCCCGTTCGAGGCTCACGGCGAGGCCCATGAACATGGGAATGAGCATGTTCATGAAGCCAGCGTAGAGCACGGTCGCGAGCGCCACCAGAGAGCCCAGCATGCCCAGCACGACATAGGAGAGTGTCTTCCTCCACTGCCCCAGGAAGTCAGGAAAGGTAGCCGTGCCGCCTCGCAACACCGCCCAGGACACCCGGTGCACACCCAGTTGCATCACGCCCTGGATGACCAGGATGAAGGGAGTGGCGAGCAGCACCAGCACCACAGCCACCGCCATTCCCTCCTCTCCCGCCGCGCCCCCCAGGGCTCCGCTGACGAGGCTCACCCCCAGACTGAACACGGGACCGACAGCGGCGAGCAGCAACATCCCAAGACTCAGCAGAAGCCACTCGCGCCGGAACACATCCCAGCAGAGAGTCCAGAGCGCACCGAAGCGCCAGTCCGTCCGCGAGAGCGGAAACGGAGCGGGGTCCGCCACTCGCTCCCGGCATGTCGGACAACGGTCCTCGCGGCCTCCAGCGCCGCACTCGCCACACATGAAGTTGCCACAACGCACACACGTGGCGCTCGCCGGCTGCCCACCATGCCGCGCACAGAAGGCACCCGCATCCATGGACTGAAGGCCCTGCGTCATCCGATCTCCTCCCGAGAAAAAGGCTTTCACCTTCCCTCAGAAGGAATGGCGGCCGCACGTTACAGCGGCACGTGTGACATTTCGTTGACGCGCGGAAGACAGGCAGGTGTCCACCCGATGGCCGTCAGGAGTCCGCGTCCATAACGTCCATGAGCACCTCGTACTCCCCACCCGGAGGCACTCATGGCCCGCGGACACAGGACTCCCGAGCAGGACCCGACGGAAGCAACGGCCCGTCCCCGTGGCTACGAGCAGGTGGACCGGCTGTCCGTTCCCCTGCCCCACGGCACCGAGGTGACGACGCGCGTGGAGCGCGTGGCCGGCGACCGGCGCATCCCCCAGGGCGTGGTGGGCCGCGTCGTCCGCGCCCGTGGCGGTGGCTTCGACGTCCAGATCGTCGGCGTGGGCGAGCTCTGGTACGCCCGTGACGAGCTCGTGCCTCGCAAGCCGGGCCAGCTCCAGTTCGCGCTCCGGCGAGCCGCCACCTGGGACGCCCTGCGCCCCTGCGTGGTGCTGGAGACCGTGGTGGGCTCGCAGGCCTGGGGCCTCGCCAACGAGGCCTCCGACGTCGACATGCGCGGCGTCTTCGGCCTCCCCCTGCCCTGGCACTTCGGCCTCGCCGACAAGGCTCGCGACCTCGTCAGCGCCGATGGCAGCCATACCTTCTGGGAGATCTCCAAGGCGGTGGAACAGGCCCTCCGGGCCGACCCCAACACCCTGGAGATGCTCTTCGTCCCCAGCGCCCGCGCCTCGGACGAGCTGGGAGAGTGGTTGCTCGCCGAGCGCGAGGCCTTCGTGTCCAGGGCCATCTTCGGCAGCTTCGGCCGATACGCCATGAGCCAGCTCGACAAGCTCACGCGCAGCCAGCGGCTCGCCGAGCACCGGGACCTGGTGCTCGAGTGGCTGTGCGAGGAGCCCACTCCGAGTCTGGACGAGGTGGCCCGGCGGCTCGCGGCCATCTCCCCGCGCTCCGCGCCCACGCCCGAGGACGCGCTGCTCGCGGCCAAGACGTACCTCAAGCAGCTCTACCGCTCGCTGTGGGACCAGGGCCTCATCGAGGCCAACGACTTCGCCGCCCTCACCCGCTATGCGCGTGGCGGCGGTCAGCGGCCTCCCAGCGCTCGCGAGCTGCGGCCGAAGAACGCCTACAACCTGCTGCGCCTGGTGGTGCTCGCCACCGGGTGGCTGCGGGACGGGGTGCCCACCTTCGAAGTCACCGGCACCTACAAGGCGCGCATGTTGGACATCAAGGCCGGACGCGTCCCGCTGGAGGAGGTGCTGCGGGACGCCGAGGCCCTCGCACCGGAACTGGAAGAGGCCCACCGCACCAGCAAGTTGCCGCAGCTCCCGGACTACGGGCGCGCGGACCGGCTGCTGCGGCGCGTGGGCGAGGAACTCGCGCGGCGCTGGGTGCTGAAGGAGCCCGGGCCGCTCGGCCGTGATGCCCCCGCGCCTCCGGCCGTCGAATGGAAGGAAGAAGAGTCATGACGGACCATCTGATGACGGAACACCAGCGGCGCGTGGCCGACCGCGCGCTCGACGAGGAGTCCTCGCGGCGCGAGCACCTCGTCGTGTCCCTCTCGGGCGCCCACGCGTACGGCTTCCCCTCACCCGACAGCGACCTGGACCTCAAGTGCGTCCACGTCACCCCCACCGCGCATTTGCTCCGGCTGGAGCAGCGCGGCTCCGCCACCGCCGAGCGGCTGGAGGTCGTGGACGGCGTCGAGGTGGATTACTCGTCCAACGAGGTCGGCCCCGTGCTGTTCGGCGTCCTCCAGGGCAACGGCAACTACGTGGAGCGGCTGCTCGGAGCGCATACCCTGCGCGGCTCGGCCGAGCTGGAGTCCCTGCGTCCGCTCGTGCGCCGGGTGCTGTCGCGGCGTCTGCACAGGCATTACCGCGGCTTCGCCCACAGTCAGTTGCGCGAGTGGGAGAAGACGGACTTCCGTTCCACCAAGAAGCTCCTGTACGTGCTGCGCACGGCGCTCACCGGTACTCACGCGCTGCTCACCGGCGAAGTGGAGACGGACCTCACCGCGCTGATGGACCGCTATGGCTTCCGGGAGGCGCGCGAGCTCGTCGAGTGGAAGCGGCGTGGCGAGCGCAGTGAGTTGCCCGAATCCCTCTCCGAGCACTGGCGCGGACAGGTGGGACGCGCCTTCGAGCGGCTTGACTCGGCCTGCGAGCACTCCGTGCTCCCCGAGGAGCCCGTGGGCGCCGAAGAGTTGGAGGCGTGGTTGCTCGAGTTCCGGCGCTCACGGTTCTGAGTCACGGGTGGGAGCACGGGAATGCATACCCTCACCCCGACCCTCTCCCAGAGGGAGAGGGAGAGAGGGTCATGTAATGTTTGCGTCTGGCTGGCGGGAACTTCTCGATGGCGTAGCGCAACATGGTCCTCGGCATCTCTCCGGCATGGCGGTCGAGGAAGGTTTCCTCGGTCGCCATGTTCCTGTTCCCTACCTCGCGCAGCATCCACCCCACCGCCTTGTGGATGAGATCGTGCTCGTCGTGGAGCAGGAGTTCCGCCAGCTTCAACGTGTGTGTGAAGTCTCCCGCCCGGATGAAGGCGAAGGTCGCCATGATGGCGATGCGCCGCTCCCACAGCACTGGCGAGCGTGCGAAGTCGTAGAGCTGCGGCACGTGCTCGGGATGCTCGAGCAGGTATGCGCCGATCAGTCGCGGCGCCACCGTGTCCACCAGGTCCCAGTTGTTCATCCCCGCCAGGTGCTCCCGGCAGAAGGTGAAGAGGCGTTCGCGTCCGGCCTCGTCCGCCCGCTCGAACTGCTCCACGAGGATGACGAAGCCGGTGAACCGGTGCTCGTGCAGCTTGCTCCGTAACAGCTCACGCACCTGCTCCAGGGGGAGGTTCTTGTGGCGCCGGGCGATCCGCCGCTGCTCCGGGACGGTCACGCCCAGGAACACGTCCCCTTCGGCGTATCCCCCCGGGCCCGTCTTGAAGAACTTCGGAAAGAAGGCGGCCTTCTCGGGATCGGCCGCTCGTGCCAGCTCGTCCTGGACGCTCTTCGCGGAGGGAGTGCTCACAACAGGGAGTCTGGCCGGGACAGGGGTCGGGGCGCTAGCCTCCACCGCCGTGTCCCTTGATCCGCTTGATTTCGCCGCCACGCCCGAACGCATCCGCGCGCTCGCCGATGCCGGTGTCCTGACGCCCTCGGGCATGGAGCAGGCCCTGCGGCTCGCCGTGGCCTCTCCAGCGCGGCCCGCCTGGCGGCGCTTCCTGTCCGCCGTGCTGCTCGGCTTCGGCTCGTTGCTCGTGCTCTCCGGCGTCATCTACTTCTTCGCCTACAACTGGGCGGCCCTCCACCGCTTCGGGAAGATGGGGCTGCTGCTGGCGGCCATCCTCGCGGCGTCCCTCGCGGCCTGGCGTCTGGGTGAGGGGCTCGCTGGACAGTTCGCCCTCCTCTTCGCGGCGGTGCTCGTGGGCCCGCTACTCGCCGTCTACGGGCAGGCGTACCAGACGGGCGCCGATCCCTATGAGCTGTTCATCGGGTGGAGCCTGCTCGTCCTGCCCTGGGTGGCGCTCGCGCGCTTTGGCCCCTTGTGGCTGTTGCTGCTGCTCCTCGTGGACACGGGTATCTGCCTTTATTGGGAGCAGGTCGCCCTCGGAGAGGGTTCCACGCTGCTCCTGGTGCTCGGGCTGGTGAACGGCGGGGCCTGGGCCGCGCACGAGCTCCTCGCGGGGCGTGGCATTCCCTGGCTTCAGGGCCGGTGGCTGCCCCGGGTGCTCGCGATGATGACACTGGCACCGCTGCTCGCGCTGGCGACCTACATGGTGGCGGAGCCTCGCGAGGCGGACACCGCGAGCCGCGTGGCGTTCGGCCTGCTCCTGGGAGTGATGGTCGCGGCGTATCTCTTCCACCGCTTCGTCCGCTCCGAGCTCTTCCTTCTCACCCTGGACGCGATGAGCGCGATGACGCTGGTCACCACCTTGATTGGCCGCGCCCTGTTCAATGAGAACCGCTTCGAGCCGGACGTCTTCTTCGTGATGGCCCTGGTCATCATCGGCGAGGTGGGACTCTCGGTCTGGTGGCTGCGCGCCGAGGCGCGTGGCTCGGAGGAGGTGTAGCCATGGCGCTCAAACCCTCGCTCCGGGAGGTTCTGCCCGCCGAGTTCCAGGAACAGGCGCGCGCCGCGCTCGCAGCCTCCCGGCAGGCCACCGCGGCCATGCCCTGGTTCGTGCGCGTCCTCATCGGATTCGGAGCCTGGTTCTCCTCCCTGTTCCTGATGGCGTTCCTCTCCCTGGGAGTGGTGATCGGCGAGGAGGTGGGCGCCATCATCCTGGGCCTGCTGCTCACCGGAGGTGCCGTCTTCCTGCGCCGTCTGGGGGACAACGTGTTCCTCACCCAGCTCGCCCTGTCCACCGGACTGGCCGGGCAGGGCCTCTTCATCGGTGGCGTCGCGGTCCTCTCCGAGAGCGCGGAGGCGGCGGCCATCGCCACCATCGCTATCCAGGGGGTACTTCTCTTCGTCTACCCGGATGCCATCCAGCGTTTCCTGTCCGCGCTGTTCGCCAGCTTCGCGTTGATGCTCCTGCTGCGCCTCACCGCGCCCGGCGTGCTGGTGGACGTGGCGCTCGTGGGCCTCACCCTTCTCGCGCACCACCTCCTGCTCCAACAGGGACGGCTCCAGAGTGGGCCCTGGGGTGCGATGGTGACGCCCGCGGCCTTCGGGCTCGTCACCACGCTCCTGTCGTCATTGGTGATGCGCAGCTGGTTCCATGACATCTACCGCGAACTCTTCCGCCACGGCGCGGTGGAACTGCCACCCGGCGTGCTGACCCTGGGACTCGCAGTGGTGACGCTGTACTCGGCCTGGCGCGTGCTGGAGGAGACGGGCTCCGAGCCCGGTGGAATCGCGGGCGTGACGGCCTTCGCCTCGCTCGGGCTTCTGGCGCTCCTCACGCTCCAGACCCCCGGAGTCATCGCCGCCACCGGCGTGCTCCTGCTCGGTTTCCATCGGCGCAGCGTGGTGATGCTCGGCATGGCCGTGCTCTTCGTGCTCGGCTTCGGCGTGGGCTACTACTACGACCTCCAGCTCACGCTGTTGGCCAAGTCGCTCGCGCTGCTCGGCGGCGGCCTGGTGCTGCTCGGCCTGCGTCTCTTCATCCTGCGCCGCTTCCCCGCTACCGAGGAGGTGCGCTGATGCGCGCCCGCGTCATATTTGGCGGACTCGCCCTGATCGTGCTCGTCCTGGTGGTGCTGGTCGTACGCAAGGAGCTCGTCCTCGCCCACGGCACGCCCGTGCTGCTGGAGCTCGCACCCGTGGATCCGCGTTCGCTCATGCAGGGCGATTACATGGTGCTCGACTACGCCATCAGCCGCGAGGTCCGCGATCCCGACCCGTTCGCGGACTCGGACCCGAACACGGAGGACGGGCGCCTCGTGCTCCGCCTCGACGAGAACGGCGTGGGGCGCTTCGTCCGCCGTGATGCGCCCGGCACCCCGCTCGCCCCAGGCGAGCTGCTGCTGCGCTACAGGGTACGCAAGGGTCGCGTGCGCCTGGGTGCGGAGTCCTTCTTCTTCCAGGAGGGCCACGCGGACCAGTACGCCGACGCGAAGTATGGCGAGCTGCGCGTGGCCGATGATGGCTCCAGCGTGCTCGTGGGTCTGCGGGACGCTGAACGACAGCCGCTCGGCGCACAGAGCAGGTAGATACCCTCACCCCGACCCTCTCCCGGAGGGAGAGGGAGTCTTGGTCTTCACGGGTTGCAGCACGAAGATGCTGTCGAGCCTGATTTCTCTCCGCTTCCGTGGCGCATCCACCTGGTAGTCGAAGTCGTAGACCGCCAACACCTGGAGTCCCGCACGGCGGAACAGCCGCCGGATCTGCGGCAGATCGTATGTGCGGAAGTACCAGTGCGTCTCGATGAGCAGGTCCTTCCCCGGCCCTGTTATCCGCAGCCGGTTCCGCATGGCCGAGCGTCTCAGGCGGGGATCCGGCAACCCCTCGTGGGTGTTGCACACCACCGTGTCCTTCCCGAGCCGCTCCACCCACCGCTCGTGCTCCGCCTTGTCCCGCTCATAGTCCGTCAGGTGGAAGCCGAGCACGTACACGCCCTCGGGATTCAGCAGCCGCCGCGTCCCCTCCAGGTGCGCGAGCGCCGCCTTCTCGCTGTCCAGGTAGCGGAACGTGGACACCAGGTTGAAGGCCAGGTCCACCTTCCCCTCCAGCTCCGGCTGGTAGAACTCCTCCATGCGGGCCTGATGGAGGCGAACCCTCCGGCGCATGGCCGGAGTGAGGCGTCGGCGGGCGTGGGCCAGCATCTTCTCGGAGATGTCGTAGCCCACCACCTGGTAGCCCCGGCGCGCGGCCTCGGCGACGAGCCGGCCCGCCCCACACGCGGGCTCGAGCAACCTCTTGCCCCCCGTGCCGTAACGGCGGCTCACCTCCAGCAGGAAGTCCATCTCCCGCTCGGTGTCCGTGCCGAAGATGGCCTCGTAATACTCGGGATGGTCGTACCAGTCGGAGAGTCGTTCCATGGATGAAGTGCCGCGCTCGTGGCGGCATGCATCCTCGGCGCCGCGCCATGAAAAGCAAGTGCGCTCGTCACCCTCCTGGTGACTTCCGCGGTCAGTGCCGGTCTTCCTGTTTCAGAAGGCGGCCCGCGAGGCGGATGAGGTCCGTCTCCGTGAGGATTCCCACCAGCCGGCCCCCGTCCTCCACCACCGGAACACACCCGAACTTGCGGTCGAGCATCTTGTGGATGGCCTCCTGCACCGAGCTCTTCGGCTTCAACGTCTCCGGTGAGCGCGTCATGACGTCCCGCACCTGCATCGGTGGCGCTCCTGGCGCCCTGTCCTGACGGGCCAGGGCCCGAATCAGGTCCCGGTGACTCACCAGCCCCACGAGCTTTCCATCCTTCACCACCGGCAGGTGACGGATGTCATGTTGGGCCAGCAGATCGTCCCCCCGGACGATGTCATCGTCCTCGTTCAGGGTGACCAGCTCCCGGGTCATCAGTTCCTCGACGGTGAGCATGTCCTCCTCCGGATCGCTCGACACACCACCCCACAGGATGGGTCTTCGGAGCGTCCCCTGCATCCGACAGGGGCTCAACCGTCCCGGCACTGCTCTGGTCGGTTGCTTACAATGCGGCCGTCCTCAGTGGTGACCCGGCAGCTCCGTCATCTGCGCGAGCGCCAGCATCAGCAGCAGGCCCGCCGCCAGCGCCACCAGGTTGCGCCCCCGGTTGTCCTTGCCGTGCCGGTTCACGTGCGGCAGCAGGTCCGACACCGCCACGTAGAGGAAGGTGCCCGCCGAGAAGGCCAGCGCCCTCGGAGCCAGCGCCTCGAAGCGCAGCACCGCGTCGAAGGCGAAGTACAGCACCGCCCCCACCGGCACCATCAGCCCGTACAGCACCGAGAAGAGCAGGATGCGCCTCGAGCTCTTCCCCTCCGCCTTCAGGATGGAGGCCAGCGACAGCGACGAGGGCACCTTGTGCGAGGTGATCGCCATCAACGCCATCAGCCCCACGCCCTCCTTCACCGCCGAGCCCAGCGCGATTCCGTCGAACAGCGTGTGCGCCGACAGCCCCAGGAACGCCGTCAGCCCCAGCGTGTGGCCATGCACGTGCTCCTCGCACTCCGGCGGCTCCTCGCACGCGTGCGTCAACACGTACCGCTCCAGCACCATCAGGAACACGAACCCCGCCGGCACCAGCGCGAACGCCCAGAATCCGCCCCCGTGGTACGCCTCGGGCAGCATGTGGAAGAAGGCCGCCCCGAACATCACCCCCGCCGCGAACGCCAGGAACGTCACCAGCTTCGTCGGTGTGCGGGTGAGCACCACCACCAGCGCCCCCACGACGGCGCCTAGCAGGATGACCAAGGAGTAGGAGGAGAGGGCTACAGCGAAAGGCATGGGGGACCCGACGGGGGGGCCCGACACCTAGCACAGATCGCTCGGGGTGCAACCCGGGGGGCGCGTTACCCTCACCCCGGCCCTCTCCCGGAGGGCGAGGGAGGGGGCGCTCAGTAGTAGCTGCGCACCACGACGACGTGCACCCGGCCCGGTTTCACCTCCACCTCCCGGGCGGTACGCAATCCCGCGGCGTCCACGTGCACCGTGTGGTGGCCCGCCGGCAGCCGGAAGCGGGCCAGTTGGAACTCCGCCGGCAGTGACAGCCAGGAGCGCAGGTCCGGCTGGTTCATCGCGTTCAGGACCACGAAGGTCAGCGCCCCCAGCTCCTTGCTCTTCGTCAGCGCCCCCGCCCCCGCCGCGAGCCCCGCCTTCAACGCCACCCCGGCCACCTGTTTCGCCAGCATCCGGCCAATGCGCTCGTTCAGGTGCACCTTCGCCACGTCCGCCAGTGACGTCACCGTCACCGTTCGCTGCTTCGCGCCATCCTCCACCCACACCTTGGCCTGCGAAGGGTTCCCCCGGTCCCGGTACACCGGCACCTGGATGATGTCTTGCGTGTCCATCCGCCGGTCCGCGGGCTCCTTCTCCGGCGACAACCCCGCTTCCACCACCACGATGACCTGGCCCTCGTCCGGCCCCAGTGGCGCGTGCTCCACGTCCGGGAAGCGCTGACGCAGCTGCTCGTATTCGTCCAGCCGCCCCGTCTTCTTCGCCAGCCGCAGCAGCGGCTCCGCCAGCCCGCCCAGTCGCGGCTCCAGCTCGAGCGCCTTCGCGTAGTCGATGTACGCCGAGTCCCACTCCCGCTGGTCCTCGTAGAGCACGCCGCCGATGTAGCGCGCGATGGCGAGCTGCTCGTAGGGCTTCTTCTCGTCGGAGATCATCTTCGCCAGACGCTCGTTCACGCGGCGGACCTCGACGAGCGCTTCCTCGTCCTGGCCCAGCTGCGCGTAGTTGAGCGCCTGGAGCACGGAGATCATCAGCTTCTCGAAGTCCTCGCCCCGGTAGGCGCGCTGCCGCTCGTTGGTGACGAGCGCCCCGGCCTCCTCGCTCACGGAGACGACGTCCAGTTCCGCCGACAACCGGTCCGCCTCCGCCAGCACCTGGATGCTGTCCCGCCACCGTCCCGCCGCGTGCAGCACCATGCCGCGGTCCAGCAGCACCAGCAGCGTGTCCTTGCCGGAGTCATGCTTCGCCACCGACTCCAGCTCGGCCAGCGCGAGCTCGTACGACTCCGACTCGTACGCGGTGCGCAGGCCCCGCGTGCGCGCGATGTAGTCCCCCGCGCAGCCGGACAGCAGCATCAAGCCCGCGAGCGCGAGCACCGCCCACGGGCTCGCGCGGTGACAGCGGAAGAGGCTCATGGTCGCGCTACCAGGAGACGGGCTTCTTCTCGAACTTCTTGCGGATTTCCTTCTCGTCCGTCCACTCCACGAGGCCCGTGCGCACGTTGTTCAGCTTCGCGGTCATCTTGTAATAGACGAGCTTGTCGTTGCCGACCTGCTGGATGATGGAGGAGATCTCCCCCGTGAGCAGGTAGTCCGCGCTGGCCTGCTCGCCCGGGGCCTTGGCCGCGTCCGGGCGCACGTAGCCCGACTGCTGGTACTCGTACTCCTCGGCGAGGTCCTCGCGCGCCGCCTTGTCCAGCAGGGCGAACCGGCCCGTCTGGGCCAGGCCCGTCTGGATCTTGTCGCCCAGCGAGGCCATGTCGATGTGCTCGGACGTCTTGTTCTTGAGTCGGCCCACCAGCACCACCGGCAGCTGCTGCGAGGGCTGGGAGAAGCGCGGCGCGCCAGCCAGCGAGTTCACCATCTTCTTGGCGATGAGCTGCAGATCGTTCTCGTTGAACTGATCCGACAGCATCTCGATGGTGTTCGGGTCCTCGTAGGTGCCGCGGGTGAAGGCGCGCGGCCCTCCGCAGGCGGCGAGGAGCCCGGCGAGGGAAACGGTGACGATGAGACGGGTCTTCATGATGGAGTGCACTCCTAGTTCCATTCGCATTCGAAGCGGCTGCCCTGGAAGTTCCACTTGTAGGCGAGCACCGCGTCACGCCGGTACCCGGCCGTCAGCCTGCACAGGCTCTGCAGGGACGCACGCGGGTACTCGAAGGTGTAGAGCTGGGCCTTGGCCCGCTCGGTCTCGGTGAGCTGGGAGGGATGGGTGAGCGTCGGGTTGGCGCTGGCCGCCACCATCACCCGATGCGTACCGTATGTCTTGAGCGGCACCTGCCCGGCCAGCTGGATGCGGCGCACCGTGCGGGCCCGGAGGATGTCGCTGCGGTCCACCATCGTCTCGTGCTCGTTCTGGCGCGAGAGCAGCTCCGGCAGGTTGGCGGAGAACACGCGCGTCAGCTCCCCGTCCTCCACGAAGAAGTAGAGGAAGGCCTCGCGCGCCGTGCGGCTCTCTCCGGTGAAGTCCAGCGTCACCAGCAGATCCAACCCCCGGTTGGGCTTGAGCGCGTGGGTGGACACCGCGTCCAGCACGCCCTTGGGCACTCCCGCCTGCTTGAGACGGATGAGCCCATCCGCGCTCGCGTCGCAGGCGCAGCGGCGCTGCTCGATCATCTTCACGAGCTGCGCCTCGTCGAAGCCCGCCTGGGCCAGCTTCGCCACCTCCTCGTCGGTGAGCGGCAGCTGATCCGTGCGCTCGTAGATGCGCGGCAGCTGGTTCGGATCCCACTGGATGATGTTGTAGGTCTGCGTCTGGCCCGGGAAGGGCAGCACGGGCTGGCCGCTGGCGGTGGAGGTCCGGGGCGACTCCGCACGGACCTGACCGGTGGCGAGCGACAGGGCGGCAACGAGAGCGTGGACGAGCATGGCGTTAGAACCTGTAGCCGACGTTCATGAACACGCGGTTGGTGATGCCGTGGTCCGCGAAGGGGATGTCCAGGGCGTAGCCCAGGCCGAGCACCACCCGCTCGCTGGCCAGCAGCATGTCCACGCCCACCTGGGGCGAGATGCCGAAGCGGAAGCCCTCGTCGGGGATGACGAAGGCGCCGGCCTTCAGGCCCGCGTTGAAGCTCAGCGGGAAGCCGTAGGTGCGGAAGCGCGGACCCACCAGCACGTTCAACTGCTCGTTCTGCAGCACATAGGCACCACTGATGTCGAACTGGTACCAGTCAGCACCCCAGAACGAGGCGGTGGCACCGACGAACAGCGGCGGCCGGCCCCGATCCATGCGCGACAGCTCCGCGGCGAACGCCGCGCCCCAGTTCAGCTCCAGGGAGAAACGGTTCTCCGACACCCGGGAGTAGCCACCCTTCCCGTACTCGGATCCCTCGGGACCATCGGTGCGGCCCCGACCCTGGGCATGCGCCGACAGAGGGACCACCATCGCGGCCGCCAGCGGGGCGGCCCTCCACAACCTGGCAAGACGCTTCATCACAGGCTCCACGAACGTGCAGCTGACCCGCCCCTCGGACGCGGAGGGGGGCGGGATATTCAGCGCGACTCGGGGAGGAGGGCAAGAACTCCGGCGCCCTCAGGCCCGGGGAGTGGCGGGCGGAGGGGGCTGCGCCTGCTCGCCGACTGGCGGCTGGATCGGAGGGGTACGGGGCTCGGTACGGGTGGTGGGCAGCCAATCGGGCCGCGCTCGCAGGTACGCCATCATCTTCTCGCGCACCAGGCAGCGCAGGTCGAAGAGGTTCCCCGGATCGGCGCTCACCAGCACGCGCACCTGCAGCGTCCGATCCAACACGTCCTCCACCACGACGGTGGACACACGCCCATCCCACATCGCATTGCCCTCGTTCTCCAGGATGCGCCGCAGCTCCACCCTCAGCGCCTCCATGTCCGTGGTGAAGTCCACCAGCAGCCGCACCGGGCCCAGCATGCTCTTCCCGCCCTTGCTCCAGTTCTGGAAGGGCTTGTCGAGGAACTGGGGGATGGGGATGACCAGCCGCCGCTCGTCCCACACACGCACCACCACGTACGTGAGGGTGATCTCCTCCACCGTGCCGAACTCGTTCTCCACCACCACCTGGTCGCCAATGCGGATGGGCTGGGTGATGGAGAGCTGGATGCCGGCCAGCAGCGAGGAGATGGACTTCTGCGCGGCCAGACCGATGACGAGGCCCGCGATACCGGCCGAGGCCAACAGCGACACGCCCACGTTGCGCACCGTCTCGAACTGCATGAGCAGCAACGCGGCCGCGATGATGTAGGTGGCCGCCTCGAAGACGGAGCGCAGCACCACCAGCTGGGTGTGCAGCCCCCGGGCCCGTGAGGCGTCCTTCGCATCCTTCGTCACCGACTGCTGGACGACCTGCGCCGTCACCCGCAGGAAGCGCAGGACGAACCACGCCACCGACACGATGAGGAGCGAGGTGAAGAGGTGGGTCGCCACGTACTTGGCAGTGGGAGGTAGCAACAGCAGCGCCGTCCCCAGTGCGCCGAGCAGCGAGAAGTACAAGAGCCGCAGCGGCCCCTTGATGGAGGACACCAGCGCGTCGTCCCAGGTGATGCGCGTCCAGCGCGCAAGCCGCCCCAGGAGCGCCAGCGAGAGCTTCTCCAGCACCACGCTCAACACGACCGCGAGCACTCCCGTCGCCAGAAGGCCCAGCCACTGCCACAGCTCCAGCCCCAGCACCGGCTTGTCGAAGAACACCGGCGGCAGCACATCTCCCACCAGCGGGCCGAACTCCTCGTAGAGCGGATCGATGGCCCGGACCGTTGCCTCACTGAACACCCACACCAGCGTACCTTCATTGACGCGCACACGGGCGAGCCGGATGGGGTAGGAGGCATCGCCCACCGAGAGGGAGTCGATCTGATCGAACCGGGGATTCTCCGGATCGCCCTCCGGCGCCTTGCTCAGGTTGGTGATGGCCCCCAGAGGCAGCTTGTGGTCCAGGACGTACTTGAGGCGCTGGGCCAGCCGGGCGCCCTCCGCCTTCTGTTGGGCCAGGGGGAGGTAGTCCAGGTCCAGGTAGTGGGCGGCCAGCTCGTAGTTCCCCTTGTGGACGGCATCGGAGAACCCCTTGGCCGCCGCGTAGGGCGTCTGCCGGTCCACCGAGGGGGGAGGATCCCCCAGACCGTTGTTGAGGGCCCAGGCCCCCGGCGGCAGGAGGACGGACAGCAGGAGGCACAGTCCAGTCAGGGCGCGGCTCATGGCCGCCTCTTACTGCCCACCGCGACCCCGACCCGCAACATCAATAATGTTCTGGATGCTCGCCCGGCTTCCAGGGTAGCGGACGACACCTCCCCCCTGGATTCCAGCCTGACGAGAAACCCTTGGAGCCATCAACAGCCCTGGGCTAGAAAAGGCCGCCCAGGAAGAGGTCGCCGTGCAAGAGAAGCGCAAAATCCTCCTCATCGACGACAGCGAGATCACCCTCGCCATGGAGAAGGCCGTGCTGGAGGCGCGCGGCTACGAGGTCGTCGCCACATCCACGTTGATGGAGTTCGAGAAGACCCTGCAGACGTGGAAGCCGGACCTCATCCTCACGGACATCCACATGCCCGAGGCCAAGGGCACGGACATCTGCCGCACGCTCAAGAACGAGTACGGCACCCAGGACATCCCCATCATCCTCTTCTCCAGCCTCCCGGACGACGAGCTGAGCAAGCTGGCCGAGCAGGTCGGTGCCGACGGCAGCCTGTCCAAGGTGAACGGACTGGAGAAGATGGGTGAGAAGATCGACGAGCTGGTGCAGAGCATCATCTGGTGACGCCGTGAGGCGGCTCGTCACCAGCATGGCCTTGTTGGCGGCGCTCTCGGGGTGCTCGCGCAAGGAGTCGCGCCCCGCCGAGGCGGAAGCGGCCCCGCGCGTGGACACCCCGGCGAAGACGGAGGCCCGAGGGGCCATCCTGTTCTTCTCCGCCGACGTGCGCGGCTACCTGGGCCCCTGCGGCTGCAGCGAGAACATGCGCGGAGGCATCGCGCGCGCGGCTTCGCAGGTGAAGGAGGCCGGAAAGGGCGCCCTGCCCGTCTTCTACGTGGACGGCGGTGACAGCCTCTTCGGGCACTCCACCCTGAAGCCGGAGCAGGTGCCCCAGGAGGAGCGCAAGGCGAAGGCGCTCGCCGAGGCCATGAAGCACATGGGCCTGAAGGTGCGCGCGGTGGGCGAGCTGGACGACACGCGCGGCGCCGACTTCCGCCAGGGGCTGGGACTGCCCGAGCTCGCGCCCGGCGGGGAGAAGGTGATTGCCGCGGGGGCTCGCAAGGTGGGTGTGGTGAGTGCCTCGGACGCGGCCGGGTTGAAGCAGGCCGGTGCCAGGGCCCGGGCCGGGGGCGCCTCCTTCGTGGTGGGCCTCTTCCACGGCACCATGGAGGACGCGCAGCGGGCCGCCGCCACGCCGGAGCTCGGCGTGGACCTGGTGCTGGCCACCCACACCGCCTCCGAGTTCGACGGCGAGCAGAACAAGCTGACGCGCGACGCGGTGCCCGTGGTCGCGCTGCAGAGCAAGGGCCGCTCGCTGCTGCGCGTGGACCTGTCCTACGGCGCGAAGCCGGGCCGCTTCACCCCGCAGAAGACGGCGGAGGACGCCGAGAAGGAGGCCGCCTCCATCGACCGGCGCATGGAGCTGCTGGACAGGGAGATCAACCTCCCTGGCGTCGACCCCCAACTCAAGCGCCTCAAGCAGCAGAAGCGCGAGGAGCTGGTCGCGCGCCGGCAGGCCCTGCTCACCGCGCCGGTGGCCGCGGCCGGGGACACCGACAGCTTCACCCTGCGCTTCGTCCCCCTCGAGTCCACCCTCCCCTCGGATCCGGACACCCTGGCGGTGGTGAACGCCTATGACGCGGACGTGGGGAAGATGAACCTGGAGTGGGCCCGGGAGCACGGTCAGGACTGCCCGGCCCCCCAGAAGGGACAGGCCGCCTTCGTGGGCAGCGCCGCCTGTGCCGAGTGCCACGCGGACACCTTCCCGGTGTGGGAGGCCTCCAAGCACACCCGGGCCTGGAAGACGCTGGAGGAGGTGGGCAAGCAGTTCCACCTCAACTGCACCAGCTGCCACGTCACCGGCTGGGAGCAGCCCGGCGGAGTGTGCCGCCTGGACAAGGTGGCCGGCCGCGAGAACGTGGGGTGCGAGAGCTGCCACGGCCCGGGCTCCCTCCACGTCGAGGACCCCTCCACCGACAACATCACCGCCCACCCGGGGCAGGCCGTGTGCGTCACCTGCCACAACCCGGAGAACTCGCCTCACTTCGACTTCGCCACCTACGTGCCGAAGATCCTCGGCCCCGGCCATGGCAAGCCACTGGAAGTGAAGCGCAAGCCGTGAAACACATCCAGGCGGTACGATTCTTCCCGCTTAAAGCGTCCGGAGGGAAGATGGCCCGCCTGGATGCTTGTTTGAGCGGATTGAAAAGCATCGAACACTTGAGACCCCAATCAACCCGGCCCACCCGGCAGCCGGCCTCCAGGTGACCATGCCGCCCTTCAGCCTGCTCCTCCTGGTTCTCGCCTCCGTCCCGCCGTCCAGGGACGCGGTGCCGACGCCCTCGGTCCCCCCCGCCATGCGGGCGCCCGGCGCCGAAGACAAGCCGATGCGCGTAGCGGGCGCCGCCCAGGAGCCCGCGGTCCCCATCCAATCCGCCGAGGAGATCCTCAAGGATCTGGCGAACGAGCCCACCGAGGACGCCGGGGCCGCCGAGGAGGACGAGGCCTCGGAGGAGTCCACCGAGCTCGAGGAGCTGCGGGCCCTGGAGGGGGCCACGTTGGATCCCGGCGCCCGGCCCAACGCCGAGGTGCTCCAGTCGCTGCGCCGCCTGGGCATGGCCAACCCGCTGCGCCTGCGCATGCTGGACGCGCTGGAGGAGCCCACCTTCCGCGAGGACGAGGAGACCGGCGAGCTGCCGCTCATGACGGACCTCTCCAACTTCGACGTCTCGCGGGTGCAGGCCCGCTACGACATCCCGGTGGAGATGCAGCCGCTGGTGGCCCAGTACATCCAGTTCTTCCAGGGGCCGGGCCGCAAGTGGTTCAGCAAGTGGGTGAGCCGTTCCACGCGCTACCTGCCGGTGATGCAGCCCATCCTCGAGGCCCACGGGCTGCCTCGTGACACGGTGTACCTGGCGATGATCGAGAGCGGCTTCTCCCCCACCGCCTACTCGTGGGCGCACGCCTCCGGACCCTGGCAGTTCATCGCCAGCACCGGCCGCCAGTACGGGCTGCGCCAGGACTTCTGGGTGGACGAGCGCAGGGATCCCATCAAGGCCACCTACGCCGCCGCGCGCTACCTGAAGGACCTCTACGCCGAGCTGGGCCACTGGTACCTGGCGTGGGCGGGCTACAACACGGGCAGCGGCCGGGTGCGGCGGTTGATGGAGCGGCTGGGCACGAACGACTTCTGGGCCATCTCCTCCCCCGCGGAGAAGGGACTGGCGCTGGAGACGCGGCACTACGTGCCCAAGCTCATCGCCGCGGCGCTCATCGCCAAGCACCCCGCGGCCTTCGGCTTCTCCGAGCAGGAGTTCGTCTACGAGCAGCCCCTCACCTTCGACGAGGTGAAGCTCACCGACGCCACCGACCTGGATGTCATCGCCCGGGCGGCCGGCGTGTCCGTGGCGCAGATCCAGGACCTCAACCCCGAGCTGCGGCGCTGGTGCACCCCGCCCGCGACCGCGAAGAACCCCTACGTCCTGCGCCTGCCCAAGGGCTCGGCCCAGCAGTTCGCGGAGAACTTCGCGCGCCTGTCACCCAAGGAGCGGCTCACCTTCCGCGTCCACAAGGTGAAGCGAGGCGACACGCTGTCGCAGATCGCCCTCACCTACGGCACGGCCCCCGAGGCCATCCTGCAGATGAACCGGCTCAAGAGCGTGCGAACGCTGAGGGTGAACGCGGAGCTGGTGATTCCCGTGCCAGCCGTGCGCGGTGGAGGCAAACCGGCCGGTGGAGCGAGCGCGCTGGCCCGCAAGGTGGCGCAGGCGCGGCGCAGCGGCGTGTCGGTGCTGCGCCCCGAGGACGAGGTGCCTGCGGGGACGCCGCGCGGTCCGGTGGCCACCGGCCCCATCAAGACGGAGACCATCAACGGCCGCAAGCGCGTCACCTACGGCGTGCAGTCGGGTGACAGCCTGTGGGCCATCGCCCAGCGCTTCCAGGTGAACGTGGACGACATCCGGAAGTGGAACAACCTGACGGTGCGCGCCAGCAAGAAGGCCCTGAAGGTGGGCTCCGTGCTCTACTTGTGGCCGGACAACGCCCCCAAGCAGGTGGAGGAGCGCGCGGGCACCGTCATCGCCCAGCGCGCCCCCGCCGGCAACGCGGGCCGCCCCAGCGGCGTGCACGAGCTGGCCGCGGGAGAGTCGCTGTGGAGCGTCGCCCAGCGCTACGGCGTGTCCGTCGAGGACATCAAGCGCTGGAACAACATCAAGGACACGACTCGCTTGCCCACCGGCCTGCGGCTGGTGGTGAAGGCGCCGTAGGCTCGTCCACCAAGAGCCGGGCTCGATTGTCGCCTGTCAGACAACCGATTACGCTCCCCTGAAACGGCAAAAGGGGATGCACCATGGCAGGAACACGAGCGCCCGCCGTCTCTTTCTCGGTCAAACCGCACGAGCCAGGGCAACTGGTCGTCAGCCGTTTCATGGGAACGGAGGCGCTGAGCCGCCCGTACGAGTTCCGAGTGGACTTCCACCCCCTGGCGCCCGAGCCGCTGGAAGCCCAGGAGATGCTCGGAAGCGAGGCGCTGCTGAAGGTGGAGCTGCCTGATGGCGGCGCTCGCTACGTGCACGGGCTGGTGCGCGCGGTGGACTCGCTGGGCCAGGAAGCCGGGCTCTGGCGCTACCGCGTGTGGGTCGTCCCCAGGGTGTGGTGGCTGAGCCAGGTGAAGCGCAGCCGCATCTTCCAGGGCAGGACGGTGCCGCAAATCGTCAAAGCGGTGCTGGAGGAGGGTGGCGTGCAGGTGAAGCTGTCGCTGAGCGGCAGCTACGAGGCGCGCGAGTACTGCACCCAGTACCGGGAGACGGACTTCGCCTTCGTCAGCCGGCTGATGGAGTGGGAGGGCCTCTTCTACTTCTTCGAGCACACCGAGGGCGGGCACGTGATGGTGGTGGGCGACAAGCCCAACGTGCACGAGGCGCTTCCAGGCGGAGCGAAGCTGCCTCTGCGCGACAACGACCGGCGGGCGGCGACCGGGGAGTTCGTGTCCTCGCTGCAGCGGGTGCACCGGATGAGGCCGGGCAAGGTGCACCTCAAGGACTTCGATTTCGAGAAGCCCGCGCTGGACGTGTCGGGCAGGACGCAGGATTCCAGCAACGGCCAGGACGCGCTGGAGGTGTACGACTACCCGGGCGAGTACGTGGCGCCCGCGGTGGGCAAGGGCGCGGCGAAGGTCCGCCTGGAGGAGGCGGTGCAGGCGGCACGTACGCTGGAGGGCGAGGGAGTCTGCCCCCGGCTGACGGCGGGCTACCGCTTCGAGGTGGAGGACGAAGGCACCTACGCCGGCGAGTACGTGGCGGTGGAGGTGGTGCACTGGGGCCGGCAGCCGGAGACCCCCGGACACAGCGAGGCGCCAGGCAGCCTGTACCGCAACCACTTCAAGTGCATGCCATCCAGCGTCCCCTTCCGGCCGAGGCGGACGACCGCCGTGCCGCACCTCATGGGTTTGCAGACGGCCACGGTGGTGGGGCCCTCGGGAGAGGAAATCCACACGGACGAGCACGGGCGCATCAAGGTGCAGTTCCACTGGGACCGGGAGGGCCAGCGGGACGACAAGGCCTCGTGCTGGGTGCGCGTGAGCCAGACATGGGGGGGCCCGGCGTGGGGCGCGGTGTACCTGCCGCGCATCGGCCAGGAAGTGGTGGTGCGCTTCCTCGAGGGCAACCCGGACAGGCCCCTCATCGCCGGCACCGTCTACAACGGGGGCAACCCCACGCCCTACGCGCTGCCGGACGACAAGACGAAGTCCACGCTCAAGAGCGCCTCCAGCCTGGGCAGCGACGGCTTCAACGAGTTCCGGATTGAAGACGCGGCGGGTGAGGAGGAGATCTTCACCCATGCCCAGAAGGACGAGGACCTCGTCACCGAGAACGACAAGTCCCAGCACGTCGTCGGCTACGAGGACCTCCTGGTGAAGAAGGAGCGCCAGCGCACCATCGAGGGAAATCAGACGCTGAACGTCCAGCTGGACGACACGGGCCTCATCGAGGGCAATCAGTCCCTCCTGGTGAAGGGCAACCGCACCACCTCGGTGTCGGGCAGCCACTCCGAGGACGTGGAGGGCAATCAGTCCATCACCGTGGCCCAGGAGCTCCAGGTGGACGTCCTCCAGACGTCTTCGGAGAGCGTGGGCGCGGCCAAGGCCACCACCATCGGCGCTGGCTCCATCGTCAATGTGGCGCTCGCCTACAACGAGGCCGTGGGCGCGGCGTTCCTCGAGCAGATCGGCGCCGCCCACACCGAGCTCGTCCTCGGCAGCCGGCAGGAGACGGTCGCCAAGGACAAGGAGACGAAGGTGGGGGGTGATTTCCAGATAGAAGTCACCGGGGTCTGCACGCTCACCGTCGGCAAGGACTCCAAGACCCAGACGGGGCTCGACACCGAGGTGACCGTCGTCGAGCCCTCGAGCTGGCTGGCCAAGACATTCAGCCTGTCGGCGGACAAGTTCTCCGTCATCGTCGGCGACAAGCTGTACCTCTGCGTCGAGAAGTCGGGAGCCATCACGCTGGCCGGCAAGACCATCACCCTCGACGGCTCCGCCGTCACGGCGAAGGGTGGCAAGGTCAAGCTGCTCGGGGCCGGCTCGGTGTCGGGCAGGTCCGTCAAGAACAAGGACATCGAGGAGCTCCCCGACGCCGACCCGAAGAAGCCCCACATGGAGTTCGAGCTCAAGGACGAGGAGGGCAAACCCCTCAAGGACGTGGAGTTCGAGATCGAGCTGGAGGACGGCACGAAGAAGAGCGGCAAGGTCGACGCCAACGGCCGCGCGCGCGTCGAGAACGTACCGCCCGGCAAGTATTGGATTTCCTTCCCCAAGCTGGATGGAAACCTCGGCCGGGGCTGATGACAGGAAGACCGTCCCATGCCCAAGACACACAAGGTTCAGCAGGGCGATACCCTGACCAGCATCGCGGAGAAGTACGGGTTCGTCGACGACTGGCAGGCCCTCTACCAGGCCCCCGAGAACGCGGCGCTCCGCAAGAAGCGCCCCAACCCGATGCTCATCTACCCGGGCGACGAGGTGGCCATCCCCGCGCGCCCGCCCACCCGCGTCCAGGGAGTCACCGGCGGCCCGCAGAAGTTCCAGCGCCAGCCGGCCGATGGCCTCGGCCTCATCAAACGCGCCCGGCAGCTCAGTGCCGAGTACATCCGGCTGCGCGACAAGTACATGACCTGGGTGTCCGACAAGGAGCGCGCGAGCTGGTTCTCCATCGCGGAGTGGACCCGGTCCCTGGTCAGCCAGGACGCGGATGCCTACGGCAGCCGTGCCAACAAGGCCCGGCTCGAGAAGTTCCAGGAGGACTACGAGAAGGAGGCCCAGCCCCAACGCGAGGCCTACGAGTCCAAGTGCCGCGAGCTGGTGAACCTGATGCTCATCCAGTCCTTCAAGCGCCAGTTCGACACGCTCGCGGACGAGGATCGGGCCCAGTGCTACGCGGACCTCACCGAGGCCTTCAACGAGTCCAACGTGGGCCGCACCTTCATCCTCCAGGAGCTCAAGAAGGCGGAGAAGAGCGATCCCTCGGCCCTGCTGACCGGCGTCTTCAAGATCATGAAGGAGGCCAATGGTGCCTTCTGGAAGTGGCTCGCCGAGTTCGCACCGACGATCGTCCGGTGGAAGCAGGAAGAGGCGCTGGGGTACATCGAGCACCTCATCATCCAGCGCGTGCGGGGCATCTCGGTGGACCTGCTGCGCAAGAAGGTGAACCTCTACGAGACGACGACCATCGTGCGCGTCCGGCAGACGTTCACCATCACCGTGCTGACGCCCGAGCACATCCGCCTCAACGAGACCCCCAACGCCCAGCGCATCAGCGGTTTCCTGAACAAGGCCTTCGAGGCCATCAACCTGGCGCTCGCGCTCAACGAGCTGAGCAAGAAGCAGGGCACCAAGGAGATCCTCTCCGCGGTGGGAGCGGTCGCGGCCATGCTGGAGCAGTTCAAGTCCGTGACCACCGTGCTCACGGCGCGCAAGTGGATGCGCGTGGCCGGCGCGGGCACCGAGGCCTCGGTGCTGGCGATCATCACCGGCGTGTGCGACGCCGTCACCGGCAGCATGGACGCCTGGGACCGCGCCTCCAAGGGTGACTACGACGCGGCCCTGCTCTACGGGGCGGGCGCGGCGGGAGGCGCGGCGGCGGCGGTCGGCGCCTCGCTCATCGTCTTCGGCGCGGGCACCTCCTGGACGGGCGTCGGCGTGGTGGTGCTGCTGGCCGGGGCCATCGTGTCCCTGGGAGCGGCCCTCGCCTCGGTGTTCGGCAACTTCGATGACACCGCGCTCCAGCTCTGGGTGCTCAACAACCGCTTCGGCAACGATGGCGATGACCCCGCCAGTGAGTTCCGCGAGTGGAAGAACAACCCCACCAGGCAGCTCGAGGGACTCAAGGACGCACTCGCCCTCGTCGAGTTCGAGGGCAGCTTCAGCGAGGAGCGGCATCAGATCGTCATCAAGCCATCGATGGTGCTGACGTGCTCGCAGGTGCGCATGACCATTGGCGCCGCGTGGGACCTGGGCGGGTACCAGCACTGGCGCAACCGCCTGCTCGACGAGCGCAGCGCGTCCCTCAAGCTGGAGGGCAACCGGGTGACGGAGATCACCATCACCGTGCCCCAGCCTCCAGGTCAGCGGAAGCAGGTGCTGTATACGGAGCTCCGCGTGGAGATGCTCGTGGACGCCTACAACGACGGCAAGACGATGACGTACAAGCGCTCGGCCAAACTGTCGCCGTCGGTGACGGAGAGGATCCGCTCATGGTTCTGACGCCCCCTCCTCCTTCGCGAGCCCTGGCGGCCATCTGCTATGTGGCGGCGCTCGGAGCGGGTGGACTCGGCGTGTTCCTGCTGGCGCGGGTGCTGCCGGGGGACGGCTCGCAGCAGAAGCGACTGTTCTTCATCGGGCTGGCGGGGCTGTCCCTGTCCTTCGCCGTGCTGATGGTGGCCGTGGCCGAGCTGGGCCGCCGCGGACTGCTGCTGTGGCGGAACGAGGGCGGGAAGCTCATCGGACAGGTGATGTCCACCGGCGAGCAGGTGTTCATGCCGGCGCGGGGCCCCGCCCGGGTGGAGGTGGAGCTGCGGCCCCTGTCCAACGGGGTGCACGCGGAGCAGTACTCCGTCTGGCTCTTCTCGCCGTTGTTCGGCCCGGTGCGAATGGGAGCGGGCGGTGGTGGGAACGTGGAGGTCGTGCGTGAGCGGTGGGGCGCGGCCACGTTCTCCGCGACGGACGCGGAGCTTCCGCCTCGACCCCCACCGGATAGCGGCGTGGAGGTGGAGCCCGATGGGCGGTGCCGGGTGCCCGCCGGATGGGGCCCCTTCGCGATGCTGTTCCTGATGTCCGGACTGCTGGTGGTGCTGCCCGTGGTGGCGCTCGCGCTCATGTCGTCCGGGCCGGGAGGCCAGCTGTTCGCGGCGGCAACGGGCATGCTCGCCGCCGCGGTGGCGCTCTTCACCAGCCTGTACGCCTTCTCCCACTGGGAGCTGCGGGTCGAGCCGGACGGAGTCCAGATACGCCGCCGCGTGGGGCCGCTGTCCCTGGGCTCGTGGCGGCGGTTGCCCGGGGACCTGCGGTTGGATCTGTCCCGCGCACCGCGGATTTCGTGGGTCGACAGCTCCGGACGGGTCTGGTTCCGAGTCCTGGCCCTCGTCCGGCGTCCAACGCTGACCGGCGTCCTCTGGCTCACGGCCGCGCTGCGGCGCACCAGCGGCGCGGACGCCCGCTCCTGGCGCGCATGAGCCAGCGCCAGCCACTCACCCCTGCTCGAGCAGCAGCTTCAGCTCGCGCACGCGCCGGGTGATGTGGTCGCGGTCCAGCCGGCGGAAGCTCTCGGGCAACAGCTCGCGGCTGGTGCACTCCTGCACCGCCACCAGGTTCTGCAGCTCGATCTCCAGCGGGTAGCTCGGCGGCACGAAGTCCTCGAAGACAGCCTTGAGGTCCTCCACCGTGGCCTGCTCGCGCCCCTGGGCCAGCGCACGGAAGCGCGTGCGCACCAGCACCGCCTCCATGTCCGCGCCGCTCAGCTGGCGCGTCCCCGTCGGAATCAGCTCGGAGATGGACGGCACCTCCAGCTTCAGGCCCGTCTTCTTCTGCATCACCTTGAAGAGCTCCTCCCGCTCCTCTTCCGTCTCCGGATAGAAGAGCGCGAGGTGTTCCTCGGCACGGCCCTGGCGCTTGAGGTCGATGGGCAGCAGGTCCGGCCGCGCCGTCATCAGGAACCAGACGATCTTCCCGCGGTACACCGTGTTGCCCATGAACGAGGCGATGGAGCCGAACACGCGGCTGCTCGTCCCCGAGTCCCCGCCCGAGTCGCGGTTGCCCAGGAACGTGTCCGCCTCGTCCACCATCACCGCCACCGGCCAGAGCGCCTTGAGCAGGTTGAAGATCTTCTCCAGGTTGGCCTCGGTGACGCCCTGCCACTGGCTGCGGAAGTTGAGGAACTTCACCACCGGAATGCCAATCTCTCCCGCGAAGCAGGACACGAGGAACGTCTTGCCCGTGCCCACCGGGCCGCTCACGAGGTAGCCCATGGGCATCACCTCGATGCGCCCCTTCTTCAACGCGTTGGCCGCGTTGCGCAGCATCTCCTTGGCCTTGGCGTGGCCCGCCACCGCGTCCAGCGTGTGCACCGGCTCGATGAACTCGAGCAACCCGTGGCACTCGGCCTGGATGAGCTCCTTCTTCTTCTCCTTGAGGAGGTCGGAGGTGATGCGCACGCCATGCTCGAGGGCCTCGGTGAGCACGCGGTCCAGGTTGATGCGCGACAGGCCCGCCGTCATCTTCGCCAGGCCCGCCAGCGGCACGTCCGACACCGCCGCCAGCTTCTTGCCCTCCAGCTTGTAGCGCACGTACTCGAGCCGCTCCTCCTCCGTGGGCAGCGGCAGCTCGATGGGCGCCACGTAGGGGTTGCGCGTCAGGCGCTGGGACATGTCCGCCAGGTTCTCCGCCAGCAGCACCACGGACACGTCGCCCGCGAGGAACTGCGGGTCGTGCGCCCACTTCTCCAGCGTGGCCAGCACGAAGCGGTCCTCGGCGGACAGGTGGCTCATCTCCCCGCCCGGCACCAGCGTCTCCGCGAAGTCGATGATGAGCGCCAGCGACTTGCCCTCGCTCACGCGCATCCGCAGGAAGTTCTCCAGAATCTGCAGCGCCCGGGCCGGATCCCTCGGCAGGCTCTTGGCGTAGTCCGTGCCGTAGAGCGCGTCATAGCCGGCCATCGTCCGCTGCAGCTCCTTCTGCGTCTCCGGAGAGGCGGAGCGCACGCCGGACGAGCGATCGTAGAAGAGGACGTGGTCGCGCCCGCCGAAGAGCTCCTCGGAGAGGAAGGTGCGCAGGGGGCCGAACCCCCGGCTGCCATCCTCCTGGGTGGTGGGCTGGAGGTCCCTCACCGCTCCGTAGAGGAGGAACGTGCTGACGGTCTTCGTGTAGTACTTCTGGGCCAGCTTCCGAGCCCACCCGGGTAGATCCGCGAGCGGATCCGCTGCATCCACCTTGCGTGACTTGGTCACGGACACACCCCTCCGGCCCCTTCCCGGGGCGCTCGCGCCCACCCCGGCCGGGTGGGCATCTGTCTGATTGCCAGGCTACTTGCAGCCGCGCTGCTTCTTGAGCCGCGCCTTCACCTGGGCGGCGACCCCCCCAGCGGGAGTCACATCGACGTTCACATCATCATGGCAACGCAGGCGCAGGGCCACCTGTTTCACGTTCAGCGGCAGGCGCACCCGCTTCGGGGTGGTGCCCCACTCCTGGCCCCCCGCGACGATGGTGGCCCCCGAGGGCGTGGACAGCACTTCCACATCGAAACCGTCCGGCTCGAGCTTGAGCTGCACGTCCAGGGCCTTGTCACCCGCGGCCGGGGTGATGCGCTGCTGGGCTGGCTTGAAGCCCGGGGCGCTGGCGGCCACCAGGACCTCCTCGTCCGCCGTCAGCTCGCCAATGTAGGTCGAGCTGTTGCCCTTCTCGCGCACCACCTTGCCACCCACCGTCAGCTCGGCGTCGGCGGGCTGGGTGACAATCACCACGCGCCCCATCCGCACCTCGCGCTCGAGCTTCACCTCCACCGGCGTGGGCGTCATGCCCTCGGAGATCACCACCGTCTGGGTGAAGGGCTTGTAACCCTCGGCGCTCACCAGCACCACGGCGGGGCCGGCCTTCACCGACTGGAGGATGGGACCGCTCTTGGGCACGTCCTTCAAGTCCTGGCCGCTGACATTCACCCGGACCGGGCCACGCACCTCCTGAGGCAGGTGCATCAGGATGAAGCCGGTGGGCTCCGGCCGCGTCATGACGAAGCCCGCCACACCCGCGATCATCAGGATCGCCAGGGCGGCGAGCCCCGCGACGAGAGGCATGCGGTTGGATGTCTTGGTCGTCGGGGCCGGAGTCGGGGCCGGGGCCGGAGCCTGGGCCGCGGCGGCCCGCGCGGCGGCGGCCTGGCGCAGCGGCGTGGCGGGGGTGAGCGCGAGCGGATCCTCCTCCTGCTCCAGGTCCTCCTCCCTGATGGGCGGAGGCGCCACAGGGACCTGCTGGGACGGCCTGGGGGCGGCCACGGGCATGGACTGCGAGGGCCTGGACGGCATGCCCACCGACGAGTCGGAGACCGGAGGCTCCGAGCGAACGCGCGGAATCCCGTCCATCGTGTTACGGCCCTGCCGGGCCACGGTGGTGCTCTCGGCGGAGGGCACCGACGTGAGCGTCGGAGGCCTCGGCGGAGGCGACATCACCGGAGGCATCCGCACGTTGGAGACACGCTGCGGCGGCTGCTCGTCGATGATGGGCGCGCGCGGCACCTCCACCGGCGTCACCATGCGGCCGGGGCCCACGAGCCCGGGCTGGGTGGTCGGCTCGTCGAAGTACTCGGAGCTGCTCACCACCTGCGTGGCACCGGACTCCTCCTCCGGCGGGGGCGGCGCCACGGGCGTGGGCGTCACCTTGGGCGCGGGCATGGCGCCGAGCGTGGGGGAGCGGCGGACGCCCGCCAGGGACGGCGTGGCGGGCATCGGAGCCGACACCGCGGGCTGGCCCGTCAACGACGGGGTGGCCGGTTGCGGCGCCGACGAGCTCCCACTGAAGCCCATCTCGATGGCGGCCAGCATGCCCTCGGGGGGCTTGATGTCCGAGTACTCCAGCAGCCGCTGCTTCTCGCGCTCCACGTCCTCGGCGAAGGTGGACTTCATGTACTGCATGAGGTCCTTGCGGCCGAAGATGGACTCCGAGGTGAGCAGGAAGCGCTGCAGGTCGTCGCCCAGCTCGTTGGCGTACTGGTAGCGCTCGTCCACGTCGCGCGCGAGCGCCTTGAGGACGATCTTCTCCAGCGTCTCGGGGATGCGGCGGTTGTACGTGGAGGGCGGGGCCACCTCGGCCTTGCGCACCTTCTCCAGCACGCTGAAGTCGCTGTCGCCCACGAAGAGCCGCTCGCCGGTGAGCATCTCGTAGAGGCACACGCCGATGGCGAAGATGTCCGAGCGCCGGTCCAGCGGCAGGCCGCGGATCTGCTCCGGGCTCATGTAGCCGAACTTGCCCTTGAGGATGCCGGCCTGCGTCTTGGTGGCCTTGCCCGCCGCCTTGGCGATGCCGAAGTCGATGACCTTGACCTCGCCATCGAAGGAGATGAGGACGTTCTGCGGCGAGATGTCGCGGTGGACGATGTTCAGGTCCCGCCCCATGTTGTCCTTCTTGCGGTGGGCGTAGTCGAGCCCCTCGCACATCTTGGACACCACGAAGGCCACCAGCGGGACGGGAGCGGGCTCACCCTTCTTCCGGCATCGGTCGAAGATGGCCCGCATGTCCTTGCCGGGGATGTACTCCATCGCGATGAAGTAGCTGTTGGAGATCTGCCCCAACTCGTAGATCTGCGCGATGTTGGCGTGGTTCAGCTGGACGCTGATCTTCGCCTCATCGATGAACATCGTGATGAACTCGTCGTCCTCGGCGATGTTCGGGAGGATGCGCTTGATGGCGACGAGGCGTTCGAAGCCTCCCGCTCCAAACATCTTTCCGCGCCACACCTCCGCCATGCCGCCGATGTTGATGCGGTCGAGGAGAAGGTATTTCCCAAACGGGATGGGTTGCCGCTTCGGTTGAGTGGTCGTCACGGGCGTACGTGGCTCGGGGTGGATGGCCGAGCCTATCGACCGCGCCTCCACAGGGTCAACCGCGCGAAGTTGCGCACATCGAGAAGGCTCCCCTGCCCCGCTCAGGGTGTGGGGGCTGGCGCCACCACCCCGGCGTCCAGGGACTCCTCGGACCCGACGGGCGCCGGAGCCCCGATCCCCCCCTGGAAGGGGAGCTCCGCCATCCCACTCCCCTCGCGGAGTACGGGCCGCACGACCGCCACGTGCGGCTGTCCCTCGACGGAGAACACCGCTGGGAGGCCGAAGCGCTCGCCCGCCGGGAGGCCAACCAGGGTCACCCAGGCCTTCTCGTGACCCGGGGCCACGCAGTAGATGACCGTCCCCACCGCCAGTCCTGGAGCTTCCAGGACGGGCCCCTGGCACTGCTCACGCACCTGGAGCGACCAGGCGGGCACACGCTCGCCCTTCACCAGGTATGGCGGCGGGGCGAGCTCGTCGAGCAGGGGTCTCAACACCGCCGGCTCCGAGGGAACCGCCTTCCCGTTGGCCAGCGCCGCGGCCTTCTCCTGGAAATGGTCCAGCACCAGGGAGGCCACGTCCTCGGGAAGCAGGGGAACCTGCCCCTCGGCGAGCACCAGGTCGAAGAAGAGAGCGCTCACCAACAGGATGGGCAGCAACCGGTAGCCCTTGAAGCCCTCGGCGCGGCCACGCACCAGCCCCCAGAGGACGAGCCCGAGCGCCACGCCCGTGGCGGCCAGCACCACGGCGGGCCACACCAGCGGAGGCGGCGCCAGGAAGGCGGACACCTCCGCGGTCCGGGCGCGCAGGGAGTCCCACAGGTCCCCTCCGTAGAGCCACGCGAGGGTGAACAGGCAGACGATGTTGGCGAGGAGCGTCTTGAACGAAGGCAGCTTCATCCGGCGAGCGTTCGGGCGGGGTCGGTGGCGGCGGCCCTGTGGCTGGGGAACCAGGCCCCGGCCACCGCGGCCAGCAGCCCGAGCACCACTCCGCCCACCACCACGGTCCAGGGGAAGGAGAAGAAGCTCTCGGGCTTGAAGGGGAACTGCGGCAGGTAGGAGGCCGCGAGCCGATCGATGAGCAGCGCGAGGAGGAGCGCCGCGAGGGTGCCCAGGAAGCCCCCGATCAGCCCCACCACCCCCGCCTCGGCCAGGACGATGTTGCGCACGTCCGAGCGAGAGGCGCCCACCGCCTGCATGACGCCAATCTCCTTGGCCCGCGCGCGCACCGAGGCGCTCAGCGCGTGGGCGATGTTCACCGCCGCGAGCACGCAGATGAGGATGGACAGCAGCGCCAGCGCGGACGTGGTGAGCGTCACCGCCGCGCCCACGTTCTCCGCGAGCCGCCGCTCCTGGTCGTCGATCTCCAGGCCCATCTCCTTCACCGCGGCCACGATGGCGGGCACCGCGCCGGGGCTGCTGGCCACCAGCGTGACACCCGTGAACGTGTCCGCGTCCTGGCCCAGCTCGCGGTTGAGGCGGATGGCCGTGTCCAGCGGCAGGGTGACGCCCGCGAGCAGCGCCCGGTCGGACGCGCCCACCACCTGCAACTGGGACGAGATGACCGGGGCGTTCGGCTGAGGGGCGGCCACGTAGGAGCGGTTGAAGTCCACCGGGAAGGTGAAGCCAACGAGCATCCCCGGCGCGAGCCTCGGCAGCTTCCGGGCCGGAGCGAAGGTGTTGTTGTAGATCTCCAACAGCCGCGTGGAGATGAGGACCGGCAACGGCTGGCCCGGCCCCGGATCGACGAACTTGCCCATCTGCACGTCGCCCTCGACGAGGCCGGGGTCCACGCCCACGGCGAGCACGTCCACACCCATGCGCAGCCTGCGGCCGAAGAAGTCCCCGTTGTAGAGGCTCGCCGCGGGGACACGCACGCTCATCTTCCGGTAGAGCGTCTCCACGTCCGGCAACGCCTGGAGGCGCTCCACCATGGCCGCGTCCAGCTTGCCGCCACCGAGGAACGAGCCGAGCGACACCGCCGGAGGCACCACGTCCACCAGCCTCGCGTCGTTGGGGAAGATCTTCTCGCGGATGACGCGGCCCACGCCCAGGCCCAGGCCCAGGAAGAAGACGAGCGCCCCCACCCCCATGGCCACGCCGAAGGCGGAGAAGAACGCGCCCCGCCGCTCGCGCGCGAGGCTCAACCGCACCAGCCGGGACAGCGCCGCCAGCCTCATGACACACCTCCCGCCAGCGCGGGACGGGGCTCCTCGACGAGCCGGCCCTCCTTGAGGCGCAACACGCGCCGGGCCGCCGAGCTCATCCGCTCCTCGTGGGTGACGGTGAGCAGGGTGAGGCCCTCGCGGTGCAGTTCCTGGAAGAGCGAGATGACCCCGGCGCCCGTGGCGGCATCGAGGTTGCCGGTGGGCTCGTCACACAGGAGCAGCCGCGGACCGGTGAAGAGGGCGCGGGCGATGGCCACACGCTGGCGCTCGCCACCGGAGAGCCGCACCGGCGTGCGATCCTTCTTGGCCAGCAGGCCCACCCGGTCGAGCAGGGACTCGGCGCGCTTGTGCGCCTCCGGGGAAGCGGGGCCGAAGTGCGAGGGCATCAGCACGTTCTCCACCGCGGACAGGTTGGGGATGAGGTGGAAGGACTGGAAGACGAAGCCCACGTGCTGGTTGCGGAAGCGCGCGAGCTCCTTGTCCTTCAGGCCGGACAGCTTCACGCCGGCCACCTCCACGTCGCCCTGGTAGTGCACGTCCAGGCCACCCAGCAGGTGCAGCAGCGTGGACTTTCCACTGCCGGAGGGTCCCACCACCGCGACGAACTCACCGTCCGCCACGTCGAGCGAGGCTCCATCGAGGACGCGCACCTCGGTGCCATCCCCGTCCCGGTACTGTTTGACGATGTCGCGTGCGCGTATCACTGGGGTGCCAACCAGAGGGTGAGCTCGGCCTGCAGGGCCTTCTCCTTCTCGGAGAGGCCCAGCGTCACCGCGCGAAGGTCATTCGTCGCGTCCAGCCAGCGCACCGTGGTCGCCTTGATGGCGAAGCCGCCAATGCCCCAGGCCTCGGAGGGGAGCGCCTTCACCGCATCGGACAGGCGCCGCAGGTCCAACACCGCGCTCAGCACCGGGCCCTGGAGCGACGCGCGCAGATCCTCGGCCACGGGGCTGTTGCCAGCGGGGCCCTGGAGCCGGGTGAGCGCCGCCTCGAGGCGGGACCGCGGCGCGGAGAGCACCACCTTGTCGCCCACCATGGCGAAGTGCGCGCCCTCTCCCTGCCGGTACGAGGTGAGGTAGACGCGCTGGCCGTTGATGTCCGAGGGCTTCACCTCGGCACCGAAGCGAGGCGCGATGGAGGGCAACTTCTCCAGCGTGGAGGCGAAGCCGGCCGCGTCCTCCGACTCGCCCATCACCACCATGTGCACGAAGCGGAAGGGGTTGGTGCGCCGCGGGTCCAGCAATGGAATGCCGGCCCCGAGCTGCACCGTGGGCGACAGGGACACGCCCGCGACGACGCCGGGCTTCAACTTGTCGAGTAGCTCGCCCTTCACGTCGAAGCCCGTCTCCTGCACGGCGCGGGTGACGTAGGAGCCGACGAGGTAGGGCCAGACGCCGTTCAACTGAGAGGGATCGCCCCGGTAGCGCGCCACGAGGAAGCTGTCCTCGGGAAGGTAGCCGAGCAGATCCGGCCCCTGCTGCGGGGTGAGCGCGGCGAGCGAGGCCTGCGTGTCGGGCCACGGCGTGTCCATGCGCAGCGTCACGGCGCGATCGCCGAGCGAACCCGTCAGGGTGACGGACTGGGTGGTCCCGGCCGGGACGAGGAGGCCGACGCCCCCTGGGAGGAAGGCGTAGAAGTCGCGCTCGGCGGGCAGCCGGTTCAGGGAGGCGGTGAGGAGCGGCTCCTGGAGGAGCGACTTCTCCGCGGGCAACGTGGCGTAGCTGGAGAGCTGGGAGACCATGGCGCCCGCCCCCAGCAGGGCGTAGCCCTCGGAGAAGAGGAGACCCAGCGCGGGCTGCTGCGCGCCGGACCTGCTGAAGGTGATGAGCGTGCCACCGGGGACCTTCTGCTCGGCGCGCTCGGAGGCCCCGAGTCGCTCCCGAGCGAGCCTGGCGAAGGTGTCCGTCAGGGCCTTCTCGTCCTTCACGCCGAGCACGGAGAAGGCCTGGTTGCCGCCGAGCAGGGCCGCGCCCGCGCCCCGGGCCGGGTCGATGCCAGCGGCCTCCATGGCCTGGCGGCTGCGCAGGTCCACGCCCACCTGCCGCATGATGCTGGAGACGTAGGACTCGGCGGTCCGGGCGTTCTGGAGCTGGGCGATGAAGTTGGCCAGCTTGAGGTTCTGGAAGCGCGCGAGCTTCTCGCCGAGGGCCCCGAGATCGGGGACGACGAGGGCGGCCGGGGCGCCACGGGGCAGGAAACGGGCGGGACTGGTCACCTTCGTCCCGCCCTGCTGCCCACCGCAACGGGAGCAGCCGGCGAACACGAGCAGGACGAGCAGGAGCCAGGAAGGGGCGCGGCGGTGCATGGAACCGGGAGTGCAGACGGCCCGGGGCCCGGAGTCAATTTCTTCCTGCGGGGTTCCCCTGAAAGGCCGTCCGGGGGCCGACCTTGCCCCTCCCCGAACAGTACTGGGAGAGCGGGCGCTTGACCCGCGACCCGGCGGGTCTCCTCACCAGATGTTGTCGGAGAAGAGGCAGTGGAGGAGCTTCACCTTGCCGAAGCTGGTGTTGCCCACCTGGAGGTCCGGCACGGAGGTGAAGAGCACGTCATTGGGCAAACGGACCGACCCGAAAGACTCACGAACGAGCGCATCCAGCTTCGCCTCGAGAGGTTGGAGCTCGGGAGGAAGTGGAGGGAACCAGGCCTCGGAGGCCGACCGCTCATCATCATCCAGCTCCACCTCTCGAGAAGCATGGAGGAGGTGCACCGGAGCCAGGATGCTCACGAACACCACGATGCACTTCCTCTCTCGCTGGGACTTCTGCGTGCCAGGCAAGTAGACCCGGACGTGGCGACTCGGGTCGTAAGGGAGCCCGGGCAATTCCCATTGTACGCATTCGGGGAGCTGCTCACGCACACGCTGCCGGAAGCCCATCCAAACCGCGTCATCCTGCTGTACTGTCTGACGCGCGGCCGCCAACCGCTTGTATTCCTCGCTCTGTCGATGTCGCGGCTCATCCCCATGGATGCCCGATGGGTAGTAGCGATGCACGAGCTTGATGAGGGACTCCGCGGAAAAACGCTCATCCATGCTGTCTACCCCTCAATCCTCAGGGAAGGATTTCGGCTCGATTCCCTGCCGAACGAACTTCGTCACCGTGGCGCCCCTGATGGACTTCACCAACAACCTCAACATCTCTTGCCGGAACTGCTGGCAGGCAAGTGCCGAAACGGTCTCGGGTCCACTCAGAATCAACTGGGCAGCCGCATCAGCGGCTTCTGACGCCCTCTTCTGCGCGACCGCATTCGAAATCGAGCGCTTGCAACGGCCTGTGCCGAGACACCCGGGATAGCAGGATGTTCACCTGGGCAATCTTCCACCCCCCAGGCTCTGGACCCTGCGCGGACACGACATCGTGGAACTCGAAAGCCGAGGGCGGGATGTGCCCGCCCGAAACGGTCGCGCACGCCTCCAGCAACAGCGCCAGCGCCGCCAGCAGGAGCACTCGCAGCAAGGAATCCCGCGTCATGTTGCCGTGCGCTGTCGGGAATCCCTCAGCGCACCCGCGTCCCGTGCGGCAGCGGGCCCGAGGTCTCCTCGGTGAAGTCGAGGAAGCGCTCCATGTCCCGCACCGTCTCGTCCGTGGCGTGGGCCTCCGCGCTGAGCGCCTCGAGCTGCCGGTTGACGCTCTCCGGATCCCGGATCGCGATCGACTGCTCGTGCGTCAGCCGCATCAGATCCTCGATGCTCGCCAGCTGGTGGCTGACCACCTCGCGGCTCTCGCTCGCCTGCTCGAAGCGCGACAGCCGCCGCTTCAGGATCTCCAGCCGCTTCTCCTTCACTTCCTTGAGCCGCGGATTCGTCTCCTGCGCCACCTCCGCGTCCAGCGTGCGCACATCCTTCTCCAGCGACTGCCGCTCCGCCGAGTTGAGGTACGTCCGGTACTGGTTCAGCGTGGAGATGAGCCGCAGGAACGAGGTGAGCAACGCGTCCAACCGCTGCTCGCTGCTGGCCGCCAGCACCCGTCCTCCGGGCAGCTTCGCGTAGTTGGCCAGGATCTTCTCCTTCAGCCCCACCAGCTGCTGGTAGTGCTCGCGCTGAGAAGCGGCCAGCTCCGCCAACAGCGCGTCCACCTGCTGCCGCGCGGCCTCCGCGTCCTGCGTGTCCGGCGTGCGCGAGCGCACCGCCCGCCGGAAGCGCTTCGAGGAGGACACCACCCCCAGGTACAGCCCCTCCACCCCGAGCGCCACCAGCGCCGGCAGCGGTTCCCCGGTGAGCGCCGAGGAGGCCCCCGCGGTCAACAGCCCCACCAGGTTGGCGGGCATCATGAAGGCGGCCTTCAGGAAGTTGGGTGTGCGGGCCACGGAAGTCCTCGCCAGCGAGGCGCCTCGCGGTTCAGAGGGCTCAGGGCCCTCGCGCCTCCGACACGTATTTCAGCGCGCCGAGGTCGCGGGTGTCCTCGGCCGGCGGAGCCACCGCCGTGCGCCTGATCTTCTGGTAGAGCGCCGAGGCGCTCTGGAAGAGCTCGTCATAGGTGACGGGCGCCTCGCCGGAAAGTCCGAAGAAGGCCCGATTGTCCGCCAGTGTCGCCGGGGGCGCGCTGCGGATGGCCTCCGTGGGATCTCCCAGGTAGGGAGCCACCTCGCCCAACAGCCGCGCCGCGGGCCCTGGCTCCTTCTGGACGCTGGCGCCGGCATCCAACAGGCCACGGATGATCCGGCGGACCGCGTCCGGGTAGCGCGCGGCGTAGTCACCCCGGGCCACCAGCACCGTGGCCACCAGGTGCGGCGCGTCCGCCGTGGTGGCCAGCACCGTGCCCCCCCGATCCCGAGCGGCCAGTTCCACGTCACCCCACAATCCCGACACCGCGTCCGCCCTGCCCTCGCGCAGCGCCCGGCCCGCGTCCAGCGTGGAGGGAAGATCCACCCACCGCACGTCCGTCATGCGCAGGCCCGCGCGCGACAGCACCCACAGTGAGAAGTAGTACGAGGCGCCCGAGGTGTACACGCCCAGCCGCTTGCCGCGCAGCGAGGCCAGGTCCGGCACGCCCACCGCCGCCAGCGCCTCCTGGCCGCGGCTGCGCCCCACCAGCATCACCGTGCGGGGCGCCGCGTCTCGCAACGACGGCAGCCAGGCGGCCAGCCGGTCCACCGAAATGGCCGCCATGTCCACCCCACCATGCTCCGCGCCCACCGCCAGCGCCTGCCGGAGCTCCTCGTCGGTGGCGAAGACGACGGCGCGCGCGTCCATGGCGTACGCCGTCTTCAGCACACCCTGCGCCGCGCCCGGAGGAGCCCCGGGGTTGTCCAACGTCGAGGCCCCACCGGTGGCCAGGAGCAGCGCCGCCGCCGAGCCGCGCGCGGTGAAGCCGATCAGCGTGGGCCGCAACGGCACCGACGCCAGGTCCGCCACCGGGGCCGCCACTCCCGCGGGGAAGTCTCCCGGCGATAGGCGCACGGCCTCCTTCGCCGCCGGGAAGAAGCGCGCCTGGAGGCGATTCAGGTAGCCCTGCCTCGAGGCCACCAGGTACACCGCCCCCAGGAGACACAACGCCAGGAACGGATAGAGGCCGGGTCCGCGTCTCACTGCCATCCGAGCGGCCTCCTCCGTCCCCTCGTCACTACTTGATCTCCACCTTCTTGCCGATGGTCTTCTCCGGACCGGCGCCCACCTCGGACACCGGCGCGGGGCTGTCCAGACCCATCTCCATCTTCATCTGCTTCACCAGGTCCATGGCCTGCAGGCGCTCGGCGTCCTCCTCGATCTGCACGGACTGGTGGTCCACCGACTCGAGCGCCATCTGCATGCGCGCCTCGTTGATGGCGGCCTTCTCCTGGACCTTGCGCAGCATCTCGTCGTGCGTGGCGTCGATGCCGGCCACCTGGAAGGACTCCATGGCGTCGGCCACCTTGGACTGCCACTGCGCGCGGCGCGCGTCGCGGATGGCGTTCATCGCCTCCTGCGTCTTGCGATCCTTCTCGCGCATGAAGGCCTTCTTCAGATTCATGGCCTTCTCGTACGCCTGCTTCGCGGTGGCCAGCTGCTGCTCGTTGCGCTCGAGCGCCGCCCTCTCCGTCTGCAGCTTGGTGGCGTACTGCGCCGCCAGGTCGTCACGCCCCGCCTGGATGGCCGCCTTCACCTTGGCCGTCAGGTCGCGGATGTCCTGCTGGTACTTGGCGTTCTCCTTCTCCAGGAGCGTCAGGTTCGCCCGCACCATGGCGATGGACTCGTTCATCTTCGGGACCTGATCGTTCAGGTCACGGATGTTCTGCTCGAGGATGAGCTCCGGATCCTCGATGGAGGAGACGAAGAATCCGAAGAAGCTGCGCATTGCCCTCTTGAAGCGTGGCCACATGGCGGGTGTCTACCTCCTCCAATTTGAATCGCAGTGGGGACCTTACACCAACCCACCGTATTCCACGTATGACGAATACCCCCGGGTCTACGCTCGCTCAACGGTGATGATTGCCAACCGACTCCCCGGAAGCCGCTGGTCCGCTCGGAGTGCGAGCAGCCCCTACCCGTGAAGTGCCCGGAGCCAGGCGGATCCGCCCGGCGATGCGCGAGGCCTGCTGGCGGGCGGTCGATGCCACGGAGGCCCCGTCCAGGGTGATGAGGGTGCGGTCCTTGAGGACGAGCCTGCCGTCGATGAGCACGTGCACCACGTCCGTGGAGCGGGCGGCGTAGACGAGCGGGGAGAACACGTCCCGGGGGTCCGACGGGGTGGAGTGCAGGCCGGAGAGGTCCACCACGGTGATGTCCGCGCGCTTGCCCTCCTCCAGCGAGCCCAGCTCGGCTTCCAGGCCGAGCGCCCGGGCTCCGCCGAGCGTGGCCATCTCCAGCACGCGCTCGGGCGGCATGCCCCGGGGGCCGACCCGCGGCTTGTGCAGCAGCGCCGCGAGCCGCATCTCCATGAACATGTCCAGGTTGTTGTTGCAGGGCGCGCCATCCGCGCCGAGGCACACGGACACGCCCGCGTCGAGCAGCTCGGGCACCGGGGCGATGCCCGAGGCCAGCTTGAGGTTGGAGCCGGGGCAGTGGCACACCACCGTGCGCGTGTCCCGCAGCAACCGCTGCTCCTCCTCCGCGAGCCACACGCAGTGGGCCAACGTCACGTGCGGGCCGGTGAAGCCCACCTCGTGGAAGTAGGCCACGTTGCCCTTGCCGGTGCGCTCGCGCACCACGTCGCACTCGGTGCGGTTCTCGCTGGCGTGGGTGTGGATGCGCACGCCCTTCTCCCGAGCCAGGCGCCCCACCTCCCGCATCAGCTTGTCCGTGCAGGAGAGGACGAAGCGCGGCGCGAAGGCATACCGCAGCCTGCCTCCCTGGGTCCCGTGCCAGCGCTCCAGCAGGGCGAGGCTCTCCGCCAGCGAGGACTCCGTGGACTCGTGCAGGCTCGTGGGCACGTCGGGCGCGTCCATCATCGCCTTGCCACCGGTGAGCCGGAAGCCGCAGTCCCGGGCCGACTCGAAGACGGCGTCGTAGTGGCGCACCGTGCCCATGTCGAGCGCCGCCGTGGCCCCCGAGCGGATGAGCTCCGCGAAGGTGAGATCCGCCGAGGCCCGCATGGAGTCCGCGTCGTGCGCGGCCTCGAAGGGCCAGATGCGCTCGCGCAGCCAGTCCAGCAGTTCCAGCCCGTCCGCCCGGTTGCGGAAGAGCGTCTGGCAGGCGTGCAGGTGGCCATGGATGAGCCCGGGCAACACCACCTTGCCGGCCACGTCCAGGACACGCAGGCCCGCGCCCCTCGTGCGGATGTTCCGCCCCACCCGGGCAATGCGCCCATCCTGGATGAGGACATCGGCATCCGCGAGCACCTCGCGCTCGCGGTTCATGGTCACGACGGTGCCGTTGGTGAGGAGGAGATCCACGGTCCAACAGGTATTACCACGGTTCGCGCCCCGACTCGCGGACCGTTCGCGACCTGACGGAAAGTACTGAACCCCGCATGGGCCCGGGGTGCCCCGTTCGGGCCGCGAGCAGGGGGGCGCGGGCCCGACAGCTCAGAGGAAATCGCGGGTGAAGGCGTGCGGCAGCAGCTCCCCGAGCGAGTAGCGCGCCTCGTTGCCCCGGAGGTTGCGGCTGCGCACCGGCAGTTCCTTGGGGGCGAACTCCAGCATCACCTGCCGGCACATGCCGCACGGCGGGCACGGCGTGGGCGTGTCCACCACGATGGCCACCGCCACCGGTCGGCCATGCCCCTGCGCCACCCCGGCCGCCAGCGCGTTGCGCTCGGCGCACGCGGACAACCCGTAGGAGGAGTTCTCCACGTTGCAGCCCGTCACCACCGAGCCATCGTCGTACAGCACCGCCGCGCCAACCGGAAAGCGCGAGTACGGCGCATGCGCGCGCTCCCGCACCTTCATCGCCGCCTCGAACAACTGCTCCCAGGGAATGTTCGCGCTCATGCTCCGCCTCGTGCCTTGGACTCCGCCAGCTCGATCTCGTCGATGTAACGAGCGATGCGCAGCTCCGCCTCCGCCGATAGCTCCAGGAAGCGCACGTGCGCGGACGAGCCGCGCGAGCCGTGCCCCACGTGGAGCACCTCGCCTCGCACCTGGAGCTCCTCGTCGGAGCCGGGCAGCGAGAAGCGCGCCTCCACCTTCGTGCCCACCGGCATGGCCCAGCCGAACCAGGCGAAGCCCCCCAGTGAGATGTTGCCCTCCCGGGACTCGAACGCGTCCGAGGTGCCCGCCCGCCTCACGCGGATGCGCATCGACACGCGAGGGGATTCACGCCGGTCTTCCACCGGCCGCTGGTTCCGTTCCTTGGACTGCTCGCTCATATGCCTCTACTCGCTCCAGCGCGGGACACCGTGGGCAGGAAATCCTCGAGGAGCCGGGTGAAGAGATCCTTCACCCGGTTCGCCGTCTCCGCCACCTCTTCGTGAGACAAGGGCTTCCCACCAATGCCCGCCGCCAGGTTGGTGATGCAGCTCACGCCCGCCACGCGCACGCCCATGTGGTTGGCGGCGATGACCTCGGGCACGGTACTCATTCCCACCGCGTCGGCGCCCAGGACGCGCAGCATGCGGATCTCCGCCGGCGTCTCGTAGGACGGGCCGGCGAGGATGGCGTAGACGCCCTGCTTGAGCGCCACGCCCACGCGCTGCCCCGACTCCAGCAGCCGCGCCCGGAGGTCGGCCGGATAGGCGGTCGTCATGTCCGGGAAGCGTGGCCCCAGGCGCTCGTCGTTGGGCCCGTTGAGCGGGTTGAACCCCGAGAGGTTGAGATGGTCGGTGATGACCATCAGGTCGCCCGGTTGGAAGTCCAGGTTCACGCCCCCCGCGGCGTTGGTCACCACCAGGGTGTGGATGCCGAGCGCGCACAGCACCCGCGCGGGGAAGGCCACCTGGGTCGGGGTATGGCCCTCGTAGACGTGCACGCGGCCCTGCATGGCCACCGCCGGCTCGCCTCGCACGCGCCCCAGGACGAGCCGGCCCGCGTGGCCCGGCACCGACGAGTGGGGAAAGTGCGGGAGCTCCGCGTACGGAATGGTGACCTTGTCCTCGAAGCCGTCGGCGAAGCCGCCCAACCCGCTGCCGAGGATGATGCCCACCCTGGGAGCGACACTCCCCGCCCGGTGCCGGATGGCCCGTACCGTCTCCTGCACCTGTTCGTAGAGCCCCATCGTCGGCGCATCATACCCACCTGCGCGCCCACCGCACGGACTCACGAGGATGGGTGTGGCGCAGGTGACCCCCCGGTACGTCCCTGTTGCCTTCCGGGCAACACGCCCCATCGACCGCCCGCGTCAACGCCCTCCCGGGAGCCACGCGCGCTCGGGCCAGAGGAGCACGGTCGTGTCGGCGCCGCCCGAGGCCAGCAGGGCGCCGTCCGAGGAAAAGGCCAGGGCATTGACGAGAGCGCGGTGCCCCTCCAGCACCCCGAGCAACTCGCCATTCACGCGCCACACCTGGACGCGCCCCTCCTGGTCTCCCGTGGCCAGGAAACGTCCGTCCTCGGAGAAGGCGAAAGCGGAGAGCCTGGCGGACAACTCCACCCGGAGGCGGCGCTCCGGATGCTTGAGCTCGAGAAGGGCGAGCGCGTCCGGCCCCTCCTCGAAAGCAAGCCACCTCTCGTCCGGGGAGAACACGAGCGTCCCCATGTCGTGCGGCAGAGCCTGCTCGAAACACACCGTGCCGTCCTCCAGGTCCCAGAGCCGGAACCCGTAGGAGGAGCTCCGCCCCTGGAACCGCGCGCCCGTGACGAGGAAGCGGCCGTCCCGGGAGAGGGCGCACGGGCGGTCGTTCTCGAGGCGGAGGGCGACCTTCCGAATCAGCTTCCCCGTGCGGGTGTCGTGCACGAAGGCGAACTGATCGCCGTACCAGGAGTCGAGATGGGCGAGCAGCGTACCATCCACGGACCAGGCGATCCGGGACGGGATGTGACCGATCTCCGGCTCCACCTCGGTCCCGGCGAGCACATCCCGGATGAAGACATCCCCGTATTGTCGCACCTGGAGCGCGCGACCCCGGGTCAGGCAGATCCACCAGTGGTCAGAGCCTCGTCCCAGGTCGGCACAGGCCTCCTGTATGCCAGTGGCACAGTTCCAGGTCCGCACCGACCCGTCCAGGGAGGACGACACCAGGTGCTTTCCATCGCGAGAGAAGGTGAGCTGCATCACGCAATCCCGATGGGCTCGCGCCGGCAACACCCGCCCGCTCGACAACTCGATCAGAGCGAGCGTCGCCGGTCCTCCCGTGAGGAGCGCCCACCGCGAGTCGGGCGACACCACGAGCCCATGTTTCATATCGGAGGAGCGGACCCGAAGGTCCGCTCCCCGCACCACCTCGCCATCTCGGAGGAACTCGAGCTGGCCCGAGGACGCCCGGACGGACGTCCCGTCGGACAGGGGAATGGGCAGGTTCAGGGGATTCTCGGCCTCCGCCAGCAGGGCGCCCGTTCGCGTGTCGAAGGTACGCCGGAGCGTCCGCCAACCCACGGTGCTGACATCACGGATCACACTCCGGCCGTCCTCCGAGAACGCGGCCCACGCGGGTGTGTACTCCCCCCCGTCCTCGGCCGACCAGCACAGGGACCAGGTCGCCACGTCCAGGATGCACAAGCGTGAGAGATCGAAGGTCCGCTCGACGGTGGCGACCCGCGAACCGTCCGGGGAGAAGACGAGGAACGCCGTGTTGCCGACCTCCCCCTCCGGGCACACCCAGCGGAGGAGCTCCTGCGTCATGAGATCGATGACCGCGAAGCCATTCGCGGACCACGAGCCCGCCAGGAGCGTGCGCTTGTCGGGCGAGAGCGCCAGGCAGGTGGCACCGCCGCCGTGCAGCGACCACCGGCACAGCTCGGCACCACTCTCCGCGTCCCACAGTCGAACCGAGTCGTCCCGACTCGCCGTCACGATCCGCGTGCTGGAGACGTAGTGCAGGGCACGCACGGTGTCGCGGTGGCCGGAGAGCGCAAGGAGCTCTCGACCGTCCTCCAGGTCCCAGACGCGTGCCGTACACCCGCTCGCGGAGACGACCCTCCGGGAGTCGGGAGAGAAGGAGACCGCCTCCAGTGAGTCGGGGGGGCGGCCCTCCTCCGGAGGATGCCAGAGGCGAAGAGTCCCGCAGCGGCTGAGCGCCTGCGGGGGCAAGGGGTCTCCGAAGACGTCCAGCCGGGGCGGGAAACGCTCTTGATGTGCCATCGTGGGTGGCCAGAGGGACGGAAGAGGCCGGGGATCCTGACAACGGCTCCGCCCCACCCGGCGACTACTCCAGCCGCTCCACCACCAGCGGCCGGGGCGCGGGGGCCTGGGGCCCGAAGCGGTACGCCGCGAGCAACCGCGCCTTCACCTCCTCCACGGGGGCCGGGTCGTTGTAGTGCACCCGCACCACCGGCTCGCCCGCCTTCACGGGCTCGCCCACCTTGCGCAGCAGGGTGAAGCCCACGGCGGGGTCGATCCGGCTGTCCACCCGCTGACGCCCGGCGCCCAGCGCCACCGCCGCCAGGCCCACCGCCTCCGTCTCGATACCAGTGACGAAGCCCTCCTGGGGCGCCACCACGTCCACGGTGGCGCGCGCCTGGGGCAGCAGCGCGTAGTCATCGATGGCGCGCGGATCTCCGCCCTGCGCCTGGACGATCTCCTTCAACTTGCGCACCGCGCTCCCGTCCGAGACGGACGCCTCCAGCTTCTGACGCGCCTCGGCGATGGAGCCCGCCCTGCCCCCCAGCACCAGCATCTCCGCCGTGAGGGCCAGCGTCACCTCGGTGTAGTCCGCCGGGGCCCGGCCGCGCAGCATCTCCACGGCCTCCACCACCTCCAGCGCGTTGCCCACCGCGCGCCCCAGCGGCTGATCCATGTCCGTGAGGAGCGCCGTCACCTTGCGGCCCATCTCCGCGCCAATGCCAATCATCGTCCGGGCCAGCGTGCGCGCGTCCTCCACCTTCTTCATGAAGGCGCCGCTGCCCACCTTCACGTCCAACACCAGCGCGTCGATGCCCTCCGCCAGCTTCTTGCTCATGATGGAGCTGGCGATGAGCGGGATGCAATCCACCGTGGCCGTCACGTCCCGCAGCGCGTAGAGCTTCTTGTCCGCGGGCGCCACCGACGCCGTCTGGCCGATGAGGCAGCACCCCACCTCGCGCACCAGCCGTCGGTACTCGCTCACCGGCAGGTCCACCTTGAACCCGGGGATGGACTCCAGCTTGTCCAGCGTCCCGCCGGTGTGTCCCAGCCCCCGGCCGGAGATCATCGGCACCGGCACGCCACAGGCCGCCGCCAGGGGGGCCAGACTCAGCGAGACCTTGTCCCCCACCCCACCCGTGGAGTGTTTGTCCACCTTCACACCGGGTGTGTCCGAGAGGTCCAACACCTCGCCGGACTCGAGCATCGCCCGTGTCCAGGCGCCCAGTTCCACCGAGTCCAGCCCCCGGAAGAAGACCGCCATGCACAGGGCGGACATCTGGTAGTCCGGCACCACACCCGAGGTGTACGCCTCGATGAACGCCCGGATGTCCTCGGGCGCCAGCCGCTTCCCATCCCGCTTGGCCTTGATGAGCTCGTAGGGTCTCACGCGGACAGGCCATACCAGGAAGGCGGGCGGGCATGCCATCGATAGCCGTGGCCCTCCCATCATCTGATGATAAAGGTGGACTGTCTTGATCTCCCTCCGGAACATCCACAAGCGCTTCGGCGCCGTGACCGCCCTGGACGACGTGTCGCTGGACATCGGTACCGGGGAGGTGCTCGCCCTCGTGGGCGAGAACGGCGCCGGTAAATCCACCCTGATGAACGTCCTCTACGGGCTGTACCGGGCCGACTCGGGCTCGGTGCTCGTGAAGGGCCAGCCGGTGCGCCTGCGCAGTCCCAGGGACGCCATCGAGCGGGGCATCGGCATGGTGCACCAGCACTTCATGCTCGTCCCCACCCTGACGGTGGCGGAGAACGTGGTGCTCGGCCGCGAACCCTCACGCTGGGGCCGGATGGATCTGAACCGCGCGTGCGAGGAGGTGGCCGCCACCTGCGAGCGCTTCGGCTTCAAGCTGGACCCGCGCGCCCGGGTGGACACCCTCACCGTGGGCTCGCAGCAGAAGGTGGAGATCGTCAAGGCGCTCCACCGGGGCGCCCAGGTGCTCATCCTCGACGAGCCCACCGCGGTGCTCACCCCCCAGGAGGCAGACGAGCTCTTCCGGGTGGCGCGAGGGCTGGCGGCCGGTGGGCGCACGGTCGTCTTCATCAGCCACAAGCTGCGCGAGGTGCTCAGCGTGGCCGAGCGCGTGGCGGTGATGCGGCGCGGCCGGCTGGTGGCCGAGGTGCGCGCCGCCGACACCCGCCCCGAGGATCTGGCCAGGCTGATGGTGGGCGAGTCGCGCATCCCCCAGGCCGAGGCCCAGGCGTACCACCCCCCCTCGGGCGAGAAGCTGCTGGAGGCGAAGGAGCTCCGGGCCCGGGGGGCCGACGGGCGGCCGGCGTTGCGCGGGGTGTCCCTGGAGGTGCACGCGGGGGAGATCGTCGGCATCGCCGGAGTGGACGGCAACGGCCAGCGCGAGCTCGCCGAGGTGCTCACGGGCCTGCGCCCGCTGGACGCAGGTGGAGGCACCCTGCTGGGCAAGCCGCTCACGGGGCTCACGCCCGCCGAGGCGAGGAACCGGGGAGTGGGACACGTGCCCGAGGACCGGCTGTGGCGCGCGGTGGTGAAGGCCATGACGGTGGAGGAGAACGTGGCCCTGGGCCGACAGACGCGCTCGCCCTTCGCCTGGGGACTCCAGGTGGATTTCGCGGGCCGGCGCGAGCGCACCCAGACGCTGTTGAAGGCCTATGACGTGCGGCCGCCGGATCCCCAGGTGCCGCTGCAGGCCCTCTCCGGAGGCAACCAGCAGAAGGTGGTGGTGGCGCGGGAGTTGGACGCGGCGCCGAAGCTGCTGGTGGTGGTCCAGCCCACGCGAGGCCTGGACATCGGCGCGGTGGCGCAGGTGCAGTCGAAGTTGCGCGAGGCGCGCGACCAGGGCGCCGGCGTCCTGCTCGTCTCATTGGATCTGGAGGAGGTCCTGGCCCTGTCCGATCGCATCTACGTCTTCTTCGAGGGACGCATCACCGGCTCCTTCTCCCGCCCCGAGTTCGACGAACGGATGATTGGTTGCCGGATGCTCGGCACCGGCCAGACCGGACAGGAGGTGGCCCATGGGTGAGCGGTTGCGCGCGGTGCTCCCCTCCATCCTCTCCGTGTCCCTGGCGCTGGCGGTGTGCTGGGTGTTCATCGCCCTCACGCGCGATCCGGAGACGGCCACCGAGGCCTACCTGCAGATGCTCCGCGGGGGCCTGGGCGACTGGCCGATGTACCTCGACGGTGGCCGCGTCACGCTGCTCACCCGTCCCATCGGCGAGGCCGCCATCAAGGCCGCCCTGCTGCTGCTCACCGGGCTGTCGGTGGCGGTGGCCTTCAAGGTGGGCCTCTTCAACATCGGCGCCCAGGGGCAGATGTTGGTGGGCGCGCTCGCGGCGGCGGTGGTGGGCGCGCAGGTGCAGTTGCCCGCCGTGCTGCACATCCCGGCGGCGCTGCTCGCGGCGGGCCTGGCCGGAGGCCTGTGGGCCCTCATCGCCGCGGCCCTCAAGCTCGCCCGGGGCGTCCACGAGGTCATCTCCACCATCATGCTCAACTGGGTGGCGGTGAGCCTGGTGGACAACTGGTTGGCGGTGGGTCCGCTCCGGGCCGGCGCCGGCACCGGCCTGTCCACCACGGGCACCGCGGAGATCGCCACCAGCGCGCACCTGCCCCGGCTGTTCGGGGAGATGTCCCGCCTGCACCTCGGCTTCCCGCTGGCGCTGGCGGTGGCACTGGCCATCTGGGTGTGGCTCGCGCGGCTGCGCTCGGGCTTCGAGACGCGCGCGGTGGGCCTGGGCTCCGAGGCGGCGCGGGCCGCTGGAATCCCCGTGGTGCGGCGCACCGCCGAGGCCATGGGCATGGCCGGAGCGCTCGCGGGTCTGGCCGGCGCGGTGCTCGTGCTGGGCACCGAGTTCAAGTACCCGGGCTCGCTGGGCGCCCCCTACGGCTTCGACGGCATCGCCATCTCGCTCATCGGCGGCAACCACCCGCTGGGTGTGACGCTGTCCGCGCTCTTCTTCGGGGCGCTGCGCGCGGGCGGCACGCGCATGCAGCTGCTGGGCGTGCACAAGAGCTACCCCGAGCTCATCCAGGGTCTGGCCCTGCTCTTCGTGGCGGGCCGGCTGGTGTGGCTCGCCCTGCTAGAACGGCGGAAGGTGGAGAAACCCGTGGCGCCCGCCAGGCAGCCCGAGGCGAGCCCGGAGGTGCCCCGTGCTTGAAATCCTGGAAGCCCTCCTGTCCTCCACGCTCGAGTACTTCCCGGCGCTGCTCTTCGCCACGCTGGGAGCCACCCTCAGCGAGCGCTCCGGCGTGGTGAACGTGGGCATCGAGGGGATGATGCGCGCGGGCGCGTTCTGCGCGGCCGTGGCCTCCATCACCTTCCCCACGCCCGTGGGCGTGATGGTGGGCATGCTCGCCGGCGCCGGCATGGCCGCCGTGCACGGCTACCTCTGCATCCGCTGGCGCTCGGACCAGGTGGTGTCCGGCATGGCCATCAACCTCGTGGCGCTCGCCGGTGGCACCTACCTCCTTGAGGCCCTCTACGGGCCCAACGGCACGCCCCCCATCCAGCAGCTCACCCGCTGGCACCTGCCCGGCCTCTCCGAGGTGCCCCTGCTGCGCGCCTTCTCCGGGCACTCGGCCCTCACGTTCCTGGCCCTGGTGCTGCCCTTCGCCTTCCACTGGGTGCTGTACCGCACGCCCCTGGGGCTGCGGCTGCGCGCCGTGGGCGACAAGCCCCACGCCGTGGCCACCCTGGGCCTGTCCGTGATGGGGCTGCGCTGGCTCGCCGTGGTGGTGGGCGGGATGCTGGCGGGGCTCGGCGGGGCCACCCTGTCCACCGCCGTGTTGGATCGCTTCGAGCAACACACCCCGGCCGGCCTCGGCTTCATGGCCCTGGCCGCCATGGTGTTCGGCCGATGGACTCCCCTGGGGGGTTTCCTCGCGGCGCTCTTCTTCGCCGCCGGCAACGCCCTGCGCATCGGCCTGGCCTCCAGCGCCCCCGGCCTGCTGGAGGTGGTGCCCCAGGGCTTCCTCCTGGCCCTCCCCTACCTCCTGACGCTGGCGCTGCTCGCCATCCAGGGCCAGCGCACCCACGCCCCCGCCGCCCTCGGCACCCCCTACGAACAGGAGTCCCGCTGACCCGGGTGTGCCCTCCAGCCCACTTGTCAGCCCTCCCGTCTCCCGCGGCGTACGACCCCGGTTCCACTCCGAGCCGGGCATGAGACTTCTTTACCGGATGGGTCTCGAATCACCCGGGTCATTCCTGACGGAGATTCAATCCTGACCCACCTGTCCTCATGTGCGCCCAGGCGGGAATAAGTGTGCCTTCATCCTGGGAACACAGCAAAGAGTTGTATTTCAAGGAAGAAACGGTGAAACGTCCTGCGCCCCACAGTCGAAACAGGACCGTGACACAACCGGCACGCGCATCGCATGGAATGGCGCGACGACTGGTGCAGGACGTGAGGGTGGTCGCGGGGACGGGGTACGGAGGGGCGAGGTCGGCGTCCTGAATCGGTTGGGGGGGGGGAAGCCGACGTGAAACCAGACACAACACACGAAGCACGAGGTGACGCGATGAGCGCGGTGGCGATGGCCCGCAGGCCGAAGCAGATGCTGGTGATGAGTGGCGAGAGCCGGAGTCACCTGACCGCCGTGAGCACGCGGGTGGAGGAGGTCGACTCGCAATACCTCGACCTGTGCGCGCTGGCGCGGCATGCGGTGGCCCTGCTCCACGCCACCGGCCATGTGGAGGCCACCGAGGTGCAGTTGGAGCTGCCGGACGAGCCGGTGTTCGCGAGGGTGAGCCGCCGGAGGACGGAGCAGGTGATGCTCCACCTGCTCACCGATGCAGTGGGCGCGCACCGGGGCGAGGGAGCCCCCGCTCGGGCCGTGCGGCTGGGCGTGGAGCCGCAGGACGACTTCGGGGATTACGGCCCCTCCTTCCACCTGCGCTACGCGGCGAGGGAGCTCGTGGAGCAGGAGCCGGACAGGAGGGCCGGGAGCGCCCGCGCGGAGAGCCTGACGGTGGCTCGCGAGCTGGTGGAGACGCTGGGCGGGCACCTGGCGGTGAGGAACCATGGCCTGACGGGCACCACCGTCACCGTCACCGTGGAGCTGCCGGACCAGGGCACCGCGAGCTGGTAGCGCCCGCGGGCCCGGCCGGGACGACTACAGCCTGTAGGCGACGCCGAACATCGCCTCCAGGGTGAAGCGGGCGCGGCCCCGGCCGCGGAAGTCCCCGTAGGCGCCGATGGACGGCCCCATCCTCACGTTGAAGGTGATGGCGAGGTTGCGGTCGACGAAGTACTCCAACCCGCCGCCCAGGAGCAGCGGGAAGACGGGCCCGCCGCCCGCGCCGAAGACGACGTAGAAGGGGATGTCCAGGCCCACGTTGAGCATGAGCGCGCTGCCCACGGGGATGCCCACGGCGAGGGCGATGGGCAGTGACAGGCCCACGTCGGTGAAGTTCTCGTAGAAATAGAAGAAGGGCCCGGGGGCGAAGCTCAGGCCCACGTTCACCCGCGAGGACTGCAGCAGCATGAGCCGCACCCAGGCCTGCAGCTTCAGCCCCGGCACCACGCTGGTGACGATGCCCTCGCGGCCGTAGTTGAAGCTGAGCTTGCCGCCGATGTCGAACTTCGACGTGGCCCCGTGCAGCAGGCCCAGCGACAGCCCCGGCCAGCCCACCTGGCCCACCAACGCGGTGCCGCCCTGCCCCACCGTCTGGCCCGACAGCACGGACCAGCCCTGGCCACGCCCGTACGACACGTCCTGCGCCACCGCGGCGCCCGAGACGAGGAGCACCACCACCAGCAATCCATTCAGGACACAGCGCTTCACGCACCCACCTCCGGCTGCCCCCGCTCGCGCACCAGCGCGATGAAGGCGTCGATGAGCTTGTGGAGTCGGGCCTCTGCCCGGGCGCGCGCGGTTTCCACCGGCTCGCCGGAACCCGGCGTCTCCTTCAGCTCGAAGTAATATTTGATTTTCGGCTCCGTCCCGGACGGCCGTGCCGTCACCCGTCCACCACCCTCCAGCTCGAAGGCGAGGACGTTGGAGGGAGGCAGCTTCTCGCCCTTCTTGTAGTCCCTCACGTTCTTCACCGACAGCTCGCCCACGCGCGTGGGAGGCGAGCTCCGCAGGCCGTCCATGATACGCGCGATGACCTGCGCGCCCTCGGCGCCAGGGAAGGTGAAGTTGCGCTGCCCGCTCACGTAGAGGCCGAACCGGCGCTGGATTTCCTCCAGGTAGCCGAGCACCGTCTTCCCACGCGACTCGCACCAGGCGGCCAGGTCCGCGAACACGAGCGCCGCGCTGATGCCGTCCTTGTCCCGCGTCACGGTGCCCACCGCGTAGCCGAGCGCCTCCTCGTAGCCGAAGACGAACTGGGTGCCCTCGGCCTTCTCGCGCTCGATGGCGCGGTTGGCGATCCACTTGAAGCCGGTGAGCACCTCGTCGTACGCGGCCCCCAGCTCCCCGGCGATGTCTCCGAGCTGTGTGGAGGACACGATGGTGGCGACGAGGTGCGGCTTGGAGCGCCGCGTGGGCCCCTGCACCAGCACGTAGTGGCCCAGCAGCACGCCCACCTCGTTGCCGGTGAGCATGCGCAGCTTCCCCGCTCCATCGCGCACCATCACCGCCAGCCGGTCCGCGTCCGGATCATTGGCGAGCACCAGGTCCGCGTTCACCCGCTGGGCGGTGGCGAGCGACAGATCCATCGCCCCCGGCTCCTCGGGGTTGGGGAAGCGCACGGTGGGGAAGGAGCCATCGGGCCGATGCTGCTCGGCCACCACGTGGAAGTGGGGGAAGCCCGCGCGCTCCATGGCCCGCTCCATCCACGAGCCCCCCACGCCGTGCAGGGCGGTGTAGACGACGCGCAGCGAGTCCGAGCCACGCCCGTGCACACGCAGCTTGAGGATGGCGTCCAGGTACGCCTCGCCGAGCGAGTCCGGCACGTCCCGCCACAGGCCGCGCGCGTACGCCTCCGTGGGGGTGAGCAGCTCCACCTGGTTGGCGGGCTCCACCTTGGCGATGAACGAGGCGATGCCCTTGTCATGGGGCGGGATGATTTGAGCGCCGTTGCCCCAGTACACCTTGTAGCCGTTGTACTCGGGCGGGTTGTGGCTGGCCGTCACCATGACGCCCGCGGCGGCGTTGAGGTGCAGGGTGGCGAAGGCGGTGAGCGGAGTGGGCGCCAACGAGGGGAAGACGTGCGCGGGGATGCCCTCGGCGGCGAGCACGCAGGCGGTGTCCTCGGCGAGCTCGGCGCTCAACCGCCGGCTATCCCGGCCCACCACCACGCCCCGGGTGGTGACGTCCGGGACGGTGGCCTTGAGGTAGCGCGCCAGGCCCGCCGTGGTGCGGCGAACCACCGCGCGGTTCATCCGGTTGGGCCCCGCCCCCAGCACACCGCGCAGGCCCGCGGTGCCGAACTCCAGGTCACCCGCGAAACGGTCCGCCAGGTCCGCGAGGTCTCCGCGCGCGAGCACGTCCCGCAGCTCGGCCACGGTGGCCGCATCCGGGTCCGCCGCCAGCCATGCCTCGGCCTTCTCCTTCAATCCAGTCGCGTCCATGTACTCCCCTCCTTAAGGCCGGTGACGCCGTGGGACCGTGTCCCGCCTTCCCCGTCTGTTCAGCGATGATCAGACCCGAGCGAGGGCTCAGGTGTAATCGGTGAGTTTGCGCCGGGTCGGGCCACCCTTCGGCGCGTCCTTCTGGCCCTGGCAGTTCACACAGAACTCCACGTAGGGCATGGCCTCCATGCGGCCGAGAGGAATCTCGTCGCCGCACTCCTCGCACTCCCCATAGGAGTCCGGGTCATCGCGCAGCTTGCCCAGCGCCTTCAGCACGCGCTGCAGCACGCCATCCATGTTCCGGTTCCGGTTGGAGGCGATGGCCTGCATCATCTCGTTGAGCGGCTGCTCGTCCTCGTCCCCGCCCACACGCGCATCATCCGTGCGGTTGGGTTCGATCCTCGCTGGCGTCTTGCCCGTCAGCTCCGCATGGAGCGCCAGCAACTTCTGCTTCAACTTCTCGCGCTGTGCCTGGGTCACGACCCGTCTCCACCCCGGTGGCTAGTACTTCGCGGTGGACCTCTGACCGGTGACGATGGCCACGGACGCCGAGGCCCCCAGGCGGTTGGCCCCCGCCTGAATCATCTTCAGGGCGTCCTCCGCCGAGCGGATGCCCCCGGAGGCCTTCACGCCCACGTCATCACCCACCACGCGGCGCATGAGCGCCACGTCCTCCACGGTGGCCCCACCGGTGCTGAAGCCCGTGGAGGTCTTCACGAACGCCGCGCCCGCCGCCTTGGACAACACACAGCCGGCGACCTTCTCCTCCTGGGTGAGCAGGCTCGTCTCGAGGATGACCTTCACCGGGTAGGGCCGGCTGGCCTCCACCACCCCGGAGATGTCCTCGAGCACCCCCGCGTAGTCCTTCGCCTTGAGCGCGCCGACGTTGATGACCATGTCGATCTCCCGCGCGCCGAGCCGGATGGCCTCACGGGCCTCGAAGGCCTTGGCGCTGGTGAGCGCCGCGCCCAGCGGGAAGCCCACCACGGCGATGGGGACCGACTTCGAGCCGGCCAGGATGTCCGCCACCGTGGCCACGTGGCACGAGTTCACGCACACCGTGGCGAAGCCATGCTCCACCGCCTCGCGCGCCACCCGGGCGACGTCCTCGCGGGTGGCCTCGGGCTTGAGCAGCGTGTGGTCGATGTAGGGGGCCAGGGCCGCGTTGTCCTGGATGGACTCGGGCGCGATGCGCGCCGTTCCGATGGAGCGCGGGGGCTCGTTGCTGGCGGGGGGCGGGGTCGGCTCGCCGCCCGCCCGGGAACCGAGCATGCTGTTGCGGACGTGGTCGGCGATCTCCTCGACAACCCGCTTGATGTCTGGGGCCTCGGACATGGGGCGCGGTCTAGCCCAGTCCGGGCCGCTCGGGAAGCGCCGTGACGGGCCCGTAATGGCTCCCACGCCGCCTGGCGCGCACTGGAGTAGAGTCCGCCCCGCCATGGCCTTCGCGCGGCTCCTTCTCGCCCTCTTCCTGCTGCTCGCCGCCCTGCCGGGCCGGGCCGCCTCGTCTCCCGCCCAGCGGACGCCCCCACCCAAGCCGCTCACCGTCTACTTCTTCGACGTGGGCCAGGGGGACGCGGCGCTCATCGTCTCGCCCACCGGCAAGACGGTCCTCATCGACGGGGGCCCACCCGAGGCCGATGAAGCGCTGGTGCCCCGCCTGCGCCAGCTCGTCCAGGGGCCCATCGATCTGGTCATCCTCACCCACCCGCACCTGGACCACCTCGGAGGGCTCGCCAGAATCATCCAGGCAGTGGGCGCCAGACGCTTCATGGACCCGGGCTTCGACCACCCGAGCGAGGCCTACCGCAAGCTGCTGGAGGTGGTGGGCCAGAAGGCGGGACAGGTGATGACGCCCACGCCCAACCCGAGCGCGCCCGAGACGCCACTCACCGTCGGGCTCGGCGAGGGCGCGACGCTCACCATCCTCTGGCCGCGCGCCCCGCGAGACGCATTCCTCGACAACACACGCTCGGATGTCAACGCCAACTCCATCGTCGCCAAGCTGACATATGGGAAGACGGCGTTCCTCTTCACGGGAGACGCCGAGCCGGAGACCGAGGCCTACCTGCTGCGCAAGCCCATCGACTTCACCTCCACCGTGCTGAAGGTGGCGCACCACGGCGGTCGCTACTCCTCCACGGCGCCCTTCCTCGCGGCGGTGAAGCCCCAGGCGGCCATCATCTCCTGCGGCAAGGGCAACGACTACGGGCACCCCACCGACGAGGTCCTCCAGCGGCTCGGGGCCTCGGGCGCGCGCGTCTTCCGCACCGATCTCCAGGGAGAGGTGCTCGCGGTGAGCAACGGCACCACCGTCACCCTCACGCCGAAGAAGGGAGGGAGCACACCCACCGTCGTCACCGGACAGGTGACCGGGCCCGTCGCCACGGGCCCCCTGTCCATGACCAGGGCCGTGCCAGCCAGGGGGACCCTCCCCGAGAACAAGACCGCGACTCCGGCCTCCGGAACCTCGGGCATGCGCTACGTGAGCCTCAAGGGCAGCAAGGTGTTCCACCGCGAGGACTGCGGCACGCTCGAGCGGGCGAAGACGAAGGAGCGCACGGTGTACACCAGCCGGGCCGCCGCCCTGCGCGAGCGCCGCCCCTCCGAGGACTGCGACCCATGACCAAGGCCACCCTGGACCGATTCGAGGACGAGCTCGCCGTGCTCATCGTGGATGGGCGCGAGGTGACGCGCCCCCGCGGGAAGCTGCCGCCCGAGGCGCGCGAGGGAGACGTGCTGGACCTGGACACGATGACGGTGGACCCGGCCGCCACCGAGCGCCTGCGCGCCGAGGTGCGCAAGGCACGCAAGCGGGCCATGAAGAAGAAGACGCCACCGCCCGGGGACTTCGACCTGTAGTCCGGGCACTCAGGCCGGAGCCGGAGGACGCGCGCGAGGCAGCAGCCACACGAGCAGCAGCGCGCTCGAGCCGGCGAGCACTCCGGCGATGAGGAAGCGACTTCTCCGCGCCCTCCGACAGGGCGTGGTACAGCCCGTAGACGCAGATGACGGCCACCGTGAGGGTTACCCCCCGGGCCCAGGCGAGCGCGACGTAGCTCAGCGCGTAGAGGGACCAGCCCGCCAGCACGAGCCGCGAGGCCCCCTGCCGGTCCGCGAGCCGGCCCGGCACGGCGGCGACGAAGAACACCTGCTCCACGCGCAGCCCCACGGCCACCAGCACCATCGCGGCGAGCGAGCCCACCGCGGCGCCCACATGGTCCATGCCGCGGTGGAAGCCGAAGGCCCTGCCATGGGAGTCCGCGGAAACGGAGTGGGCGATGAGCGCGTCGCGGGGGCTCGAGCGCAGGCCCTTGCCCACGCGGTCCAGCGCGCGGATGGCGATGGGCTGCCAGGCCAGGGTGACGAAGACCATCAGCGGGCGCATCAGGCTGGACAGGCCGTAGCCGAGCAGCACCACGGTGCGCGGCAGGCGGCCCGCGCGAGGAGCGGCGATGTCCAAGCCCGGGCTCCCGCGCGGCTACATGGACTTCGAGAGGACGAGCGGAATCTCGATCTCGACGTCATCCCCCGAGAAGGAGGGGAACACCATGCGCCTGGCGCGCCCCTTGATGCAGTTGCCCATGGGAGAGCCGTCCAGGTCGCTCCGGTCGAAGGACACCTTCTTCACCGTGCCGGAGCTGCCCACGGTCGCGGTGAGCAGCAGCTTGCCATCGCGCAGCCTCGGGTTCTTGCGCAGGGCCGCCTCGATGCAGGACTTGAAGGCGGACTGCGACTGCGCCACCACGCGGGCGATCGCCTCCTGGGGCGGGCCGGACTGCGCGGCCGAGTCCGTGGCGGCCACCTCGGTGTTCTCACGCACCTCGGGGCCCACGTCCTTCTTCTCGCCCTCGGCGTAGAGCGCGGCCACTTCCTGCTGCGTCACGCCCTGCTGCGCCTCGGCCTGGGGTTGGGCGGCCTCTTGCGGCGGCGGCTCCTGCTTCGCCGGCTCGCTGGGGCGCGCCTTGGGCTTCGGCGCGGGCTTCGGCGCGGGAGGCGGAGGCGGCTTGGAGCGGCCGAGCATCAAATCCCTCAGCTCGCTCATGCCCTCGGACGAGAAGACGGACACGGGCTCCTGCACCGTGTTGCCCTGCCCATCCACACGGGTGACACGCAGCGGCACCACCTGCAGCTCGGTGAGCGCGTACAACACGCCCACGGGAATCCCCAGCAGCAGCACGATGAAGAGGGCGATCTTCCAGGGCGGGTTGCGCCGATGCACTCCCGCCTTCTTCACGAAGTACTGGGTGTTCTCCGCTTGTGCGCGCTTGGGCTCCGGCTCCTTGCCCAGCGCGGCGAGTGGATCCTCCTGCTGCGCTCCCGCGAGCATGTCCGGCCCCAGCTCGCCCTGCGGCTCGGACTGGGGGAGGTCCAGGTCGGAGAACAGCTCACCCAGGGGCGCGCCGTTCGCATCCGCGCCATCGGAGGCGGGGGCGGGGGTCGGCTCGGACTCCGGTTCTGGCTCCCAGGGCCTGGCGTCCTGGGCCATGGGCGCCGGGCGGCGCTGCGTGGGACTGGTCTGCCAGATCGTCTGCGAGGGGGCCGGCGGCTCGGGTTGCCACGAGGTGGCGGACTGCTCCGCGGGAGCGGGCTCGGGCTCGGGCGCCATCACCGGAGGCGGCGCGGGGGCGCGCACGGGGGGAGGCGGCGCCGCGGGCGGCGGGGCCTCGGGCGCGGCGAAGAAGCCGGCCAGCTCGGCGATGTCCTGTCCCCGCTTCCAGTCCGGCATGCCCTGCTGCCAGAAGTAGCTACGGGCCGTGACGGCGCCGGAGGCCACGAGCTCGCTCAGGGCGCCCTCGTCCAGCGGCCCCTCCTGCTTGCTCTTCACCATCACGAACCAGGGCGAGCGGCTGTCGCGCAGCGGCATGGTCCGCGTGGGCTCGTCCTCCCAGGACTGCGCCGACGCGGCGGGCGCGGCCTGCTGGGCCAGGGCGGCGGCCGATTCCTCCTCGGCGGCGAGCGAGCGCTCCTGCTCGCGAAGGCGCTCCACGTCCGCCAGGGACACGACGCGCGTGCTCTCCTGCTCCTCGACGGGTGGGCCCTCCACCGAGATGACGTTCTGGCAATTCTTACAACGAACCTTGACGGTCTTCCCGCGGACCTTGTCGTCCGCGATGGAGTACCGCCGCTGACACTTGTTACAGGAGAAGTTCAAGGGGGGCTGTCCAGCGCGCGCACACAAGGGCGAGCGCCCGGAATGCTAGCGCCTGGGCCGTGGAGTGCAAACCATCGGGTTGACTCCGCCTGCCGGCCCAACTAAGAGCCGCCTCCCCCTACCCTCTTGACACAGAAGGTGGCGCATGCCCGCGAAGGACCTCGGGAACAAGTACGTCTGCTTCAAGTGCTCCACGAAGTTCTACGATATGAAGAAGCCGGACCCTCTGTGCCCCAAGTGCGGCGCGGATCAGCGCGAGAGCCCGGCCCTCAAGCCGGCCTCCGAGGGCCGGCGTGGTCGCCTGTCCTCCATCCCCAAGGTCATCGAGCCCATCGAGCCCGAGGAGCCGGCGGCGGAGAGCGAGGACGAGGAACTGGCCGAGTTCGACGACGAGGATGCCGAGGTCCCGGCCGACGAGGACGAGGACATTTGAGTCCCCCAGAGAGAGGGGGGCTCCGCCCGCGGGTGGCGGCCCCCCTTCTCGCCGGGTGGGTGATTCAGCGCTCGGCCGTCTCGCGCAGCTGGTGGAGCGCGCGGCGCAGCTGCTCGTAGCGGACGGTTCCCAGGGCCTGGATGCCCACCGGGCGGACTGGCTCCTGGCGCTTGACCGCCATCCGCGGGGCGGCGGTCGCCCTCGGATTCGATCGCTTCTTCGGCTGCATGGGTCGTCCCCCTCGTTCCATGGGCGCACCCTGTAGCAGGCTTTCCGCCAGGACGGAAACTTTTCATTCCTGCTCTCTTTTCAGGGGGCGGACTGCTGGCGAACCTCCTCCGAGGCCCAGGCGTGGTCGAGCCGGACCGTCTCCCCGCCGCGCACGGAAATGGAGCGGGAGACGCCGGGCAGGCGGGGGTGCCAGAGGAAGACGGAGTGCGTGCCCGGAGGCACCTCCAGGCGGAAGTGGCCGGAGGCGTCCGTGGTGGTGAACCAGGGGTGCTCGAAGGTCCGGACGACGGCGCTCACCCACGGGTGCAGGTCGCAGCGGACCGCGAGGATGCCCGGCGCGCCCGGCAGCGGCCAGCGCACGCGGGAGCCCTCGATGGGGAGGGCCACGTTGAGGATGGGCCTGTGCGAGCCGGCCAGGGCGTCGACAGTGTGGAAGACGGCATCCGAGTTGCGCACCTCCAACCGGGAGCCCGCGCGGGCGGCGAGCACCGGCGGCTCGAAGGCGCACTGCTTCTGCTCCAGCTGGGCCGGGGGGGCGTCCGGGTCGGGCGCGGGCGCCTCGGTCCCATCGGCGAGCGCCACCACCACGTAGGCGAGCGCCCCCCCCTCCCCCACGACGATGGAGCGATCCGGCACCGAGGTCCCACAGACGGAAGCCACCGAGGGAATGGTGGGCAGGGGTGGCAGCGTGGGCGGGCTCCCCGAGAGACGGAGGGTGCCCACGATGACACCCGGGGGGGTGTTGGCCGCCTGCCCTCCCGGTGAGGCAGTGGGCGCCTTGCAATCTGGGGTGAAGGGAAGCAGCGTGGTCAGGGCGAGCAGCGGAAGCGGGCGACGGCGCACCCCTGCCCGTCTAACTGGAGTGTGAAGGCATTTCAAACCGAGCCCGCCCGTCCGCATCATGAGGGGATGACATGGAGTCAAATTGGGCGTTGGACCCTGGAAAACCTTGTTGGTAGAAGGGGCCGGGCCCCGGGGTAGGGCCCCCATTGGGAGGCAGCAAATTTGCGGGAGAAACTGAAGGCGCTGGCGGAGCTGCAGAAGGTGGACCTCGAGGTCGCCTCGCTCCGAAAGGCTGCGGACGTGCATCCCCGGCAGTTGGCGGAACTGGAGCGCGAGCTGGGCGCCGCGCGCAGCGCCATCGAAGCGGAGCGCAACCGCGTTGCGGACATCGAGCGGCAGAAGACGACGCTCGAGCAGAACATCACCGACGAGAAGGACAAGGTGAAGAAGTGGGAGGCGCGGCTCGCCGAGCAGCGCTCCACGCGTGAGTACTCCGCGCTCGCCCGGGAAATCGATATCGCCAAGAAGGCCAATCAGACGATGGCCGACGAGCTCGTGGAGCTGAGCAAGACGCTCGGCGCCGCGCGCGAGGCGGTGAAGGCCAAGGAGGCCGAGTTCGCCTCCCGTCAGGAGCAGCTCTCCAGCCGGATGGCGGAGCTGCGGAGCAAGCAGAGCCAGGCCGAGGGCCAGGTGAAGACGCTCGAGGGCAAGCGCTCCGAGGTGTCCTCACGCGTGGACCCCACCCTGCTGCGCCGCTACGAGACGGTACGAAAGAAGAAGCTGCCGGCCATGGTGGGCGTGGTGAATGGCACCTGCCAGGGCTGCAACATGAACGTGCCGCCGCAGCTCTACAACAACCTGCGCGTGTCGCTGGGCACGGACGTGTGCCCGTCCTGCAACCGCATCATCTACGCCATCGAGGCGCTCGAGACGCCGGCGGAGAAGTAGTGCCCTCGAACACGATGGCCCCGCCGGACCTCGTCGACATCCTCCGCTACATCGGGCGCGAGGAGCCGCTCTCGGGGACGGTGCGGGCCTTTCCGGGGCTCACCCGCGAGGACCTGAGCCGCCTCCTGGAGACAGCGGCCGGACGGCTCGCGGCCCTCCCACCCGAGCCCATCCCGGAGCCGCGTCCCCCGGAGCCGCCCGTCTCGAGCGGACCACCTCAGAGCCTCAAGCTCTTCTCGGACGGAGCCGCCCGCGGCAATCCGGGTCCCGCTGGAGCCGGCGCGGTGCTGGTGGACTCCGCGGGACGGGTGGTCGCCCGGCTCGGCAGGTTCCTCGGCGTCCAGACGAACAACTACGCCGAGTACATGGGCCTGCTGCTCGGCCTGAAGCATGCCCTGAGCCTGGGGGTGAAGCAGCTCGAGGTGGCCGCCGACAGCGAGCTGCTCATCCGCCAGCTCCAGGGGCGCTACCAGGTGAAGAGCCCGACCCTCCGCCCCCTCTACGAGGAGGCCGTCGCCCTGCTCAAGCAGTTCCCCCGCGTGAAGCTCGTCCACGTGCCGCGCGAGAAGAACAAGGCCGCCGACGAGATGAGCAACCGCGCCATCGACGAGCGGATGTAGCGCGCGCGGGTGAAGTGAACCCTCCCCGCTCGCCCGGAGTGACCTCGGAGCCACGACTGTTGTATGAGGCGTGTGCCGGAGTGGTCCGGGTGAACGCTGGTCACCGCTGGAACGGGTGACGGGAGGAAAGTCCGAGCTCCATAGGGCAGGGTGCTGGTTAACGACCAGTCGAGGCGACTCGCAGGACAGTGCCACAGAAAACAAACCGCCGGTTCCGCGAGGGGCCGGTAAGGGTGAAACGGTGCGGTAAGAGCGCACCGCGCCCGGGGTGACTCGGGCGGCACGGAAAACCCCACCTGGAGCAAGAGCCAATAGGAGCGCGTCCCCGAAAGGGGACAGGGGTTGCCCGTCCCATGCGCTCGGGTTGCTCGCTGATGAGGTCCCTGGGCAACCAGGGCCCTAGATGAATGTTCACTGCCCACCCCGAAAGGGGTGGTGACAAAACTCGGCTTACAGGGCCACTCCGGTTTTTTTTCCCTGTACCTACCGCTGCTCCACGGGCAGCTGCAGCAGCAGGACGCGGCTGCGCCCATCGTTGCGCACCGCGTCCGGGTTCTTGAGCTGCAGGCGCTCGTCCGTCTTGGGCTCCCAGAACCCCAGCCAGACGTTGAGCTGGCGGGCGGAGGCACCGGGCGGGAGCATGATGTTGAACTCGTCCTTCACCGTCTCGCCGGCCTTCCACTGGGTGGTGGGGTAGAGGCCACCGGCCGGCTTGTGGTCGACGTTGAGGCGCTCCATGCGGCCCTCGGCGTCCTCCACGTGGACGAAGATCATGTAGTCCTCCTCCAGGGGCTTGAGGACCTTGAAGTAGGCGGTGACACGGGCGGCCTCGCCCGGCGCGAGGCGGCCCGGATTGACGGTGGCGCCCACCAGTTCCACGCGCTCCCCGAAGTTGGCGCCGTTGCGCACAGATTGCGGCGGCACCTGGGTCACCACGGCCTGGCGCCGCTCGTTGGGGCTGGCACCACCGGGTGCCTCGACGATGCAGGCGCTGAGGAGGGACACGGGAACCAGGAAGGCGAGGAACGAGGGACGGCTCATGGCGCCCCCGGTTCTACCGGCTTCCCGGCATGGCATCCACAGGCCCGTGGTCTCTCTTCCTGAAGCGTTCAATGCCATGCCGGGACCGGCGCGCGTCCGGGCCCGGGTCGAAGAGGGATGGGACTCGGGATGCATCTTGAGGTATGCGGTGCGCGCCATGAAGACGCCCACCGCCCTTCCCTTCCTCCTCGCGCAGGCGCCGTCGCCGCAGCCCACCCCGCCCCAGGAGCCGCCCCAGGCTCAACCTGGAGTGCCGGAGACGGGAACGCCGCCGCCGCCCGAGGGAAGCCCCGTGGAGACCGTGGTGGGCGTTGGCGTCACGGTGCTGCTCGTGGCGCTGATGGTGGCGGCGGCACGCAAGCTCTTCTTCAAGCGCCGCCCCGAGGAGCCCGGCCGGGCGCCCACGGTACCGCCCACGAAGGAGAAGCCCGAGCTGCCGGCGGAGCGGCCGGAGCTGCCGCCCACCGAGGCGGAGCTCGCCAGGCGCCGCGAGGCGGAGGAGATCCACGCCCGCGCCGAGGCGCTCGCCCGCCAGCGTGAGGAGGCCACCCGCGCCGCGAAGATCACCACGGACGCCGCCGAGCGCGCCCGCCTGGAGGCCGAGGCCCGGGCCCTCAAGGAGCGTGAGGAGGAGGAGAAGCGCGCCGAGTATCGCGCGAAGAAGGCCGCGGAGGACGAGGCGAGGGAGCGGCGCAAGCGCGAGCGCGAGGAGGCCGAGCGGCTGCTGGCGGAGCAGAAGGCCCGCGAGGCGGCTGCGGCCGAGGAGGCCCGGCGCGCGGAGGAGGCGGCGGCTCGCGCGAAGATCGAGGCCGAGGCGGGCCGGACGCTGGCGCAGGGCCTGGACAAGACGCGCAGCCAGGGCTTCATGGCGCGGCTCAACGGCCTCTTCGGCTCCAACCGCAAGGTGGACGAGTCCGTGCTGGCGGAGATGGAGGAGATCCTCTTCACCGCGGACATTGGCGTGCGCACGGCGTCCAACCTGGTGGAGGTGGCGCGCGAGAAGCTCAAGCGCAACGAACTGAGCGACGCGGACCGCATCAAGGGGCTCATCCGCGAGGAGGTGACGCGCATCGTGGACCTGCCGGTGCCGCGCACGTTGGAGGGCGGAGGCCCACCGCACGTGGTGATGGTGGTGGGCGTCAACGGCGCGGGCAAGACGACCACCATCGGCAAGCTGGCGGCGAAGCTGACCGGCCAGGGCAAGAAGGTGATGCTGGCCGCGGGCGACACGTTCCGCGCCGCCGCCACCGAGCAGCTCGACGTGTGGGCGGACCGGGCGAAGGCGGAGCTGGTGAAGGGGGCCGAGGGCGCGGATCCCAGCTCGGTCATCTTCGAGGCCATCAAGAAGGCGAAGGAGATGGGCGCCGACGTGGTCATCGCGGACACGGCGGGCCGACTGCACACCAAGGTGAACCTGATGGACGAGCTGAAGAAGGTGAAGCGCGTCATCGACAAGGCGCTTCCCGGGGCTCCCCACGAGGTGCTGCTGGTGCTGGACTCCACCAACGGACAGAACGCCATCCAGCAGGCCAAGCAGTTCCACGAGGCGGTGGGCGTCACCGCCATCGCGCTGACGAAGCTGGACGGCACCGCCAAGGGCGGCGTCATCATCGGCATCTGCGACGAGCTGAAGCTGCCCGTGGTGTGGGTGGGCGTCGGCGAGAAGGTCGCCGACCTGCGCCGCTTCGAGCCGCGCGAGTTCGTCCAGGCGCTGTTCGACTAGCCCCTACTCCTGCTGCTGGAGCAGGCCCGGCAGGAGCTCCTCGATGAGCTTCTGCGTCTCCGGATCGAGCTCGGCTCCACCGGTCAGCAGGGCCCCCATGTTCGCCTGGCCGAGGTCCTCGTCTCCGTGGGCCTCCTTCCACCAGCGCACGCGCAGGCGCTCGAGCTCCTTGGCGTTCGAGGGGCTCGCCTTGGCCAGCTCCCGGGTGAGGCAGTCGCCGCACGTCCACTTGAAGCGGTAGGTGTCCACGTAGGAGCGCAGGCCCTTGAAGAAGGCCTCGTCCCCCATGAGCTTGCGCGAGGCGTGGTGCAGCAGCGGCGCCTTGCCGTACACCAGCGCGCCGTACTGCATGGAGTCCTCGAAGTCGGAGGTGGGCCTGTCCGCCGGGGCGTCCTTGCCGCCCGAGAGCCGGAAGAGGTGGTAGGCCGAGACGAGCGACTCCTGCCGCGTCTGCTCCGCCGCCGCGCGCCCGTGCTTCCACTCCATGTAGAGCAGCGCCGCGTACTGGGCCAGCGACTCGTCCACCACGGGTGCGTTGATGGGATCCGAGCCCACCAGCGCCGCGAAGTACTGGTGCGCCACCTCGTGGGCCACGGTGAACTCGAGCGTGCGCTCCAACGTCTTGCCGAGCTGCGCGAGCGGCGCCGCGTCCCCACCCATGGCCTGGAGGAGCTGCTGCATCTGCTCCATCCCCTTCAGCCCCTCGAGCGCGCCGCCGGGGTTCGCCGCCCCGCGATACAGGGCCGTGCCCACGGTGACGAGGCCGGGGAACTCCATGCCACCGGCGCCCCCCGACAGCGGAGCCTCCACCACGCGGAAGTACTTGAACGGCAGGGGGCCCAGACGCCGCTCGAACTCGGTGAGCGCGTCGCTGGCGTACTTGAGCACGCGCTTGCCCACCGCGGCGTCACGGGCGGCGAAGTGGCTCTCCACGGTGACGCCATTCACCGTCGCGGTGGCGCTCTGGTAGCCGCGCGAGGCGAACACGGGGAAGTCCCGCACCGCGCCCGCGGCGAAGCTGTAGCGGATGCGGCCGTCCTTCTGGGGCAGCTCGCCCATGGGGACGCCCGTGGCGAACACCTTCCAGCCCGACGGGACGATGATGTTGGCGAGCACGTTGGAGGGCTCGTACAGCGCCAGGTCCCCCACTCCCGAGGGACCGGCCCAGGGGTTGCCGCTCGTGTCGAGCGGGGGGACGAGGGGCACCACGCCCACCAGGCTCATGAAGTCGTCCATGGCGGCGAAGGCCCCGTAGTCCCCTCCCCCACCCGAGGCGCCCAACGAGCCCAGCAACGAGGTCGAGCCGGGCTGCGCGCGAGGCACGCGAGCCTCCAGGTCGAGCTCCACCACCGCCGAGTCACCCGGGGCAACGGGGCTGGCCAGCGGCAACCGGTAGAGGCTGTCCTCGGGGCGCTCCGGCTTCACCGGCTGCCCATTCACCTTCACTTCCGAGAGCGCCACCCGCGGATCGAAGGCATTGGGCGTGACGCGCAGGTGGACGGCCTCCAGGGGGCGGTTGCGCACGGAGAGCTCCACCCGCAGGTGGCCCGTCACCTTGCGCGCCTTCGGATCCACCTCGAGCCGCACCTGGTAGCGAGGCAGGTCCTCGAGGGGGCCGAGCGCCTGCGCGGCCCGGGCCCGCTCCTCGGACTTGAGGTGCTGGAGGGAGAACTGCACCTCGGGCGGGACGAAGTTCCCAGCGGGAGCAACCCCAGGCACGAGCAGCAGTGCCAACAACGGCCAGCGACGCAGGTGGGCGAGCATGAGGGGATGTTACACCCTCCCATGCCCTCCCTCTCCCTCAGGGAGAGGACCGGGGTGAGGGTCTACACCCCGGTTCAGAACTGGAACAACCCACCCGTGGGCTTGTTGATGACCCCGTCGCAGGTACCACCACAGACCTTGTCCGGGTCGAGCGGCTGCGAGGCGATCACCGTGCCCACGGCGGCGGCGGTGACCACCGCGCCCACACCGGCCCAGAAGTACCAGCGCTTGGTGAGCGGAGTGCTGGTGGAGACGGCCGGAACCTCCTGGGTGAGCGGAGAGGGCGTCTCGGTGCTGCTCGGGGTGAGGATCGGCGCCCGCGGCTGGTCGGTCTGGGCGAGCGCCTCCGGACGCAGGTTGACGCCGACGGTGTACTCCTTGCCTGCGCGCACGGCGATACGCTGCGACTCGGGGCGGAAGCCCTCGCGCTGGACGACGATCTCATAGGAGCCCGCCGGGAGCATCACGCTGTCGAGTGGGGCCACGCCCTTGTCCTCGCCGTTGATGAGCACGCGGGCGCCCTCCACATCCGCCTTCACGGAGACGAAGCCAGCGGTGGCCTCGAGCAGCACGCTCACCTCGGTGGACTCGCCCTCCGGGACGGTGACGCGCCGGGAGAACTCGCGATAACCGGGCCTGCGCACGACGAGGGTGTGCTCGCCGGGGGTCACCTCGATGGGGCCCCTGGGCACCAGACCCACGTCCTTGTCATCGATGAACAACCGCGCGCCCCGCCCGACGCCATTGAGCTTCACGAGCAGTTCGGTCTTCTTGACGAGGGGCGCGAGGAGATCGGCGTCGGAGGATGGCGCCTCGGCGGTCTCCGCCTCCTCCGGCGCCGACGCGGGGCCCTGCTTGGAGCCCTTGCCGGACTTCGAGCCCTTCGAGCCCCGACCCGCCTTCGCCCTCTTCGAGGCCTTCGACGATTTGCTCCTGGTGGCCTTGCTCTTTCCCTTCCCCTTCGCCTTGTCCGAGGAAGGGGGCGTCAAGGGGGCGAGCAGATCGTCCATCCCCTGTGCGAAAGCGGAAGGCGCGGCGAAGCAGAGGAGCAGGGCGATCAGGAAAGCGCGGCGCAGGAGCATGTCGGGGCAAAGGTTAGAGAGTCACGACAGAGGGGTCAAACAAGAGCCCACCCCGGGGGCGGGTTGGGGGAATATCACTGCCCCATGTCACGACGGATTCCCTGGATTGTAGCAGGTGGCCTCGCCGCCGCCCTCACGGCCTGTCCGGCCCGGACCCCTTCCCCGCCGTCGGCGCCCCGCCCCATCCGGGTGCCTCCAGGGTGCGAGAAGAACCAGGCGGGAGAGTACCACCATATGGAGAACCCCGCGTTCCGCTACCTCGGCGAGGATGACGGCGGCACGTTGACACTGACGCTGGCGCGTACCCGGGAGGGTGCGGAGGTGCGGACGGATGGGGGGACGACGGTGCACATCGTGCTGAACCGGACGCCGGACGGCTTCGTGGGCGAGACCCGCTCCACGACGTTCACCCCCGCGGGAACGGAGTGCCCGGTGCGCTTCCCGACGCAGGCGCTCGTCTGTGACGACGAGGGCCTGACGCTGCGCGCGGTGACCTCGGCGGCCATCGACGAGGACTGCCACCCGGCGACGAACGGCGCGAAGCCGACGTGGAAGGAGCAGCGGCTGCTCCGGGGAGCCCCGGATGCGGGAGTCCCGGATGCGGGAGTCCCGCCCACGGGTGGAGACGCCGGAACACCCACGGGGCGCTGAGCGCCTCTTCCTGGGAGAGGGAGGGCTGGGGCGAAGGTCCTCCCCTCGCCCCAGGAGCCCACACGGCGGACTACGCCGCGCGGCGGGTCTGCTCCTCGGCGACCTTCACGGGCGCGGGAGCGGACTCACTGAACTTCAGGCGGCCCTGCAACAGGCTGGACACGCCGACGTACAGGAAGCCCAGCTGGAACAGCAGGATGAAGGGCACCGAGCTGTAGATGTGCTTGTCGATCGCGAACCACAGCGCGCCGGTGAAGTAGAGCGCGAAGGAGAGCTCGATGACGGGCATCAGGGTCTTGTCACCCCGGTAGCTCTTCTTCACGGTGGCGACCTTCTTGCCCTCGGCACCCGTCTTCGGGGTGCGCGTGAAGCCGGACTGCTGACCCAGCAGCGCCTCGAGCACGGCCCGGGCGTTGTTGATGGCCAGACCGATGCCCAGGCTCATCAGGAAGGGCAGGTACTTGAAGCGGGCCCACCCCTTGGCGCCCTGCTCGCGCTGGGCGGCCACGTAGAAGGCGCAGACGCTGGCGGTGGCGCTCAGGAAGAAGGGCAGATCCAGGAAGAGCGTGCCGTAGAGGCCGTGCTGGAAGCGCACCACCATGGACAGCGGCATGAGCGCGCTGAGCACCACCATCAACAGGTAGGCCATGTTGTTGGTGAGGTGGAAGAACGCCTCGCGCTTGACCGCGAAGGGCAGGTCGCTCTTGAGGATCATCGGCAGCAGCTTGCGCGCCGTCTGGATGGAGCCCTTGGCCCAGCGGTGCTGCTGGCTCTTGAAGGCGTTCATCTCCACGGGCACCTCGGCGGGCGAGATGACCTCGGGCAGGAAGATGAACTGCCAGCCCTTCACCTGCGCGCGGTAGCTCAGGTCCAGGTCCTCGGTGAGCGTGTCGTGCTGCCAGCCGCCCGCGTCGGAGATGGTGACCCGGCGCCAGATGCCGGCCGTGCCGTTGAAGTTGAAGAAGCAGCCCGAGCGGTTGCGCGCGGTGTGCTCGATGATGAAGTGGCCGTCGAGGAAGATGCTCTGGGCCTGGGTGAGGATGGAGAACTCGCGGTTGAGGTGGCCCCAACGCACCTGCACCATGCCCACATTGGGATCGGCGAAGAAGGGCACCGTGCGCAGCAGGAAGTCCGGCGTGGGCACGAAGTCCGCGTCGAACACCGCCACGTACTCGCCCTTGGCCGTCTTCAGGCCATTCTCCAGCGCGCCCGCCTTGTAACCCTGGCGGTTCTCGCGGTGGATGTAGACGATGTCATGGCCCTGCTGCCGGTAGCGCTCCACGCACGCGCGGGCAATGCCGCACGTCTCGTCCGTGGAGTCGTCCAGCACCTGGATCTCCAGCAGCTCGCGCGGGTAGTCGATGCGGCACACCGACTCCACCAGGCGCTCGACCACGTACATCTCGTTGAAGACGGGGAGCTGGATGGTGACCCGAGGCAACGCCGGCAACACGCCCTTGGGCGTGGGCAGCTTGAACTTGTGGCGGTAGTACAGGTACGCCATCCGGTAGCGGTGCGATCCGTAGACCGCCAGCACGCAGAGGACGCTGAAGTACACGCCCAAGAAGATGATCTCGACGGTGGTCATCTGACCTGGCCCCTACCGCGGGTGAAGTCGCCGCGGTCCTTACCCTGCTCGGCGGAGATGAAAGACCGACCCACGCGGACCGCCGCACCCGGTCGAGCGGAGCCCCCCGCCTCGTATGTGCCCGGAAAGACAAGGGATTGTCGTATCCAGGGAGTAACGAGCGCGGACAATAGGGACGCGTCAGGTGGCTGTCAAATGCTTGTCGGGACCATCACCAGGGGAGGAGACACTGGAGGCCGCGCAAACCCGCGACCTCCGGGGCCTTCAGGGCCTCAGCTCGCGACGCGCTGGGCCACCACGGCGGGAACGGCCGCGGGCGCCACGACGGCCAGGGGCGCCTCGGCCACATCCGCCTCGTCACGCGTGGCGAGCGCCAGGATGCGCTCCACCAGCTCGGGGAAATCGAGCCCCTTCTGGGCGGCGATTCTGGGCAGCAGGCTGACGGGAGTCATGCCCGGCAGGGTGTTCACCTCGAGGATGACGTCATTCTCATCCTCCGAGCAGATGAGATCCACCCGGCCATAGCCGCGGCAGCCCAGGGCCCGGTAGGCGGCGAGCGCCAGGGACTCCACGTTGCCCAGGCGCGTGGGGGACAGACGCGCGGGGAGGAAGTAGCGCGAGCCACTCTTGTATTTGGCGTCGTAGTCGAAGCCCTCGCGCGGGGTGGAGATCTCGCAGGTGCCGAGCACCTCGTCACCGAGGATGCCCACCGTCACCTCACGGCCGCGCGCCATGCGCTCGACGAGCGCCTCGCCACCGAAGCGGCAGGCCAGGGCCACGGCGGACATGAGCGACTCGGGCTCGCGCACCACCGAGAGGCCGACCGAGGAGCCACCACACGCGGGCTTCACCACGCAGGGGAAACCCAGGTCGCCGTGGAGCTCCAGGGCGCGCGGGACATCGGCGCGACCCACGCGGTAGCCCTGGGGCGAAGGCAGGTTGTGCAACCGGAAGAGCTTCTTGGCCATGGGCTTGTTCATGGCGAGCGCGGAGGCCAGCACGCCCGAGCCCGTATAGGGCAACCCCATCAGCTCGAGCAGCCCCTGCACCTTGCCATCCTCGCCCATGCGGCCATGGAGAGCGATGAAGGCCACGTCGAACTCGGCCGAGCGCAGGGCGCGGTCCAGACCCGGGCCGGCGAAGACGCGGCTCACGGTGTGGCCACGGGACTCCAGGGCCGCCACGACGGCCTCACCGGTCTTCAACGAAATCTCCCGCTCCTCGCCCCAACCGCCCATCAGAACACCCACGCGCTTGCCCATGACTTTGGATTCCTCCTTGTCAGGGGGCTAGAGCACGAGGGATGCCAACGGCGGGTGGAGGAGAATCGAGCACGCCCGCTCGCTCCAGGGAGCCACATTCCGGGCACTTCGAGACGCGGAGCGCGCGAACACACACGGAGCGAGCGTGTCCCGAGAACCACGGCGAGGCAGAGGAGCCACAGCCCCTCTCCCTCTGGGAGAGGGACGGGGTGAGGGTATGGGGACCCCGGGTTCCCCACCCGTTCACCCGAACCAGCGGCCCGAGGGGGGAGCGAAGATGCGCAACCTGTCGCGAAGCCGCTCGGGAGCCCGAGCCAGAATCGTGGAATGAACCTCATCGGGGCCGTAGGCCTGGCTGAAGTGCATCAACACCAGGGCCTCGTTCTGGAAGAGCTCGGCCCGAGCGAGGATTTCATCGAGGTGGATGTGCGAGCGCTCCTGGGCATCCTGCACCGTGCGCTTCCCATCGATGAAGGTGCACTCGAGAATCAGCACCCGGCTCTCGAGCAGCGAGGGCGCGGTCTCCAGCACGCGCGAGAGCGTGTCCGTGGCATAGGCCAGCTCGAGCCGGTCGACCTCGTCGAAGAGGGGCTCGCCAGCCTTGCGCCTGCGGGCAATCTCCTCGGGGGGAAGCCCCTGGTGCTCGGGCTTCAGCTTCGAGACGCGGCGGAAGAACTGGTAGCAGAGCGAGGGCACCGTGTGGTGGGTGCGGAAGGCGCGAACCCACAATCCATGCCCGAGGTGCAACGTGTCCCCCGGACGCATGGGAACGGTCTCGACGTCCGTGTCGGTCTGGTGCAGCCGGCCCTGGACGGCGAGGGCCTCGCGAACGGGCGCTTCGATCTCCGCGGGGAGGAACACCTGGGGAAACCTCTTGCCGATGAGGTTCCGGATCCCGAGCAACGAGCCGAGCGCGCTCGCGTGGTCGGAATGACCGTGGCTCAGGAAGATGCGATCCGTGCCGGCGAAGGAGCGGATGGGCACGCCGACATCGAGCACCACACCGAGCTCCGGAACCTGCAGCGACGTGTACACGCCACCGACCGAAATACCTCGAACCGTATAGGGCCCCGCGCTGACCTCGGTGAGCATTCCGGAGAGGCTAAGCCAGGTGGAGCCCGACCTGTCAGCCGACGTTCGTCGCCCTGGCGGGTGGATACCTGGCCGCATAGGGTAGAGACATGGAGAAGGAGAACCGCCCCACCCTGGTCTTCGCTGACGGTGCATGCTCCGGCAATCCCGGTCCGGGAGGCTGGGGCACCCTCATCGTCACGCCCGATGGCCTGGTGACGGAGCTGGGAGGCCACGAGCCGGAGACCACCAACAACCGGATGGAGCTGACCGCGGTGGGCAAGGCGCTGCGCCACCTGGAGCGGACACCGGGGCCGGTGCACATCCACACGGACTCCACCTACGTGATTCAGGGCATCACCCGCTGGGCGTTCGGGTGGAGCCGGCGCGGGTGGAAGACGGCCGAGGGGGGCGAGGTGGCCAACGCCCTCTATTGGAAGCGGCTGATGGCGCTGGTGGCCCAGCGCAAGCAGGGCTTCCCGCCCGAGGCCGCCGTGGTGGAGTGGCGGTACGTGCGCGGACACGCGGGAGTGCCGGGCAACGAGCGGGTGGACGAGATCGCCGTCGCCTTCTCCAAGGGCCGGAGCACGAAGCTCTACGTGGGCCCGCTACAGGGGTACGGGGTGGACGTGCTCGAGGTGCCCGAGGACACCTCCCTGCCCGAGGAGAAACCCCGGCAGCGCGAGGGCTCCGCCAAGGCGTACTCCTACCTGAGCGAGGTGGGCCGCACCGTGAAGCGTCACGCGACCTGGGCCGCGTGCGAGCGCAGGGTGAAGGGAGTGCCGGGAGCCCGCTTCAAGAAGACACGTAGTGCGCAGGACGAGGCGAAGGTATTGGAGGAGTGGGGCTTCAAGGCCCAGGACGTCCAGACGGAGGATTGAACGCATGGCCATCACCGAGCATCCACTCCCCAACCAGGCCTCGGGTCCGTACAGCATCGTGGGGGGTCCGGATGGCGCGCTCTGGTTCACCGAGATTCACGCGGGCCGGATTGGCCGCATCAGCGTCGACGGCGGGGTGAGCTCCTTCCCGCTCCCGACGCCCGATGCGGGGCCGTCCATCATCGTGGCCGGGCCAGACGGCGCGCTCTGGTTCACCGAGAACAAGGCGAACCGCATCGGGCGCATCACGACTTCTGGGGCGGTGACCGAGTACGCGCTACCCACCGAGAACGCGGGGCCATTCGGCCTCACCGTGGGACCCGATGGAGCGCTCTGGTTCACCGAGATGACGGCGAATCAACTGGGCCGCATCACCCTGGACGGGACGGTCACCGAGTTCCCTCTTCCCTCCCCCGACACATTCCCGTCCTTCATCACGACGGGAGCCGATGGCGCGCTCTGGTTCACGGAGAACAAGGGGAACCGGATCGGCCGGGCGACCACGTCCGGACAGGTGACCGGGTATGCACTGCCCACGCCTGGCGCGGGACCCGTGGGCATCACGGCCGGGCCGGACGGTGCGCTCTGGTTCGTCGAGATCCTCGTGGACCGGATCGGCCGGGTGACGACGCAGGGGCACGTCACGGAGTTCCCGCTCCCGAGGCCGGGCGCACGGCCGCACGCCATCGTCACCGGACCCGACGGTGCCCTGTGGTTCACGCAGTGGGGCAGCAACCACATCGGCCGGATGACGACGGAGGGAGCCGTCACCGAATACGAAATCCCCACCGACCGTGCGGAGCCACACGGCATCGCATCAGGCCCGGACGGCGCGCTCTGGTTCGCGGAGGAAGCGGGCAAGATCGGGCGTCTCGCCCCGCGGTGAGACCGGGCTCGAGCTCCCCTCGGGACGAGCTGTCACCTCCCGCGAGACACCGCTGACAGCTTGTCGCGTTCGAGGCGTGTGACACACGGGGAAGAGCACCCCTCTTCCCTCTGGAGTGCCTCCTGGCGAGGCCGTTGGTCCCGACCTTGCTCTGAGGGCGGGCATCCACGCGCAACCCCTGGAGGTCACCGATGTCCACCCTCATCCGTCCTACGTTCCATGCGCTCACCCTGCTCTGTGCCGCGTGCACGTGTCTGGTGGCAGCCCACGCCGTGAACTCGGTGGTGGACGCATGGCTCCAACCCCTCCCCTCCTTCCCGGAAGAGACCCCCAAGAAAGCGCGCTCGACCCAGGAGATGGCCACTCCTCTCGCCCTGGCGCCGCTCGCTCGCTACCTCGGACTGCCGGACAAGCTGCGCGAGGAGGTCCGTGTCACCCTTCCCTCCGAGCATGGGGATGGGGCTGTGCCGAACACACTGGGCCTGAAGCTGTTGGGCACGATGCTCGGAGCCACCCCCTCCACGACTTTCGCCTCTGTGTACGAAGGCCCTACGCGCCGCACGCGTTCCGTGTGGATGGGCGGCGACATCCAGGGCGCACAGGTGGTCGCTATCGAGCGCGCGCGGGTGCTGCTGATGAACGCAGGACAGATGGAATACGTCGAGCCAACGGCGACGGACGCGGCCCCCCAGCTCCAGGAGCCCCGCGAACCACGCGCCTCCTCCCTCGACGTGCGGCAGATCAGCCCACGGAACTACGAGGTCTCGCGCAAGGACCTGGATGCAACGCTCGCCAATCCCAACGAGGTCATGATGCAAGCGCGCCTCGTCCCCGCTTTCCGGGACGGAGAGCCCCAGGGCTTCAAGATGTTCGCCATCAAACCCAGCTCCATCTACAACCAGCTCGGCCTCCAGAATGGGGACGTCCTGAAGCGCATCAACGGGCACTCACTCCAGAGCCCGGACCGCGCGCTCGAGGCCTACCAGGCGCTGCGCGAGGCCTCACGCATCGAGCTGGAAGTGGAGCGCAACGGGCAGCCACTCCAACTGACGTACTCGGTGCGGTAGACCTGAGCGGCCCGCCTGACCTGCCCCTCGTGCATCAACGCATGGGGAACACGCCGGGCGTTGAGGTCCGAGGAGCGGTCCGCGGCGCCTCGGGCGTGATGAACGGAGTCACCATCAGGCCGCGGAAGGACTGGTACCGGGGCTCATCGAACTCCGGGAGACCGAGCTCGATGTCCCGGTCCTCGGGAGGCATACGGTAGGTACCGAACAGCCGATCCCACCACGCGAAGATGGCGCCATAGTTGGTGTCGGTCTCCTCGACGTAGCGGGAGTGGTGGACGTGGTGCATGCCCGGGCTCGTCAGCACCAGCGACATCCACCGATCGGCCCACGCGGGCAGCCGGATGTTCGCGTGCTGCAACATCGCCGAGGCCGTGTTGAGAACGGAGTGGAGCAGGAGCGACAGCAGGGGAACTCCGAACAGCGCGACCGCGAGGAGCTGGCAGATGAAGACGGAGAGGTTCTCGAGCGGATGAACCCGGAAGAGGGTCGTCGTATCGACGTCCGGGTCACTGTGGTGGACGCGATGCAGGCGCCACAGGAGCGACACCTTATGCATGAGCAGGTGCCGGCCATAGTGCACGAGGTCAATCGCGAGCAGGCCCAGGAAGACCTGGGCGAAGCCGGGCAGGGACACCAGGTTGAGCAGGCCGAAGTGGCGCTCCGCGGCACTCACGGCCAGGGTGCTCGTGAAGGCGACGATGAAGCCGAAGACCACCGTGCCCAGGGCGAAGAGACCCACGTGGCGCAGCCCGTGGACGAGGCGTCCGCGCCGCCCCGTGGCGAGTGGCCGGTACGTCTCGAGCACGAGCAGAGGGACGAGCACGGCGAGCATCAGCAGGAACTGATAGCGCTCGATGAAGGCTTCGAGGGCGAGGTGCATATGGAGCGACCTCTCTAGAGCAGTCGGCGAGAGGAGGAAACCCCACATCCCCGGCGCCCATGAATCCCGGCAGGTGTCCTCACGGCACGTACGGAGTGCCCGTACCACGTGTCCGCCTTCAGGAGGGCTTCGCCTTGGCCTTGAGGCCGGGCCACACGGAGCGGAGCGTGCCGGCGAGTTCCCGAAGCGCATCGGCGCGCGGGAAGCCCGGGCGCCACACCAGGGCGAGGGTACGGCTCGGCGACAGGCCCGCGAAGGGACGCACCACGAGTTGGCCCAGCCTGTTTTCGATGGGCACGGAGAGCGCGGGCAGCAGCGTGATGGCCCCCTCGCCCGACATCACCATCTGCGCCAGGGTGGTGAGGCTGGTCGCGCGGAAGTCCACCTCGCGAGCCCCGATGCGAGTGCACAGGGCGAGCGCCTGACCCCGGAAGCAGTGGCCATCCTCCAGCAGGAGCACGTTCTCCTCGTCCAGGTCCGCGAGCTGCACCTGCTTCTTCTTCGCCAGCGGATGCCCGGGGGGCGCCGCGACGACGAAGGGATCCTCCGCGATGACGGCGTGCTCCACGTCTCCGAGCTCGGGCACGAGCGCCAGCAGGGCCGCGTCCAACCGTCCCTCCTCCAGGCCGCGCACGAGAAGCTCCGTCTTGTCCTCGCGCAGCCGGAGCTTCAACCGGGGGTACTGCTTCACGAGCGCCGGGACCACCTCGGGCAGCACATAGGGCGCGATGGTGGGGATGACACCGAGCTGCAGATTTCCCGCGAAGGGATCGGACAAGCGGGACGCCGCGGACAGGATGTCACCGGCCTCGGTGAGCACCCGGCGCGCACGCGACACCAGCTCCTCTCCGGCCTCGGTCAGCATCACCCGGCGCTTGTCCCGCTCGAACACCTTCACGCCGAGCACCTCCTCGAGCTGCTGAATCTGGGCGCTCAAGGCGGGCTGGGAGACGTGACATCGCTCGGCCGCCCGGCGGAAACCGAGCGTGTCGGCGACGGCGACCAGGTACTCCAACTGCCGCAGGGAGATGTCGTTCAGGGAGGGCATGGCTTGGGAAGAACTGATAGCCGCAGCCTATCAATTCCATCGGAACGATGTCTTGGGAAACTCAGCGCCCACTCTCTACCTTCCACGACGTCACGAACGCACTGACGCCACTGGCAGGAGAGAACCGCGTGTCCAATCGTCCCCAATTGACCACCGAGGGCGGCGCCCCCGTCGCCGACAACCAGCACTCCCAGACCGCCGGCGCCACGGGCCCGGTGCTGTTGCAGGACCACCATCTGCTCGAGAAGCTCGCCCGCTTCAACCGCGAGCGCATTCCGGAGCGCGTGGTGCACGCGGTGGGCTCGGGCGCCTACGGCTACTTCGAGGTGACGAGCCCCGACGTGTCCCGCTTCACGCGCATGAGGCTCTTCAACGCCAGGGGCAAGCGCACCGAGGTCTTCGTGCGCTTCTCCACCGTGGCCGGCTCCAAGGGCGCGCCCGACACCGCGAGAGATCCCCGCGGCTTCGCGGTCCGCTTCTACACCGAGGACGGCAACTGGGACGTGGTGGGCAACAACACGCCCGTCTTCTTCCTGCGCGATGGCATCAAGTTCCCGGACTTCATCCACTCGCAGAAGTACGACCCGTTCACCAACTGCCAGGAGCCCGACAACCAGTGGGACTTCTTCTCGCACTCGCCCGAGGCCACGCACCAGTTCACCTGGCTCTTCGGTGACCGTGGCATCCCCGCGACGCTGCGGCACATGGATGGCTTCGGCTCGCACACCTTCCAGTGGGTGAACGCGCAGGGCGAGCGCTTCTGGGTGAAGTTCCACTTCAAGACCGACCAGGGCATCAAGACGCTCACCAGCGAAGAGGCCGCGGCCATTGGCGGAAGGGATCCACAGCACCACCAGCGCGACCTGTACGCGGCCATCGCGCGCGGCGAGTACCCCTCGTGGACGCTCGAGGTGCAGGTGATGCCCGAGGCCGACGCGGCCACCTACCGCTTCAACCCGTTCGATCTCACCAAGGTGTGGCCCCACAAGGACTACCCACTCATCGAGGTGGGCAAGATGGTGCTCGACCGGGCACCGGACAACTTCTTCGCGGAGGTGGAGCAGGCGGCGCTCGACCCCGCCAACTTCGTGCCGGGCATCGGCCCGTCGCCGGACCGCATGCTGCAGGCGCGCCTCTTCGCCTACGCCGACGCGGCCCGCTACCGGCTCGGCATCAACCACACCCAGCTGCCGGTGAACTCGCCCAAGGGGGTCAAGGGCGGCGCGCGCAACTACGGCCGTGACGGCGCCATGCGCTTCGACGGCAACGGCGGACGGAGCAAGAACTACGAGCCGAACAGCTTCGACGGCCCCGCGCAGTCGAACGAGCCTTCCGGGCTCGGCATCTCCGTCAGCGGCTCCACGGGCACCTACGTGCCGGTGCGCCACGCCGAGGACAACGACTTCGTGCAGGCCGGCAACCTGTACCGGCTGATGAGCGAGCCGGAGCGCGAGCGCCTCGTGGCGAACATCGCGGGCAGCCTGTCGCAGGTGAGCCGCGAGGACATCATCACGCGCAGCATCGCCTACTTCCGCAACGCCGACGAGGAGTACGGCGCGCGCGTCGCGGCGGCCGTCCACAAGCTGCGCAACTCCCGCTGAGCCGCCCTTCCCTCCCCTTCTCCGACTCGAGGACCCTCTCCATGAAGACGAACACCCAGGACGCACAGGCGATGACGATGGACGCGGATGTGATGGCCGTGGCGCGGAGCGCGTTCCAGCACGCGAGGGCCGGGGACGCACTCATCCTGGCCCGACTCGTCGAGGCGGGATTGCCCGCCAACCTCGCCAACGAGAAGGGGGACACGCTGTTGATGCTCGCGAGCTACCACGGCCACGCGGACGCCACCCGCGTCCTGCTCGAGCACCAGGCCGACCCGGAGAAGGCCAACGACCGGGGACAGACGCCGCTGGCCGGGGCCGCCTTCAAGGGAGACGTCACCATCGCGCGGCTCCTGCTGGACCACGGGGCCCGCGTCGATGGCGTGGCACCGGACGGCAAGACGGCCCTCATGTTCGCGGCGATGTTCGACCGGCTGGAGGTGCTCGAGCTGTTGCTCTCGCGCGGCGCGGCGCCTGAACGGACGGATGCCGGGAATCGCACGGCGCTCGACTACGCACGCGCCATGGGCGCCCGGCGCACGACGGAGAGGCTCGCGGAGTTGCGAAAGACGAACGGGCAGCAGCGGGCCTGACAAAACCAGACACCGGCCACCGCGCGCCGCACGGTGTCCGGACAGTCGTCGCAACCCGGCTTGACAAAAAATGCGCTCACACGCACCTTGCATCCCGTGAGCTTCGCATCCGCCACGACCACCACGACTACCACCGCCACTCGAACTGGCGGGAGCGGACTCGTGCGTGGAGTGAGCTGACGGACGCACGGTTCCCTGCCCCGCCTTCACCGGCCGGGGCGTCCGTGCAAGCGCTCAGTGCTCCGACCGGAAGACCTCTTTTCCCGACTCGGAGACTGACATGCTCGACGAACACGATCACCGTTCCCTTGGCCAGCGCCTGGATCTCTTCCACCTGCAGGAGGAGGCCCCCGGCATGGTCTTCTGGCACTCGCGCGGCTACCAGCTGTACCGGCTCATCGAGAACCGCGTGCGGCAGCAGATGCAACGCGAGGGCTACAGCGAGGTGAGGACGCCTCAAATCCTCGCCCAGCCCATCTGGGAGCGCAGCGGCCACTGGGAGAACTTCCGCGAGAACATGTTCCAGCTCGCCGACGAGGGCGGGCGGCACCTCGCGGTGAAGCCGGTGAGCTGCCCCGGCCACATCCAGCTCGTCCAGCGCATGGCCCCCAGCTACCGCGACCTGCCCCTGCGGCTGGGCGAGTTCGGGCTCGTGCACCGCAGCGAGCCGAGCGGCTCGCTCCACGGCCTGTTCCGCCTGCGCCAGTTCACGCAGGATGACGGGCACATCTTCTGTGCCGAGGACCAGATGCGCGAGGAGGTCTTCCGCTTCTGCCGCTCGCTCCACGCCTTCTATGCCGACTTCGGCTTCGAGCACGTGGAGGTGGCCTTCTCCAGCCGGCCCGCCCAGCGCGCCGGAAGTGACGAGGTGTGGGAGCTCGCGGAGTCCCTGTTGCTCGAGGCCGCGCAACAGGCGGGGTTGAAATGCCTCATGCAGCCCGGCCAGGGCGCCTTCTACGGGCCCAAGCTGGAGTTCGTGCTGAAGGACCGCCTCGGCCGCAGCTGGCAGTGCGGGACGATCCAGCTCGACCTGGTGCTGCCGGAGCGGTTCGACCTCCACTACGTGGATGCCTCGGGACAGAAGCGCCGGCCGCTGATGCTCCACCGGGCGATGCTCGGGAGCCTGGAGCGCTTCATCGGCATCCTGCTGGAGCACCACGGGGGCGCGCTGCCCGCGTGGCTGGCACCGGAGCAGGTGGTGGTGGCACCGCTGGGCGAGGCCGCCGCCGGTTACGCCGAGCGCTTCGCCGCGAAGCTGCGTGAAGCGGGCTGCCGGGTGAGCGTGGATGCGCGGGACGAGTCGCTCTCGCGGAAGATCGTCGACTAGCACCAGGCCGGCGTGCCGTGGCTCGTGGTGGTGGGCAACCGCGAGGTGGAGAAGAACGCCGTGCGGCTGCGGCGGCGGGATGGGGAGCAGCGAGACCTGCCCTGGGACGAGGCGGTGGCGGCGCTCGTCGCCGAGTGCCGCCCCGCGGCCTCCGCGTGAGTGACGGGGCGGTGACCCCACGAGGTCACCGCCCCTCCCCCGTTCTCGGTTCGACTGTGGGCCGCCATGAGCCTGGAGCGGGAAACCCCTGCTGTGCTTGTCTGCGCCGCATATGCCAGAGCGAGTGAACAAGATTGCCATCATCGGGGCCGGCGCGGTGGGCGCCACCATCGCCTATGCCGCCATGATCCGCGGAGTGGCCAAGCAGATCGCCCTCTATGACGTGAACCGGTCCAAGGTGGAGGCGGAGGCGCTGGACCTGAACCACGGGCTCCAGTTCGTGCCCATGGCCACGCTGGAGGGGTCGGACGACATCGGCGTGTGCGCGAGCTCGGACGTGGTGGTCATCACCGCGGGAGCCAAGCAGAAGCCGGGGCAGACGCGGCTGGAGCTCGCGGGAGCGAACGTGGAGCTGTGCCGCAAGCTCGTCCCCCATCTGTTGAAGGTGGCGCCCGACGCACTGCTGCTCGTGGTGACCAACCCGGTGGACGTGCTGACGTACGTGGTGCAGAAGCTGAGCGGCCTGCCGACGCGGCGGGTGTTCGGCAGCGGGACGGTGCTGGACTCCTCGCGCTTCCGCTTCCTGCTGGCGCGTCACCTGAACGTGGCGGTGCAGAACGTGCACGCCTTCATCGCGGGCGAGCACGGCGACTCGGAGATTCCCCTGTGGAGCTCGGCGACGGTGGGCGCCCTGCCGCTGATGCAGTGGTCGGTGCCCGGGCGCGCGCGGCTGGCGGAGGAGGACCGGAAACACATCTTCGACAACGTGCGCAACGCCGCCTACCACATCATCCAGGGCAAGGGCGCCACCAACTACGCCATCGGCCTGGCCACGGCGCAGATCCTCGAGGCGGTGCTGCACGACGAGCAGCGGGTGCTGCCCGTGAGCTCGCGGGTGGAGGGCTACCTCGGCATCAGCGACGTGTGTCTGAGCGTGCCGAGCATCGTCAACCGCGGTGGCGTGGAAGCGGTGCTGGAAGTGCCCCTGAGTGACTCGGAGCGCGAGGGCTTGAAGCGGAGCGCGGATACGATCCGCCAGACCATCCGCACCCTGGGATTCTGACGCCCGGCGCGGGAAGATACAGTGCACGGCCGTGTTCCCTCCGCTCGATTCCTTCCAGGAGCCTCCCCTCGTGAACTCTCGGTGTGCCCTCCTCGCGCGGCTCTCGCCCCTCCTGCTGCTCACCGTGCTCGCCTGCCGTAACGAGGTCCACGCCACGGGAGGCGTGCCGGTGTCCGGGTTCGAGATCGTCCAGAGCTGGCCCCATGATCCCCGGGCCTTCACGCAGGGCCTCGTCTACCGGGATGGCAAGTTGTACGAGGGCACGGGCGGCAACGGACAATCGAGCCTGCGCGAGGTGGAGCTCGAGACGGGCGCGGTCCTGCGCAAGCGCGACCTCGAGCGGCAATACTTCGGAGAGGGGATCGCCTTCCTCGGAGGCAGGCTCTATCAGCTCACCTGGCGCTCACGCGTGGGCTTCATCTACGACGCCGCGACGTTCCAGCAGGTGGGCCGGTTCGACTATTCCACCGAGGGCTGGGGGCTCACCACCGACGGTACGTCGCTCATCCTGAGCGATGGGACCGCCACGCTGCGCTTCCTCGATCCCCGGACGTTCGCGGTGCAGCGCACCGTCACGGTGACCGACGAGGGCCGCGAGGTCTCCCGGCTGAACGAGTTGGAGTACATCCGCGGCGAGGTCTACGCGAACGTGTGGATGACCGACCGCATCGCACGGATCGATCCGGCCTCGGGACGGGTGACGGGGTGGCTGGATCTCAAGGGGCTGCTCGCACCGGAGGAGCGCACCGGGCGCGAGGACGTGCTGAACGGGATTGCCTACGACGCGGCCCGGGATCGGCTGCTGGTCACCGGGAAGAACTGGCCGAAGCTGTTCCAGATCCGCGCCGTACCCCGGTAGGCCCGGTATTCAGCGAGAGCGGCGTCGCTGAACGCCCTGCTCGCTCAACTTCCAGGCCAGCTCGCGAGCCACCTCGAGCTCGAACGGCTTCTTGAGCCACTGCAGGTCCGCCCGGCCGACACGCTGGGCCACCTCCTCGCGGGAGATGTCCGAGAAGGCGCTGCAGATGGCGACCTCCAGTTGGGGGTCCTTCTCCAGCATGCGCATGATGGTCTCCAGCCCGTCCCAGCCCGGCGGCATCCGCATGTCGACGAGGGCGAAGGTGTAGGGCCGCGCCTCCTCCAAGGCACTGACGACCTTCTGGAACCCCTCGAGGCCCTGGGAGGCGGTGTCGATGATGAAGCTCACTTCAGGGGACGCGGCGGGCGGGGCGGCACCGAAGAGTTTCTTCTCCAGGCTGTCCAGGGCAGGGCGGCGCCACTTCGGCCCCAGCACCCGGCGCCAGACGTTGAGGATGGTGGGATCGTCGTCCACCACCAGGATGCGCCGCTGTGTCTGAACGTCCAGCCGGAGCCCACTTGATGGGGCCGGGCGTACACCCGGCCCCTGAGCCCCATCTTGAGACCCGGCCATCCAGAAAGTGTGAGGGGGTCGCCACTGGAGCGGAGCCGGTAGGGCGCTGCTCTTCGCCATGTTGTTGTCCTCCGGGCAACTGTACCTGGGTCCTACAAGGGGTGGAAGACACAGCTTCCGGAGAGATGCGCGCGGGCCGGCGTAAGGAAAAGCCCCGAGCATGCGGGAGCGGACATTCGCGGGGGACGGCATCAAGGGTGGGCCTCCAGGCCATGCAGGAGCACCTGGGGCTGCCTTCCCCGCCTGCTACTCCGGCGGGCCAGCGTACGACCCAGGGATGAGTGTGTTGGATTCAATGGGCCTCGTTGCTGGCCTTCACGGCCGGGCGGCGTGCGGCACCGTTCGCCACGCCGTTCAGGTAGTTCAGCGACATCTTCAATTGGTGGTCGGTCAGCTTCGCCGTCACGTCCCAGCCCCGCACGCCCTCGGGCAGCCCCCTCGGCTTCGCCATCGTCTCGGACTCGCTCGCCACCGACGGCTCCGCCTTGAAGTGCCGCTCCAGGTCCTTCTCTCGCGGCTGAGGGTCCTTCGCGCCCTTTCCACCCGGTGTCTCCGGAACCAGGTAGTCCGGGGTGATTCCCTTCTCCTGGATGCTGCGCCCCTTGGGGGTGTAGTACCGGGCAATGGTCAGCTTCAACCCCGAGCCATCCTCCAGCTCGATGACCGTCTGCACGCTCCCCTTTCCGAAGGTCTGCGTCCCCAGGATGGTCGCGCGGCCGTGGTCCTGCAGCGCCCCCGCGACGATCTCCGACGCCGACGCGCTCCCCGCGTTCACCAACACCACCAGCGGGTACTCCGGCTCCGTGTCCCGGTCCTTGCTGCGCTCCTCGGTCGTATTGGCCCCGTTGCGCCCGCGCGTGCTCACGATGGGCAGGCTCCCCGGCAGCCACAGGTCACTCACCGCCACCGCCTGGTCCAGCAACCCGCCCGGGTTGTTGCGCAGATCCAACACCACCCCGCGCAGCGGCTTGCCCCCGTTCTGCTCCCGCAGCCGGTCCAGCTCCTTGCGCAGGTACAGCGCCGTGCGGTCCTGGAAGTTCTTCACCTTCAGGTGGGCGATGCCCCCGTACAGCGCGCCCTCCACCGGGATGATGCGGATGTGGTCCCGGATGATGGCCAGCTCGCGCGGCGCATTGAAGCCCTCGCGCATGATGGTCAGCAGCACCCGCTTGCCCGCCGGGCCCCGCATCCGCTGCAGCACGTCCGACAGCCCCAGCCCTTGAAGGCTCTCGCCATCGATGGCGACGAGCTCGTCCCCCGCCCGGATGCCCGCGCGCGCCGCCGGCGTGTCGTCGATGGGCGCCACCACCACGATGCCCTCGCCCTTGCGCGCCACCTCGATGCCCAGCCCTCCGAACTCGCCGGAGGTGTCGATCTTCATCTCCTTGAAGACCTCGGGCGGCATGAAGACGGTGTGGGGATCCAACGTCTCCAACATGCCCTTGATGGCGCCCTGCATCAGCTTCTTGTCGTCCACCGGCTCCACGTAGTTGTTCTGCACGTACGAGAGCACCCGGGCGAACACCTCGAGCTGCTCGTAGGTGGTGGTCCGGGCGGTGGAGGGCTCGCGCCCGTCGGCCCGTGCCGTGGGTGCCAGGAGCAACAGGCCCGCGGCGAGTGCCGCGCGCCAGGAGTACGGGGAACGCATGGGCGCGACTCTAGCACCCGCCGCGCCCCGGCCCGCCTACAGCCCGGAGGCGTCCGCGAACCGCACCAGTTCCGACACCAGCTCGTCTGGTCGCTCCACGTGCGGGATGTGGCCGAACTGCTCCACCACCCTCACGCGTGCATGGGCCGGCAGGTTCGAGCGGAAGAAGTCCAGGCTTTGGTGTGGCAGCAATTTCTCACTCCCACCCCACACGAAGAGCACGGGCATGGCGAGCCGCTTGAGCTCCTCGGGCTTGAGGTACTCGGCCCTGGCCAGGGCGTCCTCGCTCAGCGCACGCACCGCGGGTGTGGCGTAGATGCCGCGCACCGCGTCGGCGAACAGCATCATCAACAGGGGCGGCCGGTGGAAGAGACGCCGGGTGAGCGCCCGCGACTGCTCGGCGGTGCGCACGTCCATGGACTCCAGCACCTCGCGGATGAGCTCGTGCCCCACGTCGGCGCCCGCTGGCGCCACCAGCCCCAGTGCGCGCACCAGCTCGGGGTGCTCCGCCGCCAGCTGCGCCGACAGGGCCCCACCCAGCGAGTTGCCCACCACGAAGGACGACCCCCCCACCACCTGCCGGCAGTACTCCACCAGCAGCGCGTACTGGCCGCGCACGCACGTCGGCCCGAGGCAGTACTCCGGCGAGAAGCCGTGCCCTGGCAGGTCCACCGCCAACACCCGCTCGAAGCGCCTGGCCAGCCCGAAGAAGATGCGCGCGAAGCCGTTGGCCGTCCCGCCCAGCCCGTGCACCAGCAGCACCGTCGGCCCCTTGCCGCGCCCCTTGAGCTCGTAGTGGTGGAGCGGCTGACCGCCCACGTTCACCACTTCCGACCGCACTCCGCGCGCCACCAACATGCGCCGGGTGACTTCCTGTAGTCCTGAGATCAAGTCCACGGTGGGGAAATTAACCGGCCCCATGCCGCACTGCATCATTTCCGTGCGCTCATCCATCCAGGAGTGGACGCTCGCCCGGGAGCGTGATGCGTCGGCCCTCTTCGGCGCTGCGCACCGCCGCCTCGAGCACGCGGATGACCTGGGCGGCGCTCTCCGCCGTCACCGGCACAGGTCCCTCGCCAGCGATGGCCGCGGCCAGCTGACGGTAGAAGCGCTCATAGCACCCCGGCAGGGTGGGCACGCTGCCCCCGCGACTCAGCCGGCCGTACCGCTCCGCGGGCTCGACACCCCAGCCGGCCTGGCCCGGCCGAAGCCCCGTGCCGAGCTGCTCCTCCTGCGGGTCGAGCCCGTACTTGCACCAGGCATCCGCTTCGCCCTGCAGGACGAAGCGGGGCCAGGGCTCGTGCACCACGGAGCCGGAGTGGAGGATGACGCGCAGCTCGCCATAGCGCAGCAACAGGTGGAACCAGTCCGTGGCCCGAGCCCCCTGCCGCTGCCGTCCGAGGTCGGCGGTGATGGACTCGGGCAGACCGAACAACAGCAAGGCCTGATCGACCAGGTGGGAACCCAGGTCCCACAGCGTGCCGCCCCCGGGGACGTCATCCTCCTTCCAGCGCGCCTTCACCTGGGGCCGGAAGCGATCGAAGTGGCTCTCGAAGCTGTACAACCGCCCGAGGCGTCCCTGCTCCAGCAACTGACGCACGGTGAGGAAGTCGCCATCCCAGCGCCGGTTGTGGAAGACGGTCAGACACCGGCCCCGCTCGCGCGCCAACGCATCCAGCCGCAGGGCCTCGGCCGGGTCCACGGTGAAGGGCTTCTCCACGACCACGTGCTTGCCGGCCAGGAGCGCCCGCTCGGCCAGTGACGCGTGCGTGTCGTTGGGCGCGGTGATGATGAGCAGGTCCAGCGAGGGATCCGCCAGCAGCTCCTCTGGGGAGAGCACGCGCACGCCCGGCCAGTCGCGCGCGACGTCCTCGGCCCGGCGCGTGGCGACCGCCGAAAGGGTGAAGGCCGGCTCGGCGGCGAGCAGCTGCGCGTGGAAGCGGGAGCCGGACAGGCCGTAGCCCATCAGCCCGGTGCGGATGGGAGAAGAAGAGGAAGGTCTCATAGCGTCAACGCGACAGCCAGGGTGCCGGGTCCAGGGCCTGCCCGGCCCGGCGGATCTCGAAGTACAGGTAGGCGCCCTTGAGCGAGCCCGTATCACCCACCTCGCCCACCACATCACCCGCCGCCACGTGGGCGCCCACCTGATGGGCCAGGGAGGACAGGTGTGCCACCAGCGTATGGTAGCCGCCCCCGTGGTCGAGGATGAGCAGATTGCCATAGCCGCGCATCCAACCCGCGTAGGCCACGGTCCCCTCCGCCACCGCCTTGACCGGCGTGCCCGCGGCCGCGCGGATGTCCACGCCCTTCTGCACGGTGACGGTGTTGAAGCGCGGATTCACCACGCGGCCGAAGCCCACCTCGATGATGCCCGGCGCGGGGAACGGCAGCTTCCCCTTGAGGGCCCCGAAGCCGGACGTGGCCGGGCCCTCGTTCATCTCCTGGATGACGCGCGTGAGGTCCGCGTCCGCCTGCTCCAGCTCGCGAACCATGCGCCGCGCCAGCTCCGCCTCGCCCTTGATGGCGCCCACCACCTCCTCGAGCGCCTCCTGCTGCGCCTTCGCCAACGCCTCCTGCTCCCGCAGGAAGCCCAGTCGGACGTTCAGCGAGCCCTGCAACCGGCGCAGCTCGGCCGCCGACTGGCGCCGCAATCCCGCCACCCGCTGCACCGTGCGCAGCACCCGCAGGTCCTCCTCCAGCGTGGCCCGCAGCGCGCGCGAGCGCCACACCATGGCGGAGAAGTCCTTCGCGCTCAGCAGCACCTCCAGGGGCCGGCGCCTCATCAGCCGGTACATGCCCCACAGCCGCGGGGACAGCCGGCGCATCTGCTCGCGCAGCATCTGCTGCGTCACCGCGTCCTCGTGCTCGGCCACGGCCAACCGCTTGCGGAAGACGGAGAGATCCCTCTCCAGCGCCTTCACCCGCTGCGAGCTGGTGGCCGCCCGCTGCTCCACCATCTCCAGCACCTCCAGCGCGGACACCTTGCGAGACTCGATGAGCGCGAGCGCCGCCCGCTGCGTGGACAACTTCTCGCGCACGGCCTCCCGCTCCGTCGCCTCCTCCTGCGCGGGCGACTCGGACGCGGCGCCCTCGGACGCGGACGGCTGCGCCGCGGCCCCGTCCTGGGAGAGGGCCACGCCACCCCACAGCAGCAACGAGAGGAGGACGAGCCGGCTCATACCCGCAGGAAGCGCCCCACCGCGATGAAGCTACCACCCAGCCCCAGCGCGCAGCCCGCCGCCAGCAGCTCCAGGGCCAGACCCGGCTCCAGCAGCGGCACCATGCCACCGGGCCCCACCAGGAAGGAGAAGAGCGAGGCCACTCCCGGCCCCACCAACCGCTCGAAGGCCACCAGTCCCGCCAGCGCCACCCCGGCCCCGAGCAGCCCCTGCAGGAAGCCCTCGATGAGGAAGGGCGCCTTGACGAAGCGGTCCGTCGCGCCCACCAGCTTCTGGATTTCGATCTCCTCGCGCCGCGCGTAGATGGCGAGCTGCAGCGTCGCGGACACGATGACCACCGTGGCCAGCAGCACCACCGCGAAGGCCACCCATCCGCCATAGCGCAGCGCCTTCGAGATGGCCGAGAGCCGCTCCACCGCCTCCTCGCCATAGTCCACGCCGGTGACACCGGGCATGGCGCGCAGCTCCTGGGCCAACGCCTTCAACGCGCCGGGGGTGCGCCGCTCCTGGGGAACCTCCAGCTCCAGCGAGGGCGGCAGGGGGTTCTCCGGGAGCTGCGCCAGCGCCTCGCCCAGGTCACCCAGCTCCCGAGCCAGACGATCGAGCGCGGCCTGGGGCGGAACCAACGAGGCCCGGCCTCCACTGGCGGCCACCATGCGCTCTCGCAGCACCGCGGCCCCCTCCTCGTCGAGCTCGGGGGACAGGTACACCGTCACCTGCACCTCGCCGCCCAGCGAGCCGATGAGCGCATCCACCATGCGTCCCATGGCCTGCGCCAGCCCCGCGGAGAAGAGGGCGATGGCGATCGTCGTCACCGCGATGAAGTGGACGAAGGGCGCATGCCGCAGCCCCGAGGCCGCCGAGCGCCAGAAGTAGGCTGCCTTCGCGATCGCGCTCATCCCGCCGTCATCCGCCGGGCCGCCTTCACCCCGTCCTCGTCCGACACGATGAACCCGCGCTCCAGCCGCAGCGTGCGCTTCTGGTAGCGCGTGATGAGGCTGGTGTCGTGGGTGGCCACCAGCACCGTGGTACCCCGCGCGTTCACGTCCATCAGCAGGTCCATGATCTCCAGCGTGAGCGCCGGGTCCAGGTTGCCCGTGGGCTCGTCCGCCAGGAGGATGGTGGGATCATTGACGAGCGCCCGTGCGATGACCACGCGCTGCTGCTCACCACCGGAGAGCTTCAGCGGCAGCGAGCCCGCCTTGTGCTGCAGGCCCACCAGCTTGAGCATCCGCTGCACGCGCTCGCGCGCCTGGGGCCGGGGCACGCCCAACACGTCCAGGGCGAAGGCCACGTTCTCCTCCACCGTGCGGTGCGGCAGCAGCTTGAAGTCCTGGAACACCACCCCGATGTTGCGCCGCAGGTAGGGCACGGCCGACTCGCGGATGCGCGCGATGTTCCGCCCACCCACGAGCACCTGGCCCTTGGTGGCTTTCTCTCCGCAGAAGATGAGCTTCATGAGCGTCGTCTTCCCCGCGCCCGAGGGCCCGGTGAGGAAGACGAACTCGCCCTTCTCCACGTGGAGGTTGATGTCCGAGAGGACGGGCGGATCGCCCGGATACGCCTTGTAGACGTGGAACATCTGGATCATCGGCGCGGCGATTATGTCCCCCGGACGCACGGAGGGCCAACGCTCGGCCGCCGACGTCCGGCTACTGGTTGTTGTCCTCGCCCGCCAGGTAGCTGAGGATGACCTCGTCCAGGCTCTTCTCGGAGATGAGATCCTCACCGAAGAGCGTCTCCACCCCCACCTCGTTGATCTTCGGCTGCACCTTCATGGCGCGCGCGGCGGCGATCTCCGGGGGAACGAAGGCGGCTGGAGGGGCCGCCGGAGGCGGAGCCTTGGGCTGAACGGGCTGCCGTGCGTGGGGGACGTCCTCGGCCGAACCGAGTTGGCCGGGTTGGTAATGACGCACCCCGCCCTCGTACCCGTCGTACACGCCGTTGATGAGGTTGCGCAGCATCTCCTTGTGCTGCTCCTCCATCAGCTCGCGCACGACCTCGGCGAGGTTCTCCGCGTTGAGGATGTCCGCGTACGACGTCTTCTTCGACGCGAGGATGTTCCCACCCACGAACAGGTGGGTGATGATGTGGGGGTTGTTGACGCCCGAGTCCTCGGTCTGGACGTGGTAGACCTTCCCCTTGTACTTGATGTTGTGGTTGAAGCCGGTGACGGCTTTTTCGAAGGTTTTCGCCATGCCCGAGGCCGAGGAACGTACCAGCGGTGCATGGGTGTGACAAGGAACGCGTCGGCCTTCTTCGGTTGAATGCCTGCTGGCCTTCCGACAGGAAGGCCGCGCCCCTGCACCGGTCACCAGACGACTTCGTCGAAAATCCCACTGCGGGTAGACTGCGCCGGCCACCGGGGGGGGAAGGCAGCCGCCGGAGCATCGACCGGAACGGGAACCACGATGAAGAACGAGCTCAAGAATCAGCTGCGCCAGCAGGACGCCACGGCGCTGGCCCAGGGCTATTCGCCCGCCATCCGTGCCATGGAGATCGCCAGCATCGTCTCCTTCATCGGACTGGAGTCGGCCCTTGTCTGGAGGCTGTGGGGCAATCCCCATACCGGCCCCTGGCTGGTGCTCAGCGCCCTGCTGTTGGGCTACCTGGCGGCCGACTTCGTCTCCGGCATCGTCCACTGGATGGGCGACACCTGGGGCGCCACCGACATGCCCGTGCTCGGCAAGGCCTTCATCCGGCCCTTTCGCGAGCACCACGTGGACGAGAAGGCCATCACCCGCCACGACTTCGTGGAGACCAACGGCAACAACTGCCTCGTCTCCATCCCCGTGGCCATCCTCGCGGTGGCGCTCCCCCACTCCAACGCCAGCTGGGTGTTCGTCTCCGCCTTCCTCGGAGCGATGATCTTCTGGGTGATGGCGACCAACCAGTTCCACAAGTGGTCGCACATGGACGAGCCCCCCGCGCTCATCGGCTTCATGCAGCGTGTGCACCTCATCCTGCCGCCGGAGCACCACCGCATCCACCACACGGCGCCCTACAACAAGTACTACTGCATCACCGTGGGCTGGATGAACAAGCCACTCGCGATGATCGGCTTCTTCCCCGCGATGGAGCGCCTCATCACCTGGGCGACGGGCGCCATCCCCCGCAAGGACGACATCGGTACCGAGGCCGCCCTGGAGCTCTTCGAGGCCACCGCCACCGCCGAACCCCCCGTGGTCCAGGCCGCCAAGGAGCTGCTCGAGGCCACCACCGCCGAGGAGCCCAAGCCGGTCTCCCCGGTGCGGCCGTCCTGACACACCGGGCCCGGCGCTCGACCGCACCGGGCCTCCAGCGGCAGGTGGAGCTCAGAAGGACAGGTCCACCTGCTCCGCGGAGTGGATGGGGCGCCCCAGGAAGCGCGCGCCGACTTCCACGAAGCGCTCCGGCACGTCCGTGACGAAGGAGTGGTGCGTGGGCGCCCCACCCGCGGCCAGCAGCCCCTGCTCCTCCAGCAGCGCCGCCACCACTTCCGCCGTGGCCTCTGCCGAGTCCACCAGCGACACCTGGGGCCCCACGGCCTCGGCGATGACGTCCTTGAGCAGCGGGTAGTGGGTGCAGCCCAGCACCAGCGTGTCCACCCCGCTCCGGGCGAAGTCCTCCAGGTACTCGCGGGCCACCAGCCGCGGGACGTCTCCCGCCAACCACCCCTCCTCCGCGAGCGGGACGAAGAGCGGACAGGCCCTCGCCTTCACCTTCACGCCCTCGGGACCGGCCGCCGCCTCCAGCTCGCGCTGGTAGGCCCCCGAGCGGATGGTGCCCGGCGTCCCGATGACGCCCACGCCGCCTCCCCGCGTCCGCCGCAGGGCCGCCCGCGCGCCCGGGGCAATCACCCCCACCACTGGTACCGGCAGCGCCGCCGACAGCGCCGGCAAGGCCACCGCCGACGCCGTGTTGCACGCCACCACCAGCAGCTTGATGCCGCGCTCCAGCAGGAAACCCGCGTTCTTCAGCGAGTAGCGCGTCACCACCTCGCCGGACTTCGTGCCGTAGGGCACCCGCGCGGTGTCTCCCAGGTAGAGCGTGCTCTCGTGGGGGAGGTGGGACATCAGCGCCTTGAGGACGGTGAGTCCTCCGACGCCCGAATCGAAAACCCCGATGGGACCGTGGCTGCCTTGCCGCATACCGGGGCTCCTATCACGTTTGATGCCAACGCCATGTACCCGCCCGCAACGCAAGGAGGGCCGAGGCGGGTGCCCCGGCCCTCCGGAGGACAGGCGAGCTGCCGATCAGTAGCGGATGAGGGTGATTTCGGTCGACGGATCCGCCGCGGTCTTCTGGTCGAAGGCCCACACCGTCACGGTGGTGGGGGCATCCTCGTTGGTATAGAGGATGGTCGAGCCCTTCATCCCGCGGATGTACACATCGTAGGAGCCCGGCTTCAGGAACTGGTAGAGGACGGGAGCGCCCGTGCAGGGCTGCGGGTCACCCACCGTACCGTAGACGAACTTGCCCGTGGCCTTGTCGAACAGGTTGATGGACATCCCCGTGAGGCCCGCCTCGGCGCAATTCACGAAGTCGTAGCCATCCCACAGTTCCCAGCGCAGCGACATGCCGCCCACCTCGTAGAAGCGGAACGACTCGGACCGGGGGCTACCGGCGCTCGTCACGAACGTGCCCTGGGTGGAGTACAGCGGCATCCCATCCCGGCCCGCCCGATCCCGGCCATAGGCGACGAGATCGATGGTGTGCGTCCCGTCCTCCAGCCAGGGCGTCTCCACCCCACCGTTGGTCATGCCATCGGCGCAGTTCAGGGTGACCCACTCGCCCCCGTCGATGCTGGCCTTGACCGAGGTCACGTTGGCCTGCGAGCAGGACGGGTTCTGGCTGTAGGTGTTGGGCGGGAAGGACCAGGACACGTACGCGTAGGACATCCCATTGGGCGTGAGGTCGATGTTCACCCGCACGTCCCCGTTCACCGTGAAGGTGCCACGGCCCTCGTAGAGGGTCTCGTTGGTGTAACTGTAGGCCTTGATGGTGAAGGAGTAGTTGCCGGGCACGAAGTCGTGCAGGACGATGCCGTCCACCCCCGCGGTGCTACAGGCGTAGACGCCACCGTTGTAGAGGGTCTCGCCGGGGATGCTGATGTGGATGTTCTTCACCTCCGGTACGTCCGAGCACCGGAAGTCGGGGGCGAACGTCCACAGGAACGTCACGTCACCGGGCCGCGCGGCGGGAGGAGGGGGCGGGTTCGTGTTGCAGCAGGGGCCGTCATCATGGTCGTCGTCGTGGTCGACGATGATGCAGCCCGAACCTAGGGAGGCGAGACAGAGGAATGCGGCGAGAAGTCTGGCGTTCATGGGGCGTCCTCGGATTGTGGACCACCGGGGAAAAGGGGCGGGCATGCGGCCCGACACACAACCCCTCGGACGCCCCCTCCGGGAATTTATTCAATGCCCGGCAACAGCAACCAACCGACCCCTCTTCGTACCGGGTTTGTTTGACCACCCCGGACCCAGGTGCTACGGCCAGACCCCCATGTTGATGCCCCGCTTTCCCCTGGCGCTCGGCGCCATGAACTACCTGCAGATCCTCCGTGATGCCTCCATCCTGGAGCTGGGAGTCCTGGGCCTGCTCATGGTCGTTTCGGTGGCCTCCTGGGCGCTCATCGCGCTCAAGCACACCCAGCTGACCCGTGCCCGGACCCAGTCCCTGGCCTTCCTGGATTCCTTCTGGAAGGCATCCCGGCTGGAGACCATCTACCAGGACGCCCAGAAGCTGGAGGGCTCGCCCCTGTCCAAGGTGTTCTGCGCTGGATACGAGGAGCTCTCCAAGCTGGCCCAGACCAAGGACAGCGCGGAAGGCGCCATGAGCGAGCGGCTCGGCGGTATCGAGAACGTGGAGCGGGCGCTCAACCGGGCCTCCACGACCCAGCTGATGGACCTGGAGTCGCGGGTGAGCTTCCTGGGCACGGTGGGCGCGGCGTCGCCCTTCGTGGGCCTGTTCGGCACGGTCATCGGCATCCTCAACGCCTTCAACTCCATCGCCGAGCAGGGCAACGCCACGCTGGCCACGGTGGCGGCGCCGGTGGGCAACGCGCTCTTCGCCACGGCGGCCGGCCTGTTCGCGGCCATCCCCGCGGTGGTGGCCTACAACTCGTTCATCAGCCGCATCAAGGTGTTCGACACGGAGATGGCCAACTTCTCCGCGGACTTCCTCAACATCATCAAGCGGCACTTCTTCCGCTAGGAGATACGCGCCATGGGCATGGGCTCCAATCGCGGGGGCGGCCGCGTCACCATGAGCGAGATCAACGTCACGCCCATGGTGGACGTGATGTTGGTGCTGCTCATCATCTTCATGGTGACGGCGCCCCTCATCCAGCAGGGCGTCAAGGTGAACCTGCCGGAGGCCAGGGCCGCTCCGGTGGAAGCCGCCGAGAAGAAGCTGGTGCTGTCCATCGACGCACAGCGGCGCGTGTACATCGGAGAGGCCGAGGTGCCGGTGGCCGAGTTGGAGAAGAAGCTGGCCAGCAACGCCAAGGCGCAGGCGGACAAGGAACTCTACCTGCACGCGGACCGGGACGTGCCCTACGGCGTGGTGGTGGACGTGATGGCCGCCGCGCAGCGCGCCGGCATCAACAATGTGGGGATGATCACGGACCCCACGGGTGGGGGCCGGGCGTCCAACTCCAACAAGGGCAAGAAGGAGGCACGGCGCTAGCCCATGCACCCGGCCTACAACCAGAGCCTGCTCGCCCCCAGGCGCACACGCCTGGGACGCTTCCTCACGGTGTCGCTGGTGGGCCATGCCCTGGTGCTGGTCGCCGTGGGGCTGTACACCACCTTCGTCGAGGAACCCCGGGTACAGCTGGACCAGAAGCCCATCCGCGCCACGCTGGTGCGCCTGGGCAAGCCCCGCGACGAGAAGCTGCTGCCCCGCAAGGAGCAACCCCCTCCGCCTCCTCCCAAGAAGGTGGACGCGGCGCCCTCCCCCACTCCCGCCCCGCCCGAGCCCGCCAAGGTGGCCGTGCCCGTGCCCGGGGTGAAGCCGGAGCCCGCCCCCAAGCCCACGCCCCAGAAGGGCGAGGCCCAGGGCGAGGACCGGCGCAACCGGCTCTTCGGAGCCTTCGACAAGCTCGCCAAACCCTCCAAGCAGGAAGAGGAGCTGGAGGGCGCCGAGGACGGCGATCCCAACGGCGACTCCGCCACCGCCGAGGGCGAGCGCTACTTCGGCCTGCTCTCCTCGCAGGTGCGCCGCCACTACGACGTCGCGGACACCATCCCCGATAACGAGCGTCTGTACCTCAAGGCCCAGGTGGCCATGCGCCTCAACCGTACCGGAGAGGTCATCGATGCGCGGCTGGCCAAGGCCAGCGGAAATACCCTCTTCGACTCGGCCGTATTGGCCGCGGTGAAGAAGGCCTCTCCCTTCTCCCCTCCCCCCGACCATCTACGGGACGCGCTGCAGAAGAGCGGCATCGTCCTGGAGTTCAGCCCGTGAACGCGAAAGCCCTCCTCCTCTCGCTCGTGCTGCTGCCCCTCACGGCCCTCGCACAAGCCCCCGTCATCCAGATTTCCGGCGCCAACTTCCGGCCCCTCCCCCTGGCCGCCCCCGCTCCGCTCGTCCAGGGCGAGGTGGCCAAGGCATCCACCCAGGAGGTGGACGCCGCGCTGATGTATGACCTGCGCGCCTCCGGCATCTTCCAGGTGCTGGACCGCAACAGCTTCCTCGCGGACCCGAAGGAGGGCATGGCCGCGGGCAGCATCAACTTCTCGCGCTGGGCCGACGTGGGCGCCGAGTCGCTGGTGAAGTACACGCTCTCCCAGGAGAACGGCGAGCTGAAGGCCGAGGCGCGCCTGTTCAACGTGGGCTCCGGCCGCGAGGACTTCAAGACGACCCAGAGCGCGCCCGCCGCGGAGCCTCGCGCGCTGGCCCACAAGGTCGCCGACGCCATCTACCGCTTCTACACCCGCGAGCCGAGCCCCTTCCTCTCGCGCATCACCTACGTGCGCAAGTCGGGCGCCAACCGGGACGTGTGGGTGGCGGACTGGGACGGCCACAACGCGAAGCAGATGACCCGCGGTGGCATCAACCTGCTGCCGGCGCTCGGGCCGGACGGGACGCTGGGCTACACCTCGTACCAGCAGGGCAAGCCGGACCTCTACGTGCGGAAGCCGGGCGGCGACACCGTGCGCATCAAGACGTCCGAGGGACAGATGGCCACCGGCATCTCCTTCTCCCCGGATGGCAAGCGCATCGCGTACGCACTGGCCGAGGAGGAGAGCGCTCAAATCTGGGTGGCCGAGGCGGATGGTGACAACGCCAGGCAGATCACCGACACGCGCTTCGGCATCAACACCAGCCCCTCGTGGTCGCCGGACGGCAAGCGCATCGCCTTCGTGTCCAACCGGGGCGGCTCGCCACAGGTGTACGTGATGAACGCGGATGGCTCGGGCGTGAAGCGGCTCACCTTCCAGGGCAACTACAACCAGACGCCGGACTGGTCCCCCCGCGGAGACCTCATCGCCTTCACCGCGCGCGACGAGCGCAACGCGTTCGACCTCTTCACCGTCCACGTGGACAGCGGGAAGATCACCCGCCTCACGCAGGACCAGGCGAACAACGAGGAGCCGAGCTTCTCGCCCAACGGCCGCCTCATCCTCTTCACCTCCACGCGCAACGGCGGGTCGCAGCTCTTCGTGATGACGGCGGATGGCAACAACCAGACGCCGCTGCCCGCGAGGGAGAAGGCCACGCTCACCACCCCCGACTGGGGACGCTGAGCCCAAACACTCTCCCTCCGGGAGAGGACCCGGGTCTGCCCCATTGCCGGATTGACACACGCGGGCCCGGCCCCTGAGCATCCCTCCATCCAGGCACGGAAGTGGAGCCCATTCCCGAGGCTCCCTCCCGCCGCCAGGCAGGGGGAGCACATGCTACTCGAGAACAAGGTCATCATCGTCACCGGCGCCACGTCTGGCATCGGAGCCGCCACCGCCATGGAGGCGGCCCGGCAGGGCGCCAAGGTGGTACTGGCTGGCCGCCGCGCCGACAAGGGGGAGGAGTTGGTGGGCCGCATCCGCGCCGACGGAGGCACCGCGCTCTTCGTTCGCACGGATGTCTCCCAGGAGGCCGACATCGAGGCGCTCGTCGCGCGCACCCTCCGCGAGTACGACAAGCTGGATGGCGCCTTCAACAACGCCGGCATCCCGGGCCCCCTCGGGAAGTTCGCCGACATCCCGCCAGCGGAGTACCGCCAGCTCATGTCGATCAACCTGGACGCCACCTTCCTCAGCATGCGCCACGAAATCCGGGCGATGAAGAAGAGTGGCGGCGGCTCCATCGTCAACTGCGCCTCCATCCTCTCGCACGTCGCCGCGCCCGGCTTTGGCGCCTACTCGTCGGCCAAGCACGGACTCATGGGCATGACCAAGGCCGCGGCGCTCGACTACGCGACGGAGGGCATCCGCGTGAACTCGGTGCTGCCCGGCCCGATCGATACGGAAATCTGGAGCCACATCGAGCACGGCGAGCCGACCCGCCAGGCCTTCGTCAATGGCGTGCCCATGCGGCGCTCGGCCCGCTCGGAGGAGGTGGCGAAGCCCGTGCTGTTCCTGCTCTCCGATTGGTCGACGTACATCACCGGCACGGCGCTCGCCATCGACGGCGGATACTCGGCCCAGTAGGCCGACTCCCCTTGCTCCTCGAGCCCCTGAAGCCAGCGGCCCGGTGACCGCTGGCTTCGCACGGGCTCGTCAGATGTTGATGCTCTGGGGGATGTTCGTCGGGATGAGATAGGGATAGGGCCCGTAACGGTTCGCGTTGCGCTGCGCGATCGTCTGGCCGATCTGCTTCAGCTCTTCCTTGAACGTGTGCAGCGCGGCCATGACGTTCAGCCCCTTGAACCAGAGGGGCCGGTACTCCCCCAACCGCGTGTAGTAGACCCCGCCGAGCAGGGAAAGAAAATCGAGCTGCTCGGCCGCCATGTCCAGCGGGGGGTACTGGTCCAGCGTGGGATTGAGCGCGGCGTCGGCCACGGACAGCGGCGCTGCCCGATAGGCGGCCCCCGGCGCCAGCGGAGTGAAGGTCATCAGCCCCGCCTGGGCGAAGTTCACCGCCGCGTGCTGCGCGCTGGAGGTGAAGATGATCATCGTCAGCGCCTGGACCAGGTACTCCACCGTCGACAGCTTGCCCTGGCCATCCTCGCCGAAGCCGCGCACCCGCCCCCCCTCCTCCGCCACCAGCTCGGCGCTCCACTGCTGTAGCGCCTGGTCCTTGGCGACTGCCTCGTCCGAGGCGTAGTGGATGCCCACGTAGGCGCGGACCCACCGCTCGATGGCCCCCCACAGCAGCAGCGCGTCGTCACGGTAGGGGTACTCCAGGCCCTCGTCCGTCACCCCGCGCAGCTCGAGCTGCTTGGGCAGCATGCCCCGGTTGAAGTCGTAGTCGGAACCCAGGAGCGACTGGACGGCGAGGGCCCGATCCGCATCGATGGTGCCGCCCAACAACATGTCCACCTGATGGCCCTTCGCGATGAGCGTGGACTGGGCCGAGTCGTTGATGGACAGCGTGCCCTCGAAGTGCGGAAGCAACAGCTGGCCCACCGGGTGCTCATCCGGCAGCTGCCGGTGGGTGGCGATCACGAAGGGCTCGATCAGCAGGTGCGTGCGCCCCAGGTGGGAGAACATCTCGTGATGGTTGAAGTCCGCGACCTGGACGGTCGTCTTGGCCCACTGCCAGGCCTCTCCGTCCTCCGGGGTGAAGAGGGGGTAGACGCGCGGGTCCTGCCCGCAGCGGATGGCCACCGGCTGGAGCTGGCGCGCACCCGTGCCACGCGGGAGCGAGAACAGCGCCTTGGGAGCGAAGCAGTACTTGGGTCCGTCCGGGAAGTTGCCGTTGATCACCCCGGCCAGCGCCCGGTAGTCCGCCACGAACAGACGCCCCTCGGCCAGGGCCTGCTGGACCGAGTCTCCCGCGTCCTCGAGGAGGGTCTGGAATTGGGCGTCGGTGATGGCGAGGTCCGGATCCAGCGTGGTCAGCTTCTGGATGACGAGTGGATTGAATCCGGCCACGCGCATCCAGGCGAACGTCGCATCATCCTGGAAGCTGCTCGCGGCCCAGGGCGGGCTCACCGAGGTGAACAGGTTGAGGTAATCCTGCAACGAATTGGGACGCCCCTTCGGTTTGGCGAGCACGGCGTCCACCACCAACCCGAGGATCTCCAGCGGATTGGTGACGTTCATCTGCCCCACCCTGCGGGCGATGCGCTCGCAGTGAGCGAGGGTCTCGGCCTTGTCGCCCAGTTCGCCCAATCCCTTCAGGAGCTCACCTTCGGCTCGCTCCCAGGGTGAGCCGCTCTCCTCGATGGACTCGAGGTTCAGCGCGTCCAGGTTGCCGTCCTTCGGCATGCGGGACATGTCCACCTGGCCGAGACCGAGCTTCCCGAGGTCGAGCGTCAATGCGCTGGCCGGGGCCGGAGCGCTGGAGGAGCCCTGCTCGCGCTGCGCCTGCTGCCACTTCCACTCGAGCTGGTTGCGAGCGATGTGGAGCACCTGCCAGATGACCTTGAGGTACCAGGTGAAGGAAGGCCTCTGGTCCTTGGGAAGGGTCTGCAGCATCGCCAGCGGCGAAACGTAGGTGTAGTTGTACTGGTACTCCGAGGCGTTCGGATTGAGGGGTTGGGCGGTGGCGGCGGTGGACATGAGAGCTCCCTTGGGAAACGCGGGCGGCGAGCGAGCGGGAGGACACCGAATCCGCCATGAGTCTGTCCGAGGAGCTCCGGTTTCGTCCATCCACCCCCCCGCGCTCGCTGACAGGCCGGGTGTGAGGGTCTACAGTCCGCGTGCCCATGGATGAGTCTCCCTTCCGCTCCTACTGGTCGCTCGATCCCGAGGTGACCTTCCTCAACCACGGTTCCTACGGCGCCTGCCCCACGCGGGTGCTCGAGGAGCAGTCCCGGCTGCGCGCCCGCATGGAGGCCGAGCCGGTGCGCTTCCTCCACCGGGAGCTCGAGGCCCTGGCCGACGCGGCCCGTGCCTCGCTCGGGGCCTTCCTGGACGCGGACCCGGATGACCTCGCGTTCATCAACAACGCCACCACGGGCGTCAACACGGTGCTCCAGTCGCTGCGCTTCGCCCCAGGCGACGAGCTGCTCACCACGGACCACGAGTACAACGCATCCAAGAACGCGCTCGACTTCGTGGCCAGCCGCTGGGGCGTGAAAGTGGTGGTGGCGAAGCTGCCCTGGCCCGTGCCATCACCGCAGGCCGTGGTGGACGCGGTGCTCGCCCATGTCACCGAGCGCACCCGACTGCTGCTCATCGACCACATCACGAGCCAGACGGCCCTGGTGCTTCCCGTGGCCACGCTCGTGCACGCGATGCGAGAGCGGGGCGTGGAGACACTCGTGGATGGCGCCCACGGACCCGGGCAGGTGCCCCTGTCCCTGCGCCAGCTCGGCGCCGCGTATTACACCGGCAACTGCCACAAGTGGCTGTGCGCGCCCAAGGGAGCGGCCTTCCTCTACGTACGCAGGGATCTGCAGCCGGGCATCCGCCCCGTCGTCATCAGCCACGGGTACAACTCGCGGCGCGAGGACCGCTCCCAGTTCCGCCTGGACTTCGACTGGCTCGGGACGAACGATCCCACCCCCTTCCTCTGCATCCCCAAGGTCCTGGAGGTGATGGGCGGCATGCAGCCCGGCGGCTGGCCCGAGGTGATGGCCTCCAACCGGGCCAAGGCGCTCGCGGCTCGCGCCTTCCTGTGCCAGCGGCTCGGGGTCGCGCCCCAGTGCCCCGAGGACATGGTGGGCTCCATGGCCACCGTACCCCTCCCGGACGGCTTCCCGGCACGGCCCTCGGTGCTCGGGTTGGATCCACTCCAGGACCGGCTCCTCTTCGAGCACCGCATCGAGGTCCCCATCACCCCCTGGCCCCGGCCCCCGCACCGTCACGTGCGCGTGTCGGCCCAGCTCTACAACTCGCACGCGGAGTACCAACGATTGGCGGAGGCTTTGGGGGCGCTTCTGGGCTGATAAGCTCCGGCGGATGCCTCGTTACGCCACCATCGATGTGGGGACCAACTCGGTCCTCCTGCTCGTCGCCGACCGCCAGCCCGATGGCCGCTTCCAGGCCGTTCAGGAGCGCGCCGAAATCACCCGCCTGGGCCGCGGCGTGGACAAGAGCCGCCGCCTCTCACCCGAGGGCATGGAGGCCACCCTCCAGGTGCTCTCCGATTTCGCCACCGAGGCGCGCAACCTGGGCGCGGAGGCCATCGCCGTGTCCGCCACCAGCGCCGCGCGCGACGCGGAGAACGGCGCCGAGTTCCTCTCCGCCGCCAGGGCCCGCGCCGGTGTCACGGTGGAGATCATCTCCGGCGAGCTGGAGGCGCAGCTGTCCTTCACCTCGGCGTACGCGGACTTCGGGCGTCAGGCCTCCGGGCCGCTGGTGGTGGTGGACATCGGCGGCGGCTCCACCGAGTTCATCTACGGCGACACGCAGGGCCGCGTGTCCTTCCGGCACAGCTTCGACGTGGGCTCGGTGCGCATGACCGAGCGCTACGTGCACGCGGATCCACTGACGGCCGAGGACCGGGCCCGCGTGGAGTCGCACCTGCGCGAGACGTTCTCCTCGATGCCCTCCTGCCCTCCGGGCGCGCAGCTCGTGGGCATCGCCGGCACGGTGACGACGCTCTTCGCCGTGCAGCACGCCATCGATCCGTATGACTCCGAGCGTGTGCACGGTGGCACCCTCACGCTCGTGCAGTTGGAGGCGCTGGCGGACAAGCTGTGCCGGCTGCCCCTCGCCGAGCGCCAGAAGCTACCCGGCCTCCAGCCCAAGCGCGCGGACGTGATTCCCGCCGGAGCACTCATCCTGCTCGAGGGCCTGCGGGCACTCGGGCTCGCGCGCTGCCTCGTGAGCGACCGAGGCCTGCGCTGGGGCCTGCTCGCGCACCGTTTCGGAGCCCCCCTCTCATGAGTCACCCCACCGCCGTGGCCGCCCCCGCTCCCACCGCCACGCGCACCAGCCACTACGCGCTGCTCATCCTCTCGCTCATCAACCTGGTCAACTACCTCGACCGGTACATCGTCACGGTCGCCCTGCCCTACATCAAACAGGACTTCCAGCTCACCAACACGCAGGCGGGCTACCTGGGCAGCTTCTTCATGCTGGTGTTCATGCTGGCCTCGCCGGTGAGCGGATTCCTCGGGGACCGCCTGCCGCGGCGCTACCTGGTGGCCGCTGGCGTGCTGCTGTGGAGCCTGGCGACGGGGGCCTCGGGCCTGGCCACCACCTTCTTCATGCTGATGGTGGCCCGGGCCGCCGTGGGCATCGGCGAGGCGGGGTACGGCGCGGTGGCCCCGTCCATCATCTCCGACCTCTTCCCGAGAGAGCAGCGCACGCGGGTGCTGTCCTTCTTCTACATCGCCATTCCCGTGGGAGCGGCGGTGGGGTACGGGCTGGGCGGGTGGCTGAGCCAGGCCTACTCGTGGCACATGGCCTTCTTCGTGGGCGGCGCGCCGGGCCTCGTGCTGGGCACCATGGCCTTCTTCATGCCCGAGCCCCAGCGCGGCGCCATGGATGGGCCCGAGGCGAAGACGAAGCTGCCCTTCCTCGTGGGCCTCAAGGGACTGGCGAGCAACAGGGCCTTCTGGTGGACCACGACGGGCTACACACTGATGACGTTCGCCATCGGAGGGCTCGGGTACTGGCTGCCCACCTTCCTCGTCAGCGAGCGCGGGATGTCCCCGGGCGCCGCGGGCTTCAACTCCGGCGCCGTCACCGCCACGGCGGGCCTGTTGGGGACGATCGCCGGAGGCTGGCTGGGCGACAAGATGGACCGGAGGATGGAGGGCGGTGGCCTGCGCATGTCGGGCGTGGGGCTGTTGATCGCGGCGCCCCTCATGTTCCTCTCGACGAAGGTGGACTCGCACGCGCCGATGTTCGCCATCATCTTCCTGGCGCAGTTCTTCATCTTCCTCAACAGCGGCCCCATCAACGCGGCCATCGTCAACGGCGTGCCCCCGGCGTTCCGCGCCTTCGCCATGGGCCTCAACGTGCTGTTCATCCACATGCTGGGCGACGCCATCTCGCCCACCGCCATCGGCAAGGTGGCCGACCTGAGCAGCCTGAGCTTCGCCATCGAGCTCAACGCCGTGCCGGTGCTGCTGGGCGGGCTCGCGCTGTTGATGGCCGGCAAACTGTTCAAGCACGTCACCGCCTGAAGTGTCGCGGGCGCTTCAGAGCGCGAGAGAATCCGCGACATCGTGCTCAAGGCGTCCCAGGATGTCCGCGCCCGAGCCGGGCTCCTCCCGGCTCGACGTCGACATGCTGGAGGCACCATGAGCAGCCTGCTGTTCACCCCGCTGACCCTGCGCGGGGTGACGTTCAGGAACCGCATCGCCGTCTCACCCATGTGCCAGTACTCGAGCGAGGACGGCTTCGCGAACGACTGGCACTTCGTCCACCTGGGCACCCGGGCCGTCGGAGGCGCGGGGTTGATCATCTTCGAGGCCACCGCCGTCGAGGACATCGGGCGCATCTCGCCGCAGGACCTCGGCCTCTGGAAGGACGAGCACATCGCGCCGCTCGAGCGCATCGTGCGCTTCATCCACGAGCACGGCGCCATCGCGGGAATCCAGCTCGCGCACGCGGGGCGCAAGGCGTCCACGAAACGTCCCTGGGAGGGCGGGGGCCCCATCGCGCCCGACGAGAAGAATGGGTGGAAGACCGTCGCACCGAGCGCCGTTCCCTTCGATGAAGGCTATTCGGAGCCCGAGGCGCTCGATGACGCGGGCATCCAGCGTGTGCTCCGGGCCTTCGTCGCGGCCGCCGAGCGCGCGCGCACCGCGGGGTTCCGCCAGCTGGAGATCCACGCCGCACACGGCTACCTGCTGCACGAGTTCCTCTCGCCCCTGTCCAACCGCCGCACCGATCGCTACGGAGGCTCGTTCGAGAACCGCGTGCGGCTCACCCGCGAGGTGGTGCAGGCCGTGCGCAAGAGCTGGCCCGAGGAGCTCCCCCTCTTCGTGCGCTTCTCCTGCTCCGACTGGGTCGAGGGCGGCTGGACGCTCGAGGACACCGTCGCCCTCTCGAAGCTGATGAAGGAGGACGGAGCGGATCTCATCGACTGCTCCTCGGGCGCCATCGTTCCCGGGGTGAAGATTCCCGCGGGGCCCGGCTACCAGACTCCCTTCGCCGAGCGCATCCGCAAGGAGGCCGGTATCCCCACCGGCGCCGTGGGCTTCATCCGCTCCGCGTTCCAGGCGGATCACATCCTGCGCACGGAGCAGGCGGACATGGTCATCCTCGCGCGCGAGCTGTTGCGAAATCCGTACTGGCCCCTGCACGCGGCGCGCGAGCTCCACGCGGAGGTGGCGTGGCCGCCGCAGTACGAGCGCGCTCAGGACTGAGACGTGCTCGCGGGGGACCCAGCGTGTGTGGGGCGAAAGGACCCGCTCCTGCTAACCTCACGGGACATGCCCGCCCGTGAACCCCTCTCGCCCTGGGCCTCCCTGGGTTTCGCTGTCCTGCTTTTCGGGGTGGCCGCGATGATGGCGTGGATGACCCTCTTCCGATACCTGGGCCCGCGCATCGAACGAGAAACCCGGTTCATGGGGTGTGATCGGCTCGCCAGTGGCCAGTGGCAGCTCCAGTTCTACCCCGGCCCCACCAGCGTGCGCCTCGAGGCCTCCGGCGAGTACAACGCGGAGGTGGCCGGGCTCTGCGCACGACAGGCCCGGGTTCGCGTGGTGGCTCGCGCGAAGGGAAACATGGGCGAGCCCATCACGTGGGTGGAGGGCCTGGAGGACCTCGAGAGCAGCGAGGTGGTGCTCTCCGAGGAAGACGCGATTCAGACCCGGGCCGGTGGCGATCGGCGTGGGGTGCTTCGTCCTGTTGGTCATCGCCGCGGCCCTGCTCATCGGCGACGACGAAATGCTCCCGGAGCACGACTAAACCTCCTCGAATCTCGTGCCGGTAGCGCCCATGCGCTGTAAAGCGTCCTTGATCTCCTCGGAGGCGATAAGGACGACCTCCCATCCCTCGGGACGGAACACCTTGGCGCTCCCCACCTTCGCCTTGTCAATGCGCATGTCATCTACGGCCCAGTACTGACCCACCTTCTCGGGAAGGCCATCCTCGGGTCGCCAGAACTGCACCTTGGAGGATTTCTCGTCGATGCAGCGGATGAGACGAGTTGCCACGAGGACGAGGTACTGATCCGGTTGGCCTTCGATATCCGCGGGAATGAGCTCACATCACCGGGGCCCGCTCCGACAGCATGGGGGCCACCTTGACGTGGACGACAGGGATGCTCAATCCCGCCTCGGAGAAGTCCAGCGGCCTGCCTGCAACCTGAATGGGGATCCTCAACCGTCCCACCAGGTGCACGGGCGTTCCTCTCTTGAAGTCCCAGTCGTGCACCTTGTTGCCCTGGCCATCAATGGGGGTATTCAGATGCCAGCGGTGAGGGACATAGACGTCGTCGGAGAGCTTGAAGAAGCGCTGGGCCATATGGGGAAGTTCTAGCGTCGCCCCTGCATTCTGGCTCGTGGGCTGCCGCGCGGAGCTGCTGCCCAAGTATCGGATTGGCGAGTGTGAGCGATTGGGCTCCCGCACGTGGGGCGGAGTGCCACCGGGGCCAGACTCCGGTTGGACACTCGCTGCCGCGGGGACAAGTTCCCCTCGTCGGACGCTCCACCAAGTCGTAGCGCGTCACCGCCCGGTCTTGCGGACGGAGATCTCCACGATGAAGTCCGGGCCCCGCTCCGGGTTCCCCTCGGCCCGCTCCAGCACGGCGGGCCGGTCATCTCCGGTCCACAGGCCCAGCAGATCGTAGGTCATCCACTGCGCCAGCGAGCGCGCCACCCGCTGTGCTCCCTCGCGTGACACCGTCGACAGCGAGCCCTGTGCCTCCATCAGGCCTCGCACCATCCGCGCCGGCACCATCCAGCACTCGGCCCGCAGCGAGGGCGGCACCAGGAACAGGCAGAAAGAGGACTCGCTCTGCCCGAGCAGCCCGTCCACCTGCTCCCGTGCCAGCCGGATGTTTGGCGCCCACTGCCCTTCCCCTCGCCGCTCCAGCTTCGTCGCCTGCACCAGCACCGCACGCTTCGTCGTGAGGAACGACTCCACCTCGACCTTCAGCACGAAGGCCAGCTCCACGCCTCCGGGCCTCAGTCCCTCCGGGGCGGACTCGCCCTCCACGGGCGCACGCGTTCTCCGGTACTGGAGGTCCAGCTCCAGCGGCACGGGCTGCCCCTGCGAAAGCAGGATCGACAGGTCCGAGCGGATGCTCTCGAACTCGTGCTTCAGATCCTCGAGCAGCCGGGTCACCAGGCGCGCCTCGTCCTCGCGGAAGTGCTCCGGGTAGCGCGCGGAGAAGTCCCGCTCCACGCGGCTGAACGCCCCCAGGAGCAGTTCCTCGAGATCCCGGTCCCGCAGCCACGTCCTGCCCCCACCGAGCGTCATCGCCCCCGAGGCGCGCAGGTGACGCAGTGCCCCCGTCAGCGTCGCCGGTGTCTGTGGCTCCGGTGCGGACTCGGGCCCGGCGGCGAGCCACGCATTGATGGCCCTCACGCGGAAGCGCACGCGCGTGGAGGGGTGCTCACCCAGCCGCCGCAGGAGCCGCCGGTCCGTGGACGTCTTCACCAACGACAGCGTCACCAGCTCGGCCTCGGAGGCCGCCGCGTCCGGCGCGCACCACAGGAAGAACTCGATGGCCGCCTTGCGCAGCACCGGCTTCTTCACGAAGCGGCGGACGACCTCCTGCCTCCACGCGGACAAGTCGTCCGCTCCGGGCCGGCGCTCCGACTCGAAGCGGGGCCACAGGTCCACGCACTCCTCGGACAGCCAGTACAGCGCCTCCGCCACCGGCAACTCGCGTACCCGCTCGCGCGCCCGGTTGCGGCGCTCGAAGGAATCCTCCACGCCCTGGCGCAGCGCCACCCGGAAGATGCGCTCCTCCAGCCACAGCAGCACGAGCGCCAGGCCCGGCTCCTTCTTGGGCTCGAGGTGCTCCCAGCACTTGTCCGCCACGAGCCGGTGCCGCGCGAGCTCCTTGTCCTCGTGGATGCTGGCCACCAGCGCCTGCAGGGCGCCTCGCAGCCCCTCCACGGGCGCCTCGAAGTACGCCAGCAGCTCACTGAGGTTCTCGATGACGGCCAACGGTCCTCCCTCTTCGAGGTTCCTGGCGAGCAGCAGGCTCGCCCGGGTGCACCACCGCGCCTCCCCCTTGCCTTGCGCATAGCTGCCCAGGAAACCGCGCAGCTCACCCCGGCTCTCGGGAGCGGCCACCAGCTGGAAGAGCTTCTCCTCGAGGATGTCGCGGCACTCGCGCCAGGGAATCTTCGCCGCCCGCTCCCGGATGAAGGCCACCAGCTTGTCGCGGCCCTCGCGCAGGTACGGCAGCAGCGCCCGGAGCTGATCCAACCGCCCGATGACCCGCCGCTCCGAGCCCAGGAGGACCTTCAGGTCCACCTCCACGGTGTCGTTGAAGCGGAGCACCTTGCCGTCGAACGTGCAGCGCACGCCGCTCACCAGCGTCACCAGCTCCTCGGGGTGGCGCTTGAGGTAGCGGGAGACGACCTTGGCGAGCTCGGCCTCCACCTGGCGCACGAGCGGCGCCACGGCCTCGTCCTGGCCTCCGTCCTTCAGCGCCTGGACGAGCTGCGCCTGCCGGGTGATGAGCCGCTGGAGCAGCTCCCTCGGCGCCTCCGAGTAGGGCCACAGCAGCTCGCCGCAGTGGACCAGCAGGAACAGCAGCTCGCCGGGAGAGCGGGAGCCGGTGTCCAGCCGGGACCAGGCGGCGGACTGCGCCATCTCGCGCTCGTCCAGGGTGGCGTTGCGCACCCACTCGGCGAGCTGCTCCGACCACTGGGGACGCGACGACAGCACGGCCTCGGGGGCGGAGCCCGCCACCTGCTCGTAGAGCGCCTGGATGGACTCAGGCCACTTGTCGTTGCCGGGAAGCATGTCGCGGTCGGTGCCTGCTGTCTCTCAGCGCCCTGCTACCACAGCTAACGGCGCAATGGGCTGTTCGAGGCGGGGACGGTACTCCCCGGCCAGCTGGTCCACCTCCGCCGCCAGACGCTCGCCCTCCTCGAGCAGCCGGGCCTTGAGCCTCGCGCGGCTGCCCAGCGTGAAGAACACGGACACGTCCCGAAGCACCACCCACCAGCGCTCGGAGAAGTACAGGGTGAAGAGAGACAGCGGCGGCACCGCCAGCAGCACCGGCAGGCCCAGCGCCGGCCCGCGCCACAGCCACGCCCCCACCGTCAGCACTCCCCACCACGCCACCGACACCACCAGCGCCGCGAGGAACTTCACCGTCGCCTGCACATCCAGCTCGGCCTTGCGGCTCATCCACCTCGGGAAGAGGTACGGCACGTAGAACAGCCCGAGCCCCAGGGCGAACAGCGGCAGCCCGAACACGAGCAGCGCCAGGTTCTTCAGCACGAACCGCGTCACCGGGCCCGCCTGGTACGTCAGCGCCAGGTCCGTGGGGTCCGCCCGCACCAGCTCCAACCGGCGGTGGAAGGACATCAGGTCTCCGCGCATCCGCTCGAAGCGCTCGGGCTGCTCGGAGCGGAAGAGCTGGAGCCCCCGCGCCCAGTGCCGCAGCCGCTCGGGGTCCATCGCTTCCTTCTGACGGAACGCGTAGAGCCGCTCGGCCATCTGGATGAGCGGCAGGTCCTCCCACTGCTCCAGGTTGAGGGTGACGGAGCGGAGCCCGCCAGCGATGTGCTCGGTGAGCTTGCGCACCGAATCGACCTCACCCGCCGCGTCCGCCGGGAGGAAGTCCTTCACCTCGATGGGCACGCCCATCTCGATGAGCACCTCGCTGCGGAACAGGTGCTTGTCCGCGTACGTGAGGCCCACGGGCACGATGCGCACCGCCGCCCCCTGCTTCGCCGCCCCGAGCGCGATGCGCGCCGCCCCCGTCTTCAGCTCCGCCAGCGAGGGCTCCGAGTGGCTCTTCCCCTCGGGGAAGAGGGTGATGGCCCTGCCCCGCACCAGCGCCCCGCGCGCCGCGTCCAGTGTCCCCTCGTTCTTGCCCATCTGCGAGGGATCGTCCTGCTTGCGGTACACGGGCAGCGCGCCCAGTCCCCTGAGCAGCCAGCCGATGATCGGAAGGCGGAAGAGGGGCTCCTTGGCCAGGAACGTCACGTGCCGGCGCGTGAGGATGAAGACGAGCGCGGGGTCGATGAGCCCATTGGGGTGGTTGCCCACGAACATGACCGGGCCCTCGGGCTCGGCCGAGGGAGCATTCACCTTCACCCGGTAGAAGAGCCGAAGCGCCAGGGCCACGACCGCACGTACGAAGCTGTAGAACACACGTGCAGTGTACACCGGGCGGGGCGCGGACGGACCCGCCCCCGGCCAGGGCCGGAGCCGAGCATCTCTCCACAGACGCCTGCTCGGTCGCGGGCATGGCACGGGAACGGAGTATCGAACGCGCCCCGGGTGTTCCCGCGCTTCGACAACCTCCTCTCCCGGAGCACACCGCATGCCCAGAACCCCTCACGCCCTCGCACGCTCGTCCGTCGTCGTCCTGCTGCTGTCCCTGGCGGCCTGCGGGCCCGAGTCACGCGTCGAGCCGAAGACGGAAGACAGGTCCGGCCACACCGGGGAAGCGCTGGCCTCGACGCCAATCGGTAACTTCAGGAGCGGCATCATCACCTTCTACGACGCGACCGGCGCGGGGGCCTGCAGCTTCGATGCGAGCCCGGAGGACCTGAACGTCGCCGCCATCGGTGAGCCCGACTACGCGGGCAGCGGGGCGTGTGGCTCGTGTGCCGAGGTGCAGGGGCCGCTGGGCACGGTGCAGGTGCGAATCGTGGATCTCTGCCCCGGCTGCGCGGCGGGCCACCTCGACCTCAGCCGCGAGGCCTTCGCGAAGATCGCCAACCCCATCGATGGCCGCGTGAACGTGCGCTGGCGCTATGTCTCGTGCCCCGTGACGGGCCCCATCCGCTACCGCTTCAAGGATGGCAGCAACCCGTGGTGGACCGCCATCCAGGTGCGCAACCACGCCCTGCCCATCCAGAAGCTGGAGTGGTTGAACCCCGAGGGCAAGTGGGTGTCGGTCCCGCGCCTGAGCTACAACTACTTCGTCCAGCCCACCGGAATGGGCTCGGGTTCCATCAAGGTCCGGGTGACGGCCTCGAACGGGCAGGTGCTCGAGGACACCCTGCCGGGCGTCCGGGCGGAACAGACGTTCGCCGGCAAGGCCCAGTTCACGCCGTAGTCCGCGCCCGCTGGCTCAGAACGTGCCGATGCTGAAGTGGAGCTGCCAGAGGGGCTCGTTGAGCGTCTCGTCCGGGTCCAGGTTGATGCCCACGTCGAAGGCCAGCGGGCCCACCGGCGTCACGTAGCGGAAGCCCATGCCCGTCGAGTAGCGGAGCGCGCTGAAGTCGAGGTTCGTCCGGTCCAACCAGAGATTGCCCGCCTCCAGGAAGAGGCCCAGGTTGAACGAGGACTGCACCGGGATGCGCAGCTCCGCCTTCCCGAGGGTGAAGAGCTCGCCACCTTCGCTCACGGGCGCCTGGCCTCCCAGGATGGTCAGTTGCTCCAAGCTGCAACCCGCCGGGTGGATGAGCGAGCGGCAGTCGGCCACCTGGCGCCGCAGCGCGGTGCGCTGATCCTCGCTGAGGATGCCGTCCTCACGGAAACCGCGCAGGCTGCTGGAGCCGCCCAGGAAGAAGCGCTTGGAGCCGATGACCCGCGCGTCCTTCTCCAGTGACACGATCGTGCCACCGCGCAGCGACAGCGCCAGCACCGCTCCCGACGTCAGCGGCGCGTACACGCTCACGTTGCCGGAGATCTTCACGCCGTTGATGGGCAGCGCCTCCAGCGGCTCACCCGTGCGGGTGGTCTCGTACGAGCTCAGGTCCCCCATCCACTCGGCGCTGGTGGACACCAGCAGGCCCTTGTGCGGGTTGGCCGGGTCATCGCGCAGGTCCACCGTCGCCGACGAGCGCACCGAGTGCAGGATGAAGAAGCCGTAGGGGAAGCGCAGCCGCTCCTGGTCCGCGCGGTTCGGACTGATGAGCACCCGGTCTCCCGACTGCAGCAGGTTGCCCTCCAGCTCGTACTGCAACGCGAGGTTCAACCAGCGCATGGCCGACCAGTCCAGGCCCGTCACCGCCGCGACCCGGGAGGACAGGTACGAGGGCCGGTGCACGCGCTCGGCGATCAGATCCAGACGCGCGCCCACCTCCAGCGGCAGCAACCCATAGAGCCGCGGTTGCACCGCCGACAGCACGGCACGCCCGTCGAAGTCGCGCACCCAGTCATACGGAGCGGGCTGGACGCACTCCTCCGGCAGGGTCTCGCAGCGGACCCGGGCGAACTCCGCCCTGTCGATGCCCTGCGTACTCAACCCCACGTAGTTGAGCTTCAACCGGCCCGACAGGTTGAGGCCACGCCCGTCCACGTTCGTCCGCGTCGCGTCCACCACCAGGCGTGGACCTTCCGACAGGAAGTACCCGCCCGCGATCTCCCCCTCCCAACGAGGGCGCTCGCGAACCTCCACCACGACGTCCTTGCTGGCCTCCGGCACGTCCGGCTTCTCCAGCCGCACCGTCACCTGCCGGAAGAGGTTGAGGAGCGCGAGCCGGCGCTGGCTCTCGAAGAGCTTCTCCGGATCCACCACCTCGTCTTCCTTGAGGCGCACATTGGCCCGAACCACCTCTTCGTCGGTGCGCGCCGTCCCCCGCACGAGGATGCGGCCCACCGTCACCCGCTGTCCCGGCTCCAGCCGGTAGAGGACGCTCACGCCCTTGCTCCCCGGCGTCGGCGCCGCATCCACGCGGGCGAAGAGGTAGCCCAGGCGGCCCAGCCCCGTGACGAGCGCCTGCCGCCCGCGCTCCACCGCGTCGAGGCTCAGCGGCTCACCCGGCGTCACCGGCACCAGCGCGTGCCCATCGAAGCCCTGGGGTCCACCCTCGACGCGTACCTCGGCCACGCGCAGCTGCGTGCCCTCGTGCACGTCGAACCACGCCACCGCCGTGCCCCGGGCCACGTTCACCCGCAGCCGGGTGAAGCGCACCTGGGCCTCCAGGAACCCCCGCTCGCGGTAGGCCTCCGTCATCAGCTCCGCGGCGTCCCGGTAGGCCTCCTCGACGAAGATGGTGGCCGGCTCGTGCACCCACTCGGGTGGACCCATGCGGCGGTTGCCGGGCCCCATCTCCAGCACCTCGCGCAGGCGCGCCGGCGAACCCGGCTGGGGCTCGTTGGCGCGGATGCGCTCGGTGAGCATCTCGCGCAGCGTCTCGTTGGAGAGCAGCGTGTTGCCCCGGAAGATGACCCGGCGCACGCGCAGCGGACGGCCCTCCTCGATGTCGAAGGCGAGCACCGCCTCCTCTCCGTCCGGGCGGTGCACCTCACGCGGCTCCACGTGGACGTCGTTGAAGCCCCGGTAGCGGTAGAAGGACTCCAACTGCCGGACCAGCCGGGCCACCGTCGAGGCGTCCAGTGGATCCTGTCCGTCGTAGGAGAGCACGCGCGCGAGCAGCGTGTCCGCGAAGTGGTGGTTGCCGTGGAAGTGGAAGGTGAAGCGCGGCCCGGCGGAGATGGGCACCACCACCGTCGCCGCCTCGCCCTCCTTCTCGAGCAGGGGCACGCCCACGTTGGCGCGAAAGTAGCCGCGCTCGCGCAGCAGCGTCCGCAGCCGCTCCAGGCCCGAGTCCAGGCCTCCACGGTCCAGCACCCCGCCCACCCGCAGGCCCAGCGTGGCGAGCAGCTCGGACAACGGCAACCCGGGACTGCCCGTCACCGAAACGGCCGCCAGCTGCGTGGGTTTGCCCTCGAAGATGGTGAAGGCCAGCGCCACGCCTCCGGGAATCGGCTCGCGTGTGAGCTGGATGCGCGCGTCGTTGTAGCCCTGGCGCCCGTAGGCCTGGGACAGCCCCGCATGGGCCGCCTGGAGCGCCTCCTCCTCGAGCCGCTGGCCCACGGCGATGCCCCTCCTGCTCAGCACCTCCAGCAGTACCTCGTCACTCAGGACGACGTTGCCCTCCACGTCGATGCGCATGACGGGCAGCATGGGCGTGAGCTCGAACACCACGCGTACGCCGTCCTGGTCCTCCACGGTGCGCACCACGATGTCGCTGAAGCGCTCGCTGGCCCACAGCCGCTCCACCGAGCGCCGCACCGCGCGGGCCGACAGCGTCTGGCCCTTGCGCACCGCCACCAGCTCCGCCAGCCCCGCCGCTTCCATGTCCTCGGGCAGGTGCAGCTCCACCGCCACCACCGTCGGGCCGGAGGGCGGTACGGGGACACCGGGCACCGGCACCACCGGCTGCGCCATCACCGGGCACGCCAGCACCAGGACGAGCGCCAGCGCTACTTGGACTCCCAGCTCAACTTGAGCTCGAGTCCAAGATTTCCCAGGTTGCCGAAGGTGTTCTCGGTACGCTCGTTGTCCCACTGAAGCTGCGCGGAAAGGCGGTTGTCGAAATGGTACTCGGCACGCGCGCGTGTTCCGCGCCCGCTGACGGGTTGCGTCACTCCAATCTTAAGCTGCTCCGTGAGGAACTTCGACTCCAACCGGGCAGTTGGTTCCGCCTGCTGGGTGGCGTCGTTGTAGGTGGTGGAGATCTGCAGGGACAGGTCCTTGAGGACCGGGTTGTTGGGTAGGAAGCGCTGCACCTGCCGATCCAACCCGGACATGTTGAAGAAGGCCTCCGCGGCCAGACCCACGCTGGCCGAGGCCGCCGTCTCCCTGTCCGTGCTCGTCAGTCCCAGGGTGAGAAGGGAGATGACGTCCCCCTCGGGCAGGCCCGGCTCCGAGGTGAGGAGCACCTGGGGAGCAGCCGGGCGACCGAAGGCATGCAGTTTCACCTGGTATTCACGCACCTGGGCCTGGGCGCGCAGGTCGAACACGGGGTCGATGCCGTAACGATCCTGGAATTCGATCTGCCCGCGGTTGATGGTGAACTGGTTGTTGCGGAAGAAGGCCTGACTGCCCTCGTCGGTCTCCACGGTGCCGAGGACGCCCGGGCGGACGTTGGTGCCGGTGAGCCGCAACGACCCGAGCAGCCGCGCGCGGGCCAGGTTGTTGTCCACGCGCACGTCACCCAGGTGCATGCCGACGTCGAAGGTGAGGTACTCGCGGGGCTTCTCCGTGGGCGTGGGCAGCACGGTGCGCCGGGCGAGCCGCTTGAGGATGTCGTCCAGCTCCAGGCCGCGGCGGTAGCGCAGGTTGCGGATGTCCAGGGCGCCGCCCAGGCGCAGCGCGTCCGGGTTGCCGGTGAGCCACAACTGCCCCGTGGTGTTGAAGGGCAGGTCCTCGTGGAAGCGCATGGCCACGTCGGTGAGGGAGAGGTTCAGGCTCACGTCCGAAGGACGGAAGTCGACCAGGTGCACCTCGCCGCTGGCCTGCATGCGGCCCTCGTTGAGCAGGCCCTCCAGGGACTCCAGGAGGATGTGCTGCGCGGTGAACTCCACCCGTCCGGACACCTCCCGTGCCGACAGGGGCTGGTCGCGCAGGGACAGCTTCGCGTCGAAGATACGGGCCGTCCCCGCCAGGGACGGGTTGCGCGGGCTGCCACCCGCCACGGCGTTGAGCTCCACGCGACCGTCGGTGCGCACCAGCATCGGTGAGAGGGACTCGAGCAGGCTCAGGTCCATGGTGCCGCGCAGCAGCAGCTCCATCTTCTCGAACCCCACCCACCCGGCCGCGGACAGCTCGGTGTCCGGCCCTCGGAAGGTGAAGGAGGGCACGTCCAGCCGTCCGTTCGCGTAGCTCAGCGAGATGGGCCCATCGTTGGCGCCGGAGAGCTCTCCTCGCGAGAGGGTGAGCCGCTCCACCGTGGCGTTCATCTGGATGGCCTGCGCGTTCTTCAGCGCGCCCTGCGCCCGCACCACCGCCTTCACCGAGCCGGACAGCTCCTTGGTGAAGTCGTTGGCGGGCAGCAGCGGGCGGATCTCCGGCAGCTCCAGCGTCACCGCCGCGTCGAAGGGGTATGGCTCCTTCACGCGCATCCACAGGATGCCGCTCGTGTCGCGCGAGGGGCGGCCGGCCACCTGCAGCTCGCGCCCTTCCAGACGCGCCTCGAGCCCCATGTTGCCCAGGTTGCGGTCGGCGAACGTCACCTGTGGGCCCCACACCCGCGCCGTCGTCACCGGCACGTCCGTGTTGCCCGACACCGCGCCCTCCAGGGCCAGCAGGCCCTGCACGCCCAGGCGCTTCGCCGACTCCGGGCCCAGCATCTCCGCCAGGGACAGGTTCTCGCCTCCGAAGCGGTAGTCCAGGGCGCCCTCCTTGGGCCCGGAGAAGAAGAAGCTGCCCTCCACCCAGGTGAGACCCAGCGGGCCCTCGAGCACGGTGCGCTCCAGCACCATGGCCTTGCCGTCCTCGAAGCGCAGCCGGGCCGAGCCGTCGCCCATGCGCCGCCCGTAGTACGTGGTGTCCTTGAAGTCGAGCGCCACCAGCCCCTCGAATTGATCCACCGGGCTGTCGATCTCCACCCGGCCCGACACCTCGCCCTGCACCGGCCCCTGCACGACGGAGAGGGTGGAGCTCAGCGGGGCGATGATGTCGATCAGATCCTCGGTGCGGCCCCGCGGCACCACCACCTCGGCCCGCGCGTGCAGCGAGCGCCCGAAGGTGAGCGCCGCGGTCCCGAAGTACTGGGTGCGCCCCTTCTGCCCCGAGAGCGTGGGGAAGCCCAGCACCTTGTCCGCGTACGTCACCTTGCCCTGCACCACGCCCAGATCGAAGTCCCAGAACTCGAAGTCGCGCAGCGACACGTTCGCGCCGATCTTCACGTCCGAATACGGCCCTTCGATGAAGGTGCTCGTCGAGCCGCGCCCGGACCACTCGAGCCCCGCGATGTGGCCGAAGTCGGACAGGTCCACGTCGCCGTGGGCATTCACCAGCAGACCCTTCTGCGAGTCGTAGAAGAGCGTCACCTCGCCGCCGATGCGCGAGCGGCCCGATTCGATCTGGATATCGGTGAAGTTGACGCGATCCCCCAGCAGCGACACGTGGGTGCGCACGTGGCCCCGCTCGTAGGTGAGCAGGGTGCTGCCGGTGTCCACGGGCGCGTCGAAGGCGCGCGAGGCCAGCATGAAGCGGCCGTGGCGCAGGTCCAGGTCGCCCGACAGGTTGGGCCGGGGCAACAACGTGCCGGACAGGTGGACCTTCGCCGAGGCCGGGAAGTCCACCCAGGAGCCAGCCAGCCCCGCCTTCTCCAGGATGCGCCCGAACGAGGCGTCATGGGTCTCCACGTCCACGTCCACCGGCAGCCCCGGACGGAGCGAGAAGGAGCCCGTGATGCGCGCGTCTCCCGAGCCGATGGGGAGGGTGAGCTCCTCCACCGTCACCTGGTCGCCAGCGTAGGCCAGCCGCGCCGTGAACGAGCCCGGGGCGAACTTGTCGTAGGCGAGCCCGCTGCCCGACAGCTCCACGGACACGCTGGGCGCCGCCGGGCGGCCATTCATCGTGAGGCGCGTCCAGAGGTGCCCCTGGGCCGGCTTGGGCAGCAGCCCCGCGCGAGACAGCGTGCGCAACGGCAGGAACACCTGGGCGTCCAGCGCGAGCACCGGCTCGCAGAGCTGCTCCACGCGGCCGGAGATATTCACCGTCACGTCATCCAGCGCCACCTCGGCGCGGTCCACCTCCAGCAACTCCTCCTCCACGTCCAGCCCACCCGAGAGCGCCAGCCGTCCCAGGGCGAGCTCCTGTCCGGGGCCCAGCCGCACCAGGCCGCGCCGGGCCTCCACCTCGAACTCCTCCTCGCCCCAGCGCTCGCGCAGGCTCACGTCCAGCTCGGACACCTCCACCTGCCGGCCCTCGGGCAGCACCAGCCGCACCTCCGCGCCGGTGATGGCCAGCCGGGACAGGCGCAGCCGCCGCAAGGGCTTGAGCGGGCACACCCCCGGCTCTTCCTTGGAAGTACCGCGGGGACGAGACAGGTCCAACGCGAGCCGCGGCCGGTTCACCTGCACGAAGTCGATGGCGAGCTGACCCGAGAACGGGTTGGGCAGACCGAGCTGCACCTCGGCCAGGTCCGCGGCGAGCAGGGGCGTATCCGCGCCCTTCTCGAAGACGGACACGCCGCGGAGGATGAGCCGCTGGCCGAGCGGATCCACCTCACACCGCCCGATGCCCACCTCCACCCCGAGCAGCGTGGGCAACTGGCGCCGCGCCTGTGTGCACAGCCCGTCCCAGGCGATGCGCGTACGAAGGAACAGCACCGTCCCCAGCACGAGCACGAGGACGATGAGCCATAGGGGCGCCTTGCGTGCACCCGGCTGCCTGTTCCTTGGGACCAAAACCGCTACAGCTTACCCAGTCCCTCGAGGTAGCGATCGATCTCCGCGAGGTCCACCTTCGCACTGCCGCCTGCCCGACTGCTCCCATTGGCCGCCAGGGCGGGCTTCTGTTGGCTCTCCGGCTGCGTCGAGCCCTGCAACCCCAGATTGTCGGCGATGCGATGGATGAGCTTGTCGCCGATGAGCTGCTCACGAGCCAGGAAGGCCTCGAAGAGGGCGTTGTCGCAGATGCTGTTGATGACGCGCGGGGTGCCGCCCGAGCGCTGGTGGACGGCCACCAGGGCCTCGGCGGTGAAGGGCAGGCGCGGGGAGCCGGCCAACCGCAGGCGGTGCTTGATGTAGGCCTCGGTGGACTCGGAGGTGAAGGGCTCCAGCTTGTAGCGGAGCGCCACGCGCTGGGCGAGTGGCGGGTCCAGCTTGAGGTTCTTCTCGATGTCCGGCAGGCCGAAGAAGACGAAGGAGATGAGCTTGCGCTCGGGGACCTCCAGGTTGAGCAGACCCCGGAACTCCTCCATGAGCTCGCGCGTCTCCAGCATCTGGGCCTCGTCGATGAGGACGACGGCCTTCTTGCCGGACTCGTAGATTTGAAGCAGCCGCTGGTAGAGCTGGGACAGGAGGGCCAGCTTCTCCTGGGCCGGGTTCTCCACGCCCAGCTGCAGGGCGATGCGCCGCAGCAGCCAGTTGGCGGTGATGCCCGAGTGGATGATGACGAGCAGCGCGGCCTCGTACTCGGACTCGGGCAGCGAGTCGAGCATGCGCCGCGCCAGCGTCGTCTTGCCCGCCCCGATGTCACCGATGAGGATGGACAGGCCCTTCATGTAGCTGACCGAGTGCATGAGCCGGGTCAGCGCCTGGGAATGCTGGGCCGAGTTGTAATAGAAGCGACTCACCGGAGCGTTGGAGAAGGGCTCCTGGGTGAGCTCGAAGTAGTCGAGGTAGGTGGTCATGGGCTCGGCGAACCTCGGACTGCGCTAGACGTAGCCTACCTTACGCGGCTTGGCCGCACTCGCGGGGGCTGGCGCCGCCGGAGCCGCGGGAACGGGCATTCGGGCCCCCGAGGGAGGAGCCCCATGAGTTGCCGCCTTGGGCAGCGGATCCGCCACCGGGGACGTGGTGGCGGCCAGTCGCTCCACGTGGCCGGAGACCTCGCGGAACTTCGGGTCGAGCGCGGCTACGCGCTGGAAGTGGTAGAGGGCCTTGCCCGCGTCGCCCACGGCCTCGTGAGCCATGGCCAGCTCGAAGCCGATGGCCTTGGCCACCTCGCCGGTGGCGTGCTCGCTGGCGAGCGCCTGCTTGAAGGTGACCACCGCCGCGCCGGCATCACCCCTCTGGGCCTGCAGCAGGCCGATCATCGTGAGGCAGTCCACCTCACGCTTCTTGCCCATGCAGCCCTCGCGCGCCACGGAGAACTCGTTGAGCGCGTCGTCGATGAGGCCCATCTCGCGGTAGGCGATGCCCAGGTCGTAGTGGGTGTCCACGTCCTCGGGCTTGACCACCTTGGCGAGGCCCTTCTTGAACTCGGCGAAGACCTCCTCGACCGAGTACTGGAAGTCCTCCTCGACGGCGGACGCCGCGGGCTGCTCTCCACCCAGATCGCCGAACTCGCCGGCCAGTTCCGCCGCCAGGTCGAACGCATCGCGCTCGGCGGGGGACTCGCCCAGGGCGGGGACCGCGGGCACGGAAACCGCCTGGGTCTCCTCCTCGGGCTCCTCGGCCTCCGGGGAACCGCCGGACTCGAGCGTCTCGAGCCGGGCCATCAGCTCTTCCGCGCGCGCATGGCCCGGGAAGGCGATCATCACCGTCTCGAGGATCTCCCGCGCCTCCTCGAGGAGGCCCTGATCCAGGAAGAAGCTGGCCTCGTCGCACTCCTCACCGGCCGGCTCCTCCTGCGGCTCCTCGACCACGGGAGCGGGCTGGGGCTTGGGCGGCGCCTTGGCGACAGGAGCGGGCTGGGCCTTGGCGGGCGCCGGCGCCGCCTTGGCGACAGGAGCGGGCTGGGCCTTGGAGGGCGCTGGCGCCGCCTTGGCGACGGGCGCGGAGGCCTGGGGCTGAGCCTTGGGCGCGGCGGCCTGCGGCGGGGCCTTGGGCGTGGCCTTGGGAGCCACCACCACGGGCGCGGGCACGGGCTCTGGCTCCTCGAGCTCGTAGGAACCGAGCGCCGGTGTATCCACCGGGGTGCCCTCTTCCACGGAGTCGAACGGGTCCGTCTCCAGGGGGAGCGGCGACACCCGCGTGGGCAGGTCGTCGTCCGGCTCGGGGAAGGAGGAAGCGTCCGAGAAGGAGTCCTGGAGCAACTGCGCCGAGGGCTGCGACACCTGCGTCGGCAACGGCTCGTCGTCGCCGAGCGCCAGCGGGGCACCGGCGTCCGCCAGCAGCGGCTCGTCCTCCTCGGCGGAGGCGACCACCAGCGCGGCGTCGTCGTCCGAGCCCACGGGCTCCATGAAGACGGTGGTGGCCTCCTCGGGCTCGTCACCCGCGCCGAAGAGCGGCTCGTCGCCAGACACCACCCCGACCGGCTCGTCCGCGAGCACCACCCCCTCGTCGGAGTCCGCGGGAATGCCGAACTCGCCGGGGAGGATCTGCCCGTCCTCCTCCTCCGCGCTGCTCGCGGAGACGAGGGCCAGTTCGTCCCCCGGCGGGTGCTCCAGGGCATCCGCGGGCGCGTCGGCGACGACGACCTCGTCGTCGTTGGAGTCCACGAGGATGGCGTCCTCGCCCACCGTCTCCACCTGCGCCCCCATGACCGGCGCCGCCGAATCCGACTGCAGCACGGCCAGGAAGGCAGGCACCTCGGGGTGGCCGGGGTTCTGCTCGAGGATGGTGGCCAGGTACGGCTGGGCGCGCTGCACCTCCGCGCGGCGCGTGCACAGGCGCAGCACGTTCAGCAGCTGCTCGCCGGCCTGGGCCGCGTTCCCGGAGGCGACGTAGATGTGGTACGCCTTCTCGTGCGCGTCGAGGTTCTCCGGGTCCACCGCGAAGATCTTCCGCAGGTGCTCGAGCGCTTTATCGTGCAGGCCGTATTTGACGTAGACTTCCGTCTCCGTCAGCAGCTTGGAGAACTGATCCTTGCCGGCCGGGGCTGGAGCCGCCGGAGCGGGCGCGGCGCTGCTCGGAGCAGGAGCCGGAGCGGGCGGAGCCGCGGTCACCGGAGCCTTCGCGACGGGAGCGGGCTGGGGAGCTGGGGCGGGCGTGGGGGCCTGGACCGGAGCCGGAGCGGGGGCCTGGACCGGAGCCGGAGCGGGGGCCGCGCTGGCCCCTTCCGCCTTGTACGCCGCCAGATCCGCGTCAGAGGGATCCAGCTCGGCGACACGGTTCCAGATGTTGGCCGCGTCCTGGTTGCGACCGCGCTCCTGGTAGACCTTGGCCAGCTCCTTGTAGACGGAGATGGTCTTGGCCGTCTGCCCGAGCCCGTGGAAGGCCTGGGCCAGCATGTTGAGCGTCTCGACGTCGCGCCCGTCCGCCTTGAAGCACACCTGGAGCCGGGCCAGCGCGCGCTTCTGATCCCCGCGTGACAGGTACTGCTGGGCCAGATCCTTGGCCAGCGCGACGTTGTCCGGATCCAGAGTGGAGAGGCGCTCGGCCACCCGGAACCAGTCATCCATCCGGTTGTTGCGCTTGAGGTACTCGGCGGCCTTCTTGAACTCCTGGGTGGCCTCGCGCGTCAGGTTCTCGCGCGCGTACAGCTCGGCGAGCTTGATCTTCGACGCCACGTTCTCGGGGTCGAGATCCACCATCTTCTTGAGCGTATCCAGGGAATTCTTGACGTCGCCGGACTTCTCGTAGTGGTTGGCGACGATCTGGAAATACGCCATGGCCTCGGACATCAGTCCGAGCTGCTGATGGAGCTCCGCCAGCTTGAGGTTGACGTCCAGCAGGTTGGGGTTGAGCTTGAGGACCTGCTTGTAGAGGGCAACGGCCTTCAGGAAGAAGCCGTCGGCCGAGTAGCCCTCGGCGACCTTGGTGAAGTAGTGGGCCGCCTGAACGTTGTCGTTCTTCTTCTGGTACAGCTCCCCCATCTTCTGGAGGACACGTCCGTCCTTGGGATCGACCTCCAGGACCTTCTGGTATTCCTTGATGGCCTTGTCGTAGGCGCCCTTCGCGACGAGCTTGGCGGCGGCTTCGATGATCTTGTTCTTGTCCATCGAGCGTGGGCTTCCTGCCGAGCGAAACCCCCGGAAAGTCTGGGGTTTCTGCTTCCTTCAAGGAGACTACGAGGGAGGCCCGAGGCTAGCGGAATCATCCCTCGCGGGTCAAGGAATCCACCCGCCACAACCCCCTTTGGGATCAGGGGGTTGCGCGATGAGCAGGCAAGGAACCGTCAGGGAGTTTCCTCGATCGCCTTGCGCAGCCGGTGGGTGCCCGTCTCGGACGCCAGCAACCGCTCCACGAAGCGCGTGTCGTAGTTGCCCTCGACGAAGGACTCCTCCGCCAGCGCCGCCCGGTGGAACGGGATGTTGGTGCGGATGCCCTGCACCACGTACTCGCCCAGCGCCCGCTGCATGCGGCGGATCGCCGTGGGCCGATCCTCCGCGTAGACGATCAGCTTGGCCAGCAGGCTGTCGTAGTACGGCAGCACCGTGTAGTTCTCGTACGCACTGGAATCCACACGCACGCCATAACCACCGGGAGCGCTGTAGGCGGTGATCTTCCCCGGCCAGGGCGCGAAGGTGACGGGGTCCTCGGCGTTGACGCGGCACTCGATGGCGTGGCCGCGCATCTGGATGTCTTCCTGCTTGCGCTTGAGCGGCTCACCCGAGGAGAGCTTGATCTGCTCGCGGACCAGGTCGACGCCGGTGACGAGCTCGGTCACCGGGTGCTCCACCTGGATGCGGGTGTTCATCTCCATGAAGTAGAAGCGCCCGTTCTCGTCGAGCAGGTACTCGATGGTGCCCACGTTGTTGTAGCCGAGCTTCTCCATCGCGCGGATGGAGACCTCGCCCATCTGCTGGCGCAGCTCGGGGGTGAGCGCCGCCGAGGGGCTCTCCTCGATGAGCTTCTGGTGGCGCCGCTGGACGGAGCACTCGCGCTCACCCAGATGGATGATGTGCCCGTGCTCGTCGGCCACGATCTGGATCTCGATGTGGCGCGGCTTCTCCACGTACCGCTCGATGTAGAGGTCGCCGTTGCCGAAGGACGCCACCGCCTCGGCCGCCGCCGTGGCGAAGGCCTGCGCCAGCGCGTTCGGCTCGCGGACGATCTTCATGCCCTTGCCGCCACCACCGGCCGCCGCCTTGAGGATGACCGGGAAGCCGATCTCCTTGGCGAAGGCCTCGGCCTCCTTCGGATCCTTCACCGTGCCGATGCTGCCGGGCAGCAGGGGCAGGCCCGCCTCGCGCGCCGCGTTGCGCGCCCGGACCTTGTTGCCCATCAGCGAGATCATCTCCGGCCGGGGGCCGATGAAGTGGATCTTGCAGTCCCGGCACACCTTGGCGAACTCGGAGTTCTCCGAGAGGAAGCCGTAGCCCGGATGGATGGCGTCCGCGCGAGTGATCTCCGCCGCGGAGAGCAGCTGCGGGATGTTGAGGTAGCTCTCCTTGGAGGGCGGTGGGCCGATGCACACCGACTCGTCGGCGAACCGCACGTGCAATGCATTGGCGTCCGCCGTCGAGTGCACCGCCACGGTGGCGATGCCCAGCTCGCGGCAGGCGCGGATGACCCGCAGGGCAATCTCCCCGCGGTTGGCGATCAGCACCTTCTTGAACACGATGTCGTGCCTCCGCAGGGCGTCAGACCGCCCGCGTATGTCAGACCGGCTCGATGCGGAACAGCGCCTGGCCGAACTCGACCGGCTGCCCATTCTCCACGAGGATCTCCGCCACGCGACCCGCCACGTCGGCTTCGATCTCGTTCATTAGCTTCATGGCCTCGATGATGCAGAGCACCTGCCCCTTCTTCACCACCGAGCCCACGTCCACGAAGGCGGGCTGGTCCGGGGCGGGCGTCCGGTAGAACGTCCCCACGAACGGGCTGGTGACGAGGTGCCCGGGCTTCTCGGCCGCCGCGGCCGCGGAGGCCGGAGCCGGAGCCGCCATGGAGGCCGGCGCCGGAGCCGCCACGGAAGGAGCAGCCGCCACCATGGGGGCGGCTGCCACCACCGGAGCAGGGCTCACCGAGGGCGAGACCGGGGCCGCGTGCACGATGGTGGGCGCGGGCACGGGGCCACGGCGGATGAACAGCCGCTCCTCCCCGCGCTGCCACACGAGCCGCGTCACCTCGGAGGCCTCGAGGATGTTTACGATCTCCCGGAGCGCATCCACGTCCAGGGACGTGGTGTTGCCCTCCACACGGACGCTACCCGCCTCCTCGGCGGGCGCGGACAGCGTTCGAACTGCCTTGCGCTTGGTTGCCAATTCTGTCCCCTCCCTGAAGCGCGATGGAGCGACTAGCCTGCGGTGGCCACGCGCGTGAGGTACTTGCCGTCGCGCGTGTCGATCTTGAGGACGTCACCCTCGTTGATGAAGAGCGGCACGTTGACGACGTAGCCCGTCTCCAGCGTGGCGGGCTTGAGCGCGCCGGACACCGTGTCGCCACGCACGCCGGGATCGCACTTGGTCACCTTCAGGTCCACCGAGTTCGGCAGGGTCACGCCAATGGCCTTGCCGTTGTAGAACATGATGGCGGCGTTGACGTTCTCCTTGAGGAAGTTCTTCGACTCCCCGAGCACGTCCGCGCTGATGAACGTCTGCTCGTAGTTCCGGGTGTCCATGAAGTAGTAGTCGCCGCCCTGCTCGTAGAGATACTGCATGTCCTTCTCTTCGATGTCGGGCTTGCCCACCTTGTCGCCGGACTTGAAGGTCGGCTGGAGCACGCGGCCGGAGAGCAGGCTGCGGATGGACGTGCGCACGAAGGCCGAGCCCTTGCCCGGCTTGACGTGCTGGAACTCGACGATCTCGAACGGCTCACCGTCAACTTCGATCTTCATGCCCTTGCGGAACTCGGACGTATCAATCACACCGGCCATGAACGGCTCCTTCGGACAGCTTGAAAAGTCCGGGGTGTCTAGCCGATGGGGCCGCGCCTTGCAAAGTGGAAAGGCGCGGCGCGCTGCGCCGTCAGCCGTCCAGGCTACAGCTCAGCGCGGATCTTGGGGGCGGTCACCCGGAGGACGTATCTGCCCTTTCCATAGTTACCGTCCGCCCGGAGCGCCAGCACCAGGAAGTATTCCGGGGAGACGAGGCGCATCAGCGTCAGCACGTGCTCGCTGTTGACGCTGACCTCCTGCACCTCTCCCGTCTTGAGGGCCTCGGCGGCCTGGCGGAGCTGACCGAGCAGGTTGGCGTACTCCACCCAGGCGCCATTGAGCTCCAGCTCGGCCGCCTCCTCCTTCTGATGGGTGTCCACGGCGATGCCGTCGAAGCCCATCACACTACAGGCCAGGGCCCCGTCTACCTGGTTGACCACCGACTCGAGGTGCGTGCGGAAGGACATGGCTGCTGGCTTGTAGGAGGCTCAGGAGAGCGGGTCAAGAGTCAGGAGCCGGGATTCACGCAGGTGATGGGGCCGTCCATGCCGGGGATCCCACACGTCCCGCTGTAGACCTCATCATCAGCACAGGCAGGGAGCGTGGTGGCGAACACGGTGACGGGGAAGGTGAACTTGTTGCTCTTCACCTTCTGGCCACTGCTCGTATAGCCCTCAGCATAGATCGTGGAGAGGACGGTCACCGACTCGTCACCGGCCTGCACCTGCTCCTGCAGCGCCGCGAGTGCCTTCGCGCCGAACGTATACATGAAGAGGTAGCTCTCGTCGGGGTCCGTCTCAGGACGGAAGACGGCGTAGATGGGGACGCGATCCTCCTCATCCGCAGGCAGCCGCACACCCGGCCTCGACGCCTGATAGGAGTAGACCAACTCGGTCAGGATGATGTCACCGAGCCCGGTATTCGTAACCGTCTTCCCATCGATGACGATGGGCTGATTCACGGTATTCGTCTCGACGCTCGGAGCAATCAGGTAGTTGCCATAGCCGGCCAGGTCGAGGCTTCCACGGGTGATGAATCTATCCGCTGCGGCCGTGCAGCCATCATTGGCCTCCAGCGCGCGGGTATTGAGGAAGCGCACGGGCGCATCTCCCTGATTGGCCACACAGCCCACGGGTGCCATGGCCAGCACCGCAACCACCATCAATCGCTTCATGGACATCGACTCCCTCGATGGCTCGAAAGATACCGGCTACAGAGACTGAGCAATCGTCTGCCGGTTGAGGATTCGCGGCGTGATGAAGATGAGCAACTCCTGGCGCTCATCACGCTCGCGGTGATTCTTGAACAGAAAACCCAGCACCGGAATCTTCGACAGGAAGGGCACCTGATTGCTCTGGCTGCTACCACGGCGGACGTAGATGCCACCGATGACGGTGGTATCGCCGTCCTTCACCAGCACCTGGGTGTTGGCCTCCTTGCGCTGGATGGCGGGCTGGCCGTTGGCTCCCGTGTTGGACGGATCCGGCTGGTTGTTCTGCGCGTTGATGGTCATCAGGATGCTGCCGTCCTGGGTGATGTGCGGCGTCACCTCGAGCGACAGACGCGCTTCGACGAAGGTGGTGTTGGCACCGGACGCGGACACCTGGCTGAACGGGATGGACACACCCTGGCTGATACGCGCGGTGTTGTTGTCCAGCGTCGTCACCTTGGGTGCAGAGATGGTCTTCACCACACCCTCGGCCTCCGCCGCGGACAGACGCAGGTTGAGGGTGAGCGCGCCACCGGCGGAGCCGAAGACGAAGCCCAGCGCACCACCGAGACCCGGACCGGCACCCACCGGCAGGTTGACGGCGTAGTTGGGACTCTCGGCGTTACCGACACCGGTTCCTGCCGAGCCACCCGTCACGACGGCGGTGTTGGGGAAGATGAGCCCGGTGGGATTACCCGTGGCCGGCGCGGCCGAAGCCTGACCACCCCACTGAACGCCCAGTTCGCGGCTGAACGAGGTGTTGGCCTCCACGATGCGGCTCTCGATGAGCACCTGCGGCGTCTGCGTGTCCAGGTTGCGTACCAGCGCCCGGGCCTTCTCGATGTTGGCGCGCACGTCCTTGACGATGAGCACGTTGGTCCGCGCGTCCACCGTCACCGACCCGCGCTCGCTCAGCACGTCCTTCACGCGGGAGGACATGTCGCCGGCCGTCGCGTAGTTCACCGGGATGAGGTTCACCAGCAACTCCTCCTGCGCGATGAGCGACTTCTTTCGCTCCTGGCGCAGCTTGGCCTCCTCCTCCAGCGTCTTCAGCGGGGCCACGCGGAGGATGTTGCCGATCTCCTCCTTGCCCAGCGACTTGGTGCGCAGGATCAAATCCAACGCCTGATCCCAGGGCACGTTGCGCAGGCGGATGGTCACCTTGCCGCTGACGTCATCGGCGACCACGATGTTCTTCTTGGAAATCTCCGCGATGACGCGCAGCAGGTTCTGGATGTCGATGTCCTTGAACTCGAAGGACACCTTCTTGCCGCGGTAACGGGCCTGCTGGGGCGCGCCCTCGGAAGCGTAGGTGGGCGCCTCGGCGGTGAAGCCGGCGGTGCGCTGGGTGACGGTCACCTGCTCCGTCTTCACGCCCTTGACGTTGAGCCGCCAGGACAGGCCACCCGCCACCTGGCTCACGTTCTCATCGATGGCGCCATCCGCGGCCACCACCAGGCGAACCCGGTTGCCCTCGCCAGGCACCGAGAAGGCGCTGATCATCTTCACCGGCGTCTCCAGCGCGCTGGTGTCCAGGCTGCGCTCGAGCCGCCGCGGCAGCTTCGCGTTCTCCAGGGTCAGCACCGCGCTGCGGGGATCCGGCCGCTCCACCTTCCAGGCCACCGCGCCCGACAGCTTCAGGTTCACCCGACCACCGGACTCGTTCTCGTCGAAGGTCACGTCCTTGACGTCCACCGGCGCCGGCCGCGCGTCCACGGGCGTGGTGCGCAAGGGCGCGTTCTCGGCCACCACCTTCTCGGGCGTATCGACCGGAGCGGCGGGTTTGCGGGCCACCTTGCCCCCGAGCACCACCGCCAGACCACTGCCGGTGCGCTCCACGCGGTACGCGGGCATCTCGTCGCGAACGTCGAGCACCAGTCGCACCTTGTCCGAGTGAGCGCCCACGCGCAGGTCCTTCAGAGGACCCGAGCGCACGCGCGGCGCACGGGCGGCCAGCCCCACGCCGTACACGTCCACCGCGAGCCGCGGAGGATCCGCCAGCTCCAGGACCTCGTAGCGGGAGACCTCGCCATCCGCGCGGATGTTCAGCGTGCCACGGGCGAAGGACAGTCCGGTGATGCGGCGGGCCGGGTGCGCCACGTCGCGCTCGTCCGCCTCGGCCGCCACCACGTTCTCGGGCAGCGCGGCGGCGGGCTTCTTCTCACGCGGCTCGGCCACGACGGCCGGCCGCGGCGCGGGAGCCACCGCCGGAGCGGGCTCGGCCCTGGCCACGGTGGCGGGCTCGGGCTTCACCTCCGGCTTCGGCTCGACCGCGGGTGCGGCCTTCGCCTCGGCCGCGGGCGTGGAAGCCGCTGCTCCGTCCACGGAGATGATGACCCGATCACCCTCGGCGCGCACGTCGTACTGCGCGGCCTGGTGCAGGGCCACCAGCACCCGGCCCACGCTGGCGCGCTCATCCGAGAACTGGGAGGCCACCACTCCGGCCACCGGTCCCTGTCCGTTGTGGTGTCCCTTGATGCCCGTGGCGTCCGCCGACGAGAGATCCACCACCAGCCGCTCCGGGCCACTCAGCCGGAAGACGGTGAAGGTGGGTGCCCGTGTGCCGGTCACCACGACCTGGGCGCCAGCTCCCGTCTGCACGACCTTCAGGTCGCGCAGCGTATTGAGCTCGGCGGCCTGGGCCCCGACACCCACGATGGCGACCATCAACGCGGCCACCACGCTCATCAACTTGCCCCTCGTCACAACGCTCACCTCGAGCATGCTTCCCCTCAACAAGTTGCAATGGGGCACGGGAACCCGTCCGACCGGTTCCCGGCTCGCCGGGTGCCTACGGCTCCCAGTTCTTGCCCGTCATCAGGTCGTAGGCAGGATCCACCCGGCCCTCTTGCTTCAACTCCATCTTCACCGGGTTGTAGACCACCCGCTCCGGCGTGGTGATCGTCTCCGTGATGATGACCTCGTCGCGAAGGATCTGCGTCACCTTGCCGCCCGCGCGGCCCAACCGGGTGTTGCGACGCACGATGTGGCCACGCCCCATCGGGTCCTCCACCATGGCCATCGGGTTGGCGTCACCGGTCACCACCGCCACCAGCTTGAGCTGGTCGATATCCCACTGGCACAGCGGCTCGTTGCAGGCCGACATCTGCTGGCCTGCCTGCGGAGCCTCACGCACCATGTCCTCGACGGGACTGCGGAACGGATCCCGCTTCCCCACCGGGTTGTAATTATAGACGTACGTGGACACGGAGGCTACCGGGGTCTCCGCGGCCTTCTCCTTGGGGGCGGTCTCCGCCTGGGCGCGCTTGGGCGCAGCCGCAGGCCGAGCAGGCCGCGATTCCTCGCCGCAACCCACCAAAGAGAGGGCCAAGGCCCCCGAGATGAACATGGAATGGAACGTCTTCATCCTCTGATCCCCTTGTCGCCCCATTTCCAGGACCGATCAAGTTTCCGCGACTACTTCTTCTTCTTGGCCCCGGGCTTGCCTGGCTCGGCCGGCTTCGCCGCGACGAAACGGAACGTGGTGGCCAGGAACGAGCTGTTGAGCATCACCTTTTCGTTCTTCAGCTTGGCCCCATCGAGCTTGATGTTGTTGACGTTCACGATGCGCCGCATGGTCGAGACCTCCTGCAGGAACATCGCGATCTCATGGTAGTTGCCGCTCACCACCATCTTGATGGGGATGCGCGCGAAGAAGTCACTGCCACCCACCGTCTCCGGGCCGGGCTCCACGCGGGCGATCTCCAGCCCCGCCTTCTTGCCAATGTCGTTGAGCTGCGCGAGCAGCTCCTCGACGTCCTTGTTCTCGGGCAACTCGGTGAGGGCCTCGGCGAGCTTCTGCTCCAGCACGTCCATCTCGCGCCGGCGCTCGTTGAGGTTCTGGGCAATCTCACTCTTCTCCGCCAGCTCCAGGTCCAGCTTGCGCTGAGCCGCGACCTGCGTCTCCATCTGCTGCTCCAGCGGCTGGATGACGAAGAAGAAGTTGGCGGCGGTCATCAACACCACCACGGCCGCCAGCCCGCCGAACTTCACCGCGGGGGGCGCCTTCACGATCTTGTCGAGGTACTTGTCCATCGCGCCGGTTCCTCTCAGATGGCGTAGTTGGCGGTGAGGGTGATGTCGAAGTCCACTGTGGACAGTTCACCCGCCCTGGTGCCCTTCTGCTCGGTCTTCTTCAGGTCCACGTTGGAGAAGAAGGGCTTGATGTCGCCCACCGGGAACTCCTCGATGGAGGCCTCGGCCGCCACCAGCTCCACGCGCGACGTCTTGGCCTCACGGCGCTGCTCCACCAGGCGGCCGATCCCCTTGGGCGTCCACACCATGCCGTTGAGGTTGCGCATCAGCTCGGCCACATCATCGTGGCTGATGGCCGAACCCGCCAGCTTCACGGCGCCACGCTCCTCGTTGAAGGTCTTGATCCAGGCCTTCTTCGGCAGCGAGGTGGACAGGGCGTCCAGCATGCGCACGGGACCGGAACGGCCCCTGCGCAACTCGTCCAGCACGGCCAGCTTCTTCTCCACCTCGGCCTTGCGGGTGTTGATGTTCTTCACCTCGCCGATGGTCTTGTCCAGGTCGGCGATGCGCTGACGGGTGGTGGCCAGGGCCTTGGCCTGCCTTTCCACCACGTCATTGCGGTCGGAGTACCAGAAGAAGTTGCCTCCGCCCGCGCCGAGGATCACCAACGCGAAGAGGGCCAGGATCTGCCGGCCCATCTCCCGCTGCACTTTCTTGCGGACGGGCAACAGGTTGATGCGGATCATCATGTGAGTCGGTCCTTCGAAAAGAGGGGGAGATCAGCCGAGCTTGTCACCCGGGCGGCGCAACGCCAGGCCCACGGCCACCGCTGCCATCGGCGCCACCTCCATGATGAAGGCGGGGTCGAACTTGCGGTTGTCCACGTCGATCTTCCGGAAGGGGTTGAGGATCTCCACCGGCACGCCCACACGCGATTCGATGGTCTTGAACAGCGCCGGAATCTTGGCGGTTCCACCGGAGAGGTAGACCTTGGTGAAGTTGGCATCCACCGCGGTGCCCGCGTAGAAGTCCAGCGAGCGCTGGATTTCACCGGACACCTGCTCGGCCACGCTCGTCAGCACCCGCTCCACCTCCTGGGGAACGACCGCGTCCGAGTCGCCACGGGTACCGCCGATCTTCAGCGCCTCCGCCTCCTCGTAGGAGACGTTGAGCTGCTTCTGGATCTCCTCGGTGAACTGGTTGCCACCGATGGTCACGTCACGGGTGAACACCGTGATGCCGTTGGAGATGATGTTGATGTTCACCACCGAGGCGCCCGCGTTGATGAGCACCACCGTCTCCTTGTCGGGGACGTCGTAGTTGGAGGCGAACATGTTCTGGACGGCGAAGGCGTCCACGTCCACCACCACCGGCTGCAGCCCCGACTCGGAGACCACCGTGGTGTAGTCGTTGATCATGTCCTTCTTGGCCGCGACCAGGAGCACGTCCATCTGGCCGGTGGCGTCATTGCCCCCCGCGTCCAGGATCTGCGTGTCGATGTTCACGTCCTTGACGTCGAAGGGGATGTACTGCTCCGCCTCCCACTGGATGCTCTCCTCGAGCTCCTCCTGGCTCATGCGGGGCATCTGGATCTTCTTGATGATGACCGAGTGGCCGGAGACGCCGATGGCGACCTCCTTGTTCTTGATCTTCAGCTCGGTCATCAACTCCTGCAGCGCCTGCACGATGGCGGTGGAGTTCATGAGCGCGCCGTCGACGATGGCCTCGGGAGGCAGCGGCTTCATCCCAAAGCTCTGCAGCGCGTAGCTCACCTGGCCACGCTTGCGCTGCTCCTTGAGCAGGATCATCTTCACCGAGGTCGATCCGATATCGAGACCGAGAGCCAGCTTTCCCTTCGCCATACAGTCGTTGCTCCGTGGAGGGGCCACCAGCGTAGCACCGGCCCGCGAGCCCTCCTAAAAAGTGCTCCGCGCCTGCCCGCTCAGCAGGCGGCCAATCTGTCCCCCGAACGTCCACGGCGGTGCACCCACGCCGCTCTGACAAGCCGATTTTCCGGCCTGGGACGCGTTTCGTCAAATCGCCCTCCCCCGCGGCTCGTCCACTGCCGCACGGGCAGTCAGCCTCGCTCGCCCTCGGCGTCCGCGTCGATTCCGTATTCCTTGATTTTGTACAGCAGGGCCCGATGGCTGATCTCCAGCACTTCGGCGGCCCGGGTGCGGTTGCCCCGGGTCCGGCGCAGGGCGGCGCGGATGTAGGACTCCTCCAGGTCCCGGATGGCCTGTTTGAGTGACAGATTCGTATCGGCCGCGGGGTGGGAGGGGGCCGAGGCCGGCACGATGGCCGGAGGAGGCGGCGAGGACCAGAGCCGCTCTGGCAGGTTCTGCGGGAGGATCAGCTCCGCCTCGGCCAGCAGGACGGCACGCTCCATGGCGTTCTCCAGCTCCCGCACGTTTCCGGGCCAGGAGTAGGAGGCCATCAGCGCCTCGGCCTCGGGGGTGAGGCCCCGAACGGGAGGCTCACGGTTGAGCTCGCGGTTGAAGCGCGCGAGGAAGGCCCGCGCCAGCAGCGGAATGTCTCCAGGGCGCTCGCGCAGCGGGGGGACGCGCACGTTCACCACGTTGAGCCGGTAGTAGAGGTCCTCGCGGAACTCGCCCCGCTCCACCAGGCGGCCCAGATCGCGCAGCGTGGCGGCGATGACGCGCACGTCCACCTTCTCCGCGCGGTTCTCCCCCAGCGGACGGATTTCCCCCTCCTGGAGCACACGCAACAGCTTCACCTGGGCGGGCGGGGGCAGTTCCCCCACCTCGTCGAGGAAGAGCGTGCCGCCATCCGCCTCGCTGAAGAGGCCGCGCCGGGCGGTGCGCGCGTCCGTGAAGGCGCCCTTCGCGTGACCGAAGAGCTCGCTCTCGAGGAGGCCCGCGGGGATGGCCCCACAGTTGACGGCGACGAAGGGCATGGCGGACCGGGGCGAGCGCGCGTGCAGGGCCCGCGCGACGAGCTCCTTGCCCGTTCCACTCTCACCCGTGATGAGGACGGTGGTGCCCACCGGCGCCAGCCGCTCCACCTGCCGCATCACCACCCGCATGGGCTCGCTCTCGCCGAGGATGCCCTCGCCGGACACGGAGCCACCGGCCCCCTGCAGGCGCCGGTTCTCGCGCAGCAGCCGCTCGCGCTCCTCTGCCTTGCGCAGGACGAAGACGATCTCCTCGGGCTTGAAGGGCTTGCGGACGTAGTCGTACGCACCGGCGCCCACCGCCTCGAGCGCCTGCGCCTGAGAGCCGTACGCGCTCATCACCACCACCGTCAGCCCCGGGTGCTCGCTCAAGGCCTGGCGCAGCAGGGACAGGCCGTCGCGCCTGGGCATGCGCACGTCACACAGCAGCACGTCATAGCCGCGCGCGGACAGCTCGCGCAGGGCCTCCTCGCCATCGGCCACGGCCCGTACCTCGTAGCCCAGCCCGGACAACACCAGCGTGAGGACATGACGGACGGAAGGCTCGTCGTCAGCGACGAGGATGCTGCGGAAGAGGGCCATGAGTGCCCCTCTAGAAGTAGCCCACTCCGGGGCGCACGGCCAGCTTCCACCTCAGAGGCCCGGCAGGCGCACGGAGAAGCGAGCCCCTCCACCCGGGACGTTCTCCGCCGTCAGCCGCCCGCCCATCCCCTCCGTCAGGTGCAGCGACACGGCCAGTCCCAGCCCCGTGCCCTGCCCGGGTGCCTTGGTCGTGAAGAAGGGCTCGAAGAGGTGCGGCATCACCTCCGCCGGAATGCCGGCCCCCGTGTCCTCCACCATCAACAGGACGTCCCCTCCCTCACTCCAGGTGGAGAGCCGCACGACCCCCTGCCCTCCCATGGCCTGCACCGCGTTGAGCAACAGGTTGATGACGATCTGTGACAGCGGGCCGGAGTCCGCCCGCGCGAGCAGCCCGGGCGTGAGCGCCAGGCACACGTCCACCTGCGAGAAGTCCCGCCCGGCCTTCACGAGCTGCACGCACGTCTCCACCACGTGCCCCACATCCACCGGTCCCAGCCGCTCCCAGCCCGGACGGCCGATCTCCAACAGGCCCCGCACGATGCCGTCGATGCGCTGCACCTCATGATCGATGCGCGCGAGGTACTCCTGCACCTCGGAGTCCTTCACGCGGGCACCGGCCAGGGAGAGATAGCCGAGGATGCCCGCCAGCGGGTTGCCCACCTCGTGGGCGACGCCCGCGGCGAGCCGGCCCACGGTGGCCAACCGCTCCGCCGAGACGAGCTCTGTCTGAGCCTGGGCCAGGCGTGCGTTGGCGGCACGCAACGCCTCCATCTGGCGCAGCGTGGTCTCCTGCTCCCCCTGGAGCGCCACCATCATACGGGAGAGCGCCCGCTGGATGCGCGAGAGCAACGGCCCCGGGCTCTCCGGCAACGACACGTCCAGTTCCAACCGGCCGAGCTGCTCCACCACATCCTCGGTCCGCCGCAGGGGCCGGCCCACCATGAAGTCCAAGACTCCGTACGACATGAGGGTGAGCAGCAGCAGATCCCACGCCAGCAGGAACGGCAGCGAGCCGATTGTCCGAGCCAACGCGGAGGCTTCCGGCGAGCCATGCGCCGCGCACTGGCGCCCCGCCTCCATCAGTGCCAACAACGGCCGCTGAAGGGTGAGCCAGGTGAGGCCCGTCCCCACCACGCTCAGCAAGAAGGCGACGCTGGCGATCCGCCACTTCATCCGCGCCCGCCCTCCCTCACCGCACTCCCGACAGCAGCAGATCCAATGGCACCGGCAGCACCTCGCTCAGCCAGGGACCCAGCAGCATGATCTCGAGGGCCGCGAGCGACAGCCAGGGACCAAAGGGGATGTTGGTGGGGCCCGGGACCCAGTCGTCCTCCTCGCCCTCCCCCTTCTCTTCTCGTGCGTGATCCGCATCCGCGGACTCCGGCGCTGCTCCAGGCTCGCCCTCGGGAGGCACCTGCGCACTTGGGAGGGTGGAGGATGGCGGCTCCGAAGCCTCGGGCTCCGGCGCCGGTCCCGCCCGTCCGTGGATGAGCAACATCAGCGAGCCCACCACAGCACCCTGCAGCGAGGAGAGGAAGATGATGCCAAGCAGCGCCTTCCACGACAGGAAGGCCCCAAGGAGTGCGAGCAGATCCTTATCACCCGCCCCCAAGGCCTCCTTCTTGAAGATCTTCTCTCCTATCCACTCCATCGCCCAGAAGATGAGGAAGCCGGCTACCGCGCCGATGACGGAGTCGCGCAGCCGCTCCAGCCCCTGTGTCGCCGACAGCACCACGCCCGCGGCGATGCCCGGCCACGTCAGCTCGTGCGGAAGTATCCAATGCTCCAGATCAATGAAGGAGAGCGGCACCAGCAGCAGCACCAACACCAGGCCGGACACGAGCTCGGGGCTCCAACCAAAGCGGCGCTGGCAGGCGAGGAAGAGCACGCCGGTGAGCAGCTCGATGAGCGGGTAGCGCCAGGAGATGGGCAGGCCACACGAGCTGCAACGCGCGCGCAGGGCGATCCAGGACAGGACCGGAATGTTTTCGTACCAGGCGAGTTGGTGCCCACACCGGGGGCAACGCGAACGGGGCCGCACGATGCTCTCGCCCGCGGGCACGCGAGCGATCACGACATTCAGGAAACTGCCGAAGATCAGGCCCATGACGAAAACCAGCGCCACGGCCACGGCTTCCACCGCCTGGAGAGTCACGTTCTACGTCCCTTCATCCACGAGAAGCTCCGAGGCGCGCAGCATAGGGCCCGGGAGTGCACCGCGGGCAGACGATTCCTGTCACCCTGGTGACAAAAATTGGCACCCCTTTTTTGTCACCGCGTCTGGTGATCCAACGCAAGTACCTGGATCTCCGTGGAGGGGTGGCTCGTTTGACGGTGGCATCGTTCGTGCTATTCCTCGTCACGGCTACAGCCGCAACCCACGGCTTCGGCCGCTACCCATCGAAGGGAACCCCATGACCCGTCTGTCCGCCCGGAAGAACCGTGGCTTCACGCTCATCGAGCTCATGATCGTGGTGGCCATCATCGGCATCCTCGCAGCCATCGCCATCCCGAACTTCATCAAGTTCCAGGCCCGCTCCAAGCAGGGTGAGGCCAAGGCCAACCTGAAGGCCTGGTTCACCACGCAGCGCGCCTTCCTCCAGGAGAAGGATCGCTACGAGGAGGACATCAAGATCATCGGTTACGCCCCCGAGCGCGGCAACCGCTACGCCTACTACTTCGGCGCCGACACGGGCACCTGCGAGATGCGCGCCGCGGGCGCCATCGCCGAGCTCCCCTCCGCCTTCTGCATCAGCGTGGACACGGGCAAGTTCAGCGGCGCCACGGCGCTGCCGGAGCTCACCGCCAAGGGCACCGTCTCCCACGTGGGCACGGGCAAGCCGCCTGGGAATCCTGGCCTCTCCACCGCCGGCTGCCCTGGCTGCAACATCGACGCCTACGCGGTGGGCAACGTCGACAACGACCCGGTGGGCAACGACACCTGGTACATCTCGACCGGTGACGCCACGGTGGCCCACGTGTGCGGCAACGCCTCCGAGACCACGGCGGTGGCCGGTTCGCCTTGGACGAGCTACAACGACGTCGACTGCGACATCTGATTGATTACCCGCTCGGCCCTTGGGCCAGCGGGTAGTAAAAAGGACATCCGGGGCATATCCCGGGTGTCCTTTCTGTTTTTGAGACCAACATGCGGTCGCGAACCTCCCTGCCTGCCCTCCTGGCCGGCCTTCTCTGCCTGACCATCCTCGCCCTGCTCGCGGAACCTCCCCGCAAGCCTCCTCGGGGGCCTCACCAGGAGCCCCTCCTGCCCCGGCTCGAGCTGCTACGGCTGGTGGGACGGGGGCACCTGCAGATGGTCGCGGATTACTTCTGGCTCCAGCTCATCCAGGCCACTGGCCGCGCGCGACAGGCCGAGGAATACCGCGACATCTATCCCTACGCGGACCTCATCACTGACCTGGATCCAAGGTTCAGCATCGTCTACCCGTTCGCCGCGGGGGCGCTGCCCACCAATCTGGGCCGTGAGACGTGGGTCAACACCGAGGAGTCCACCCGGCTCCTACGCAAGGGCCTGCCCCTGGTGCCCGACAACATCGAGATGAACATCATGCTGGCCTACAACCTGAGCGCCTTCCACAAGCAGTACCGGGAGGCGGCCGAGGTGTTGGAGCGTACCTCGAAGCTGCCGGGTGCCCCTGCCTACCTGCCCGCGCTCGCCACCCGCCTCTACGCCCAGGCCGGGAACGTGAATGCCGGCCTGGCGCTGGCGCGCTCCCTCGCGGATTCCGCGGAGGACCCGGCCACGCGCGAGGCCTTCCAACAGCGAGTGCGCGATCTGGAGATGGAGGGAGAACTGCAGCGGGTGGATGACGCCATCTCCGACTTCCGCCAGCGGTTTGGCGTGGCCCCGCCCGACATCGACACGCTGCTGTGGCTGGGTTTCCTGAAGCAGCCTCCGCACGACCCGCAGGGGGGCGGCTTCTTCATCGGCTACGACGAGCGCGCCTACTCGGAGTCGCAGCAGCGACGGCTCGAACTCTACACCCCCGACAGCCGGGGCTACCAATGGCAGACGCAGGTGGTGCAGTGACTCCCATGGACTCTCCCGCTCCCATCGAGATCCGAAACCTTTCCAAGACGTACCGGCTCGGCTTCCTCATGAACCGACAGGTCCGCGCCCTCCAGTCGCTGGACCTCACCCTGATGCCGGGCCAGGTGTACGGACTGCTCGGCCCCAATGGTGCCGGCAAGTCCACCACCATCAAGATCCTCCTCAATCTGGTGCAGCCCTCCGCGGGCGAGGCACGCCTCTTCGGCCTGCCCCCCACCGCGAAGGAGGCACGCCGCCGAATCGGCTACGTGCCGGAGAACCCGGCGCCCTACGAGTACCTGACCGGCCGCGAGTTCGTCACGTTGTCAGGCCGGCTGGCGGGCATGAGCGGCAAGGAGCTGGATGACCGGGTCTCCGAAGTCCTGGGGCTGGTGCAGATGACGCGGGCGGCCAACCTGCAGCTCCGCCGCTACAGCAAGGGCATGGTGCAGCGCGTGGCGCTGGCGCAGGCCCTGGTCTCCAAGCCGGAGCTGCTCATCCTCGACGAGCCCACCTCGGGCCTGGATCCTGTGGGCCGCCGGCAGATCCGCGACATCATCCTCGAGGAGCGGCACCGGGGCACCACCGTGCTCTTCTGCACACACATCATCCCGGACGTGGAGGCGCTCTGTGATCGGGTGGCGGTGCTGGTGGGCGGCCGGCGGGTGCGCGAAGGCAGCGTGGCCGAGTTGGTGAGCGCGCAGGCGACGCACCTGGATTTGACGGTGGAGGGGCTGCCGGCGGAGCGCATCGAGGCGCTGGGGCTGGCGCTGGAGCAGGTCCGCAAGCTGGAGAATCGCGTGCTGCTGCGCGTGCGTGAGGCGGATGCACAACCCCTGCTCAAGCAGGTGCTGGAGCAGGGTGGGCGGCTCACCCAGTTGCAGCCCGCCCGATTTTCGCTGGAAGAGCTTTTCCTGCGCGCGCTCGAGGAGGCGCGGCAGGGCCCCGTGGGAGGAGAGATTTCGTAATGGGTCCGTTCGTCGCCCTGGCGCTCAATGGTTTCCGGGAGGCCCGACGCAACCGGGTCACCCTCCTGGTGGGCATCTTCGCGCTCACCCTGCTCATGTCCACCACACTCGTGTTGGAGGTCACCGTCGGCACGTTCGACCGCGTCCTCACGGACGTGGGCCTGGGGACCATGAACCTGATGCTGGTGCTGCTCACCATCTTCCTCTCCAGCGGGCTCATCTCGCGGGAAATCGAGCGGCGCACCATCTTCCTCATGGTGTCCAAGCCCATCTCGCGTGGCACCTTCCTGGTGGGCCGGCTGCTGGGCAACATCCTCACCGTGACGGTGCTGCAGTTGGCCATGGCCGCGCTCTTCATCCTGATGCTCGTCCTCTACAAGAGCCCCCTCACATACGCGCACCTCGCGGCCGTGGGGATGCAGTGGTTCGAGCTGTGGGTGCTCAGTGGCGTGGGCTTCCTGATGTCCAGCTTCTCCAGCCAGATGGTGTCCGCCTTCGTCACCGTCAGCATCTACTTCGCCGGACACCTCTCGGCGGACATCTACTCGCTGGCCATCAAGTCCCAGAGCGAAGCGGTGCAGGCGCTGGGACGGGCCGTGTACTACCTGCTGCCGGATCTATCGCGCCTCAACTACCGGCCCCACGCGACGTACTACGCCAGCATCTCCGGCGGCGAGCTGCTGTCCTCCGCCGTCTACGCCCTGGCCTACACCGGGGTGCTGGTGTCGCTGGCCGTCATCCTCTTCAACCGGCGGGACTTCCGCTGAAGGAGTGGGGTGGGACGGCGGGGCTCAAGCCTCGTCGTCCCGGTCGGAGAGCCCGTGCTTGGCCATGCGGTAGCGGAAGGAACGGAACGTCAGGCCGAGCAACTCCGCCGCACGCGTCTTCACCCCACCCGCCTGGGTCAGGGCGGCCACCAGGTAGCGCCGCTCGGCATCATCCAGGAAGTGCTCCAGGGAAAAGCCGGTCCCAAGCGAGACCTGCTCCGAGGGAGAGGCGGAGACGGCGGCGGGCTGTGCCGGCTCGCCCCGCAGCGTGGGGGGCAGCGAGGCCAGCGTCAGCACGTCTCCATCCGCCAGCGTGGCCGCGCGCTCGACGATGTTCTCCAGCTGGCGCACATTGCCAGGGAAGGGATAGGAGGCCAGCACCGCCAGCGCCTCTGGAGAGAAGCGCAACCCCGGCCGCCCCAGCTCCTTGCGCTGCCGCTCGAGGAAGTGCTCGGCCAGCAGCGGAATGTCGCCCGCCCGCTCGCGCAGGGGGGGCAGTTCCAGGGTGATGACGTTGAGGCGGTAGAAGAGATCTTCCCGGAAGCGCCCCGCCTTCACCTCGGCCTCCAGACGCCGGTTGGTGGCCGCCACCACCCGCGCATGGAAGGGGATCTCCGCCGAGCTGCCCACGGGCTTCACCTTCCGCTCCTGCAGCACGCGCAGCAGCTTCACCTGCGTGGCCAGCGGCACCTCGCCAATCTCGTCGAGGAACACCGTCCCCTCCCCCGCATGCACGAGCAGACCCGGCCGCTCCTGCGTGGCGCCGGTGAAGGCCCCCTTCACGTGACCGAAGAGCTCGCTCTCCAGCACGCCCTCGTTGAGGGCCGCGCAGTTGACGGGGAGGAAGGGCTGGCCGGCACGCGTGCTCTTGAGGTGGATGGCCTTGGCGATGAGCTCCTTGCCCGTACCGCTCTCTCCATGGATGAGGACGGTGGAGCGCGTGGGCGCCACCTTCTCCACCAGGCTCCACACCGCGCGCATCCGCTCGCTGCGGCCCACCCCCATTACTCCCGCGCCCGGCACCAGGTGCTCGCGCAGCGAGACGTTCTCCCGGCGCAGCGTGCGCTTCTCCAGCGCCTTCTGCACCAGCAGCTTCAGCTCCTCGTTGTCGAAGGGCTTGCCAATGTAGTCGTACGCCCCTTCGCGCATGGCCTCCACCGCCGAGGCCGCCGTGCCGAAGGCGGTGATGACGATGACCTCGGGCGGCTCGGGGAGGGACCGCGTGGCACGCAGCACGTCCATGCCACTCTGCGAGGCGCCCAACCGCATGTCGGTGACGACCAGGTCCACCCGCGCCGAGCCCAGGACCTCCCTGGCCGCCCGCACGCCATCCACGCACGTCACCTGGTAGCCCGCCCGGGTGAGCAGCACCTCCAGGAACTCGCGCATCGACAGCTCATCGTCCACCACCAGGATGTGCACGACCAGGCCCTCCCTTTCCCCCTCAACCCTGCAGCGGCAGTTGGATGAGGAACTCGGTGCCCTCTTTCGGAGACGAGGACACGCGGATGTTGCCACCATGCGCACGCACGATGGAGTACGCCGTGGACAGCCCCAGCCCCGTACCACCCTCGCGGGTGCTGAAGAAGGGCTCGAAGATGCGTGACAGGTCCGCCGCGGGAATGCTGCCCGCCGAGTCCCAGATGCGCAGCCAGGCCTCCTCGCCCACCGCCTCCAGCGTCACGCGCACCCTGCCCCGTTGGCCGGCCGCCTGGAAGGCATTGCGCAGGATGTTGATGAGCACCTGCCGGAACTGATCCGCGTCCACCGGCACGCGCAAGGGGGCGAGCACCATGTCCACCTCCACCTGCTGGGCGATGGGGTCCACCCGCAGCATCTCCACCGTCTCCGCCACCAGCACCTCCAGCTCCTGCTCCTGCTTGATGGGCGGAGGCGGGCGGGCGAAGCGCAGGAAGTCCTCCACCAGCTTGGAGAGCCGGTCCGACTCCCGCAGGAGGATTTCCACCAGTTTGGTCGAGCTCGGGTCCGTGTCGGGCTCCTGTACGAGCAGCTGCGCCGAGCCCCGCATGGCCGCCAGGGGATTGCGGATTTCGTGCGCGAGCTGGGCGGCCAGCGTTCCCAGGGCGGCCAGCCTGTCCGCGCGCTTCAGATCCTCCTCCATGCGGCGCAGCTCGGTGAGATCCTGGAAGACGATGAGCGTGCCACCTCCATCACTGCTCTCCAACCCCGTCACCGACAGCCCGAGCGTGCGCACGCCAGAGGGCGTCTGCACCGCCAGCTCCCGGCGGCGCTGGCGGGCATCCGCTCCCAACGCGCCCGGCAACAGGGACTCCACGTCCAGCCCCGGTGGCAACCGCGGCTCCAGAGACAGGATGGCACTGGCGGCCCGGTTCACGAAGGTGACACGCCCGGCCACGTCGCAGGTGATGAGCCCCGAGGGCATGCAGGCGAGGATCTGCCGCTGCAGGTGGTCCAGCTTCTTGAGGTCCGCCTCGCGCGCGGAGAGCCGTCCACCCGTAGCCGACAGCTGGCGCGTCAGGTAACCCGCCAGCGCGGCAATGAGGAACAGGGCCAGTACGTTGCTGCCCAGAAGGAAGAGGAGGCGCTGACGGCTGAGCACACCCACTCCCAGGGGCGGTTCCAACCATTGGAGCCTCACCGCCACGAGCAGCGTCGCATAAGCGAGCGCACTGGCCCCGGCGGCGATAAGCGCGCCTCGTCCATCCAGCAGGATGCTCGCGCCAATAACGGTCAGCAGGTAGAGGAAGGTGAAGGGGCTGTCTCCGACGCCGGTGAGGAAGACGAGCACCGAGGCGATGAGCAGGTCGCCCGCCACCTGCACCACCGCCGCCGCTCGGTCCGCCCGGCCCCCGCGCAGCATGAGGCCATAAACAAGCGTGAAGAGATAGACGAGCCCGATGGCCACGAACGACAGCGTGTCCACACGGCTGAGATCCTCCAGGGGCTGGAGGAGCAGCCGGGCCGCGACGGCCACGAGCGACAGGCTGACGGCCACCGTGCGGAACACGGTGAGCCAGACCAGCCGTGTCCGCAGCGCGTCGGCCTCCGGCGGAGCGGCGAGCACGAGGCTGCCGACGCTACTTGATGGCACCGGCGATGGAGAAGATGGGCAGGTACATCGCGATGAGGAAGCCACCGACCACGCCGCCCAGGAAGACCATCATCAGCGGTTCGATCATCGCCGTGAGGCCCGCGACCGCCGTATCCACCTCGTCATCGTAGAAGTCGGCGATCTTGTTGAGCATCGTGTCCATGGCGCCGGTGGCCTCACCCACGCCAATCATCTGCACCACCATGGGAGGGAACACCTTCGTCTCCAACAGCGGGCCGGCGATGTTCTTGCCCTCGGCGATCTTCCCGCGCACGAAGTAGATGGCCTCTTCCACGGAGCGGTTACCGGCCGTCTTCGCCGTCACGTCCAGGGCGTCCAGGATGGGAACACCCGAGGAGATCATCGTGCCGAGCGTACGGGTGAAGCGCGCCACCGCCACCTTGCGGATGACGGGTCCGAAGATGGGCGCCATCAGGAACACCTTATCGAAGAAACGCCGGCCCTGGGGTTGAGCGTACGTATAGGAGAAGGCCACCGCGATGGCGATGATGCCCATGAACGCGTAGCCCGCGTAGGCCTGGGCCCATTTCGACAGGTCCACCACGAACTGGGTGGGCGCGGGCAGCGCCTGGCCGAAGTCCGCGAACATCTTCTCGAACGTCGGCGTCACCTTGAGGAGCAGCAGCGCCGTCACGCCGAAGGCCACCAGGAGCACGATGGCCGGGTAGGTCATCGCGCTCTTGACCTTGCGCTTGAGCTTCTCGTTCTTCTCGCGGTAGGCCGCGAGCCGGTTGAGGATGTTGTCGAGGATACCGCCCACCTCGCCCGCGGCGCACAGCTGGACGAAGAGCTCGTCGAACACCTTGGGGTGATCTCCCAGCGCGTCCGCGAAGGTGGAGCCCTGCTCCACCTTGTTCTTGATGGCGAACACGACCTTGCGAAAGGCCGGGTTGTCCATCTGGCTGCCCAGGATGTCGAGGCACTGCACCAGCGGAAGGCCGGCGTCGATCATCGTGGCGAACTGACGGGTGAAGACGAGGATGTCCTTGCCCGTGACGCCCGTGCCGAGCGCGAGGTTGAGCTCGGAATCGAAGATCCCCTTGCGGCGAACCTTGACCGGATTGAGACCGAGCGACTTGAGGCGGGCATTGACGGCCTCGACGTCCGAGGCCTCCATCTCACCCTTCTTGGTCTCGCCAGACTTGGTCTTGGCCTCCCAGAGGAATTGGGCTGTGTTCTTCGACGACTTTTGTGGTGCCGACTTCTGGGTTGCCGTTGCCGCCATACAGGCCTCCGAGGGGGACGCGAGTCTATCCCCGCGGTTGAATTTCGCGAATTAGCGTGCGCCCGGACCGGCCGGCCGCTGACCAGGCATGCCGCCAGGCCCAGCACCCGCCAGGAGATTGCGGAGCTCGTCCGGATCGCTCGAGCGTCCAAAGGCCTCTTCCTGACTGATGAGCCGCCGCATCAGCAGCGCCGCCAGGGCCTGGTTGAAGGTCTGCATGCCGAACTTGGCCTGACCGACCTGCATCGATGAGTAGACCTGATGGATCTTGTCCTCGCGGATGAGGTTGCGGATGGCCGGGTTGGGAACCATGACCTCCAGCGCCAGCACGCGGCCCGGAGAGCCCTGCTTGGCGATGAGCGCCTGGCTCATCACGCCTTCCAGCACGAACGACAGCTGGGCGCGCACCTGCGGCTGCTGGTACGGAGGGAACACGTCCAGCACGCGGTTGATGGTCTGCACCGCGCTGTTGGTGTGCAACGTGGCGTAGCAGGTGTGGCCCGTCTCGGCGATCACGAGCGCCGCCTCGATGGTCTCCAGGTCGCGCAACTCGCCCACCAGCACCACGTCCGGGTCCTGGCGGAGGATGTACTTGAGCGCCGTCTTGAAGTTGCGCGTGTCGGCCCCCACCTCACGCTGATTCACCAGGCAGTTCTTGTGCGGGTGCAGGTACTCGATGGGATCCTCGATCGTCATGATGTGCTCATGACGGTCGGTGTTGATCTTGTCGATCATCGAGGCCAGCGTGGTGCTCTTGCCCGAGCCCGTGGGACCCGTCACCAGGATGAGACCGCGCGGCTTCTTCACCAGCTCGGCCACCACAGGGGGTAGACCGAGCTCCTGGAAGGTGAGGATCTTGAAGGGAATGGTCCGGAAGGCCCCCGCCACCGCGCCGCGCTGCATGTAGATGTTGGCGCGGAAGCGCGACAGGCCCTTCACGCCGAAGGACAGGTCGAGCTCGTTCTCCTCCTCGAACTTGTGCTTCTGGGCGTCCGTGAGGATGGAGTAGCAGAGCTGCTTGGTCTCCACCGGGGTGAGCTGGGCCGTCTTGAGCGGCACCAGCTCGCCATCCACGCGGAGCTGGGGCGGCGAGCCGGTGGTGATGTGGAGGTCGGAAGCGCCCTTCTCGACCATCGCCTTGAGCAGCTGGTGCAGATTCACGAAAACCGTCCTTCAGGGTAGGGGTATTAGGCGGGGTGGAGCGGGTTAGAAGTTGTCGGGCGCGGTGTTGGCCACCACTTCGTCCAGGGTGGTGACGCCGTCCATCATCTTCGCCAGGGCCGACATGCGCAGCGAGCTCATGCCCAGGCGGATGGCCTCGGCCTTGAGCTCGGCGGCGGAGGCGCCGTTGATGACCAGTTCCTTGAGGCCATCCCAGAAGGGCATGACCTCGTAGATGGCCACGCGGCCACGGTAGCCACGATCATTGCACTCGCGGCAGCCGACCTTCTCGTACACGGTGAAGGTGCCGAGCTTCTCCGGAGGCACGCCCGCGTTGAGGAGGGCCTGCTCGTCCACGTTCTCCGCCGGCCGCTTGCAGGCGGGGCACAGGCGGCGCGCCAGACGCTGGGCGAGGATCAGGTTGAGCGAGGCCGTCACGAGGAAGGGCTCGATGCCCATGTTGAGCAGACGGCTCACCGTGCCCGGGGCGTCGTTGGTGTGCAGCGTGGAGAGCACCAGGTGGCCCGTGAGCGCCGCCTTGACGCCGATTTCGCCCGTTTCGAAGTCGCGGATCTCACCGATCATGATGATGTCGGGGTCCTGACGCAGGAAGGAGCGCAGCGCCGCGGCGAAGTTCAGGCCGATGTCTTCGTGCATCTGCACCTGGTTGATGCCGGCGAAGTTGAACTCGACCGGGTCCTCGGCGGTGGCGATGTTGGTGTCGACCTGGTTGAGCGACGAGAGCGCCGAGTAGAGCGTCGTCGTCTTGCCGGAACCCGTGGGGCCCGTCACCAGCACCATGCCGTAGGGACGCTCGATGGCCTCCTTGAACCAGGCCAGCGGCTGCGGATCGAAGCCCAGCTTCGTCATGTCCAGCTGGAGGTTGGACTTGTCCAGGAGGCGGAGCACCACCTTCTCGCCGAAGAGCGTGGGGCACACGCTCACGCGGAAGTCCATCTCCTTGCCACCGCCGAGCTTGATCTTGATACGGCCGTCCTGGGGCAGGCGGCGCTCGGAGATGTCCAGGTTCGCCATGATCTTCAGACGGCTGGTGATGGCGTTCTTGAGCTTCATCGGCGGACGCATCACCTCGTAGAGGGAGCCGTCGATGCGGAAGCGGACGCGGAAGTCCTTCTCGTAGGGCTCGACGTGGATGTCCGAGGCGCGCTTCTTGATGGAGTCCTGGAGGATCAGGTTCACCAGCTTGACGACGGGCGCGTCGTCCGCGGCGCGGGCCATCTCCTCGACGTTGCCCTCCTCCTCCTCCTTGGCGACCTCGATGTCCTCGGCCATCTCCTCGACGAGGGCATTCATGTCCGGGCCCTTCTCGGCGTAGTAGCGCTCGATGGCCTCGCGGATGGAGATTTCGGACGCGACCACCGGCTCCACGTTGTAGCCGGTGAGGAACTTCAGATCGTCCACCGCGTAGATGTTGGACGGATCACACATCGCCACGATGAGCGAGGGGCCGGCGCGGTTGACGGGGATCACCAGGTGCTTCTCGGCCACTTCCTTCGGCACGAGCTTGATGATCTCCGCGTCGATGTCGAAATCCTTCAGGTTGATGGCCGGGACGCCGTACTGCTTGGAGAGGAAGTCGGTGAGCTTGGACTCCTCGATGGCTCCCGTCTTGATGAGGGCGGTGCCGATGCGCGTTCCCGTCTTCTGCTGCTCTTCCTGGGCTTTGCGCAGCTGCTGGACGGAAATGAGGTTCTCGCGAACCAGCAGTTCACCAAGTCGACCGGACATTCAGGGGCCTCGAACGTTGGAAAAACGAAGGGATGCGCGGACGTAGGCGCGCATGAGACTTTGAGAACGGATTAAAGGAAGGGACGCGCGGACCTGTCAAGGCGGCCCACGGGAGCCGCTCTCCTGGCAACCCGTTGAATCCATTCGGGAAAGTTTCAGTCGGACGCCCGGGCGATGACCGCTCGGGCAGCCTCGACATCCCGCTTGATCTGCCCCACGAGCTCCGCCACGGAGCCAAAACGGCGCTCGGCGCGCAGCCGCTCCAGGAACTGCACCCGCAGCTCCTTGCCGTACAGGTCCCCACTGAAGTCGAGCAGGTGCGCTTCGATCGTGACCTCGTTGACCCCGAAGGTGGGTTTGACACCGATATTCGCGACCCCCGGAAGCCAGGTGACATCCGGCCCCCCGCGGAAGCTGACGCGAATGGCGTACACACCGGCGGCGGGCCGCAGCTCGTTCTGGGTGTCCACGTTGGCGGTGGGGAAGCCGATGCCCCGGCCGCGCCCATGGCCGGTGACGACGGTGCCGTCCAGGTCGAAGGGCCGCCCCAGCAGCCGCTGCGCCGCGCTCACCCGCCCCTCGAGGATGTACTCGCGCACCTTGGAGGACGAGGCCACCACCCCATCCACGGTGACGGGAGGCACCACGTGCACCTGGGCGCCCCGGGCGGCGGCGGCCTCGCGCAGGGTGTCCGCGTTGCCGGCGCGGGCGGCCCCATAGGTGAAGTCATGGCCCACCACGAGGTGGCGCGCGCCCACCTCGTCCAGCAGCGAGGCCTCGAAGTCGCGCGGCGAGTGACGGGCGTACTCGAGCGTGAAGGGCTGCACCACCGCCGCGTCCAACCCGCTGGCCTCGAAGAGCTCCAGCTTGCGCGGCAGCAGGGTGATGAGCTTGGGGGCCAGGTCCGGCTGGAGCACCTTGCCCGGGTGGGGCTGGAAGGTGAGCGCGGCGGAGGGAACCCCCCGGCGCCGGGCCTCGGCGAAGAGGGCCTGGTGGCCCAGGTGCACACCATCGAAGTTGCCCAGCGCGAGCGCGCAACCGGCCAGCGCCCGCGCCTCCGACACACCTTGGAAGACCTTCATGGGTCGCCGGTATAGCGCCAAAACCGTCGCTTTGCCCTGGCCAGACCGCCCCGGCCCGTGCGAAGAGGCCTCCCAGCGTCACGCATCCGTCATGGCCCGCCCCCGCCTCCTCCCCGATCCCGTCGGCCTGCACCTGGCCAATCTCGAATCCCCTCCCGACTGGGACATGGAGTTCGGCTTCTCCGGCCCCCTGGAGCTGGAGATCGGCTCCGGCGCCGGTGGGCACGCGCTCGAGTACTGCCGGCGCCACCCCGAGGTGCGCTTCGTCGCCTTCGAGTGGCGCAAGAAGTACGCGCGCGACACCCTGGACCGCGGCAGCAAGATGGGCCTGCGCAACCTGCGCGTGCTCGAGGCCGACGCGCGCTTCGTGGTGCCGCGCATCTTCGCGCCGGGCTCGCTGGATGCCATCCACCTCCAGTTCCCCGACCCGTGGTGGAAGCGCGCCCACTTCAAGCGCGCCGTCATCCAGCCCGAGTTCGCCAGGCTGCTCCTGGACCGGATGAAGCCCGGCGGCCTGTTCGACATGCGCACGGACGTTCAGGACCGGGGCGTCTCCATGCTGGCCATCCTGGAGGACGCCGGCTTCCTCAACCCGCTCGGCAAGGGTGTGTTCCACCCTTATGATCCCGAGGAGGTCCCCTCCACCCGCGAGCGGCGCTATCTGGCCAGCGGCGAGCCCGTGTACCGCGCCCGTCTGCGCAAGCCCGCCTGAGGAGCACCCGGACGGGCGGCTGGCTTGGCAGCGGTGCCGCTTCCGGGAAAGAATCAGGGGCCCCCCGGACACCCCCGGACGAGGGGGGTCACAGGTGGACGGCAGCGACATGGCGGACGATTCGATCAAAAAAGTGGGAGAGGCGCCCCGCCGCACCCTGGCCACACCCACGCTCGCCGACCGCACCATCCTGCTCGTCGACGACGACCCCGCCAACATCCAGCACGTGCGCGAGGGCCTGGCCTCTCACGGCTACCGCTTCCGCGAGGCCCATGACGGCACCGAGGCGCTGCGCTCGCTCCGGGAGGTGAGGCCGGACCTCATCATCATGGACGTGGAGATGCCGCGGCTGGGCGGGGTGGAGGTGTGCCGCATCATCAAGGCCAATGGCGGCGAGGGGGGCTTCGGCTTCATCCCCGTCATCCTGGTGACGGCCCGGCAGGCGGCGGGCAAGGTGGAAGGGCTCGAGCTGGGAGCGGATGACTACCTGGTCAAGCCCTTCGACATGCTGGAGCTCTCCGCGCGCGTGAAGTCCATGCTGCGCCTCAAGGCGCTGCAGGACACGCTGGTGGAGAAGAACCGGGAGATGGACCTCAAGAACCGCGAGCTGGACCGGGCCAACAAGGAGCTGGCCCAGAAACGCGAGGAATTGCTGGCCCTCACCCGAATCGACGCGCTCACCGGCCTCTACAACCGCCGCTACTTCGAGGAGCGGCTGACCGAGGAGTTCATCCGCTCCACGCGCTACCGCTCGCCCCTGTCGCTGGTGATGCTGGACATCGACCACTTCAAGCGGCTCAACGACACCTACGGCCACCCCTTCGGGGACGAGGTGCTGCGCACGGTGGCCCGGGCGGTACGCGGCAAGCTGCGCGAGGTGGACTTCGTGGCTCGATATGGAGGCGAGGAGATCATCGCCCTGCTGCCGGAGACGGGGCCCAAGGAGGCACTCGGGGCCTGCGAGCGCGTGCGCGAGGCCATCGCCTCGCTCCAGCTGGAGCACCGCGCCCAGGACGGGTCTCGCCAGCAGGTGCGGTGCACGGCCTCCCTTGGGGTGGCCAGCGTGCCCGCCAAGAGCATTCTCGCCCTGGAAGAATTGCTGCGTGTGGCCGACGTCTGCCTCTACGAGGCCAAGGCCGCCGGCCGTAATTGCGTCCGCCAACATCAGGAAGAGACTCCCGGTTGATTCAGCCTCTTGGCGAGCGCTCCGCTTTGGCCTAGATGGCAGGAGCATGCGCCTGCCGCCCGCGATGTCGCTCCTCCTGCTGGCCCTGCTGGCTCTCGGTGGTTGCAACCGACCCAGCTACGAGACGCCCGTGAAGGCCTACCAGACCTTCCACCGGGCCGTGCAGCGCGGCGATGAGAAGACCGCCTACTCCGTCCTCTCCCAGCCCACCCAGGAGGCACTCAAGGCCCGGGCCCAGGCGGCGGCCGACGCCTCCGCGGGCGCGGTGAAGGCGGATCCGGTAGCCTTCTTCTTCGCGAATGTTCCACCCCCCGCCGATGTTACGGAAGTCTCGCTCTCAAGCGAGGAAGGGGACGTGGCGAAGGTAACCGTGGTTTCCTCGAATGGAAGAAGTCAGGTCCGGATGGTTCGTGAACCCGCCGGATGGAAGATTGACCTTACGCAGTCCCTCCAGCAGCCGTGAGCACAGGCCTCCCCCAGGCCGCTCGCGCATCAGGTAGCCTACGAACGTGAACGATCGGAAAACACGGCGGATCGCCCCCGCAGTCGAGGTCATCCGGCGCCCGGCCGCCACTCCCGGCACCGTTGCGCCGACCCCGACGCCCACGACCTCTGTCACCCCGCGGCCCACGCCGCGGCCCACGCCGACGCCCTCGGCGCCCACGCCCGGCCCCACCGTCAGCGTGACGCCCAGCGTGACGCCGAAGCCCACGCCGACTCCCTCGGCGCCGGTGACGCCGTCGGCTCCGGTGACACCTGCGTCCGTGGCCCCCGCCCCTCGGCCCATCCCCACTCCCACCGCCCCTCGGCCCATCCCCTCCCCGACCTCGCCACGGCCCGCCCCCTCGGCTGGCCGCGCGCCTGGAGCGGGACCGATGGGCTCGCGTCCCGGCGGTGGATTCGGACGCCCCAGGGCGCCCCGCCCCCCTCCCACGCCCGAGCAGATCCTCGCGCTCGCCACCAAGGAGCACGTGCCGGCGCGCATCGCCAAGGGCGAGCTCGAGGGCAAGATGAAGTGCCGCGTGTGGCGCAAGCTGCACGCCGAGGAGGCCAAGCGCTTCGACCAGGTGTACGAGCTGATGGGCCAGAACCCGGGCCTGTCGCTCCCCGATGCCTTCGGCGTGCTGCAGAGCGGCCTGACCGTGGCCGAGTTCCTCGCACGCAAGGAGCGCACCCAGCGCAAGGCCGCCGTGAAGCAGGCCCGCGGCGAGGTGGATGACTCCTCGGTGGGAACCTTCATCAACGGGCTGCTCGAGTCGAAGACGGAGCTGGCCATCGTGCTGGGCGAGCGCACCGTGCTCGATACGCTCGCGAGCGTGGAGCCCATCTCCTTCGTGCTCGGCCGCAGTGGCCGACTGGAGAAGCTCCAGGTCGTCATGCTCACCCGCCGCACGGACTGGGAGCAGCTCACGCCCCACCTCGAGCGCGATCAGAAGCTGGCCCAGAAGCCCGTCAACGTCGCGCGCCAGCCGGACAAGCGCCCGTTCTCGGACCCCCGCCCCTTCCTCGCCCACCAGGGCGAGCGCGTGCGGCTGACACTCCGCAATGGCATCCAGCTCACCATGCGGCTGCGCGTGGTGGGACGCTTCGACCTCATCGTCGGTGAGGACGGACACGAGGTATTCGTCCCGCTGCACGCCCTGGTGCGCTTCTCGGCCGAGAACGCCCCGGACGCGGAGATGCCCGGCAACGAGGCCGAAGAGAACGACTAGCCCCCAAGGAACCGCCGATGCCCTTCATCTCCAAAATCATCAAGCCGCTGCTGGCCCTCACCCTGGCGGCCGCGGTGCTGAGCGCCGGGCAGGGCTGCTCCAAGGAATCGAAGCCGGCGGAGCCCTCGGCCGCGGCCACCGCCCAGCCGACGAAGCCCGGTGAGCCGCGCACCATCGCGCTCTCCGTCACCGAGAAGGGCTACGAGCCGAGCCCCGTCACCCTCAAGCAGGGCGAGCCCGTGAAGCTGGTGCTGACCCGCACCACGGACCAGACCTGCGCGACGGAGATCGTCCTCGACGAGTACAACATCAACACCCCGCTGCCCCTCAACCAGCCGGTGGAGGTGAGCTTCACCCCCAACAAGACGGGCAAGCTCGTCTACGGCTGCGCCATGGGGAAGATGATCAGCGGCGTGTTCATGGTGGAGTGATTCCACTCCATCCGCCGTTCCGAGGGGGCCGACTCCATCCGCGCGATGGGGTGGCCCCCTTCTCGTATCAACGCCTCCACTCCCGAGCGTAGGGTGACGTCTGGACGGGGGACGGAGCAGGGCACCAGAGCGGCGCCCCCAGCTTCGCGGCCCGGTGACGCGCGAGGTGGAAGGCCGGCCAGCCTCCCGGCATCGACTCCCGGGCGTAGGCGCAGAGCGAGCGGCGGGCCCGCATCGCGAAGGAGCCCTCGAGCTGCTCGCTCTCGGGCCGCTGCGCCAGGTACGCGGCCAGCTCCGGCGCGGCGTCCTCCGAGAGGGCCAGCGTCATGTACTCCGCGTCGAGGACGACGCCCTCCGAGGAGCGCGCGAGGTTGCCGCGCGCGATGAAGGCGTCGGGGTTGAGCACGTTCAGCGTGGCGAGGAAGCCGAGCGCCCCCACGAAGGCCCCGATGGCGAAGCGCTCCGGCCGCCACCACAGCGTCACCACGCGCCAGGCGAACACCCCGGCCAGCGCCACCATGAAGACGTGCGTGTACACGCGCAGCTCCGTGTAACCGTAGACGGACTCGTAGAGCGCCATACGCTTCATCGCCGAGGCGAGGATGACCAGCACCAGGCCCACCATCGCCGTGCACGCCGCTCGGAAGGCGGTGAGCTGCCCCTGCCCGTGCAGCCGCGTCCAGCGCGCCAACGCCAGGCTGAGCCCCAGCGTCATCACCGACACCGCGAGCAGTTCGAAGAAGCCGCGCCGGGCGTACTCGGAATAGGTGAGCCCCGAGGGCAGGTGCGCCTCGCCGAACAGGAAGGCGAGCTGGATGGCGGCGAAGCCCAGGAAGAGCAGATCCACCAGGCCCACCAGCGTGAGGCTCTCGGTGAAGCCCAGACGGGCCTCGACGGGAGCCACCTCCGTCTCACCGGCCTCACCGCCATGGCGGCGGCGGCGTAGCGCGTGGGCGAACAGCCCGAGCACCCCGAAGGCGCTGCCCGCGATGAACACCCCCCGCCCCACCGCGTCCATGAACGACAACCCCAGGTCCAAGGACAGCACCCGCTCCACCGCGGTGGCGAAGACGGCGTCCGCCGAGACGAGCAATCCGGTGAAGATGAGCAGCACGGGTACGGCGAGCAGCGCTCCACGCAACACCGGCATCAGCTTCGGCGCATGCGCGCGGGCCGCGGACAGGTCCACCTCCGCGCGCACCACGCCCAGAGGGAGGAACACCGCCTGGAAGAAGGTCCCGAGCGCGGTGAACGGATAGCTCCACAGCCCGAGCCGCTCCACGCGGCCCGCCGCCCAGAAGTGTGTCACCAGCAACAGCAGGAAGCCCGAGGCGAGCACGTTGAGCGTCGTGAGCAACGGGCTCGCGCGCACGAACACCATCCCGGAGAAGAACAGCAGCGGCACGAGCAGCCACGCGTTGGGACGGGCCCGCTGCCAGCTCTCGCGGCCTCCCACGGTGAGCAGTGCCGATAGGAGAAGCACGACGAACAGAGGGAACGAGAGGCCGAGCGCGGGCCCATCGAAGAGCACCTCGGCGCAGATGCCCAACCCGAGCGCCGCGAGCAACGTCGCGCGGGGCCTGCGGAGGCGGGGAACGGCGGGTACGAGGGGAACATCGACATGCGGAGTTGGCAGGCCAGTGGCGGCGGTCGTCATATGAGACTCCGAGAGCGTGGGTTCGCCCGATGCCGTGCAAGGTTGCGCCCACCCGAGGCGACGACGAGGCCCTCCACGCCGAACGGTCGGTTCGCCGCGCCCAGCGGTCGCAACCCGGCCCGGCTCACGCCCTCCCCTCCCGCTCCGCCCTCCCTCCCGTGTCCGCTCCGCCACGGCTGCGGCCGGTGAACCACACTCCCTCCCCCCGTGAAGTCAACGAGCCACCAGTAGGACTGCTCCCTCGCAGCAGAACCCCGGGCGGCCGGTTTCTCGGCACGACGCCCGAAGACGGCTAGGCTGGACCCTCTTCTCCATGGGCAGCGCGGCGGAGCTCTTCACCCGACACGTATTCCTCGACCTCGAGACGACGGGGCTGGACCCGCGCGTCGACGAGGTCATCGAGTTCGGAGCCCTCTTCGTCGAGAACGGTCAGGTGGTGGACCGCTACGTCCACTTCTTCGCCGCCTCGCGCCCCCTGCCCCTCACCATCCGCCGGCTCACGGGCATCGACGACTCCATGCTCGCCGGTCAGCCCCGGCTCGCGCAGAAGGTCCCCGAGCTGCGCCAGAAGCTCGCCGGCTGGACCGTGGTGGCCCACAACGCCTCCTTCGAGAAGGGATTCCTCCCGGACCTCCTGGGCCCCATCCGCGCCCCCGTGCTCGACTCGTGCGAGCTGATGCACTACCTGCACCCGGAGCTGCCCAGCCATTCGCTGGAGTTCCTGCTGCGCTGGGCCGGCAAGGGCCCCCGCTCGCGCCACCGCGCCATGACGGACTGCGAGGCCACCCTCTCCGTGCTGCTGCACGCGTTCGAGGGCTGTCTCCGCGACGGCCGCGCCGATGACCTCGCCGACCTCCTGGAGACGCTCGACCCGCGCGCAGCGCTGCGGCTCGCGCAGATCGAAGCCGGCGAGTCTGGACTGGAGCTCGAAGGAGACCTCGACCCGGACGCGGCGCCCATCGTCACGCTCCTCACCGGGCTGTGGAACCTGTGCCGCTCCCGCTCGGCCCCGCTCAAATTGGAGGCCACGGGATTCCTCCCCGGACGCCCCGAGCGCCAGCGCACCGACGGCTCGAAGCCGCCTTCCGAACAGCCCGACGAGAGCACCCCCGTGCTGCCCGTGCGCACCGAGGAGGTGACGGCGCTGCTCGGCCCCGGGGGAGCCCTGGAGCGCGCGCAGGAGGGCTTCGCGGCCCGCCCCGCCCAGCTCGAGATGGCCCAGGCCGTGGCGCGCACCCTGTCCGACGGGGGGCAGCTCGCGGTGGAGGCCGGCACGGGCACAGGCAAGTCGCTCGCGTATCTGGCCCCCGCCGCCCTCTTCGCCGCTCGCAACGGGCGCAAGGTGGGCGTGGCCCCGCATACCAAGACGCTCCAGGACCAGCTCATCGAGAAGGACCTGCCCCGCCTGCACCGCGCCACCGGCGGAGCCTTCTCCTACGCACTCCTCAAGGGCCAGACGAACTACCTCTGCCGCCGCCGCGCGCTGGACATCACCCGCGTGGAGCCCGGCATGCGCCACACCGCGCGAGCCCCCCGTGCCTACCTGCGTGCATTGATGCGCCGTGGCCCGGATGGAGACCTCGACCGGCTGAGCCACTGGTTCCGCGAGCGCTTCCCCGTGCTGCTCGCGCTCTCCCCCGCGGTGCGCTCGGAGGCGGCCACCACGCTCGGCGAGCGCTGCCCGCACTTCCACCGCTGCTACTACCACTCGGCCGTGGCCCAGGCGCGCGACGCGGACGTGCTCGTCATCAACCAGTCGCTCGCCTTCGCCTGGCCCGCGCGCTACCCCAAGCTGGAGCACCTGGTGCTCGACGAGGCGCACGAGGTGGAGGACGTCGCCACCACCGCGCTCTCCTCGGAGCTGTCGGACCTGGCCTTCAGCCGGCTCACCGAGCGGCTCCACGGGCGCGACGGGCGGCGCGGCCTCTTCGCCGAGCTGCGGCGGGCCCTCTTCGCCTCGCGGCGCGCGGAAGCCCGCGTGCTGATGAGTGAGATCGACAGTGCCCTGCTCTCGGTGGGCTCGGCCGCGCGCGGCCTGGGCGAGCGCGTGATGGCCCTGTGCGAGCCGGCCGCGGCGAGTGCCTCCGAGGACGCGGACGAGTCCGCCTACGCGCCGGAGCTGCGCATCACCCCCGAGGTTCGGGCCGCCGCCACATGGGAGCCGGTGCGCGAGGGACTCCTGGAGGTGCGCGAGTGCCTCCAATCCCTGCACAAGCTGCTCACGGTGGGGCTGGCGGAGATCCTCCCGGACCTGGCGGTGAAGATGCCACCGCTGGAGCGAGAGCTGGCGGGAGGCGTGTCGGAGGTGCTGGAGCTGACCACGCTGGCCTCGGAGCTGTCCGACGAGCCCGCGGAGGGACGGTGCTACGCGGCCACGGCGGTGCCTCGCAAGCAGCGCTGGAGCCTGAGCGCGCAGCCTGTGAACGTGGCGGCCTACGTGTCGCGGGACTTCGCGCAGCACAAGCGCTCGCTGGTGCTGGCCTCGGCCACGCTGAGCACGGGCACCGAGCGGACGCCGTACGTGCTCGGACGGCTGGGATTGGATGGACGCAACGAGGGGATTCCCGCGCCCCGGCTGCTGCGCGCGCCCACGCCCTTCGATCTGCGCAGGCAGGCGCTCGTGGTGCTGGTGATGGATGCGCCTCGCGCGCACGAGGAGGCCTTCATCGATTGGGCCGCGACGCGCGTGTCCGGACTGGCCCAGGTGATGGGCGGGCGCGTACTGGGCCTGTTCGCCTCCACCCGGCGCATGGAGCGCGTGGCGGACCAGGTGAAGGCGAAGCTGGAGCCGCAGGGCATCGAGGTGATGCGGCAGTCACGCGGGCACGGGCGCTCTCTGGCGGCGCGGCAGGAGAAGGACACCGGCACGGTGCTGCTGGGGACGAAGAGCTTCTGGCAGGGCGTGGACATCCCCGGCCGGGGCGTGGGGTGCGTCTTCATCGACAAGCTGCCACTGGAGCCCGCCAGCCGTCCGCTGGTGGCCGCTCGCGAGGAGCCCCTCTCCCGCGGAGGCAACACGCACCTGGGCTTTCTGTACTACCGGCTGCCCCGAGCGCTGCTGCAGCTGCGCCAGGGCGTGGGCCGGCTCATCCGCTCGCATGGGGACCGGGGCGTGGTCGTCATCGCGGACCCCGGCCACCCCAGCTACCGGCAACTCATCCTGGACGCGCTCGCCGGCTACCGCGTGGAGATGCTCCCCTGGTCCGAGGCCCGCGTGCGCCTCTTCTCCGCCATCGAGGAGATGGGGCTCATCCGCAGGAGCTGAGTCAGGCGGAGCCGGGCTTCGTGTCGGGCGGAGGCCCAAGGGTCCAATGCTCCAGCTCTTGCCGAGCAGTTTTCTCCTGGGTCATGGCCGGGATGTCTAGCGCAGTCTCAGGGCCTCACGTGTCCCACTCGAACGTGTCCGCGGCCTCCTCGATGATGCGAGGCGCCAGCACCTTGAGCAGTTCCTCGGGCTTCGCTCCCGAGGCCTGCACTTCCACGTCCCCCAGCAGCAACTGATCCGGGTAGCTGACGCACACCATCCGCACCAACAGGCCTCCCGACTCCGTGTCGAGAATCTCCGCCTGCACCCGGAAGCCGAGGATGCCGTGCTTGCGCAACACGCCCTTCGCCGCCGCCTTCTTCTCCTTCGTCGGCGCCAGCAGCGCTCCCACCTGCGTCAGCTTGCGCCGCATCCGCGCCTCGGTGGACTTCACCACCTCCGGCCGCAGCTGGCCCGTCTTGTCCTTCACCCCACCGAAGGACACGTAGAGCCGGGGCGTCTGCTCCTTCAACCCCTGCAGCACCTGGATGGAGGCCTGGATGGCCGCCTGCGTCGCCGCGTCCGTCTCGCGCTTGCGTGCCTTCAGGCACTCCAGCCCGGCCAGCTCCTTCAACTTCCCCAGCGCCTGAGCCGAGGCCGCACGGACCTGCTCGCTCGGATCCTTCAAGCCTTCACACAGGGGCTTGAGCGCCTCCGGATCATCCGAGGCACCCAGGCCCTGCGCGGCCTGCGAGCGCAGTCGGGGCTCCTGCCCCTGCCCGAGCTGTTTGCTCAGCGCGGCGGTCCGGGAGTCCACCTGGGCCAGGGCAACCCCTGGCAGGGTCAGCAGCAACAAGGAAAGGAGCGAGAACGGGCACCGCATGCGGAGCTCGCATCCTAGAACCAGGACAGCGAGGAACGCAGCGCACCGGGGGTATGAGCTCTCGCTATTTCCACCCGAACGCACCCGTGACGTCCTCGATGACGCGAGGCGCCAGCGCCACGAGCAGATCCCACGGCTCCGCGTTCGAGGCCTGCACCTCCACGGTCCCCAGGAGCTGTTTGCCCGGGTAGCGCACGCCCATCACCGACAGCTTCAACCCCCCCGCCGAGGCTCCAGGGCGGATCTCCACCACCAGCCGGCAACCCTGGACCTTCTGCTTGTCCAGGAGCGCCTTCGCCGCCGCTTCGCTCTCCTTCTCCGGCGCGAGCCACGCGCCCGACCGCACCAGCTCGCGCCGCATCCGGGCCTCGGTCGCCTTCACCATCTCCGGCGACAGCGTCCCCGTCATGTCCTTCACCCCCGCGAACACCACGTACGCACGCGGGGGGCGTTCCTTCAGCTCGCGCAGGGAGCGCAGCGCGGACTCCATCGCCGTCCGGACCTCCGCCTCCGGCTCGTCCTTCCGGGCCTCCAGGCACTCCACCCCGCCTGGCTCTCCCAGCTTCTCCATCCCCCCGGCCGCCGCCGCCCGGACCTCGGCGCTCGGGTCCTGGAGCCCGGCACACAGGAGCTCGAGTGCCTCGGGGTCATCCGACGCCCCCAGGGCACGCGCCGCCTGGACGCGGTGGAGGGGCTCGGTCCCCTGCTTCAACCTCCTGCCAAGCGAGGCCGTTTCGGGGTCGGTTTGTGCCAGGACTGTCGCCGGGCAGACGAGCAGCAGAAGGGTGACAAGGTGGGATGGGGAGCGCATGTCAGTAGGCGGATCCTAGCTCGGTCCATAAGAAACGCAGCGCCCCCACCACTTGTGGCATATACCCTCACCATGTCCTCTGTCCTGTCCGCCTCCCAGATTCGCGAGGCGTTCCTCGAGTTCTTCGAAGAGCGCGGTCACCGCCGCGTCGCGTCGTCCTCTCTCGTCCCGCAGAACGACCCCACCCTGCTCTTCACCAACGCAGGCATGGTTCAGTTCAAGGACGTCTTCACCGGCCGTGAGAAGCGCGACTACTCGCGCGCCACCACGTCGCAGAAGTGCGTGCGCGCCGGCGGGAAGCACAACGACCTCGACAACGTGGGCTACACCGCCCGGCACCACACGTTCTTCGAGATGCTCGGCAACTTCTCCTTCGGCGACTACTTCAAGGCCGACGCCATCGCGTACGGCTGGGAGTTCGTGACGAAGACGCTCGGCCTGTCCAAGGAGCGGCTCGCCGTCACCGTGTTCAACGGCGAGGGTGGTGTCCCCTGGGACGAGGAGGCCTTCGAGCTGTGGGCGAAGCAGGGCGTGCCGCGCGAGCACATCTACAAGCTCGGCCTCAAGGACAACTTCTGGGCCATGGGCGACACCGGCCCGTGCGGCCCCTGCTCCGAAATCCACTTCCATCAGGGTGACGACATCCCCTGTGCCGAGATCGCCGCGGGCCGTCCGTGTCAGGGCGTGGCGTGCGACTGTGACCGGTGGCTGGAGATCTGGAACCTCGTGTTCATGCAGTTCGAGCGCAAGGAGAAGGACGCGCCGCTGATTCCGCTGCCCAAGCCGTCCATCGACACGGGCGCGGGCCTCGAGCGCATCGCGTCCGTCGTCCAGGGCAAGCGCTCCAACTACGACACGGATCTCTTCCAGAGCATCATCTCGCGCGTGAGCGAGCTGGTGGGCAAGCCCTACACCCAGGAGGGCGGAGCCTCCATGCGCGTGGTGGCGGACCACAGCCGCGCGGCCGGGTTCCTCATCGCCGACGGCGTGCAGCCCTCCAACGAGGGCCGTGGCTACGTCCTGCGCCGCATCATGCGCCGCGCCATCCGTCACGGCTCGCTGCTGGGGCTCGAGGACCTCTTCTTCTTCAAGGTCGTGGACCGCGTCATCGAGCTCATGGGCGACGCCTACCCCGAGCTGCGCGAGAGCCGCACCTTCATCCTCGAGGTCTGCAAGCACGAGGAGGAGAGCTTCCGCCGCACGCTCAACCGCGGCATGAAGCTCATCGACGAGGAAGTGGCCCGGATGAAGCAGGCCGGGGAGAAGGTCCTCTCGGGCGAGAAGGTCTGGGAGCTGCACGGCACCTACGGCTTCCCGTGGGACCTCACGGAGATCATCCTCAAGGAGCGCGGCTTCGAGGCCGACATCCAGGGCTTCGAGAAGCTCAAGAAGGAGGAGGCCGAGAGGGGCACGGACGAGGGCGGCATCTCCAAGGACAAGGCCATCGCCACGGTGCACCTCGCGCTGCTCGAGCGCCTGGGCCCCACCGAGTTCCTCGGCTACGAGGGCGTGGGCCACGAGGGCGAGGGCTCCGTGCGCGCCATCGTCAACAAGGGCGGCGTCGAGCTGACCGAGGCCAACGAGGGCGATGAGGTGGAGCTGGTGCTGGACCGCACGCCCTTCTATGGCGAGTCCGGCGGCCAGGTCGGTGACACCGGCCGCATCGTGGGCCACGGCGGCAAGGCGGTGGCGCAGGTGCTGGACGCGCAACGTCCGGTGCAGGGCCTCGTCGTGCACCACGTGAAGGTGACGCAGGGCACCTTCAAGGTGGGTGACATGGTGCAGGCGGGCGTCGACGGCGAGCGGCGCTCGTCCATCCGCGCCAACCACTCGGCCACGCACCTGCTGCACAGGGCGCTCAAGCTGGTGCTCGGCGAGCACGTCAAGCAGGCCGGCTCCGTGGTGGCGCCCGACTACCTGCGCTTCGACTTCTCGCACTTCTCGCCCCTCACACACGAGCAGGTGGAGCAGGTGGAAGACCTGGTCAACGGCTGGGTGCGCGAGAACACCGAGGCCCAGACGCGCGTGATGAACCTGGAGGACGCGAAGAAGTCCGGCGCCGTCGCCATGTTCGGCGAGAAGTACGGCGAGACGGTGCGCGTCGTCACCGTGCACCCCCAGTCCACCGAGCTGTGCGGCGGCACCCACGTGCGGCGCAGCGGTGACATCGGGCTCTTCAAGATCGTCTCCGAGAGCGGCGTGGCCTCGGGTGTGCGGCGCATCACCGCCGTCACCGGCATTGGCGCCATCCAGTACCTGCGCGAGACCGAGCGCGAGCTGAAGAAGGCCGCCGAGCTGCTGAAGACCTCGCCCAAGGACCTGGTCAAGCGCGTGGAAGCCACGCAGCGGCGCGTGAAGGAGCTGGAGAAGAAGATCGAGGAGGTGGCCGTCAAGGCCCAGGCCGGCTCCAGCAAGGACCTGCTCGAGCAGGCGCGCGACATCAACGGCATGAAGGTACTCGCCACGCGGATGGATCCGGCGGACCCGAACGTGTACCGCGGGCTGGCGGATCAGCTGCGCGATCGCCTCAAGTCCGGCGTGGTGCTCATCGGCGGCGAGAAGGACGGCAAGGTCGTCCTCCTGGTGGCGGCCACCAAGGACGTGGTGGCGCGCGGCATCCACGCGGGCAACCTGCTCAAGGAGCTGGCCAAGGAGGTCAACGGCCGCGGCGGTGGCAAGCCGGACCTGGCCCAGGGCGGTGGCGAGGACCCCTCGCGCATCCCCGCCGCCTTCGACAAGCTCTACGAGCTGGTGAAGGGAACGAGCCTCTCATGAGACTCGACGCCCGTGGCCTCGCGGCGCTCCTCTGCTCTGCGGCCCTCATGGGGGGCTGCAAGAAGGAGGAGTCCGCGCCCACCGAGGACCGCACCCTGGCGAAGCTCCGCCAGGAGGTGGATCGCGTGAACCAGGGAGGTGCGCCCGCCGCCCCTCCCGACGCTCCCGCGGACCCCAACGCGCGCCTGGCGGGCCTCGCCGCGGGCCACGAGGCGGAACAGGCCAGGACGTACGCCCTGGCCTCGAAGGAGCGCGTGAAGGTGGACACGCTCTCGCTGAAGCCCACCCACCTGGAGGCCCTGCACTCCCTGAGCGGCAAGGGCAAGGTGTCGCTCACCACCACGGACCTCTTCGTCCGCGTGGAGCTCGAGGCCGAGAACGTCGGCCCCCAGCCCGTGGACCTCTCGCTCTCCGCGACCCGGCTGGTGGACGCGGAGGGCAAGGAGTACCCCATCGCCCGAGATGCACAGACCGTTGGCGGCACGCGCACGCTGGACCACACCTGGCAGCGGGAACAGCGCGAGTCGCTCGTCCTCCTCTTCGAGGCGCCCGCGGAGGCCCTGGCTCCCGGACTGGCGCTCCTGATTCCCACCCCCGGCGGCGCGGACGCTCGCATCCCGCTGCAATGAGGCCCTCCTGGAGGCGTGACGGACGGTGACGGTCGAGCCCAAGCTGCTCCCGCTGCGCATCCGCCTCCCGTACGCGACGGAGGAGGATTTCGTCGAGAAGTACGGCTCCAACGTCGCGCGTGGGGGCCTCTTCATCGCCACGCGCTCGCCCAAACCCGAGGGCACGGGGCTCGCCTTCGAGCTGGTGCTGGCCGATGGCTCGCGGCTGCTGCGCGGCGAGGGGCTGGTGGTGAAGGCCCAGGCCGAGGGCCCTCGTGCCGGGATGACCGTGCGCTTCGTGCGTCTCGATGCGCACAGCAAGGCGCTCATCGATCGCATCCTGGCCCGCCGGAACGCGAGCGCCGACGTCTCGCCGCCGGCTCCCACGGCCCCCAGCGCGCCCCCGCCCTCCGCCGCGGCCGAGCAGGTCCTCGAGCAGCTACCAGAAGCCCGCGCGGAGGCACCCGCCGAGGTCCCGGAGCCACGCGTCAGCCAGTCCACCGGGGCTCCACGCGCGGATGAGCCCGGGCAGGTGCGGGCTCCGCGCCCGGAGGGACCGGGAAGGAGCGGACGGCCCGTCATCTCCGCGGAGGCGCTTCGCAAGCAGGCCGCTGCATCGCCACCGCGCCCGGCCGCGCCGAAGCCGGCCGCTCCTGCTCCGGCTCGAGCTCAGCCGCCAGCGAAACAGGTTCCTCCGGCCGCCCCCAGGCAGGCCCCTCCTCCTGCCCCCGCGAAGCCCGCGGCCCCACCGGCGCCGAAACCGGCCGCTCCTCCACGAGCAGCTGCACCGAAGCCCGCCGCCGCGGCCGGGCAGCAGGTCCCGCCCACGCCGCAGCCACCCGAGGCCCCAACACCCGCCAGCATCCCGGCTCCCGTGGCCGAGAAACCCACACGGACCATCACGCCGGTCTGGGGCGTTCCCACCGTCACCGTGCCCGAACCCGCGAGCACGTCCACCCCGGCGGAGCCCGCCGCCTTCGTGGCGCCCGAGGGTGCGGCCCCGGTGCTCCCCGTGCGTCCCACGACCCAGGACTTCATCGCCAGCGCCGTCCTGGAGCACCTCTCCCCCGAGGACCTGGAGCCCTCCGCGATCATCGCCCCGGAGCCCGAGCCGCCTCCTGTGCCCGTGACTCCGGCACCTGTCCCCGTGCTCCCCGCGGAGCCGCCCGTCTCCGTGCGTCCGGAGCCCTCCGTCTCCGAGACTCCAGTCCCTGTCGTCCCCGAGGAGCCTCGCCGTCCCGTCTCGCCCGAGCTCAAGGGCCGTCGGCGCGCCATCCTCGACGTGCCCGTCTCCGCGCCCGTGACGGCCGCGCCTCCGGAGGTCGTGCTCGGCATCGACCTCGGCACCTCCCAGGCGCGCGTCGCCGTCCACCACCAGGGCACGCTCCAGCTCCTCTCCTTCGGCGAGTCCCAGTCCCTCCCCTCGCTCATCGCCGTGGACGCGACGGGCCAGCTCCTCGTGGGCACGGCCGCCAGGGCCGAGGCCGCGCGCTCTCCGCGTCATGCCATCCACGGGCTCCGCCGGTTCCTCGGGCTGCGCGCCCGCTCGCCCCTGGTGCGCGCGCTCGGCGGTCCCCTTCCCTTCCCCATCTCCCCGGGCCCCCACGGCGACGCCAGCATCGAGCTCCACGGCCGCGGTCTCCTCCTCCCCGAGCTCGCCGCCCAGCTCCTGCGCGAGCTCAAGTCCGCCGCCAGCACCTTCCTCGGCCACGAGGCCATGCGGGCCGTCCTCTGTGTCCCCTCCCACTTCGACGATCGCCAACGCGCCGCCATGCGCGAGGCGGGCACACTCGCCGGGCTCGACGTCCTGCGCATCCTCAACGCCCCCTCGGCCGCGGCGCTCGCCTTCGGCCATGGGCGGGTGCTCGCCCGCAAGCGCCTGCTCGTGGTGGAGCTCGGTGGCGGCGGTCTCGACGTGTCCGTCGTCCAGCTCACCGGTGACGACCTCGAGGTCATCTCCACCGGAGGAGATCCCACCGTGGGCGGCATGGACTTCGACGCACGCATCGCCGAGGCACTCGCCAGCGAGCTCCAGGCCCAGGGACTTCCGCGCCCCGAGCACCCCTCCGACTGGGTCCCCCTGCTCACCGCCGCCGAGGCCGCCAAGGTAGCCCTCAGCGAGCGCGAGGAGGTCTCCTTCCCGCTCCCCGGCGCCCCGGCTCCGTTCTCGCTCAACCGCGAGCGCCTGGAGGCCCTCACCGCGGATCTCGTGCAGCGCATCACCCTCGTCGTCCGCCACGTGCTCGAGTCCAGCGCGCTCACGCCGCAGGGGCTCGACGAGGTGCTGCTGCTCGGAGGCCAGGGCCGCTCGCCGCTGGTGCGCCGCCGTCTGGAGGAGAGCCTGGGCGTGCCCGTGCGCGCGGATGTGGCGGCCCCTCACTCCGCGGCGCTCGGCGCGGCGCTGCTGGGCCAGGGCATGCTCGACGCTGCGGCGGGCAAGCCCGGCGCCACCGTCTCCGAGGTGCTCTCCGTCCCCATCGGCGTGGCCGAGCGCGGGGGCACGTTGCGGCGCGTCCTCGAGCGCAACACCCGGCTGCCCGCGGAGAAGACACTCGTCCTTCCCGTCACGCCCGGGCCGCTCACGCTCGCCCTCTTCCAGGGGCCCTCTCCGGTGGCCGCGGAGAACGAGTACCTCGGCACGCTCGCCTTCACGCTCGAGCGTCCCGGCGAGGCCGAAGTGCACTTCAGCCTCTCGCAGGACGGGACCCTCTCGCTCGCGGCCACGCTGCCCGGCGTGAAGCGCCACCCCGTGACGCTCGCCACGGACATGCCCGAGGACGCGGAAATGGAAGCCGTCATCGCCCGTTCTCCCCTGGAGGGCGAGCCCGAGACGCGTCCCGGCGGTCTCCTCTCCGGTCTGCGCAAGCTCTTCGGACGCCGCTAGCCCCATTCCCCGAGAGAACCAGGAGGCCCGCCGAGCGCCTCCCCTCCTCCCCGGAGCGTGCACGGCCACCCCGGGCAGGCGCGGCTCCCATCCTTCTCATTCCGGCCGAATGCCCAGATTTCGGCCAGAGGACACACACCCCAGAGTGACGGGAGGATGAGATGAAGGTTCGTTCGTGGATGGGTGGTATCGCGCTGGTGGCCTTCTGCACCGCGGGTTCGGCGTTCGCCGCCATTGACGCTTCGCGCGTTGGCGACGTCATCAACTTCGAGCAGGAGAGGACGCGAGTGGGCCTCGACGTGCGTCTGGGCATGGGCGGATTCACCGGAGACGCCGGGTCGCGTACGGCGGCGGGCCCGCTGCTCGGCATCACGGCGGGTGCGCAGCCCTGGCGCAACTTCGGCATCGAGGCGGGTGTCGAAAGCCAGCGCATCCCCATCAATGAGGAAACCATCCAGGAGGGAGAGGCCCTGTACCGCCACAACCTGGGACTGATGGCCAAGGCCGGCCCGCTCGTCATGCAGGACAAGCTCCGCCCGTACGTGGGAGCGGGTGTCGGCGTGAGCTACATCAACGTCACCGATGGCGCGGAAGGCCTCTTCAGGAACGACTTCATCCAGGAGGTGCCGGTCGCGGCCGGCGTGGACTACCGGTTCACCCCGAGCGTCTTCGCCGGGGCGCGCGCCTCGTACCGCTTCCTCCTGGGGACGGAGTTCGAGGACGCGGTCGACCTGGACGGTGAGACCAGCGGCAACCTGCTCAACTTCGCCCTGACGGTGGGCGGCCGCTTCTAGTCCTTCCGAGGCCACCAGGTCTCATGAAGTCGAGCCCCGTCGCACCTTCCAGGTCGCGGCGGGGCTCCCTGATGACCGATCGACACCCGCGACAAGGAGCTCGCCATCACTTCCGAGATCGCCATCATCCTCCTGCT